>JABLXC010000062.1 GCA_013178185.1 Anaerolineae bacterium | reverse complement strand
CAGCTAAAGCCACCCGCAGAGAGGTAAATTGCACTTCATTCCAATCGTTCCATCGATCTCCGATATGAGCCCAATACAGATCTGCCCTTGTTTTCCGTAAAAATCCAGCTGGCGTCCATCTAGATACTGGTTTGTCTAGAGGAGACAAGGATTTTCGCCACCCGGTCAGAATGACGCCATCCGCTGGTGTAAGAATCTCAGATAACCGACCTGCGGGCGCTGCAGGCGCAAGCTCAAGCGTCAGGTAGATGACCAAAGCAAAAACAGCGATTCCGGTGAGGTAAATAAGAGCTATCATCTACACTGCCTCCATAATCATCGAGCGGATGATAAAGTACCCACCTACCATAGCTGCCATCGTGCCACCAATTACGATTTGGACAGGGAGGGCGGTTAACGAAGATCGCACCATCGGATCCTGGCTGAGATAAATCAGAATGAGGATCAATACAGCTGGCAGGACTTTTGCTGATACCAGCGAATCGCCGGCTTTCGCCTGAGCTCGATTCCGTGCAATCAGGATTTGCTGAACCCTACTTGAGATATCCATGAGGACCGCGGTGTAGGCTCGTCCACCTGCTTCGGTATATCCTTCCAACAGTTGAGCTAGATTGGCCAGGGACACCGAAGGGCTGCGCGATGCCAGACTTCGCAACGCTTCCACCCTGTCTTTGATTCGCATTTCTGAAGCAGTCAAAATAAACTCTGGGGTGAGTGGATTGGTTTTTTCCATCTCCAGGGACTCGCCGACTTGTTGTAAAATATCGGGCACAGATCCACCCGCGAGTAGACCAGCAGCTGTCCGACCAATAGCAATAGGAAGCAGCTGGTCAATATTCCGGCCACGACTTTTCACTCGGTCATCCAACCATGCGCCAGGAATGTAAATTAGGATTCCACCAATGACAATTGCCGGCAGACCGGGAAGGAACAACCAAGCAATGACCATGCCGCAAACACCAGCAGCGATACGCAGTAGGCGGAAGGTAACAGGTTTGATATTCAGACCGGAGGCCAAAAGTTTATACTCCAGCGATTTTTGATCGAGGCTGGATAGGGTTCGGGCCGAATCAATTGTATATAAAGCGGATAATCTGCCCGTTTTGATTTGCTTTGGATACCACAGTAAGAGCACCAAAGTAGTGGACAATAGCCCAACCACTGGAATTAATATCGTCATCGATCCTCCAGGTAAGTTTTAAAAATAAAAAGCCAGACACTCATGCTTACGCGCCTTTGACGTGCGCATCCAGCAGGTAGAATCCGGCTAACGATTGAAAGAATAAATTATTAAGTTGTTAGATTAGATTGAGTATAGCAAGCGAAAAGGGCTTATCCTAGGGGGACAACGTTTAATAAGTCAAATACGGTTCACAATTGATTCAACCGAAAACAAGCGTATTTCTCCATTCTTAGATTTGGCTTCTATATCAGCAGTAAAGCCGTTACGAGAGAAAAGGGCGAATTGGACTTTCTTAATATCATGGTCTTTCATCAAGACTTCCGCTTTTTGCTTGAGATCATCTAAAACATTGGCACCAACCGGATGAACGGTCCATTTACACTCACCCACGAAAGCAATCTTCTCGGAAAGGTTGATTGCAAGAACATCAATCTCCGCATCCCGATTCCACCATCCCCCAATCCGCTCAGGGACAAAGTCCAGTTCGCCTGCCTGTGCCAGACGCCCGGTGAACGTGATCGCTGCTTCTTCAAATGCAGTGGCGACAAAATGATCCAAATCCGGTTTGATCCGCTGCTGGAGAATCCCATCCGCCAACCCAAGATCAAGACTGCTTTGATTAGGGTGAACATAGCGAAACCAAAACCGCAGGAAATGGTCGTCAATCTGGTAAATGCCCTTTTTACTCTTTTCCGGTTGCGTTTCGGTAGCTGGCACACGCCGGGTGATCAACCTCATTTGCTGCAGAATGTCTAGATAGCGAGCAACAGTAGTCACATCCCCTATACCAGCGCCTTGGGCAATCTCGTTCAAACGCGTTCGGCCTTGTGCGATTGCCCTCAAAATGGAAAAATAATTGCGCGGCTCTCTCAACTCCTCCATGAGAAGTAAACGCGGTTCGTTGAATAACGTGCCGCTTTGGGCATCCAAAATATGCTGCCGGATATTGGAAAAAACATCCTGGCTGCCCTGGAACGTGCGCAGATAATACGGCATTCCGCCAACAACTGCCCAGGTGATGAATTTTTCCTCGGCAGAATAGCCTGGAAAAAACAGCGCAGAGGAAGCCAGGTCCATGGGCCTCAGGAGCGTGCTGGCTGTTCTCCGTCCATACAGAGGAGCCTGATAACCGAGCACTTCTGTTTCCATCATGCCGATATATGAACCACACAACACCAGCATGATCCGAGTGTTTTTGAGCGTTTCATCCCACACTTTTTGCAGAATGGATGGAATGGCTTTGTTGCCGCTGATCAAATAAGTGAATTCATCTAGAACGATGATCGGTTTGGGTTGCATGGGGAGTTCGCCAAGCGCCCGCAATGCTGCTTCCCAGGAAGGGAAGGTAAATCCTGAGGGAACATCTGTGTGGGTGAAACCATACACCTGTTGAGAAAATGTGGCTAATTGTTCTGAATCACTACTTAATGTAGCAATAAAAAAGATATGTGGTTTGTTTGTGCAAAACGCACGCAGCAGTTCCGTTTTTCCGACCCGACGGCGGCCATATAAGACAAAGAGTTCTGCTTGATTGGATCGGTAGTGTTGGTCCAATAAATCAAGCTCGGTTTTTCGGTCAATGAACATGGTTCCCTCCAAGAGAAGACAGTTTGTTTTATACTAATCACAATTATTATAATCGTAATTAGTATTATAAGCAATCGTTTTTTTTTTGTTCCCATATCCATTGAGGGAATTGTGAAACCTCCCCATGGAAATTCATGAAATAATAAATATCATTCACTACTACGAATAAAAAAACCTTTTGGTATTTCCATTTTTGGGAGTTGGTTTATTTGTTGTGACAGGACTTTAGTCTAAATGATTTATGATATCTTTCAACCTCCAGGGTCGGTATTCTCTAACCTCGACACTCATATTGATATTGTTTGGTCCCAGATTGGAACCTTCAGACGGCATTGAAACATTATTGTTATCTGAGACTTCTTCAGTTGTCAGATTCGTAATTTGACCGCCTTTAACATCTCTTTTCCTATTCCCGAAAAATTATTTATCTCCTTCTCTAACCAAAAGAACCTCGAAGTGTTTGTAAACGGCAAAACGATACCACGCGGTACCAGTGCTTCCAATACATTCATCTTTGCATTGCGCCGAACGATAAATTAATTACAGCTTACGGCTTAGCGAAATTCGATTGGTTCGTGACGATCTCATATTCGGCTGAATTACAGTGTGTCTCAAGGAGATTATCTCTTTACTTTCTTTCTAAACTTGAAAAATCAAGTAGAAACAGATCGACTTCTTGGATGATCCCTCCTGGATTCGATCCTGATTACCCTTCATTTGACCACTTTTGGGTTTCTATCCACCCGAATCACATTTACCAGAGTCAACCCAAGGTCGCGGACTATAAGCAGTATTCCGAACAGGTCAGCCTGATCGCGAACTTCACCTGTCAACAGGCTGCCACCACAGGCGTCACCGCTGATGGTCATTCCATCAAACCAGGCTGACCAGCTTTGTGATAAGTTTTCAGCCACCTTAATCTGTTAAGTATTGGCTGCCATCGGGTTAACCAAGTGTGTCATCTAACCAGTCAAATACAATTTGGCTCATCAGGCTCAGATTCGTACCAACGCCATGGGAATCACCGCCTTCATTGCGCGGCGCGACGATCAATTCTTTTCGCGAGTGCGTAATTTTAGCCAAGCATTCTTCAGCCCACCTGCGGCCCGCGCCAAATCCGTTGTATTCCTGTTCAGCAACCAGATTGAGTGTGGCACAGGTAATCTGTGCAGGATCAACCACATGATCTTGTGTTTTCGCAACCAGTTCATTTATGGTAGCAGCACCCCACCGCCATTCATATGTAGCCAGGATATTGAGGATCGAATCAAAACGTCTGGGTTGGAGTTTACGCCAAATCCTAAACAGAAGTGCATCCTCCACTGAGCCAATGCGTGAATCCCAGACTTGCGAAAAGTTGAGGATCACCGAGCAGGCAACACAGGCTTTGAAACGCTTTTCTCGGGTAACAGCACGCGGCACAATATAGCCTCCGCCGCTGATGCCATAGATCGCCATACGGTCAGGATCAATTTCAGGGAAGTGTGCCAGGGCGTAATCGACCACAGCCTTCACAGGCGTTTCCATATCAGCCCTCCAGTAAAGACCTTCCCAGGGCAGACTGCCCTGGCCAGGCAGATCTACACACAAGACATTGTAGTTGCGTCGTAATGCTGCCGGGACAATGTAGTAGTAAAGGTCTTCAACGAAAGTATCTCCACCGCCGATCATAAAGAGCGTTCTGCGCTTTGTGTTCCTGTTGCCATCCACCCGCGCAAAGTAACCAGGAAGCATTTTCCCTTCAAAGGGAACGTACACTTCTTCCATGGGTAAATCGAGCAGTTGGTTGCCCTTGCGGAAGCAGTCCCGACCTTTCCCGTAAGCCTGACGATAACGTATGTCGCTGCGTGGGTTGAGAAAAGCTGCCGCACCCCGGTAATAGACGTAACAGCGGAGATAGCTTTCTCGGGCACTAATAATATGACCATTAGCCAGAGACGCTTTGGCACGCTCTTCCACCCGCTCACCCATTGCCATGAATTCGCGATACCAGCTTTCAGGGTCGCCATCTTTGATCTGTGAGGCGATGTACATGGATTCGCCCAATTCGGCGCCGTTGTTTGTTTGCGTTCCCGTCAGCCATTGGAAGAAGAAGTCAAAAGTAGGGTTTTTAAAGCGATAGCGATTACGGGGATCGCGCGGAAGACCAGCTTGTTTTTTCATGAATTCCTCTCTTTCGTGATGCAGATTATTTTATTTGACGAAAGAGAGTATAATCACATCAGGTACAGTTGTAACTGTACGAAAGGACAGTAGATAGTACAGTATCAGTCCTTCAATAATTTTAGTTCTCGGGCTCTTTTGAGTGCGGCAGTACGGTTCTCGACGCCCATTTTTCTGTACAGGTTGCTCGCGTGCCACTTCACGGTGCGCTCTGTCAAGTACAAGCGGCTACCAATTTCTTTATTGGTCAGCCCGGCGGCGATTAAGGCGAGGATTTCTAATTCACGCTCACTCAACGGCTCTACCAATTCCGGATTGTCACCAGACACAATCGATTGATTTGAATCTGGCAGTGCTAAAAGTACCCGCCTGGCAAATGATTGTATTTTGGGATTTAGCACTTCCCCGCCTTTCAATATCGCAGAAAGGAGCATAGCCAGCGGCGGGTCAGCCTCTACAAATATCCGCAGGAAGTTTTCTTCCATTGCTAATTCCAATGCTCCGCAGAGCGATTTCGCTGCAAGATCGGTCTGGCCCATTGCAACGCAAGCCTGGGCTTGCAGAATCATTGCCTCAATGCGCAGACCCAAACGGCCAGAATGGTTCAGTTTGTCTTGAAATGAAGTAATCAGGTCTATGGATACAGCGGGTTGACCTTCAGCCAGGGCTAGACAGGCGCGCAGCAACGATATCAAAAATTCTTCTTGGGAAGAATAACGAGGCAGACAATCACAAAGCATTTCCAGTTGTTCCCTTGCCTCGGTCAGGTGGTTCTGGCTTAGTGCGAGGTGAAAGCGGAGTGAGGCAAGATCATTTCTTGTCCATATGGGTAATTCGTTTTGGCTTTCAATACGCAGCAGCTCACGTAACATCTTCTGCAGGCCGCCAAAATCTCCGTTTGCAAAATATACTTTTGCCATTGTCATTCGGGTAAAGCTTGCTATGGCAATGTTGCTTTCGAAACGACCCAAATCATAACCGTACCGCGCATGAAATAAGGCATCCTCCAATGCGTTTTGGGCAAGATGGACTTCACTCAACAGGGCATGCAACACCCCAGCCCGCGGACTGCGCTCTTGTTGGATTTCTTGCAAGTGTTCTAAAAGAACGCGGCATCGCTCTGCAACCTGGTTTAGCCGCCCTTGGCGTAACAAAATGATCAGGAGTTTGGTTTGGGCAAACAGGACAAAGAATTGATTCTTACTGCATCGCGCCTCTTCTTCTGCAGCCCGGTATGATTGTGCCGCTCGCAACAGGTCATCCTGGAAAGCAAAACTGTCCCCTATCAGGATGTACGCGCTACTACGCCACACGGCTTGTGGATCATTTGCGAGAGCATTCAATCCTGCTTGAGCCTGCTCAATCATCAATTCCTTCTCACCCCGAAAGGCGGCAATGTAAGCAAGCAATACAGCAACCCGTCCTGCGTAGAAAGGCTTTCCTAGAGCGATACCGGCGGATTTTAGGTCGGTCTGCTGCAAGATATATTCTGCTTCCGCCAGCTTGCCGGCAGTAAGTAGCGAAGCTGCCATACCAATCGTAAGTTCTGGGCTTTGGTGCAGGTGATCCATGGGGATCGATAACAGTAGGTGGCTTAGCCGTCCTAGTTCATCGCGTCCCCATAGACTTTCCAGCGCTTCTGAAAGGAGTGAGGTGGCAGTGGAAAAGTCTTTGGCAGCGATGGAGTGCTCGATTGCCAGCGGCAGAAGTTCGCTTTCACCCGCAGCTGCGGCTTCTGCAAACCAACGGCTGGCAACACGATGGAGCTTGAAGACGAGGTTCGAGTCGCATTGTGATAAGCGCTGACGTAAAAGGTCAGCAAATAGGGGATGATACCGATACCAGCGGCCACCATCATCCAATGGCAACACAAAGAAGTTCGAGCGATAAAGTTCTTCAAGGACAGAATGATAGCGTGTGCCAGTCAAACTGGACTTTTCTTTTTCTGCCAACAAGGCCTGGCATAAAGGTTCACACATCTGTTCCAGAATAGAGGTGTACAGCAGAAAGACTTTCAAGCGATCTGGTATCTGGCTGAGCACCTCCTCAATCAGGTAATCGAGGATAAAGCGGTTCGTTCCCGAAAAACGCTGTAAAAAGGCTTCGGGATTATCCTGGTTGCGCAACGAAAGCGCAGCCATCTGCACTCCGGCAATCCAACCTTCCGTTCGGCGTGTCAGCAATTCAATCTGTTCCTCGCTTAGTAGCACTGAGCTTATCCAGCACTCCACTACTGCCCGTACTTCATCCGGTTCAAAACGCAGGTCCTGCACACGAATCTCTAATAACTGTCCCGAGGCGCGTAACCGAGCAAGGGAAATAGGTGGATCGGAACGAGTGGAAAGAATCAACTGAACGTGGGCAGGTAAATGCTCAATCAACCGCTCTAATTCCGGAGCCAGCCTCGCATCCAGACGATGCGCATCGTCGATGATAAGTCGGATAGGGGTGGATATTTGCGTCAGTAATTCGATTAAAGATTGGAGCAATACGGGCAGGCTTGACAATTCAAAAGCGCTGTCTTCGGCTGGTTGGAGGGAGGTAATATTTATGGTTGACTGTTGCACTGCTTGAACAAGGGCGGTGTATAACATTTCAGGTGAGTCTTCCTCCCCACTTAAATTTAACCAAGCGAAAGGCACTTTAGAATTTACCAACCAGCTAGCCAGAAGGGTGGATTTACCAAAGCCTGCCGGAGCGGACAGCAAAACAAGCCGGCAAGCAATGGCCTCATCCAGGCGAGCAAACAAGCGCGGGCGATTAATAATTTCTGAGGAAAGTATTGGAGGACAGAGTTTTTTTGGAAAATAGGCCATAGTAATTGATGATATCTGAATAATCATTATAATTCAGTTGATTACCGGACACATTAATAAATGACGACTACCATAGGGTAGACGATGTTTTTCCCCGCCAAGGAAGAACAAGGAGTGAACCTTTGGACAATCGTCGAGTATATCGTACCATCAGAATGGCTATGAAACATCTGTTCCCGACCGAACCGAAAGGCAATTTTGCACGCATGCTGAATACATTGGCGGCGATGGTGGCCGGGATTGTCCAGGCCAGAAGCTGTCAGTTGCCCGCCATTGCTCGCAAAACGCCGGATCCGACGAAAGCGGACAGTCGCATCAAGCGTTGCAGCCGCTGGATGCAAAATGAGCGCATTGAGTATGAAGGATATTATCTGCCATTCGTGAGGGAGTTGTTGGCACATCTGGCAGCGATCCGCGAACTGATCTTTGTCATTGATGGCAGTGAAGTCGATAATGGGTGTATCACCCTGATGATCAGCCTGATTTATGGCAAACAAGCGCTGCCAATCACCTGATTGGTGGTCAAAGGGCGCAAAGGGCGTCTGGTGGAGGGTGTGCACTGGATTTCCTGCACCAATTGCAGGAAATCCTGCCCAAGAACTGACAAAATGCTGTTCTTGGGGGATGATGAATTTGACGGGATCCACCTCCAGGCTGCATTGAAGCCAAAGGCTGGCGCTACGTATGCCGGACGGCCTAGAACACGATTCTCTACGAGGAAGGACGGCAGTTTTCGTTTGATGAGTTGTGTCTCCAGGTGGACGCCAAATCTGCATTCCGCAAGTTTGGTTTACGAAAGAAGGGGTTGGCTCGATCACGGTGATCGCCCGATGGGAACGGGGGTATAAGCATCCAATCTATCTGGTGACGAATTTTGAATTGTCCGATGAGGCTCTGTACTGGTGTAAAACTGTTTCCAAATTGAAACCTTCTTCTCCGATGAGAAAAGTCGTGGGTCCTTTCTTCACAAAAGTCACCTATCCAACCCGAAACGCTTAAGCAATTTGATGATCGCGGCGATCTTCGCTTATCTGTGGATCGTCTATTTAGGCTGTATCGCGGTGCGAGAGGATTGGGTAAAAATCATTCATCGTACAAATCGCTGTGATTGGAGCTTGTTTCGGCTCGGTTTAGCGTTGTTAGATTTTTTGAATGAGCTACTCCCGATTTCGGCTCCTTTAACCTGTTGGAGAAAAATTATGGCCGGTAATCAAAATTAAAGTACTAATTCCTTTAAAATTCCAATCACATCATCAAACTCGATACCATTTGCATAGTAATTCTCTTTACAGTATCGTTCCCATCGTTGCCTCATAGTTGTGTCCGTTTGAATTGATTGTAGAATTTTGTCGTGATCTTTCAACGCTGTAAGAGACGTCCTTTTTTTGGCAGTGGCATTCAAAGCGGTTCTGAAAAGATTCTTGTTGATGGCGCGATGCTGTGTTTTCATAATAATGTAGACATCATAATAATCTCTTGACCGAGTATTGAGTACACTCCTTCGCAAAATAGTTTCCACCTTTTCTGCTAGGATCGTTTCAATGTTATATGCCCAAACCTCAATCTTTTTATCTTCGAAATTCGATTGAAAGGCATATCTAATCGCATCAGGAGTGATGATGTCTCCAGTGGTAATATCGATCTTCAATGGAGTATTAGTCGATTCGAACTTTGCTATGAGGGCAACTCGATAACCGCCGTATTCGTCATCTTCTCGGATGGGAACAACGTGATCAAAAACCAGGGTCACTCCATCATTCAACTGCATTGCACAAATTTCCGACAACGCTTCTCGGATCGTTTCTTCAGAAAGGGGATATCCCCGCAAAGTTGCGTCCATGTCCATTGTTGTTCTGCTGCTGATCCCAACCAATGAAGCAATGAGCATTCCCCCCTTAAGAATTACCATATCTTTGTACCTAGAGAGTGAGATTCTTTCCAATAAACGCTCGAGCATAAAGTTCTGGAGGACGGCTTGAGCGGGTATGTGATTTTTCAGAGCCAGGTTTTTTATTTTGGCTTTAAACTGCATAGCATTACTCATAAAAGAACCTCGATATATTCCCTGACGATCTTTTGGATTCTAAACTGCTTGGCAAAGTTATAAAGCTGGTCAATATTCCTGTCTTTATGGATTACATATTTTTTCAAGGCTTCATTCACAAGTTGAACATCTACTTGGTTTCTGTTTCTTAATACATCGCAGACTGTTCTTTCAAGGTTAAAAGTCTTGATATCATTCCCATGAGACGATTTAAGTGTGATAACTCCTAATTGGAATAAATTGCGATTTACAAAATAGACTTTTGCTCCACTCGCTTTTAAAGGTGTTGCGTTATATACCGCCGGCACTGTCATAGAATAAAAGAGCGGAGTCCGATCCGTCAGCCCTAAAAGGTAAAGGGCTGTTTCATGGGAAAAGATCGCCCCTTTGTACCTTGCTTGCATACTGGCCATTTCATCGACCATATAATTGGCAGCCGAATATACCCCTCTGGAAATCCGTTGGATCTCGCCTTTCTTTACTAGAATAGAAAGATAGGTTCTCGGAATTCCGAATTTAGCAAGATCAGAGGTTAATAGGATGCCATTCTGATTCTTCAAAATTTCTCGGATCTTATCAATCGGATTCGCTTTGTTTTTTACAACCATGCTTATATTATACATCAAATCAGCATGGTTGTAAATTTTATGACTTGTTTATTTCAAATCCCCTAATTTTTCCCAGTAAGGTTCTACCGCTGAGGATTCCTCTTTATATCGATAGATGGGTTCAAAATATACGTCACCGTTCTTCAAATCCTTGGATACATTTGATATGGCGATCACCCGGCGAACTTCATGACGGATGCCGATTTGTACCAGCAAATCAACCGCATCACAAATCATCTGATTGGCCTCATGCGGCTTTACTCCAGCATCCGCACCCATGACTGTCGCTAAACGACGAGCTGCTTCACGGGGACTGTCTGCATGGAAGGTACAGGCTCCGCTGTGCCCCGTCATCAAAGCCCGGAACAAACTCATGGCTGCGATCCCATCACGTACTTCTCCAATGACCAGGTAATCAGGCGACATTCGCATGGCATCATCGACTCCGTCTGCCAGGGTATACGGCCGGACATCCGTGCCAATCGCCTGCGGGCGGGCTTCCACCGTTTGGACGGTTGGACGATCTACCCAGATTTCCTCTGGGTCTTCGATCTTCACGATGCGCCAGATCGAAGGCAAGAAATTACATAAGGCACTAAGCAGAGTTGTCTTTCCGGTTCGGGTTCCTCCGGAAATCAGGATGCGGGCACCTTTCTCCATGGCCTGGCGAAGAACCTCCATCATTTCAGGACTCATCATTCCGCGTTCTAACAACCACTCCGGTTTGACCGGCTTTTGTTCATAAAGGCGAATATTGATAGAAGGATTACGGCCTGGCGGTGCAATGACCGGATGAAGCGCCTTGATACGTCCACCACCTGGATTATGTGGTGTTGCCGGTAGTTTGGCATTGATGCTTGGGTTGGTCTCATTCAGAGTTTTGTTTTGAGGACCAATCAAGCGGTCCAACACACGCCAGATTTCACCTGGTTCAGGCCGCAGCTCGATGGTCTCCCAACGAACCGATCCTTTACGCATGATTTGCAGAAGGCCGCTGGAGTAAATGGTGATTTCAGAGATATCTGTGCGAGCCGGCGGCAAAAGCAAATCTAAAAAACCCAATCCCAATATCCGCCGGGTGAGTTCCTCAGCAATGGCAGCTTCCTGAAGAGCGCCAGGGCGGCAGTTGCGTTTTCTTAGCGCCGCAGCAATCTGTGCCTCGACCCGTTCCCGGATGCGCTGCCGGTCGGTTTCATTCGGACTCTGAAGAACAGAAGTTGGGAAATCATGGTTGATCTGATCGATTACCTCGTTGAAAACCTCAGACCGGATCGATTCGTCCAGGTTATTCCCGATCGTGGCAGTGTCGTACAAACCTAATATTCCTGGCATAGAAAACCTCCAATATTAAGAACCTTTTCCAACTCAAGAGAATAAATATATTCCCAGCAATTCCAAATTCAAAAGTTAATTAGGGAGGCTGAGGGGCAATCTCCAAGCCCTGTTCCATGAAGTGGAATAAAGTGTCCCAAGAGTCAAAAATCATGTAACGGGTGAGGGCACGCAGATCATTGAAAAAGGTTTTGCGAGCACCCAGAGCTTTTCGTAAACGTTGATAAGCAGGTTCAGTGATTTCCTGAATGGTATGCATCAGGAAAGCCAAGATATTGAGGGTAGCCAAGACATTGGCTAAATCCTGCTGCCCGTGACCGAAGTTGTGTTCCAACTGATAGCCCTTGGTTTTGAGGGTATTGTTGTTTTCGTTTTCGATTTTCCAGCGGGTTCGACCGACCTGGGTCAAGGCCGGGACATGGTCAGCCGTGATGGTGTGGTTGGTGACAAAGCTGTTGTGATACAGGATCTTGCCGGTACCTTCATGGGTAATGACTAATTCGAACCAATTGACCTGCAAGGCGTCATTGCCATTGCGTAAGGGGAGTTGGTTGGCAAAGCGATAGTGCCAAATTTCAGCGTGTTTGCCCCGCCAATGCCTTTGGCTGACCTGTTCGACACCCCCATTCTGCTCCAAAAAGGCAATCCACTCATACAGCCCGGTATGGGACTCGGGTTTGCAGACAAAGATGAAAAATTGGCGGTAGGTTTCGGCAATCAGCTGGCACAACGGTTGGTTGGCATACAGATCATCTCCCAGGTAGGTCACCGAATGGTCAGTAAAATGTGGGCGCTGATCTGCCAACCAGCGTTTGGCTGCCATTCGCTCACAATCTTGCTTCTCGCTGCCGTCTTGCGGCACAATGAACTCTGGGGGCAGGGGCAAGACTTGCGATTGACCGGGCTTGACGAAGACCGGGGTAATGGCAGTGTGATAGAAATGTTCCTCCCCACTCCGGTCGCTGCGTTTCAAGCACTTGGCACAGGAAATCTGCTCTGACGAAAAGAAACTGACCCCATCCAAGGCGATGGCATAGGTGTTCAATTCGTTACGCCACGCCCCCAAACGTTGCTGCTTCTGTAACTCATCCAGCAAGTACCAGAAGTCTTCTCGAAAGTACCCGCTCGTCAGCGGGTCAAGTAGGTTGCGGATTTGTGGGTCGCTCGGTATTTCCTCCACCTGAAACAAACTCCGCGCGTTACTCCGCCCTTGTTTGCTTTGCAACAAACGTTGATGTGCCAAAAATGAACCCGATTGCATGAAAAATACCGAAAACGCTGCCAATATCCCATCTGCTACCCGATATTGCATGTTATTACTCGGCTTGCGTACGTCCGGCGCGCTGATCCACCGTTGCCGATAGTGATTCATCAGATTTTGCAGACTTAACTTTTGTCCTCTCATTTCCCCGCTACATTACCACACCTGCCCTCCTTTTTCAAATTTGGAATTGCTGATATATTCCTACGTAAATCGTATTTTAGGTAGTCGCAAAATACCCTTTTTCCCATCCGCTCGAGCCAGATTGTTTTCCACCAAGGGAAATAAAGTGTTGATGATGGCGCGAATCCCTTTGGCAAACTCATCCCCTCGCGTCACCGGCATCAAGCCATCATCTTGTGCCTGAGGAACCCCTGGATCAAAAGGTACAATGGCTGCGATGGGTGGAGCCCACCCCAAGGATTTGGAAAGCTCTTCCTGGAATAATCGGGGGGTAAAGCTGCT
>JABLXC010000061.1 GCA_013178185.1 Anaerolineae bacterium | reverse complement strand
GTTGATCGACCAGTTGTTCAAACCATTTGCCGATATCTGTGACGTTGCTGACGAGGTGATAATCATCCAGGATCAAGACAGCGTCATCTTCCAGGTCGCTGGTCAACTGATTGATCAACGCATTGACGGCTGCCGATGAGGAAGGGATCTCCCCGCTCTCGAGGCGTTCGATCAACTGGCTGCTTTCCGGCAGGAACGCGGATAGCAGGTGAGCGAGAAACAAGGTCGGGTCGCGGTCGGGTTCGGTAACGTGGTACCAGAAAACTCGTTTGTACGTTGCTGCCAGTTCGACCAGCGCGGTTGTTTTTCCAAACCCGGTGCCCGCGTGGATGATTGTCAAGGGGTTCTTGTGGCTTTCCCCCAACCTTTCAGTCAAACGAGGACGGCGAAAAATCGTTTTATGAGGTTGGGGAGGGATCAATTTACTCTGGATAACCATTTCAGAGAGGTGCATGGGGTTATTTTAACCCAAATAAATTTTTACCCGGGGTGGTTGTGTCATGCTTTGAAACCGATAAAAAAGGAACGTCTTTACTTGAGTAAAAACTTCAGAAAGAAGTTATTCCCTCCGGATGATTCGGGATGAGCTATTGCCGGGAGCATGCCGAAATTCAGCCCGGATCGCAATTTCAGATTCAATCAACACCCCAAAAAGTCACCCTTTGGGAATGAGATGAACGAAGCGAACTACGCTTACTGATATCAATGAGGCAATTGCAAACAGATATGAGGTCAATACCAGAAACAAAGTGAGAATTTTTGCGACAATTGATTTGCAAAATTCAAGTGAATGATATTATTCCAGCTTTGATTTTCAGGAAGGAGAAACGAACGCCGGCAAGGGCGTGCAAGTTGCTTTTACATTTGTGCCCTTTGACTTGGTTTTTGAGACACATGGAAGGGATTCCACTCATTCACTTGATACAGAGTTTGCGCATTTGATCGTGGTAAGTGCACAAAAAGATACTCAAACAAGAGCGCTCTTTGTGGTCCAAGATCTTCAGATAATACTGCCCCAAATCGCATCAATCCGGGAGAATTGGTGCCTCTCATAAATACCTTGCTGATAGGAATTGTTACTTTGCTAAAGTCCTTTGGATAAATTGTCAACTCAAGATCATTGGCTTCTTCTGGAAACCATTCGTTTGCATCAAAACCAACCCCACTTATCGAGAGGTCAGAAACAAGAACTTTGATGGTCATTGGGCGAGGGGTAATACATGAGAGCTTTCCTCTCGCGTGGATTGGAAAACGATACTGTAAGCGTTCGTGTTTCTTTGTAAGAACTTCCTTCAATGCCAACGAAATCACATATGTATTGTAGCCAGCCCAGAACAAGGCGATTGCATAAACATCCCAGAAAAGTATTTCAAAATTAGGCGTGACCATTCTTATCAAGGCAAAACTCATGCAACCAACCAGGATACCGAACAAGGCAATGAACCAACGCATTGATCGCCTTTCCTGGCGATAGACATTCTCTTCAAGTGCTTTTGGAGTGACCTGAAATTTCAACGGTTTCTTGCTGACCAAAGTGAAACTTGCCTGTATGAAAATAATTGATTTGAGAATATTGAATTTTTCTGTCTTGAAGTAGTGGAAGACGCCTCGCCCCCCCAATTGGTTGGCAAAGATGTTTAGCGTGAAATAGGGAATCCAATGAATGGCAAAGGAAGTGATACTTACTTCCATGGGGAAGATATTAAGACCAATGATCAGGATTGGCATAAGAATCAAAATGATTTTTTGAAAGGCTTCAAAGTACGCCAAAAAACTGGAAAGATAAGAGGCTCTTTGCCGCAGGGATAATCCGGGCACCCAAAGGGGGCTTTCTTTACTGCGATAAAGCTGCATCGTCCCTTGAGCCCAGCGCAACCTTTGCAAAAGAAACGCTCGAATTGTCTGTGGCGCTATACCAAATGCCAAAGGTTCGTTTACAAAAAGCGTCTTCCAGCCGCGACTGTGCAATCTTACTGTGGTATGAATATCTTCTGTAATTGTCTCGGTAGCCACCCCGCCCACTTCAAACAGTGCTTTTCGACGCACCACTGATGGGCTGCCACACCAGAAGGCACTGTTGGTGTAATTCTTACCGGGTTGAATTACCCTAAAGAATAACGATTGTTCGTGCCATGACGTTTGATTGGATGCATGTTGAATAGAGTCCTGATTGTAAAATTCCTGTGGCAATTGGATCAATGCCAGTTTTTCATCTTCAAAGTAGCCAAGCGTCCGGTGTAGAAAATCGGGCTGTGGCACCATGTCTGCATCCAGGATGACGATGTACTCTCCATCAGTCTGCTGTAATGCATGATTGATGTTGCCTGCTTTTGCATGTTCATGCGTTGGACGGGCAATGTATCGGCAACCCAAGCGGTTCGCCAACGCTTGAATCACTGGACGATTCCCATCATCCAGGACATATGTCGTATGTGGATATCGAACTTTTCGACAGCCGATCAAAGTGGCTTCAAGGATTTCCACATCTTCATTGAATGTCGGCACATATATATCGACGCTAATACCTGGCGCCGGTTTTTTGTGGGGGACAATGGGACCAATGTTCTTGGTCAACCATGCAAAAAGGATATAGGTAATGACACCAAAAGCTTCAGTCAACCATAGTGCCCATGAGAAAAATGGAAAAGATGGGTTCAGGGTGGCAGTAGCTCTCCACCACAAATAATAAACAAAATAGAGAGTTGTGATGATCGAAACAATTTTCAACAAAGGTGGATTAAAGGATTTAGGTTTTTTGGTATTCATTATTGCCTTCGCAAAGAAACGAATGCATCACTGATAATGAGTAAATGATCGGCATTAGTTTTGGAACATTCATCGATGTATACTTTTCACCTACCTGTCCCTAAAACGGAATATTATCATTTATATTCTTGTAAGATATTAACATATAGTAGGTGAGATGTTATTTACACAATTGTAATTACAATATAACCTCGATTTGACACAATATATATTCCCCTGGCATGGATTTACTTTGATCCACAAACGTTTTTCTGATATGTCTGATAGGTTAAGCAGGCGGATATAAAGGTTTGACCTGATCATAGGTAATGAGTTGTGGATAAGTGGGTGGAACAAAGCGATACTCACATATCCACAGCCGTGGCTAAGATCGTTGCCCACATCTTAGGATCAAGTAAACCCTGCCATCCTCCCATGTGCAGGAACGTGCAATATGAACAGCAATGCTGCTGATCTATCCAACGGCTGCAATTTTCTTACAATAGAGCCGAGTTATGTGTCTACAAGGAGAGACCGATTACCCCCTGCAGGTAGAATTCGAAAATTCATATCGATATCATTTAATCTAACGTTGCCAGAAACTGTGATCGACTGATAACCAAGTTGAATAAACCCTTCATCCTCCAGGCGTTTCAGGCAACGTGAAACCGTGGGTCGGTCGGTGTTTACCACCAACGCAAAATCATCGTGAGTCAAGGGGAGCGTCATGTCCTCTCCGCTAAAAGCCCGAAAATTTGCCATGATCACGATTGCCCTTCGTAAGCGCTCTTGAACCCGCTGAGCATTCATAATCCACAATTGTCGTCCGAGAGAGTGATCATTGTTTTCAATTGCGGCTACTACTTGGCTTAGGCAACTCATGTTCTCTTTAACCAGTTGAACCAGGTGGGGTCCATAAAGCTTACATACTGTAACGGATGTCAGCGCCTTAACTACATATGGGTACTTGATATGAAATAAAGCTTCCACCTCACCGATCATTATCCCTGGACCAACGATCCCGATGATCATAACCTCACCATTGGTCTGGAAGTTGAATGCTACACCAATCCCGGATTGCATGATTAAAACGGCTTGTTCAGGATCCTCTCCATAAAAAATCATCTCGCCTTTTTTGTAATACTCTAACCCGGCAGGAGCCAATCCGCGTAGCATATTATCTGGGGAACAGGCAAACGAAGAATAACAAATATTCCGAATTGGACAGTCAGAATCTTGCCGCTTATTGGTGGGAATTTCCATATTAGCACTCTTGAAGGGAAAATGGGGGTATTGGTTGGTTGAACCGCTGCATTAGAAAGAACCTTCACAGGCTCAACCATAATTTGCACACGTGCAGTGTGCTTGTTAGGTTGTCACGTAATTGTGTCATCCGACACAATTATATCGTATGTCTTTTGATAATATTTAATCAAGCACACGTTGTCTATAAAACAAATCTAATAGAGACGTAGCATATCTATATCCATAAAGGAGTTCGCCTAAATTGCACAGCTAGGTTTCTCTCCTAACTATTCTTAAAGAATGATAGAATGAAAAAGGAGAGGAACGATGACAGCAGATGAAAAGGTGGCGAGGCAGAAATTAAGTGTATTGGAACTTGCACAAGCATTGGGGAATGTCACTGAAGCCTGCAAGATCAAAGGGGTATCACGTACCCAGTTTTATGAATACAAACGGAGATTTCAGACACATGGTTTGGAGGGATTGAAAGACCTTCCACCCATTCATAAAACCCACCCGTTTACGACACCACCGGAAGAGGTAGAACGATTGCTTGCGGTCAGTCTGGAACATCCAACTTGGGGATGTGTGAAGTTGAGCAGCATGCTCAAACTGGAAGGGATTACGATCAGTTCACCTACCATCCAGAATATTTTGATCAAGCACGGCATGGCCAGTCGTTATGAGAGATTGCTAAAGCTAGAAGAAAAAGCATCTCAACATGCCATTGAATTAACCCCTGAACAGGTAGCTCAAATTGAAAAAGCCAATCCATGCTTCAGAGAAAGGCATGTGGAAAGCAGTAAACCAGGAGAATTGCTCTCACAGGACACTTTCTATGTGGGTGTGCTCAAAGGAGTTGGCAGGGTCTACCTGCATGCCGTGGTGGACACTTATGGTAGTTATGCTTTTGGATTCCTACACACATCCAAACAACCTGAAGCTGCTGTTGCAGTGTTACACAACGATGCACTGCCTTTTTATAAAGATCGTGGTTTGGAAGTAAAAGCAGTGATCACGGACAATGCCGTGAGTTCTGTGGAAAAGAAACACATCCCTACGAACTCTACTTATCACTCAACGACATTGAGCATCGAACGACCAAAGTACGACACCCTCAGACCAATGGGTTTGTGGAACGTTTTAACAGGACAGTTCTGGATGAATTCTTCAGAACAGCCTTTCGTACCAAGTTCTATGAATCTGTTGAATCACTTCAAGAAGACCTTGATAAATGGCTGGTCCATTACAACACAGAACGGCCCCACCAAGGTTATCGCAATATGGGTCGCCGTCCTATGGATACAATCAATTTGTTTGTGAAGAAAGACGCAAAGAGAGAAGCCTAGTAATACAAATAACAGCTTGCCCTGTTGTCCCACTTCCTGCAAATGAATCTAAAACGATTGAAGATTTATCAGTAACTTGATCAATAAGAATTCGTATTAATTCTGATGGTTTGGGGAATGCGAATATTTTTGGGCCCAAGATGCTTGCTAATTCTTTAGTCCCGACAACATTACCCGGTGCATCAAGGATTGTAGAGAAACCAGTAGTATCGCTTTTCATATCCGAAATGTAACGTTTTAATCGAGGACGACCTGAGGAGTTTTTTGGCCATAAAATTTTATCCTGATTGATTAACTCAGACATCCTTTCTTTCCCAAAAATCCATCCACGAGAAGGATGAGGGGGATATTTATCTCCAGTAATTGGATTAACCATGTCATAGTGTAGATTTGGTCTTTCAATTGCATTTGCAAGACCTGTAAGGTTATCACTCATCCAAGGACCATTAGGATCATTATCTGGATTTGAATATTTACTTAAGTCTTTGGCCTGTCCTTTGAACCTAACTTTAGACGACTTACCATAACATAGAACGTATTCATGATCGGTCGATACACCATTTAAATTTCTACTATCAGGTGTTTGTCTTCTTTTCCAGATTAATGTGCAAATCCAATTACCAGGATTAAAAATTTCATTCATTAGTAGACGCAGATTACAAACCTCAGTATCATCTATACTAACAAAAATGACGCCATCATCAGATAGGAACTCTTGTAATAAAATCAACCGAGGATACATCATACACAGCCATTTGTCATGGCGAGATAAATCCTCCGCTTCACCTCCAACGATCTTTCCAAGCCACTCTCGCATTTCGGGGCTGTTGACATTGTCGTTGTAAACCCAATTTTCATTGCCAGTGTTGTAAGGTGGATCAATATAAATACACTTCACTTGACCGGAATAATAGGGTAGTAATGCTTTTAGCGCTAAAAGGTTATCTCCCTGTACCAGCATATTCCCGTTAGCTTCACCAACCGATAGGTCTGGATTGCAACGCAATAAATGGAAGGGAACTTCATTGTGATGATTGAGAACGGCTTTCTTGCCGATCCAGTCGAGTGTGGGCATGAATAATATTCCTTGAATATTTAATCTTCTACAACAGAACTTTTCCAACGAATAGGGCCTGCTTGAACGGGAAGAGCTCTTAATAACTCATGAAAGCCTTCCAAGTCGTTCGAGACAGTAGCCCACGTATAAGGTTTAAGTAATTCTGGTACGTTACCGGCATAACGCAGCGTGATTATTGTGAACTTTTTCCCTTTCTTGCGCTTTTGCATTACGGCATAATCCACTTCGGTTGCCAGATAGTTTTCATCCTTGAAATTTTCCGTAATGAAGAATACCGCTGCGCATGACTCTTCGAACCATTGAAGAATCCCCCTTTCGAGGTTTGTACCTGCCGGCATATCCGGCTCATCAAGCCAGGGTGAAAAACCTAAATCTACTAATGCTTGATAATACCGTTTCACCATTGGCTTATCTTGAGATTTATGGCTGAGAAAAATTCGCACTTCATTACTTCTTGGAATATATTTCAACGGAACCGCCTGCATGGATCGTTCTTCAGGGGATGCCAGGTCAATCGCATCACCCAGCTTATGGCTCAATTCGTCTGCAAAAGGACGAATAATCAGATTGCGGAACATTTCTTTCCATTCGGATGCTTTCCACTTTCGTAGAGCTAAACCAAAGCGCCTTCCAGCATCTGACTGTTGCTCCGTATCTACCAGGATCGCATAACGAAGAAGAAATTCTTCGTCCGGATCTTCTGGAAAACAAAGATCCATTTCGTCTCGATCATCTGATTGGATTTTTTTCCACCAAGATTGAACATCAATGGAATATAGTGCTTCTAAAGGAGAGATCACTGACTGAACCAAAGGATCTTTCTGACAAAAATCACAAAACCGTTTAAAATTTGGTTCAAAAGTATCGATATCCCCATGCAGTAGATCATCTCGACGTGAAGTGAATAACCGGAGGGATTTTGTGACTTGTTCTTTAGGAAATTGATTCATTGATGGTCCTCATTTATCGAAGTACTTCAATAGAAGAGCAATATGGACAATAAATTTCGCAATTCCAGCTCTCCTGGATTTTAATTTCTTTGTTACAGCAAAACAAATCAACGATCTTCATATCTGGCGGTTCAGGACCTGATATTGGCCGTGGAGGATTTAGCGACCTATTAAATTCCATTGATAATTCAATCGAAAGAAATCCTCCCCCACTTTTTTGATGACCAATGGAATCTGCCAAATCTTCAAACATACCGTTGATTCGTGGGAGTATAACTTCACAATATACGTATCTTTCAAGATACCTTTTGAAATCCTGAGTCAAGAAATCGCTAGCCTCTGATTGTTCTCCACAATAAGGACAAATAAAGTAACTCTTTATTTCATCACGATCCTCATCGGATTCAGGAGATTCACCAATTTCCAACCCCATTTGGCGGAAAGCAGGTTGAAGAATGCTGGCAATTTCCCCCGGTTCAGCTTTTGTTTTAAATTCAAGTCCACATTTTGGACACGCTCTGCGGAAGAAATTCTTTCGGTCTAAGGAATATGAGAAATGAAATGTTTCTACTGATCTGGATTGATCATCCATATACTATAGCTTCCGTTGAGTTAGTAGGTTCATTTTGACAAATCGGGTTGATGGTGACCATTTTCCGCTCTAGAATCCAGCCATTGATCAATTGTCTCTTTTCGGAATCTCCAATGCCGTCCAACTTTTTGGCACGGGATTTTTCTATCTTGTGCAAGTTTATATAATGATGTCAATGGAATTTGTAAATATTTTGACGCTTCCTCGATTGTCATAACTGGGGGAGGGTTATCTGTCATTTTTCCTTCTCTTGGAGATGGATAAGAAATTACCATTAATAATCATTATATACTCATTATTGATAGTTGCTACTAAAATTCAGCAACAAATTTCCCCAGTTTAAATCAAAAACTCTTTCTAATGAACAAAAAAGCACCATCACAGGTGCTTTATCTTTGAAATAAATTTCCATTAAAAAGCCCCCTATCGCTCGGCATAGCAATTTTGAATTAACTTCCTGAGACTGAAAACCCCCACTTGTCAAACGCCTCGGCGAGGATTGCTTTGGCTTCATCTGATTCAGGTACTACTTGCTTCTGCTTAATTTCCGCATCGGCTTCCCAGAGAGCATGTGCTGCCTTACTGCGAAGTTCACCTGCAAGATTTGAAAATGATGCGTACGCCCTTAGAAGTTCTTTGTCGGGTTTAGTCAAACCTAAAACCTTGTAGACCTTAATCCCAAACATCCCGGCAATGCTCAAAACTTCGCCGTTTTGTGGCGTCGATTCTCCGTGCATCCAGGATAATACGGTTTCCGGCGTGTACCCTATGAGAGAACAAAAAGCCAGGAAATCTTCTTCACCTGGCCGAGTTTTATTCCATCGCCTATATTCTTGCGTGAACCAGTCCGGGAAATTGGACATAATCATTGTTTGGGTGTTCAAGATTGTTGCGGATAATGAAAATTTTGTTCTTCTTTAATCATAGTATATTTTTTCATTTATAGCAACAATCTCTTGCACAAAAACATTGTGGTATTTATGGGATCAACACAAGACCGGTGGGGGGATTTGATATGGGTTGCACAGGCGTAGGTAGCCAGCTCTAGCCATTAATTGATCTCTGCTATTCGTTTGGAATTTTGCTTCCAGATTGTCTAAATGTTTCCTTACCGTTCTGACCTTAATCTTCATTTTTACGGCAATTTGATCCGGCGAGAATCCATATGCCAAATACTGAAGTACTTCGCTTTCCCTCAACGATAATTTTGGAGCATGAATCTCTGCGGGAAGGGGCTCTTTGGCAGTGATCGTGAATTCCGAACCACGGTAATCAACAACCGCTCTACAAGGATCCGGTAACAGAGGCAGATAATTCTCATCACCTTGTATTCCCCCGGCATTGATTTTGAGAATATCGCCTTCTTCATTGTTAACCTTGATGAACGGCATTGAAAAAATCCTCCCCTATGGATGATTTATCCTGTGGCACTTAAAACACAGATTCCTCGACTCGAAGTAGACAGCTTACGAGCAGAGGAAAATGGATAGTGGGTGTTACAGAGTTTATGTGTTGATACGATCATTTCAGGATGATATGTGTAAGGTAGGTAACGGCGTTTTTACTTTTTGATTGAATATAGAACAAACGTACTATTTCATTATAGGGTACATCCTACGATTATGCAAGCAGTCCTAACCAATAATCTCAGAAAAAATAGATAAAAAACAGGTGTCAATATTAACACCTTGAGCAGGGTATTTCCGGATGCTATGCTAATCACAACGACGTTAGACAAGGAGTACGAATGACCTGCTATTTAGATAAACACACCCAAAAACAAAACCGGCGGCTGTATGACCAGGTAGTAACTTTGCAGGAAGACCTATCCCGTTTATCCGAAATCGTGACTTATCTTGCCGGATTGTCGGATGAAGCATCGGCTGCCTTTGATATTTCAGATCAGTTGGATTCCATTCACCACTGTCTGAATCGGTTTGAGGCGCGCTGCCTGGCGATCCAGGTCGCGGCCTACGAAAATGAATTCGTTGAACCGTACATGGATGAAGAAATAAGCGCTGAACTCGTCTTCCCCAATCATCGCTGGGAGGATGTTCGCAAAGATGCCAGGCGCGCCAATAAACTGGCCAACCAGTTGACCTTGACCCTCACCAAGATTCGAACGGGTATGGGTGGGTTGCAGTCGCAGTCTCCGGTTCCCCAGGATATCGAACAGATCAACCAGGTCGTGTCCAATGCCGTTCATGGATTGACCTCGGAATGGAATGGTAATCCGGGGTAACGCCCTACAGACATTATCAACAGACTGAATTTTATAAATTGGAGAATCGTTGGATGGAATCGCCAAGTAGAACGAAAATCCCCCACCTCGTCATCGTCCGCGCCCCTGGCTTGCTGCCCATGCTCTACACCCTGCGTGAGTTGGGTGATGAACTGGGTATCCCGGATAGCACCCTGCGGGATTGGCTTGTAGCCGGCGCACCGCACCAACGGGATAGCCGGGATCACTTGTGGGTCAATGGCGAAAGTTTTGCCGCCTGGGTCAAGGCTCAGCAAAAGCCAAGAACGCATCGCAAGTTGGCGGCCGGTGAAGGGTATTGCATGCACTGCAATCAAATCACCAAGCTCCTGTCACCCGAAGTACGCCATATCAAAGGTAAGTTAATTCATATAAGAGGGAAGTGTCCTCAATGCGGGCACACCATCAATCGCGGAGATCGCTATGATCGAACGACAGAATTATCTTAAGACCCGCAAACATCTTTCCTATCTCCAGGAAGTGATGCAACTGAACCCGGCATCCCTGGATCGCTACCGCTTTTATTTGCGTCACCTGCTTCTCTGGGCAGGGGAGAAAGATTTTAAAACCGTCCAGGACATTCGCCCGACCCTTCCGAGTTATCTGGCAAGTTTGCCAGGGAAAGATGGAAAAGGGACTCTGGCAGGATGCACCCAGAAGAAAATCCTGGACACCAGCAAGCGCTTTTTTCGTTGGGCAAAAGCAACCTATCCGCGCGAACTGAATAATTTGCCGTTGGCCTGGATCGATACACTCAGAATGATCCGCCAGCCCCAGGTTACCACAGAGAATGTGTTTGTATCTGAGGAAGAAGTCAGGCAATTAATCGCTTACCCTGCCGCGCAGGATGACCTGGCGTTATTGCGGGATCAGGCTGCTGCAGCGCTTTTGTTTCTTTCTGGCATGCGCGGCAGCGCCTTTGTAACCTTACCCATCTCGGCCCTTGATCTCGAAAACCTCACCGTTCGCCAGTGGCCGGAGCTGGGCGTCCATACCAAGAACAGCAAGAAGGCTACCACCTTCCTTTTGAATATTCCGGACTTGCTCGTACCCGTACGCCGTTGGGATGCGATTGTCCGGCCTGCTATGCCATCGACTACTCCCTGGTATGCACCCATTGAACACTATTGGGGAGAACAAAGCCTTTCTAATGAAGAGCCTGGTAAGTGCCGCTTGAACGGATTGGAAAAACGTTTGAAAATATTGTTCTCCCTGGCGAAATTGGATTTTAAGTCGCCGCACAAATTCCGGCATGGACACGCCGTTTTCGGTTTACTGCACGCTCAGACGATGGCCGACTACAAAGCCGTTTCCATGAACCTGATGCATGAAAGCATCGAAATCACCGACAGCACCTACGCGCCTATGTTGTCCTCGGATGTTCAGGACCGTATCGCTGGGTTGTCAGGTAGGGCAGTGTCCACGCCGGATGATAAGGTACCTCTTGCAGGCGATGAGGTAGAAACCTACCTCAGTAGTTTAGGCAAAGAGAGCCTGGGGCGCGCCCTGGTCTTCATCGCCGGGAAATTGACGAAATGAACGAAGTGTTACAGTCTCCAATTATCCACTGGACTGGCCTTGCGATGCGCGTTCTCCACGTCTACCTCCGCAATCTGGGCATAATGGCGCACCATATCCAGCGAGCCATGTCCCAGCAGCGATTGGAGCGTGAAGACATCCCCGCCCGAACGCAAATAAGTGATGGCGAATGTATGGCGAAATTTATGCGGATGAACATGAGGAATCTCGGCCCGTTCGCCCAAGCGCCGGATCAGGATGCGCAAGCTGTTGCGGTTAAATGGGCGGTCACCAGCGCTGATGAAGAGGGGAGCCTTGGGATCATCGCCATCTTCCCGGGTGGCCAGGTAACGCCAGACGGCTTTACGAGCAACTTTACCCAGGTAAGTGACCCGGCCTTTTCCACCCTTTGCCCCACCACCAACCCCATGCCGGATATTCACCTTGCCGGTTTTCAAATCCACGTCCTCGACGGTCAGCGAGCAAAGCTCGGTGGCGCGCAAACCGGTATCCAGCAAAGTCAAGACAATGGCCTGGTCACGGTTGGCGCTGGGCCGGCGCATGACAAATGCCTTCCGGTCATCCGTCTGAGCTTCCCGCGAGTAGACGCAGGCCTTGATCAGCTTTTCGATATCCTCTTTGGAAAATGTTTGGATAATGTGCTTCGGAAACTTGGGCGGGGTGATGTCGACAAAGGGGCTGGGGATTTTGAACTCTTTGTGCAACCAGGTGTAGAAAGACCGCAAGGCAATGTAGACGTTGCGCAGCGATTTGGCCGAGAGGGGATCGGTGTTTCCATTCCAACGCCGGGGTTTGTAATCGGTGCGCATCCAGGCGATGTAATTGGTGAGATCAGACGCCGTGACTTTGGCAACATCCTGATCGCCAACATGTTCCATCCATTGGTTTAGATAGAATTCATAGGAGTCGATTGTGCGCTTACTTAACCCCTCTGCTACTTTAAATTTCATGAAGCCGTCGATGGCTTTGGATATGGGAATGGAAATCCGGTTTTTTGACGAGCTTAGAGTACTGCGGTTCATTGAAAAATCCTCCGATTCTGAGAAAAATTCAACCGCAGTACGCCGGGTTAACGAAAAACCAGAGTACATAGTACTCTGGTTCCTTCCTAGTAGCGGGGAGTGGATTCGAACCACTGACCTCCGGGTTATGAGTCAAAATCCTGAATCCGTGCCATTTGTGCGGCGGGCTCTGCAAATCAGCCGACCTGACGAACTCTGGTCCACGCTTGCCGGGCACGCTGCGGTAGCTAATCGATATTCGTATAGTATCTGTTTTACATGGGTTCGTCAAGTACTTTTTCTTGCTTTCCTTCATTCCTCTTTCCAATTCAATTTATTCAAATCTATTTTCTCATGGGGAATGCGTCCTCCCTGATTCAATAATGGTGCAACACACTATTAGTTTTTGATTCCCCAGTCATGGGTGTTCCACAATCTCAATAAGCCTGCATAAGGTAATGGCTAATCCTTTCCCCCTGCCCGTCTATTTGCGCACCTGTTTGCCGGCTAATTTTATAAGGTTCGGAGAGCCATTCAAGATGCCAGGTAAAGACTTAGATTATTTTATTGCTCAAGATAAAAAGAACCCCGTTGAACTTCGAGGCTACGTTTGGAAAGTCATTATGGATCCAACCAGGGTCGATGATGATCCGGGAATGTTCTTTGGGAGGTTGTTTCGAATGATCGATATACGCCTCAACCGGGACGAGAAATCAACCTGGCCGGAAGGAATCGTGTTTGAACACATTACCTCAGGATGCCGCCTTACTTATAAAGATGGCTTGTTGATGGAT
>JABLXC010000060.1 GCA_013178185.1 Anaerolineae bacterium | reverse complement strand
TGTAGATTGGGATTCCTTTTTGGGAATTTTCAATAGTAAAGCTGTCGTCCGATTGTTCGCGCGCGATTATGTGCCAGATCATTTTTTGTCCTCCAATAATGCGTATGCCTGGGAATATATTTCATCACAAAACCGCTGCCCTTCAACCCCTGACCAATTTAAGGTAAGAACATCAACCTGTTTTTCTAGTAAATCGACTTTTACTGTAGCTTCAATATAAGGATGTACTTCTCGTTCAAGTCTAATTACCTCATCTTCAGCTATATTGCCTTCCTCAAAACAGTATTGCAAATCTTGTAAGAATTTTTCGAAAATATAACTTGTCACCGAAAAAATTATCAACTCTTTAGCAGTATTACTATCAATCGCTTCAAGCTTTGATAAATTTCCTTCCCCTAATTCAAAGCGATTGTACATTTCTTCTAAAGTAGCATTTATTGCACGCCGAGCAGCACTATCATCTGGAGTTGCTCCATCAGGGACAATCGCATCAAGGATTGCTCCTAATGCTAATTCAACAGGCATACCAAGAATTGTTGACGCTAAACCTAGACCTTCAGTCGCCACTCGAACACCGCTTGTGGCAACACTTGAAAGGAAACCTCCAAGTTTCGCCGTAGATTTTCTTCCAGTTCGGGCAGATTTTGACGCCTGTCGTGAACCTCCTTTAGATTGGGTATAAGAGCTTAGGGCTTTACCCAATGATCCTCCACCTCCTCCGCTTGCATATGTACTAAAGTGTCTGCTGGTTGTTGCCCAGTTACTGGACTGCAATGGTGTTTCAGGACGCTCAGGTGATGGGTCAGTAGGGGTTTCACCAGGGTTATCTTGACCTGGCTGTTCTGTATCTGGATTTGGATTAGGTAAAGGACTTGTTTCACCATCTGCCCATGGTGGTAACAATGGAGATCGATTACCAGGCCCACCGTATGACTTTGATGTTCCCATTTATTTCTCCCTCTAAATCAGACATCTATATGCGATCATTTTTTATCGCTCTTTCGCTTAATTGCATCTGCTGCTGCTTTTGCTAAAATGGAATTTAATTTATTTGTTGACCATACCTGTAGTAAAGTGTCTGCTGCTTTTTCCTCTTCTCGTCCCGTCGTTAAAGCGCCAAGACGAACCACCGCTACGATCGGGATCATTGTTTCAGGGATCGTTTTCAAGAAAATAATTATTTGGGAAATTGCTTCTTTTCTCTTTTCAACAAAATCAAACATGAGCTTGAGGATAGATTCTTTTATTCTTACGTCATCGTTATTCCGGAATCGATCTGCAAGCGAACTGAATAGTGAATTAACGTCGACTTGATTCAATGCTACTGAACGATCAATGGCTGCTCTGCGGACCACTTCGCTTTCCCCTAAAAATTCAGTAAGAATCTTCTGCGCTTCCGGGCTCATTCTTCGGACAGTGCTAACATTAATAACAACATTATCTCTCGAGAAATAAAAATATGGTCTAAGGTCAACTCCTGATAGAGCCGGTTCAAGACTCAACCAATTTTTTATCCATTTATCTGCTCCCCAAGCTTGAAGTAGTGTGGTTTCGTCTTCATCTAAGGAAGTTGTCTCCAGAGATTTTTTAGGTTTTTGAGTATTTTCCTTCGATTTTAGTTTCGGGGGCTCGCCACTACTAAGCTCTGCTTCCCCCAAATCGGATACGTCACTCTTAAAGCCAGTTAATTCACGCTCTTGTTCGAGAATATTTATTATTCGCGGTTTCCCTTCTTGTGACACCTGTAATTCTGCTAACTTTCGAAAAGCTTCAGTTTGAAAATATTCTAGAAGCATTAGCTTTGCAAGTGTACGAAGGTTTAGGGTTATCTTTCTGGCACTTGCCATCTCAATTCTCATTCTGAGCATGTTAAGGAATCTTTTCGTTTGTCTCGGGTTTCCAGAAAGGCCGGCTGCCAGAATAGGTGCGAGAGATTCAGCAAGCGAAAATCCATCAATAATGTCTGCTGGTACCTCAGTTATTACCTGGCTAATACATTCATAATCCAAACACTGATTTTGAAAACTGCTTAATGCTCGTTCCAAAGCAATTGAGCGTAATTGTTCAAACTGCTCTTTTTTTACACCAGATGAGTCAACAAAAAGCAATTTTATATAGTTTTCAGTTTCACTCTTTCCTAACGGGGGTACTTTGATTGGGTATTGGATGAGCTTTTCGAGATAATCCCGACCAATTCCTGATCTTTCCTGGAAGCCGGGGAACTTAGTGCTGACTGCGTACCTAATAAGATCTTCATCTGCAGCAATTACAAAGACAGAATCAGGTACAAATAAAAACAAGCGTATCGCTTCAAAAATATCAATTACTGTTCCAGGATTACATCGGTCCAAGTCATCAATAAACACAACTAGTGTTTTTATGTTTGATTCTTTGAGTAAGTCATTAAAATCATCATGGAAATCTCGGATTGCCATACGAACGTTGGCTCGTTCTGAACCATCTTCCTTTATTAGTTTCTCTACATCCTCCGCTTTAATATCTTTTACCTGATTCGCGATCGCTTTGGCGGCTTCAGTAATGTCTGAAATAGCAGCGATCCCAACACCCAACTCTCCTGCAACAGCATTTGCAGCAAAATACTTCCCTACCCCCAAGCCTATCCGCATCCAATCCACCTTATGAATTAATTTTGCAAGGAGTTCTTTTGCACGGGGGCCAAGAGTCCTCTTGCTTGCTATCTCATCAAGGATTGTCCCCATGAGGGCTGATTTCGCGTCATCATAGCTCTCGAATAGCCAACCATTAAAATGTATGGCCATGGTATTCTTGTCACTGCCATTTTCAATAGATGAACGTACCATGTGCATGAGACTAGATTTGCCACTCCCCCAATCTCCATAAACACCAATAGTCGCAGGATGAAGGGTTTTATTCTTGATAATGGAATTTACCGCTGCTACTAAATGTGTAAAATCCAGAAGATCTATATCAGTCTCATTATCTGACCACATGGTATTCCTCCATAAATTTTTGGATCATTTCAAAAGCAAGGTCCGTAACAAACAATTTGCCAGAAATATTTCCTATTACTAGTTCTGCCAAAGAATGCTAACCAGGAGAACATCACCTAGTTCTCCAATTTAGTAATAAAAGGTCTAAAAGCTTTTTCCATTCTAATCATCGACTTTATAAGTTGTTCTTGTAATTCATCCCATTGGTCTTGATCTATCAGTCCATAACTTGAAATCACAAAACGAATGCGACTTGCTCGCTTATCCGGAAGTAATTGCCAATCTAACGGTCCACCAAAGAGTTCTTCAATTTCTACTTTATGCTGCAGGAAAGTGTTAAAAACCGTCTTGTTCCATTCTGCTTCCCCTCGATCAATATAGAGCTCGACCTGAGCATCATCCATTCTTACAACGTAATTAAATCCAAGTCCCCTTTTACCAGCGCCGGCACTGATCCAATTTTCAGTGCCTGGTGATATTTTGGCATGAAGTTTTGTTTTTTCTTTTGCTTTGTTAAGTAGTTCACCCCAGAATTTTTGACGAAGAACAAAGCGCTCTGCTAAATCTTCATCTTTCTCACCTTGCTTTGACTGTTTTTGCCGGCCTTGTATGAGAACTGGATTTCCGTTGTTCCCTTTGATAAATGAGAGTAACTTATAAATCGTACAAAAAGTATCTAGCCTTTCCTGACAAACAACTCCATCAAGATCTGGCCAATAAGATTGCTCATTATAGTCATCATTAATAAGATTAATGATTTTCATTTGAAGTCCATCAGTAATTATTCCCCAATTGATATGATAATAATGGGCTGATAAAAATGCATATGATTCCCATAGAAGACCGGGAACTATTTCAGTAAAATTTTCTCCAGGACGGATTAATACTACTAGGGCTTTGGGGGTGTGATTCGTTCCCAGTATGTTCAAAGTCATTAACCGTGGATTCTTGTCATCCGTGGAAAACCCAAGTATGTGAAAAAATTCATCTATGTATTCTTTCCAGTCTATTGAATCGGGATGTTGATAGTCTCGATATTGTTTGATTGTTCGTAATATGTTTGCAATTTCATCTAAAGGTTCGAGAAGTTGATAGTTCTCAAACCTGGTTTCCGAATATTTTTTCGCGAACCGTGTTGGTTTTGAGATGTTTTTTTTGTCTTTTAACGCCCAAACGCCATTTTCTAACCTTTGAAATATATCATTTCCACAGAATTTCTGAGTATCAGATGAATTTTTATAGATAATATCTTGAACAATATGCAACCAATTTTTAGGCAAAGGTTCTTGACGTATCAAGCTTACTTCATGGTAAATCTGGTCGAGACTTCCTCTTCCTCCAAGATTTTGCAAAGATTTGGTAATATCAATCAACCATGTTTTTGATTCGTTTTGTTTTTGTTTTGGAAATTGTTCGTTGATCAGGGCTCTAGTATTATTTACAATATCTCCATTGTATCTAAGCGCCCATATTCCATTATCCAGGTGTTTAAATAGGTCTGATTTTTTTCCGTCATAATATTCAGAATCAGAAGAATGGGTTTGAAGATGCTGGGAAATAATTTCTTTCCAGGAAGGGGGGAGTAGCCCAGGTCTTAATTGCCTTACTTCTTCGATGATTTGAGCTCGCGTCGCCTTCCCACCAAGGTTCTGTAAAGCCTGGACGATATCTTCTAACCAAGTTGCCATATGCTCTGCCTCCCTGTTCACAGTGTTCTTTTCCCCTGAAAAACCATGTTTGATTTCATCATTATTGATTGATGCGTTACTCGTTATCTCTCTTAATGCCCAAACCCCTTTATCAATTCTCTTGAAAAAATCTTTACCTTTGAAATTTGTCGAGTCTGATGAGTAGGCTTCAATTCTCTCTCGAATGCTTGCTTTGAATGAATCTGGTAAGGGTTCTAGTCTAATTCTTTTTACTTCTTCATAGATTTGGGTTAATGTCGCTTGTCCGCCTAAGTTTTCGAGTGCTTGAACAATATTTTCAACCCAAGTAGCCATTAGAATCCCCTAACTTTTTTGAAAAATAATTTGAGTTTCTCTGCATTTTCGTTTTGTCTGATCAAGTGTGCTCAAATCATACTTAGAATCGGGTTTTTGGAAAATATCCAACCCTCTTCCTGGATAGATTGTCCAACCATTATCCAGCTTGATACTTCTGTCGTGTATGTTTGGATCGAATCGATAGACGAAACTGATATTGTGGTTCTGAAGGTTCTGGTAAATTTCTTTGAACTTCATCGACATATCTTGTTCCTGGTAAATATCTTCTGCAGAGGTGACCAAGATGAGGTCCACATTCCCAGATTCAGTATTTATAATTTCTACAAAAGATAGAAAATTACGGATCTGATATTCCAGCCGAATAAATGGATCAACCACAAATATCTTCTTGGCACCTTTAAGGTATGCTCCAAATATGTTTTCGTAACTATACCCTTTTTCTCCTTCACGAATATTTATGGTTTTAGCGGTCAACTCATTAGACTTTTCCTCAACTTTAGGCTGTTCTTCAACTTCTGCAGTGGCAGTCTCAATTGCGCCAAAATATTGCAAAACTTCTGCTTCCTCTTTATCTTGAGGAGAAATTGAATCTGGTTCTGTTTGAGCCACGGGGGGAGGGGGGATCATGTCTGGATCTGCGTAACTAACAAGCCTGTGCCCTTGCTGAAAATCATCTGGAATTTTCGAGGTAAACGTCACAGGGACGTATTCCCGGTCCAGTTTGCATAATTCGTCTCTCACTCTTTGGCGTAATTCCAAAGCTGGATTCGCACAATAGCAGTAGAACTCTTCTTCAGAAGGATCTTGATCTGGGAAAAGAATTTTCAATAATCCGGTTGCGCCTGCCTCGACAGCCTTACTGTCGCGCATATCGTCACAATTCTGCAATTCCATATTTGTTTTGACGTAATCACGATAACTAATATCACTGCGCAGAGAGTGCAAGATTTCGCCAAAAATATCTCCTTTAAGACCAATCGTCTTAGAGGGAGTATCCTTGCTAATTCTCGGTAAATCCCATCCAGGTAGTAGTCCCGAGAACCTGTCTATGAAGGCGGTCTCACGCAGGAAATTAGGGAAGACACGGAACAACCCCACCTGCTCATTTAATGGTCTTTTGTTTTGGTCAAGATCGATATTCGCCAACATAACCAGACCTGCTTCAGCATTGATGGAACTTGCACTCCCACGAGCGAAACGGCCGGCTTCAAGATAAGATTTAAGAAGGGCGGTAAGTTCACCAGAGGTATCTGCTTTAACTTTTTGAGCTTCATCGATCACAACGCTGTCATATCGGGTGATTAATCCAGGAGTCTTCCGCGAATCATTAAAGAACAACACGGCAGGTGAAATTGCTCCCGAGCGTACGGCAACATATCGTGACATGTTTTCAAAGACGAAACTCTTACCAGTTCCTTTTGGCGCAAGTTCCACCAGGTTATATCGCGGCTCAACCATCGGGATAAGCCGGCAAACCAGCAAGATTTTTTGCCTCTCACTATAGAGCTTGTAATTGAAACCCATCGATGAGATTAGAAAATTAATCCATTCCTGTGTGGTGAAGCTCTTTCGACATTCGCGGAAATACTCCAGATCCATGTTGGCCAGTTGAAAAGGACGGAATTCACGCATCCATATTTGTCCGCGGGGGTTATCATCATTTTTTGGAACGTAGTAAAGCTTTCCTACTCCCCACAAACCGCTGCTTAAAAGCATTTCGTTGTCTTGCACAATTTGAGGTATGGCAAAAGCGGCATTCTCGTCTAAGAATGGGATATTGAGGTATCGGTCGCCCTTTTCCAGATTAACGTATACCGAAAAATTGTCCAGAAATTGGACTTCCATTTGTTCAAAGAGCTGGTTCTTGATCGTTTCTTTTTGACTTTTATCGGGCACATACTTCTGTACAAAACCAGCGATTTTCTGGCGTGCAGCTTCAGTTAATTCAGTACTATCGTCCAGGAAATGAGAGATAATCCATTCCCGCACGTACGTAGGGATTGCCCGGCTGCCAAAACCGGCTTTATGTACAAAAGACTTGTTGATTACAATTTCGCTAAAAACGTCTAATGCCTTTTGTTCAAATGTTTCCATCTCTCACTCCTTAGACAAGTTCTTCACTATTGTTGGTGAAGGCTTGATGTCAATCGTCAAATACACTTGTACTTTTCTCTTCAACCATCTTTTTCATGGTGATCTTGGGTAGCACATCAAAGGTGTGTTGCTCACCGTGTGCATGGTACCGGATCCGGATGTGCAGGTTGCTCTGCTCTTCAAGGATACTGGTCACTTTGAAACGCGTTTTGATCTGGATAGCCATATTTTTCTTGCCATTCAATAAAGCTATCCGAATGGGTTCGCTTTCCACATTTCCATTCAATAGGCTGACCTGAATTTGATCCACGGCTGAATCATTGGGGTTGCCAATTTCCAATTCGACCGTTTCCATGCGGTAACGGAATTCATTCTTCTTGAGAAGAACCGTTAAATCCTGGGTCGCGATGGTGGCTGGTTCAAAAACCAGATATGGAACAATGATTTCTTCGGGGAGGAGCCCACCGTGTACGTAAAAATCCTTATCGGTGGGTAGAAATCGGTTACCCCGTCTGGCGCATAAAACGTTCTCCGGATTCATAAAATCATTGGCAGGTAGGAAAAAACAATCCAATCTCAAGTTATCTGCCAGCCCCGAAAAGCGTTCGCTGCTTACGGTCACATATCGATGAGAACGAGCTTCGAAGCCATTTGTTTTAAAGAAGGCTGGATCTAGATCATTCTGCACGGAGGCAGGAATACGGGTTGAGCCATGATCAGAGACGACATGAATGCGAATATTTTCCTGTAAACCATGTTTTTCAATAAAAAAGATCGTATTCTCCACCAGTTTTTCCAGCAAGTGATAAATATGATCCCGGTGAGACATGCCGATTTCATCTGCGGATTTGTGCAGGGCTTTATCTATCGCAAGGTAATTCACCACATAGGAAGCTGCATCAATGGTTTCGATCGCGCTCAAGCTGCCGATATCGCTGATGTAGCGAAAAGCATTATCTTTAAAATATGGCACCCACCCCTTTTCAATCATGCCTTTGTAGGTCTTATCATCAATCGCCTGATACCCCACAGCTCCTGCTAGCAAACATTTTTTGGAAATTTCTGTTTCGCTGGGGAGCATCGCCAGATAAGGCTCAGCGCCGGCTAGGAAGTAGCCACGTTCTTGGAACATATCGCGCAGCATTTCGGAGAATGTCCAACCAAGGTTATCAATCACCAAAACCAGGTTGACAATACCATCACGCTTCAGATCTACTGCTTTATTGGGGAGTATGTTGAAGACCATACGTTTTGAATTGGCATGGATGTCATCCCAGTTTTTCATCAGCCACTCCGAAAAACGGTCGCCAATGGCAAACAGGTCAGAGTCAAATTGTTCTTGACGATTACACCAGGCCTGGTAGGGCAGGTAGGACTCGGTCGCCCAGGAAAGCATGGTATCCACATTCCAGCTGAGATCTGGAGTTTCAGGCTTGGGTGGACGGATCAACCCGCGTAATGTCGCTATTTTCCGGGCGAGCTGGCGAGACTGACCGCTGAACTTTTCCTCGATTTGATCCATCAGCTCCGGTGTGATCCAATCGGAATGGTCTCGCAAGTGTTTTTCGATAATTTCAAATTCCACCGACAACATCCCGCTCGTTCGATCAAGAAGTGTAACCAGGTCATCTGAATTCTGTGGCTGTTGGTTATTGAGAAAATATGTCACCTGAAGAATCGTTTCAGGAATCTTGGATTCCTCAAACTTAAGGTCATCCAACTGCAATTTGAGGATTCTAAAGACGTCAAAAGCTTCTCCCAACACTGCTTCGCCAATCGTCGGGTAACTGCGCAACACGCGGAAACGAATGAGTTGAAGTATTAAGGCATAAGGGTCTGTTGCAAATAGCTCCACCAACTGGCGTTGTTCACTCGACCTGGCCTTGCTTTTCCATTCCTCTAAGCGAGTATGCAGTGTTCTGGCCAGCAAGGGAATAGCAAGATTTGCTTTCCATCGTTGAGGATCTACGGTCCCCAACAAGGAGGGTAGTTGGGTGAACGGGAAAGTTTTAGAAGTTAATATGGGAGTATAGTAATGTGAAAGCAAGGTGTCTTCAAAGCCAAAACCAGGTTGAGGGCGCACATCGGATGAGAGGAGACCTGACTGTAAAATATCTTCATTCGTCAGATTTGTAGGAATATCCATACCCCACCGCTGTGCCAACGCAGTTCTCGCATCAATTGTTTCAAAATGGAAGACACCCTGCGGATAGCGGGCAGCCATATTCTTCAACCATTGTATGACCACCGGCTGTGTAATAATCAGGGCATACTCCTGATGATTTTCGTACGCTTGTTGAATATCTTTCACTCGCAGGGGATATTCCGCCATGGAATCCATCCGTTCCAGGCGAATGCCAAAACCCAAATTATTCGGATCTGCAATAATCTTAATCATGATTCCTCTGCCCGAGATTCGGCCTCGCGAGCTGCTGGGTATCCACGTGTGCTTGCATACTCGCTCTAACAGTTTCAATAAATTCTTCCCGAGTTTGCCGTGACGCGAGGTCATAAAGCCATGTTCCTGTGCTATCCCACTGACTGTGGTGTGCCTTTTGAGCCTGATAAGAGGTAAAACGTTCAAAGATAAATTTCAGGATTTCATCCCACGTTAGCTGAACCGCGGCTGAAAGAATTGCGTCATTTTTTCTCTCGCCCATAGCGAATAATCTCACCCGATAGATGTCATCCTGGTAAATGCCCTGGTGATAGAGTGCCTGGGCGACCTCAACCACCCGGGACAAATCAAACGCACCAACAGCAAACAAGACGCGCTGCATGTTTTCATCCGATGGATTGGTCCAGGGTCCGTTCAGGCGGCAAAAACCGTGCTTGACTTCTGCGAAAATAATATCAATGCTGCCGTCGGAATTGAAAACGGAATGGTCTGGCATGGGATCGCCAGAGGTCAACAACTCGGCACGGTGCGGGAACCTTATCGCCAGCACGTCCACGTCTGTGCGCTGCGAACCGCGCCGGTCGGGGTGAATCACAAAGTTCGTGATGGTAGCGCACCCATTCAGGCGAAAAAACCAGTAGGCAATCCTCTCAGGATTCATTTCATGCCTCTTTTTCCTCATCGGTGCGCCAATACAGATCATAGTCTTTCAAAAAACTGTTCTGCTCTTTGGTAAGGCCGTAGATCGGGGCGATAAAATCGTCAATACGATTAATAATTTGCCTGCTTTTTCGTGGATAAAACTCCTGATAATTCGCAGTCGAACCACCCAGAGAGGTACTTTTAATGGCAGAATTCTCCTGAAAGTCATTCATCAATTCCTTGACCAAAAATGTTGCTGCTTCCTGGTTCTGACGGAATGTCTCATACCCGTGAATTCCAAATTCACTTATTTCAGAGATCAAAACATCAAATTCATCACCTTGAGCAATCCACCAATAGTAGAAAAGTGATGAATTTAAAAGAAGTAAAAATAGACATTTATCAAATTGATTTTCGAAATACAAGGTCTTTAATTTTGTTGATACTGATAGAGTTTGATCCTTTTCGCGTTTGAAGTACGGTAGAAAATCGTAGGCTTTGATCCAGTACATGGCAACATTATGGTAATAAGCCACATGTTCTTTAGAACTGTTTTTGAGAAATAAGTCACCTAACTTTCGAGGAGATTTTTTTATATAACGGTAAATCTCTGCTCCCAACGCAGCGCCAACCTTTGGTATAACCCCGCTCTTAACTCGGTCAACAAGAGCGAGCTGAGGATTTCGCACCACCCATTCTTGATCTTCTTTTTTCCAACGCCAAAGACGTGAGGAGAATAACTGACAACCTGATGTATATTCTTTTGAGTTAGCGATAAATATAGTAATTCTTTGTTGAACTCCATCAAAAAGCATGTTTGGTCTTTTCGAATAATGGCTGGTATATAGTGAGTGATAATTCTGATAAACGGATTGACGGACATTTTCGTAACTAGAACCACAAGCAAAAGACAATGGTACGATAAAACCAATGGATCCAAGAGTTTGATTCAGAGTAACAGCCTTAGTGATAAAGTGCCCATACAAGTTTCCACTTCCAGCAGCTGTTTCTCTTTTGAAGTAACTATTTTCCTTGAAGGTATCATAAGGTGGGTTACAGGTAATCCATGTGAAACCGCCACGTGAGAGAAAAATTTCAGGGAACTCCAATTCCCAATGGAAATAACGATTGGCTACATTTATCAACTTAGCAAGGTTGAAATCTTTCTTTTGAACCATCCTCCCATACTGCGCTTCTTCTATCATATTTCCAAAATAAAGGCTTGTGTGTATATCACAAATTGCCTTGTAGCCGTCAAGTATTTGATCAATTTCCTCCAACCAAACCTTCTTCTCACGCACGTCATCCAGGCTAGAGGAAGCTTTTCCGGCGATTTGTCGGCTTTTTAATATGACTGCTTCTACTGCGGCTTTGAAATCCGGGTCTCTTTCGAAGAGATGAAGTTGGTGAGGTTCCTTTTTGACAATCGAGAGTGGGTAATTTCCAATTTCCTCCAGTTTTGCCCCTACCAAGCTATTGCCGCATTTGAGATGGTGATTCAGAAAAGAAAGTGGTTGATCCTTCGCCATCGAGAGGATCCATATGGAAAGTTTGGCAAGCTCCACAGCGAGAGGATTGAGATCTACTCCGTAAATGCAATTTTCCACTACCCATCGCCGCCAATACCCTGTGCCACTTTCCAGGTTGCCTTGAATATCAATCTCATTAAGAATTTCAGTAAAATAATTAGAAATTAAATTGGTAGCATTGACTAAAAAATGCCCGCTGCCCATAGCCGGGTCTAGCACAGATAAATCGAGCAGTTTCTCGCGTACAAAAGCAAGAGCATTTTCTTCTAGAAGTACTGCTAACGAATAGCGTTCGTCGTCATCCATCGCCCTGTTATAAGCTTCAAGGGCAGGACTCTGTTCCCTTATAAAAGCATCTTTCAGTTCCTTGAGTTTCTCACTCGCTGTATTACGAACGATGTAATCAACAATATATTCCGGAGTATAGTACGAGCCGGAAGATTTCCTCTCACTGGGATCACCAGCAAAATAGACTTCTCCTGCCTTGATGTAATGCCCTAAAACCAGCTTGCCGCCCTTTGAAGCCGGGATGAACTGGATTTTCCCTTTGGCGATTTTAACTTCAGTATCCTCTGCCGCGATAAACAGCTTATGTTCAAGCAATCCTTCGTAGAGGGTTCCTAGATGGCGTACGCTCATATCTCGGTAGCTGATCGGTTTTTCTTGCCTATTTTTTTCCCGATAAGTGGTGAGGTTAAAAATGACATTGGCCAGATATACACTCTCAATACGGGTATCTGAGAGGAAGCGAGTAAATTCGCTCTCCTGCGGGCTAAACAAGCCGCCGTTGTACGTCTGATCGATATCAACGAAGATGTGTTCTAAGCTGTCCCAGATGTGGAAAGAAAGATCGTTCGAACCATCGTCATTATGACGAGCGCGGCATTCGCTTTCCACTTTTGCCAGCAACTCATGGTTTTCATCACTGAGCAATCCACGTGCATCCGCGTAAAACAGAAAGAGCAGCCGGAACATGTACAACATCGCACCATGATAGATCTTCTTGCGAAGACCATCATCATCTAGATCACCTTCATTGCGTTGGCGCAATTCTTCTACATAACCCACACACAGATCTGAAAGTACACCTTTGCCACCTTCTTCCCGTTGTTTGAGAGCATTGGCTAGTTCTTTCTCAATGTAATCAATCTTGTCCTGGGATTCCTTCTTGAAGCGGTCAAATTGACATTTGCCATCTTCTTCAACCGCAAAATTTTCCGCCTTCATAAACTTATGGAAAATTTGATATGCTTCTTTGGCTTTTTCTTTCAAGATAGCTTCTAGATCGATTTCAAGGTACGTTTCGTAAGGCGTAGGTTCGTCCTGATGATAAATGCGCCACTGCTTACCGTTGGTCAGCAGACCCCATTGTAGATTGTTTTCGCGTAGTGCTCGAATAATCTTTTCAGCCCAGTTACGGCCAATGGTCGTGTTATCCAGGTTTTCTTCTGGCAGGATGACATAACATAATGAAAGAGGGTTCTCTTTACCATTGCTCCCCATCGAGAACATGTATGTTAAATGATCACTCTTCGATAGGGCGAAAAATCCCAGCGCTGAAAGCACCTCGTGGACATATGACTCTTTCCAGGCTTTCAAGTTATGGGTGTCGGCATATTCCCTATATTCACCCAGGACTTTTAAAGAGGCTAAGACATCTGCATTCTCGGCCTGGCGAGTAATTTCTTCGAGGTAGATTTCAGAGAAGAGAATTTCGTTGTGATAATATGTTGGCATATCGTGTTGTCCTCAGTTGAATCCCTGCGCGGTTTTTGTAAATATCCGTTATTTTTCGATTTCTTCTAGCGCATTCTGAATTACCTGGCGAAATTCGTTGTCTGAATATAGACCAGATTCTGCTAATTCCGAAAGCAGGGATAAGATGGTAATCCTGGCCGATTCTTTATTCTTTGGGAAAACAAAGGTGATCGTTTCATCAAAGGCTGTCTTTTGAGCGGGCCGAACGATTTTAAACTTCTCAAGCTCATCAATAGCTTCGACAAGTTTCACTGCGCTGTAGTTCCCCTTTTCATCCGCAACGACCAACTTGACTTTGCGATTGCCCTTGATAATCAAAGTGTCTCCAGGAGTCAATTTTTGCCGTTGCCTGCTGGATGTGGGATCGGAACCATCATCTGTGTAATAGATTACTCCTTCGCCATCCTCAGTGTCCGCATGTAGCACAAGTTCACCCTGATAGGTAACCTGATTGCCATGTTGAGATACATCGTTTGTGAAATCCACTTTCAACTGACTGATCTGTGGTGCATTGGTCTCAATATGGTTCTTTCCACTTTGAATTCGTTGAACCATTGTCGGGACAAAGTTAGACATCCAAGTGTCAACGCTCCCTAAGGAGTAAGCCTCCGGTAATGTTTTAAATAACACCTCGCGGATGTTGGCATATGCTGTAAATTTCACTAAAGGCTTGCTGTCGTTATTATGGTAAGTACCGAAAGGATCTTTTTGCGTGCTGCTCAATCCGTTGTACCAATTTTTGAATGTTTCCTGGATATCAACGTCAAGATGAGAAGGTGCTCCAAAGATTTCAGCAACCTGGACTAATATCTGGTCCTCAACGCTGGCTTGAATGGCTTCTGCAGTAGCTTTAAAAGCCTTTAGGTGAACCTCGATATGTGTGATTTTTGCCGATGTCAGGGTTTCGCCCGGTACTTGCCCAAGCATTTCCATCAAGTCGTACTTAATGAAGCGGAATGGATCTTTCGTTTTTGCCTGACTGAATATCTCTGCTAGTGATTTCTCATCTCCCGAATAGAACCCAAGGGAACGAGCAATGATTGGTAGGCTATCCCACCAATTGACTGCTGCTTGATACGCTTCACTAATCGTGTATACCTTTCCTGCAGGTGCAGGTTGGTTGGTGAAGATTTGCGATATATTGGCAAAATACGTCTGATCCTCGGCGCTCACTGGTTCAAAAATGATCACCGTG
>JABLXC010000006.1 GCA_013178185.1 Anaerolineae bacterium | reverse complement strand
CCCCCACGTGCGTGGGGAAAACCCAGGCCTGCCATATTTTGGGGATTGATACACAGGAACACCCCCACGTGCGTGGGGAAAACGATACTCTTGCGAAAACCATAACTCGCCAAGACGGAACACCCCCACGTGCGTGGGGAAAACGCAAAGCAGCGGCAGTTCCTCCAAGTGTGCGAGGGAACACCCCCACGTGCGTGGGGAAAACGCCAACGGGCACGATCTTTGACCATCAGTGAGAGGAACACCCCCACGTGCGTGGGGAAAACGTGACGACCTTTGACTATCTGACGGAAGCTGAAGGAACACCCCCACGTGCGTGGGGAAAACCTGGCTTTATTCAGCGGCGAATACTGGCGTTAAGGAACACCCCCACGTGCGTGGGGAAAACAGTTATCTTGTCAGTTAGCAAATGGGGCAAGGAGGAACACCCCCACGTGCGTGGGGAAAACTTCCGAAGAGAGAGCTTGTAAGTCAGGTGCAAAGGAACACCCCCACGTGCGTGGGGAAAACTACAGGATCTGATCCTGGCATTGATCCCTGTTCGGAACACCCCCACGTGCGTGGGGAAAACTATTTCACGTGCGCGGAATGGGGTCTGATGGAAGGAACACCCCCACGTGCGTGGGGAAAACTTTGATGCCGCCCATTCCAAAATTTCCAGAACCGGAACACCCCCACGTGCGTGGGGAAAACTCGCCGGAGCTAACTCGGAGCGGAAAGGTGTCAGGAACACCCCCACGTGCGTGGGGAAAACTCAATTTCCGTACCACTGAAGTAGGCGCCTCCAGGAACACCCCCACGTGCGTGGGGAAAACGCAATTTCAACGTCTGTTGCCATTTCTTATTCCGGAACACCCCCACGTGCGTGGGGAAAACTTTCCTGATTGACGGCGAATTTATGCAGAGTTAGGAACACCCCCACGTGCGTGGGGAAAACGTGCTTCTTGCTCTTGATCGAGTTTCACAAGTAGGAACACCCCCACGTGCGTGGGGAAAACGCAGTGCGCCCTATGTTTTTTTTCTTACTCTGCGGAACACCCCCACGTGCGTGGGGAAAACCCTTCGTTAACAAATAAAAAAATCAAATCTCTCTTAGTATACGCCTTTTTTGCGCCTCGCTCAAAGCGTCCCCTAACTTCTCCACCAATTGCACTCCCTCCCAATCTACAATCCGCCGCTCACTATTTCCCGCCATCTTCATCATGAAGTGTTGTTCATTGTTCGTAGACCACGCCTGAAAGACCATTCCCACTCCACGGCTGCTGCTGCAACGTTCCCATAACCGGTCTCGCACCATCGCGGAAACGTGCCCTACGTACACTCCGCTTTTCACTTCAATCAGCCACCGGCTCAAATCCCCCTTCAAAGACGCCGGCGTCTTTTCAAGGATCATAACGACCATTTTCCCTCCGCTTGAACCGTTTGTGGCGGCTCCCACCAGATTTCAGGGCAGCTAGGATCGTCTAATCTTTCCCCTTCTTCTTCCGGTTGGATGCCTAGCAATCCATCAATATCGGGCAAGATTCGATCCAGTAGTTTTTCCTCCCGAATAAATTCACGGCAGCTCTGTCGAGTCCGCTTTTCGACCTCCTCCTCTCCTTCTGCCACTGTCTGAAACGCAATAGGGATCGTATATTGCGCCTTATACAAATCGGCAATATCGTAAACAAAGGAAAGTTGCCTGCCGGTGTGTAAAAACCCCAGTGCAGTCGAGTACCCGCCCGAGACAATCGCCGCATGACAAATTCCATTCAGGATTGCATTTGCCGCCGAAAGCGCCCGGTTCACAGGATCCCCTTTATTCCAATTGCTCATATCGTAATTGCGCCCATGCCATTCCACCTGAAACGTCCTGCTCGCTAGGGCGTAAGCGTTGCGCACCCGCGCCCCCTCCATCCCACGTATCTGCTCTAACGTTAAGCCCGGCTTTAAGGGATGCCCGAATCGCTTTTCGTACATCCGCATCACCACTTGCAGCCGTTTCTGTGGATCGCTTACCAGTTCTGCCTGCCTCAGCAGGTGATACGCTTTTCGCGTCTCCCCGCACCCCTGGGCGTAAAACAGTTGCATATCTTGCCCGGTCCACAGGATGCTGCATCCGCTCTCTGCCAGCAGTCCAACCGCAGCGTGCGTAATGCTCGTTCCCGGTCCCAGCATCAGCAGGCACAGGTTGGCAACCGGCACAGCCGTCGTTCCCGTCTCCTGCAGCACCAGCAGCGCGGTCTTATCACGTTCCAAGACAGCATGTTCAACATAAAGATAGCTCAAGCTGTCGCGCAGCTTGGGTAGTTCATGCAGATCTTGCATCGTACCCCCTTTCGAATTGAATCAGTTCCGATCAAAACCAGGCCGCTTTCCTTTCGTACCCAAATTCTTCGCATCGGCCTGGCTGGTGTCCACGCTTTTTTATCCTGTTCAATTGTTAAGGTGCTGGTCTTGCATTAGAAAAACCTATGCCCTGGCGATCGAAAGCAAACCGCATCCAAATCCTTTGCCGGTGCCAATTCCATTGTACAATGCTTGTTCAAACCGCTCTACGTCGAGCACTTTCAAAAAGCCATCGAAACGAACAACTTTTGTGTGAATGCGATGCTTCTTACCATTTTCCTCCTTAAAACCATCTGGCTGAACTATTTTCACCGTCTGTACGGCAAGCACATGAAAACCATTCTCTTCGCCTTTACGGCGAAGCCATACAATTTGCTCCTCTTCCCGCATCAACCCCACCCGCCTCCCATCCTTACCGCCGTTTCCTTTCAGTCGCTTGGTCGGGTTAGCAGCCAGCCTGAATTGAAAAACCTGACCGCTGATGATGTTCGGGTTGAAGTGCTTGACCGACACCGGCTGGACAACATAACCGCTGCGTTCCAGTTTCGACCAATCCGGTGCCGTGTGAGATTGCACCAGAATCGTCAAAGAGGGTTCTGTTCGGCGAATTTCCACCCGGTAAAGTACACGTTCCTTTTTAGGGAGTGCCTGAGGAAAAGCGCTCATTAGCGTTCGGTGGATTTGGTAAGTATCTGCCAGATCAGATAGTGCTTGTCTGGAGCGAGGATCTAGAACCAATCGGGAAAGGTACATTACATCACCTCTATGCATGGAGATGTTGGCGCCGGTATAAAAAAGGTATTGACGCGCCGGCTTGCAAATCGCCGCGTCGCAAAAGAAACAGGCACGTCTGGGCGGACTTGCTTGCCCTCATTTGAATCGATAACAACACGTATCTGATTAGGCTCTTCACCTTTGCGCCAAGACACAATCCAACCATATTCCATCAAGGCTTGTTCCAACGTTTTACCAGCTTGCAATCCATCCTGCAGAAAAATTGGCGCCGAAGGGGGAAAAGCTTTCCTTCCTAGAAAGAGTGCCCAAACGGGTTTTTGCAAGGCGGCTTGCAGCTCACTAAGGATTCCAGGATCGCCCTCAAATCCTACCAAAAAAGCAGCATTGGCAAGATAATAACGATTGGTCACGACACTTTCACGAATTTTTTTGTTGTCTGTCTCCAATACATCCTGCGCAATATGATAGTCTCTGCTTAAAATTCCTTCGCGGTCTACCCGAACCCCCATCCGCAAAACCAGCAGGTCTTCCAACGGCGCTTGTCGCGGCCTTCCCAAAGCCGCGCACAGCAACCCCATCACACCGCTTTTGGAAGGTTCCAACCCTGTATCGCGCACGGTATAGTGGCTTTGAACCCCCCAGGATTGCATGGGGCCAATCAAACGGATTAACAGAGTATCCATTCAATTACTCCAAAGGCAACTTGATTAATGTCTCCTGAATCCAGGCTTCGAATGTGTTAACCTGCGCGTCTTTCAGGCTGTCAAATGCAATTTCACCATCCAGTGCAGCTACAACCGGCTGAGCGTCAGAAGAAAAAAATCCACTCAATTTTTTCCAATATCGATCAATTGCAACTACAGAAGCGTTCACCAGCCCAGCTTCGCCCGGATAAACGGGTTTTTCAAAAGCATTGGCCAGTGACCAGGCGCTTCCATCCTTCCTGACAACGCTCATGTAAAATGACGGAGGGTTTTGCGCAGCATGGCTGTTCTGCTTTCCGGTTGGTACAGCGAGGGCGCTGGCGCGTAAAAATGCCTCGATCGTTTTTCGCGCCATAACCGCATCTCCCCGCAGATTTTCTTTCAACTGGTCATAATCAATACAGGCATACCGATAAAAGCACGCCGAATTAAATCCCGCTATGCCCATCATCCCTGCTCCGGTAACTTCCCTGTCCTGAAGATCATCTACCGCCGTAAAAAAATCCATATCCATGTTGACTGCGTGCGTAGAGATCGCATGGGCAACCTGGCAGGCCGCGTCTACATTTGTTTCTGGCCGGTCGGCAAGCATACGGCCAAAAAGCGCAATATCCGGAGCGCCCGGACGATTTTTCATCGTTTTTGCAAAACTCTCAGTATACTTCTTAATCTCGTCTGAATCGTTGATTTCTTTCAAATCATTTGCTATTTGCTCAATTTCAAACTGGCTTAAAAACAACAGCACTACCGTCTGATCACCATTCAAATTTCCTTTTTTACTACTGTAATATTTGGCAAACTCAACCGCCTTTATGTCCGCCACCTTCGCATCCAAACCAAGCGCTTCAAGCTGCTTTTTCAATTCCTGAACAACAAGACGGGTACGTTGGCTCACAGGTACGCCGGTGGTTTTGGAAAAAACAGGGTTCTGCCGGATGGCGCGTTTGATGCATTGCGAAGATATCCGCGCTCTTCGTACTCCGCCAAATTCGCAATCTTTTGGGTTATTAGTATCGTCCCGGTTAAGATTTGACGGGGCAAAATTTTGAATAAGGTGAATTTCTATTAACATGTCGTTTCTCCTCTTTATGCTTTAGTTTCAGATGATCGGTTTTCACCGGCTTCAGATGGCAATTCGTAAGTCCAAAATCCATTTGCCCACGCTCGCTGTACGATCTTCTGGGGATGATCCCAAATCAGCAAATCTGCGAACAGACATTCCCAGTTCACAGGGATTTCTTGCTGTTTTAAGATTGCAATTGCTTGCCGCAAATGAATAGCCACCTCACTCATTCGGGTGCTCAGCAGGACAGTAAAACGGCGCTCTGCCGCTTCCTGATCATTTCTTTTGCTTGCAGCCAGGCTCATATGATTTCCAAAATTCCCTTTGTCGGTTTGTAGGGGATGATAAGCATACAAAGCCGCAATCAGGTAATAAACCGCCTCACACTTCACGCCTCTATCAAAATCAGGTACGCGTTTGGCAACAAATCGGTAGAGGTTCAAGTCCTCCACAGGCTGGCCGGTAAGGCCGCGGCGCATCACGGCTAAAACATCTCGGTTTTGCTCGTTATCCAAACTCGTCAAATACTTGATGAAATAATATTGTTCGGGTTTTAAGTGGTTATGCATCTACCCCTCCTGGGTTTTGAGAACCTTTGAAATCCCGTAAGCCATCCTCTTACGTGCGATGGCAACTGCCTTTAAAGCGTTCTGACGGTCGCCCAGACTCACAGCAATTTGATTGAAGGCCAACCAGGCCGCACGTCGCAATTCCTGTTCCCAGTTTTCCAGGGCTTTTTCCGGATCCTCCGGCAATCTATCCAGAAACAGAAAAAACGGCGTCTCTAAGGATCCCCAGTATAAACCTTCGCCATTCCAATGATGGATGAGGTTTTCCACATCTCTAGGATCAGGTTTATGACCGTTCTCAACATTTGCATTAAACGACAGAAATAAATTTGCCAATTTTCTGGAGGTTCCCCCTAATTCGCTCCGCAAAGCTTCAGCATGGGCCAGGGCTGTGCCTAGAGTCGCAACAAGGTTAGGATTGAGTAAAAGCTCATCCGAGATCTCAAACCTTTCGCCTTGATAGAATAAAACCTTGGCCTTTCCCGGCTCAGTGCACATTCCGTAAGCGCCGATTTGTAGTCGGCGGCGAGGCAGGATCCCTTCTGAAAACAACTCCTCCATCCATTTCAAAGCGCGTGGCGGTTCAATGGCTTGGTTACGCAAATCCAGCAAAACATGGCTGTCTCGCCACAACGCCCGTTCCTCGTTGAAGCGGAGCACTCTGACAGCATTCTCCACAGTACCATTATTTTCTCCTTTTCGGTAGTGATGCATCGGGTTGCGAATCTCAGCGTTTATCGCGAGTCCGGGTGCAGTAGTCATGCTGGCAACCATAGTTCGCCCATCTTTTTCCACCGGGAACAGTTGGATTCTTCGGTTCTGCCAAGTGAGATAATCCAGATAACCCAAAGGCCAATTGCGCTCTGGGATGTAAGTATCGTTCATTTCCCAGGCTGGCAGGTCTGGTTCAAACGCCGATTGAGGAAAAGGCTCCGATTGGTTAAAGCGGATCAAATTGAACATTAGCGTTTCGAATAATGTTTTTCCTTCCACAAAGAAAACGATCGCACGGCTGCACGGAGCATCGGTATAAAACAATTTGAGCTGGGGATGGCACAACCCCGCCAGCGCAAACGCCTGAGCCGTAATCAAACCCAGTGCTGCTTCTGCCGGCGTGAGCAGAACCGTTGTCTCATCGAGAATATGGTTAAAAAGGGTATATGTGTCTCCGCCACCAATTTGCATTAAAAGAGTCTGAATGGGTTTTATTTCCACCTTCGGGTGGCGCTGCTGGTAAAAAGGATGCTCCTCCGCAAACAGGTCAAATCTCGCTTCCCACTTCTTAAAATACGCATCGAGTACGGCTGCATCAAACTGTTTCTTTCGCCAAATTTCCCCCCAGGCTAATGGGTCGCGCGTGCCAAAGTTGCGGTGCAGCACAGCCAGCAGCAAGCGCAATATCGCGGCATTGGTATGGGGAAGCGTGGCGCTCACGCTTCGGTAAGCTTGCGCGTTGACCAGCGCGTCCCGTAAAGAAATAGAGCAGGGAACGCCATCCTGGTCGATTACAGGAATCCAAGATTCATACAAAAGGTTGAAGTGATGGTTCATTTGCAAATACTCTTATTCTCCTTTCATAGATTTTTTGATTATGCGAACTAGGTTGTCCTTACTCAATCAGCAGTCCTATCCTTTCTTCTAAACGCAAGGTGAGACCTTTTTCGATCTCACAAATCCCATCTTCGAAGACGATCGGATGAGCACTTCTTAACGCCGGAATCTTTTTCCATACTTTCAAGTGGGGTTGAGCAATAAAATGTTTTACCACTCTCGGATTACTCGTGGTAACAATGGAACGCAGTGCATGTTTCAATTGCTTTCCTCGAGGTGGTTTCTCCAGATTGCAAGCCGCCCGGTTATCAAGCAAATAGAAAGTCTCTCCTTTTTTTTCAAAACATACCAGTTGGACGCTGGGAAGCACATTGTTCCGGGTTAATGCCTGAGCGTCTCTTCCTACCGACTCGTCGTCTTCTTTTAGGTACACCGATTGATCCCCCAGAGCACTAGCATCATCTACATCTCCGACCATTCGATTGATAGCAGCAGCGCTTTCCTCGCCTTGTTTTTTGACCATGCTTTTATAAAGAGATCGAATTGCTGCCATCTGTTCCTCACTGCAATGGGGCAGTTCATCTTCAGAGTAAACTGTGTTAATCAATCGGTCAGAATCAGCGGGCAGACAAATGGCATCGTAAGGCAGAAGGGTAAAAAGAGTGCGCTGGAGTATAGCCTGATCATAAACAAAGACGTCTTTCTCAAATTCCGGTAATCCATTTTCCGATGTCGTATCCGGCTGACAGATGACACAAAGAGGTTCCTTCAGTCCAGATGGCCGGACCGGGGACCAAGAATGATTAGAATGTCGTTGCAGGCGTCCGATACGCTGGATAATTAAGTCTACTGGCGCCAGGTCGCTGATAAGTAAATCAAAATCAAGATCCAGGCTCTGCTCGATGATTTGCGTCGCTACAACCACCCCGCGGCGAATTTTTGTTTGAGGGCTATCCGGTTTACCAAACTGTTTTAGGATTGAATGCTCTACCGACTCGCGCCAGCAATAGGGCATTCTGGAATGTAGCAAATAAACTCCATCCGACTTAAATGATCCATCGTCTTCCAGTATCTTATAAACCTGCTGGGCACGTTCGACTGTATTACAGATGATCGCAGCGCAACCACCCTGGCTTAGTCTGTTCTTTAACACACCAATCAACATCATCGGGTCGCGGTTGATCCGTTCAAGGTGAATAACTCGATCAGGATATTTGCCAAGGCTCTGGGTCCGAATGCACCTTCCGTCATTGATGCTTAAACGTGGATAAGCAGCCTGGCTGGAACCAATCATCGCTTCGCGTTGGTATGCCCGCAACAAGGTCAGACGAGTCTGCTCAGGTAATGTAGCCGATAGCAAGATGACCGGCGAACCCACTGCTCTCAGCCATGCCAGCAAACGGTTGAATATCTCCATCATATACACATCATAAGCATGCACTTCATCGAAAATCACAACTTTTTGATGCAATCCAAACAATCGCAAAAAAGAGTGCTTGGTTCGTAAAACGCTAAAGAATGCTTGATCAACTGTTCCAACTCCAAAAGGAGCTAGGAAAGTCCTTTTTCGGGGTAAAAACCAATCCATCGCATTCACGTTCCCGGTAGTGTCTAGATCATCATCCTCCACAGCTGTCAGACGCATTTCTTGAAAATCTTCACTTAGCAATGCATTTCCATGCACAAGTTGAAGATTAACCCTTTGGTCAGGAAAACGAATTTTTAGGAAATTACAGGTGCGGTTAAACATTTGGTTGCTTGTAGCCTGGGTCGGCATAGCAATGTAACATCCTCGCAGCTTTTCGCGTTCGATAATTTTGTCCGCAACGGTCAACGCGGCTTCTGTCTTCCCACATCCTGTAGGCGCTTCGATGATCATCAGAAAAGGATCAACAAGATTTTCTATCGCCTTAACAATAATTTCTTGCAAAGGATAAGCCCCAAAACCAAACAACTCCTTGAAAGACTTCCGCTCAGAATCCGGCTTCCACCCAAACCAGCCAGCGCGGGTCATGGCTGCCTCTGCTCGCTTTTGTGAAAGAACCCAATAATCGCTCAGGAGATACCTGGGCTTTTCATAGGGGAAACAAAGATCTTGGGAAGCCACCCAATCCGCTGCAACAAAGAATCCTGTCAAGAGATTAAAGAACGCGTTCCGATCTGTCTGCGAAAACCTTAATAAATTCGGGGAAGGTGGAGCAAGCAGATTGTAGAGAGCGATAAAGAGTTTTTGTCGCTCCTCCTTCCAGCGCTGCCCTCCTAAGTTCGCTAGTCTCGCTAAGCTCTGCTCGCTATCTTCCAAAACGTGAAACGTCCCATGATGCCCGCCAATCGCATACCTAAATTGATTAAAGATCCCCTCCGGTTGAATTCCTATTTCCTGTTTGAAATCCAATAATATCCATTGGCTCAGCAGGCTATGGTGGCGCGCATCGCTGAAGGAAAAAACCGGAAAGTCAAAACCCGCTTTTTCGAGAACTGCTTGAGTTCCCGGGTGTTTGCTTTGAAAAGAAGGTGTAGCCTTTCCAAAATCATGCAGACTGGTCCAAAAAGCGAACAACCGGCCGCAATCGATAGGGTTGAGGCCAAGCCACCGGCCAAATCGTTGCCGAGATCCGTCCGTGAACGCGCGCTGCCAGAGTAAATCAGCCACAGCCGCGCTGTCAATCAAATGATATACTAAGGGGTGCCCTTGCTTAGATTCCCCCCATTTTCCGATAAAAGACATCCATGTTGGTTGAGTAAGGGAAAACTTTTCATCAATCATGAGGAAAACCTCATATTTCACCTTGCTCTCAAAGTTGATTGTTCTCACGACGAGGTAACCGAATATAATGCTGAAATTCGCCGCGCCTCCTCGATCAGCTCCGCCCGCAGTTCCTCCGGCGCTAAAACCTCCACATCGGCTCCCCACCCCCGGATCCAGGGCAGCATCTCCTGCGGCTCCGCCACCCACGCCCGCCAGAGCAGGCCGCCGTCTTTCTCGTCGCTCACCTGCTCTGAACGGTGCCAGCGAGTTTCCCTCACGCGTCGTGCCGCTCGCGGCCCAAATCGCAGCGCCACCTCCACCGGCTCCCCCTCCGTGTACCAGATCCCCCATGCATCCCCCAGCAACTTCATCGGGTCAAAATCCGGCGGAATTTCATAAACCTCCCTCGTCGTCTCGATCCGCTCGATCCGCTCGGCCTTCAGCGTCCTCAAAGCCCCCGGCGGCTCCGCATATCCGATCACATAAGTCGAAAATCCAACCGCACCCGGTTCCACAAAATAAGGACAGAACGTATACGTGCTCACCTCGCCGTTCGGCTTCCGGTACCAGATCTGCACCCGCGTCTTCTCCGCCCACGCCAGCGTCACCACCTCCAACACCCGCAGGTACCCCGGGTCAAACCATCGCCCCTGGTCGTCCATCCCATCCGCGCTCTGCAGTAAATGTTGGCTGATGCGCGGCGCCAGCCGCTCCAGAGCCAGTCCCAGCTTACGCAGCGCCGCCGCAGCGTGCGGGTTCTGCCGGTCAAACCGTGTCGCCAACAGCCGCGCCGCCAGATGTACCGCCATCGCCTCGTGTAGAGAAAAACGCACATTCACAAGGTACGCGCTCCGGTCAATGAAATACCGCCATCCCTCCTCGTAAATCGGCGCCTGCAAATCCGCCAGATTTCGCAAAATCGTCGAACGGTTCACCCCCAGCCGCCGCGCCAGTTCCGCCTGCGTCATTCCCTCCGGGTGCGCCAGCAACAGCTTCTCGATCTGATCCAGCCGCGCAGCTTTTGTTGTTGATCGGCTCATATTTGCCTCGCTAAATTGAATGTACCACCGTGCTTGTGCAAACAATGCAACAAGATTCCGCTTCCCCATCATTCACTTCAACAAATAAACGTTTCCCCCTCAAATGATTATACCGGTTTCCACCGCCTTGTGATTTTACAAATCGGTAAGGTTCCCCCTTTTCTGTCCCACGGCGCAGATCAATCCCTCCCCCCTCGGTTCATCAAAGCTAGCCCTCTGCCAACCCGCAAGAGTTTCCACGCCCTCAGGCAGAGCATGCATAGTCCCGGATGCCTTCCTCTGGGGCGCAGTCCCGGATGCCTTCCTCTGGGGCGAAGCATCTCGCTTCCAATCAAATCTCAAACGCGAGACAATCCACCGCCCCCTTCGCGCCTCCCAAAACTGATAGGTTTACCTGATACTTTTAACAGGTTGTAAAATAGAAAAATAGTTCTATCATGGTAGTGCAAGAAAACTCTCACCACCAGGAGAACCCCATGCCCAATCTCACCCCCGCCCAGCTCGTCGCCATCCTCGTCTCCCGCCACACCTCTCCCCCGTCAGAAGAACCAACCCCCCAAAACCCCTCACCCTCCCCCAAACCCCCATACCGTCGCAAGCGAGGAGGTCAGCCCGGCAACCGCAACGCCCTCAAGCACGGCTTCTATGCCCGCGCCTTCCGCCCCGCCGATCTCCGCGACCTCAATCGTTACAATTTCGCCGACCTCCAGGACGAGATCATCATGCTCCGCGTCTTCATCCGCCATGTTCTCGAACTCGGCAGCGCCGTAGAAGATTTCAATCAGGCCATCGTCCTCCTCCGCGTCCTCACCTTCGCCTCCGTCGGCCTCACCCGCCTCTTCCGCGTCCGCCACCTCGTCGCCGGCCACTCCGACGATCTCACCCTCGCCTTCAACCAGCTCCTCAGCGATGTCAACCAAGAGCTCAAACAACCCCCCTCCGCCCCAGATCATCCGCCGGAATAAACCGTGCCCCCTCTCCCCGCCTTCCCCACTTCCAACTCATTCCTTTCAGCGGCAAGATTCGTCCCCGAATCGAATACCGCCCCGCCTCACCCCGGTCCGCGCCCCACAACAAGAGAAAGAATAATACAAGTAATGAAAGAGCCCCCCTTGAAAACCCCTTCAACCTCATCCTTCCTTGCCCTGTCCCTGCATTCGTTCCTTTTCTTTTTTTCGGAAAACGAATCCCCTCCCCCCTCAATCCACCGTCAGCGTCTTGCTCAAATTGCGCGGAAAGTCCGGGTCATACCCCCTCGCCACCGAAAGGTGGTAAGAAAGCAATTGCAGCGGCAATACCGTCAACAGCGAAGAGGCCATCGCGCTCGCCTGCGGGATCGTGATCATATCGCTCGCGTTCGCCCTCAGGCGCGCGTCCTCCGGTCCGATTGCAATCGCCCGCCCACCCCGGCAGGTCACCTCGTTAATCCCGCTCACAATCAGCGGCACATCCTCCGGCCCCGCCGCGAACAACACCGGGTATCCCTTCGTCACCGCCGAAAGCGGCCCATGCTTGAACTCCGTCGAGAGCATCCCCTCACAATGAGCATAGGTAATCTCCTTCAGCTTCAACGCCCCCTCCAGCGCCATCGGGTAAGTCGCCCCATACCCCAGGCAGTACAGATCGTTCCAGGCGTTCAGCCAGGGCACAATCGCCTCCACCTGCCGCGCCGTCTCTTCCAACGTCCGCTCCATCAGCTCAGGGATCGCTTCCAGCGCCTTCACATCCCGCCCTCCCAGCCGCATCGCCAGGATAAGGAAAGCCATCACCTGGTTGGTGAAAGTCTTCGTCGCTGGCACGCTGATCTCATACCCGCAGCACAGCGGCAGCCAGCTCGCCGTCGCCTTAGTCAGCGTCGAACCGATCACATTCGCCAACCCATAGCACGCCATACCGCGATCTCCCGCCGCCTGCAAAGCGTTCAGCACATCCTTTGTCTCCCCCGACTGGCTCACAAACAACCCCACATCCTGCGGCCCCACCGCCGGCAGATACTGCGGGATGAACTGCGGCGCCAACACAGGAATCGCCGCCCTTCCCGCCAATTGCGCAAAATATACCGCCCCCGCCAGGCAGGCGTGATAGCTCGTCCCGCACCCAATGAAATACACCTGCCGCGCCGTCCGCATCCTTTCCAACACCGTCTCCACCTCGCTGCTCCCGGCCAGCATATGCAGAACCTCCCGCGCCGCCTGCGGCTGCTCGTGGATCTCCTTCAGCATAAAATGAGGATACCCCCCCTTCTGCACCGCCTCCATCGTCTCGGTCACCGCCTCCGGCTGTCGTTCGATCAGCCTTCCGTCAACCACCGAGCGCAGCTCCACCCGGTCGGCCCACAGCGTGATGATTTCCCCGTCCTGCACCCGCACGATCGTGCGCGTCAGCGGCAAGATCGAAGGCAAATCCGAAGAAACACAGGTAAAGCCCTCGCCGATCCCGATCACCAAACCCGAACCCTTCTTGATCGCGTACAACTTATCATCGTGGATGCGCCCGATCACATAGGCATAATCGCCCTGCAGATCCCCATAAGCCCGGCGGATCGCCTCGATAAAATCGTGCCCCCGATCAATATAACGCTCCACCGCGTGCACGCAAGACTCGCCATCATTGTGCGAGCGCACCGTCATCCCCTCAGCCATGAACTCCTGCCGCAGCTCCACGTTGTTCACCACGTTCCCGTTGTGCGCCCCCACCAAATCCCCGTCCGAATCGAGATGAGGTTGCGCGTTCACCTGCGAAGGCTCCCCAAACGTCGCCCACCTCAGTTGGGTGATGCCGCGCTGCCCCGTCATCTCCGCCAGGCGGTGCTTCTCTGCCACCTCGTCCACCCGCCCAACGTCCTTGCGCAGGTCAATCCTCCCACCGCTCAGCGTCGCCGCCCCCACCGAGTCATACCCCCGGTAGGTCAGCCGTCTCGCCGCTTCCACCAGGATCGGCCCCAGCCTCTGTTCTTTCTCAGTGACGATGCCAAAAATTCCGCACATAGCCTTCCTTTCAACAGAACATCAGGGATGGTGAATCCAAACCATCAGGCAGGCCGTCCCCTCCACCAAACCGCCTGGCTGGTATCGCTCACACCGCCAAGTGTATCACAAAGACGCCCCCCGAAACCAACCGACGACATGGGTTGTCCATTCTCCTCTCCAAACCTCAGCTTCACAAAGATGTCCAACCACCACTCCCCGGTCTGGATGAAAGCCTGAAAACCTCACCATGAGCACAGACTGGTAAAATAAAACAAAAATGGATTGAAGAAACAATGTCCTCAAAGCAAAAGATCCAATCACTGATTGACGCAAGAGACATGGAAGGGCTAATAAGAGCGCTCCGCCATCCCACCAATCCCGAAACCCGTGCCCAGGCAGCAAAAGGCCTCGCAATACTGCAAGACGTAAGCGCCGCCCAAAGCCTGATCCGCTCCACGCTGGAAGATCCAGACGAAACAGTGCGAAAGGCCGCCAGCCTGGCGCTGACGGAATTACTCGGTTCTCAAATTGCCAAAAATGCGCTGGATGCCTTCTCCCTATCCAGCCCAGATGAGCATCCCTGGGTCACAGAACAGGATCCGCCAATCACAGAAGCTGGCACAACCGACTGGAGGCTAGAGGATATCGAAGGTCTAATAGCCGTCCTGACGAACGAACCGAGCAGTGAACTAAAGCTCAAAGCAATCCGCGCCCTGCGGGATGTGCACAACACCCATGCGCTGGACGTCCTGGCGATGACTGCCCTATGGGATGAGGACAATCGTGTCCAGCAAGCAGCGCGAGAAACCCTCGAAGGGTTTTACGGCGACGAACTCCCAACCGTATTGGAAAGCTTTCGATTGTCCGAAGCGGATCAGGAAGAAGAGGAAGAAGAATTTGAAGAGGATCTAAACACCTTACAGGGAATGGAAGAGCCCCCTTCTTCTTCCTACCATCCCCTACAGCGCCAGAATAAAACCAGCCTCTCCCCCACCATTCAAGAAGATGACCCCGCAAGAAAATTCCTTCTTCTTCTCGCAATCCTCGTCATCCTCGCAGGAATTTTTTTCTTGGTTATATCCCGATGAAGAACAACTTTTTCCAAGCACGCACTCTAACGCACCATAGATTTAGCCCTCGGCTCGGGTTCTTACAAATCACCGCGCTGATAGTTCGGCGCTTCGCGCGTAATGGCAACACTGTGTGGGTGGCTTTCAATCAAACCAGCATTGGTGATCGGCGTCAAGCGCGTCTTCTGCCGCAGATCCTCCAGGCAGGCCGCACCAGCATACCCCATCCCAGAACGCAGCCCGCCCACCAATTGGTAAACATAATCCGCCAATGCACCCTTATAGGGAACCATCCCTTCAACGCCCTCAGGCACCAGTTTCCCAACCCCCGATTGTCCAGAAGCGTAGCGGTCGCGACCATATCCCTGCATGGCAGCGATGCTGCCCATTCCGCGATAGGCTTTGTACTGCCGGCCCTCATAAAGAATCAGCTCACCAGGCGATTCTTCCAGGCCGGCAAGCAGGCTACCGAGCATAACAGTTTCGGCACCCGCCACAATGGCTTTGACAATGTCACCAGAATATTTGATCCCCCCATCAGCAATCACAGGAACATGATAAGGTTTCGCTGCCCTTGCGCACTGATAAATAGCCGACAGTTGAGGCATACCCACCCCAGAAATGACCCGCGTGGTGCAAATGGAACCTGCACCCACTCCAACCTTGATTGCATCAGCGCCAGCTTCGATCAAAGCAACCGTACCCTCCGCAGTTACAACGTTTCCACCAATCACCGGAAGGTGCGGAGCAACAGCTTTGGCACGCCGGATAGCTTGAAGTACCCCTTGAGAATGACCATGCGCCGTATCCACCACAATGACATCCACCCCGCGCTCTGCTAACAATTGAACACGGGTTTCCAGGTCAGCGCCCACGCCAATCGCCGCACCTGCCAGCAAACGACCACGCTCATCCTTGGCCGCATGGGGATAATCCGATTTCTTCTTGATATCCTTGACCGTAATCAAACCCTTCAGACAACCCTGCTCATCCACAAGAGGGAGCTTTTCGATCCGGCGAGCTTGCAAAATCTGGCGGGCTTCTTCCAACGTCGTATTAACAGGCGCTGTAACCAAATCTCGAGAGGTCATAAAGTCGCTAACTGGCCGAGAGGCATCCGAAGGCTCGCAGAAACGCGTATCACGGTTTGTAAGAATTCCGATCAAACGCTTGCCCGGTTGTTCAACAATGGGGATACCGCTGATATGATAATATCCCATTATCTCTTCAGCCTCTTGCAGCGTTGCGTCAGCCGTCAGGCAAACCGGATCGGTGATCATCCCAGCTTCTGAGCGCTTGACTTTATCAACTTCAGCAGCCTGATCTTCCGGCGACATATTGCGGTGGATGATCCCAATCCCTCCGGCGCGCGCCAGCGCAATCGCCAGGCGGGCTTCGGTAACAGTATCCATAGCCGAAGAGAGAAGCGGGATATTCAACCTGATGCCCTTTACAAGGGTGGCCTGTACATTGACCTGGGCCGGAAGTAGTTCGCTGAAACCGGGGACGATCAAAACATCGTCAAAGGTAAGTGCATGATGCGATTCAAAGATTTCTTCATTCATAGTACCCTCGCAATTAGTGACGAAAATGACGGACCCCCGTCATCACCATAACCATCCCGGCTGCATCGGCGGCAGAAAGGCTTTCTGCATCGCGGACGGAGCCGCCTGGATGGATCACCGCAGTAATGCCTGCCTGGGCAGCCAGTTGAACAGAGTCCGAGAATGGAAAGAAAGCATCCGAGGCCATGACCGCGCCGTCCGCCTTTTCTCCCGCTCTCTCGATAGCGATACGTACACAATCGACACGATTGGGCTGCCCGCCGCCAATTCCAACCGTCGCTTCCCCTTTCGCAAGGACAATCGCATTGGACTTGACATATTGGCAGGCTTTCCAGGCAAACCGCAGAGATAACCATTCCTCGTCGGTTGGCTGGCGTTGTGAGACCACCCGCCAACTTGTTCCGGCGGGATCTCCCCGGTCGGTTTGCTGCCTTAAGACCCCCGCGCAAATCGAGCGCAATTCAAAATCGGGGCTAACATCGGTTTGTGAAGTCTCCACGAGCCGGCAGTTCTTTTTTTGCGCTAGCACAAGCACTGCCTCAGAACTGTAGCCAGGCGCCATGATGCATTCAACGAATAATCCGCTCACAGCCTCTGCTAGTGCTTTATCTATAGGCCGGTTTGAAGCAATCACACCGCCATAAGCCGAAACCGGGTCGCATTCCAACGCACTCCGGTAAGCAGAAACAAGATCGTCTGCAGATGCGATCCCGCACGGCGAAAGATGCTTGACGATTACAATCGTCGGTCGCTCAAAACTGATTGCGGCGCGCCAGGCTGCATCCAAATCCAGTAGATTGTTGTAAGAAAGCTCTTTGCCTTGCAAAATACGCCCCCCCAACGGCCCGCCATCAGGTTGGTAAGCATACAGCATGGCAGCCTGGTGTGGGTTTTCACCATACCGCAGAGGCTGGACAGGAAATAGTTGAAGAGAAAACATCCCCACCGGATCCAAATAAGAAGCAATAGCCGCATCATAACGAGCAGTACGCTGAAATCCTTTTACCGCCAGCTTGCGGCGGGTTTCTAGCTTAGTCAAACCCATTTCTAATTCAGCCAGGACTGCAGGATAATCGGCCGGGTCACAAACCAGCGTAACCCGCTCAAAGTTCTTCGCAGCAGCACGGATTAAGGCCACCCCGCCGATATCAATATTCTCGATTGCCTCAGCAAGTGTCGCTTCTGAACGTGCAATGGTCTGCTCAAACGGATAAAGATTGACGACCGCCAGGTCAATGGCATCCCAACCTAAAACGCTCAATTCCTGGATGTCCTGGCTGCTCGGGCGGGCCAATAACCCCCCATGAATGGCCGGATGGAGCGTCTTCACCCGGCCGGAGAGGATTTCCGGCGACCCGGAATATTGGGAAACTTCCGTTACAGGCAATCGTTTTTGTTGCAGAAGACGGGCTGTGCCCCCCGAGGCGAGCAAAGTCCAGCCAAGTTGAACTAGCCGAGAGGCAAACTCAACCAGGCCTGTTTTATCATAAACCGATAGGATCGCTTTTGGCATCCGGTGTTCCTTTCTGTATCAACTTCAGTTTTTAATTAGGACGGGTTTCGGTGCAAAAGCTGTTTCATCACCGCGACCACCATCAAATGCTCAGCTTCATGGATGCGCGCCTCTAGGGATTCCAAAGTGTCCTGTGGGAGAATTGGGATGGTCTGCTGTGCCAGGACAGGACCACAATCCACATTTTCGTCTTGAACCAGGTGGAGCATGATGCCCGTCTGAGTGATTTCACCCCGTTGATAAGCTTGAAAAGCCCGTTCAATGGCATTCGTACCCGGGAAAGCCCCGGGCAGCGCCGGATGCAGGTTGATCACCCGCCCCAAAAACCGGTCCAGGAAGTTCGAAGTGAGGATACGCATCCATCCCAGCAATAGGATCCAATCTGGCTCAAATTCCCTTACCCGCTCGGCCAGGAGTGCGTCATATTCTCGTCGGCTCGCCGCGCCCGGTTTTGGAAAACTGATCGCCGGGACGCCAGCCTGCTTTGCGCGTTCCAGCCCGTAAGCGTCGGGATTGTTCGAAAAGACTGCCGCAACCTCCGCGGACAGCAGCCCGCTTGAACAGGCATCCAAAACAGCCTGAAGGTTACTTCCCTGGCCAGAAATGAGAACGACCAACCTGGCAAAATGTAAAGGGTGAATAATCCGGTTCAAACAATCACCACCTTTTTCTCACCCGGCGACAATTCGCCAATCACCCAGCTTTCTTCATCGAACAAATCCTGAACATATGGTACAGAAGCTGGCGAAAGCACAACGACCATACCGATACCAAGATTGAAGACCCGCGCCATCTCCTGCGTCGTAATTTTTCCCAGCGTCTGGACCATCTGGAAAAGAGTGGGAACAGGCCAGGAATCACGAAAGATATGTGCAGTCAATCCCGGCGGCAGAATTCGAGGAATATTATCAATCAGCCCCCCGCCAGTAATATGTGCCAGGGCCTTAATCGGCGCAGCGCTGTCTTCCAAAATGGGGGCAAGCAAAGGGAGGTAAGATCGGTGAGGGGCAAGCAGAGCATCCTCCAGCGTCGAACCCAACTCAGGAAGAAAACGATCCAGCGGCGTATCAGCGAAAACCTTGCGGAGAAGAGAATATCCGTTGGTATGCGGGCCTGAGGAGCGTAGGCCAAGAAGAATATCCCCTGCCTTTAGATCGCTGCGAGGTAGAATCCGTTCATACTCGACCACCCCAAGAATTGCTCCTGCCACATCGAACTCGCCAGACTGGTAAACCCCCGGCATCTCAGCGGTTTCTCCACCGATCAGGCTGCAACCAGCCTCACAGCAGGCCTCAGCCATTCCAGAGACAATTTCAGCCACCACTTCCGGCTGCAATCGAGAGGTCGCAAAATAATCCAAAAAAAGAAGCGGGCGCGCCCCCTGGACAAGAATATCATTCACACAGTGATTGACAATATCCTGCCCCAGCGAACGAAAACGGCCGGTTCGGGCAGCCAGCAGAACCTTTGTGCCAATACCATCTATTGAAGCAGCCAGAACAGGCCGCTTCATTTGTTTGATGATCGAAGCGTCGAATAATCCACCAAAAGCGCCGATCCCCGCTAGCACCGACGAAGTGTAAGTAGTACGGACAGCCTCGCGCATCAGATTTACTGCCTGACTACCGGCGTCAATATTCACGCCTGCCGCCGCGTACACCGAGTGACTCTCTGACAAGTTGCGCAGCCCTCGCCCCCCAATATCCCGACGGTATTGCATCCCCTGAAAGGATACCTGTTGAATGATTGCATAAGCGCGGTCAAGCGCCAGTCGAAGATCGTCCCCCCAGGCAGTGATGCCCAACACTCGGCCCCCCGAAGCAACCACTTTTCCAGATCGGAGTTTCGTCCCGGCCTGAAACACCCTACCATAGGGGAAAGTAGTTTCAAGGCCGGATATTTCTGCCACAGGGGAAGCAGAAGCTGGATAGTTTTGAGAAGCCAGCACAACACAGGCGCAGCAGCCCGCTCTCCAACGCACTTGCTCTGGGCGTAAAACCCCGTTCACGCAATCCATCGCTATTTGTAATAAATCGCTTTCCAATAAGGGGAGAACAACCTGAGCTTCAGGGTCGCCAAAGCGGCAATTAAACTCAAGAAGCTGAGCCCCAGATGAGGTCAACATCAGGCCAGCGTACAACACACCCACAAATGGAGATCCTTCAGCGCGCAAGCCATCAATCGCTGGTTGTAAAATCGAGTGAATCAGTTCGGTGGTCTGTTCTGGCGAGCAGAATGGTGCCGGCGCATAAGCACCCATCCCACCAGTGTTGGGGCCTCGATCCCCATCTAGCAGGCGCTTATGATCCTGAGCCAGCAGCATCGGGGCCAGGGTGTGGCCATCCGAAAACGCCATCAGCGATATTTCCTCGCCTGTAAGACGTTCCTCGATCACCACTTGCCGCCCGGACTCGCCCAAAGAGCCAATCAAGAGAAGATCCGCCAAAATTTTCCGAGCTTCTTCGATAGACTCTGGCAGAAACACCCCTTTCCCAGAAGCCAGTCCAGAAGCTTTAATAACAAATGGGGTTGTTAAGGTATCAAGATACAGCGAAGCTTCCTCGAAGTTATCGAACGTCTTGAATTGAGCGGTAGGAATTGAATAACGACGCGCGAATTCTTTGGCGAACACCTTGGAAGATTCGATGCGCGCCGCAGCAGCTGAGGGACCAAACACAGGAATCTCTGCAGCAAAAAAAGCATCAGCAATCCCCAACGTGAGGGGCGCTTCAGGTCCAACAAACACCAGATCAATCGACTCTTTTTGAGCAAACCTCAGTAGCGCAGAAATATCCTCGGCCGGGATCTCGATGTTTGTTCCTGATAGAGCCGTCCCAGGGTTGCCAGGAGCAATCCAAAGCCGCGCCAGCAGCGGCGATTGAGCCAGCTTCCAGGCGATGGCATGTTCACGTCCACCGCCACCAACCAACAACACCCTTAACCCAGTCGTCGAGCGCCTTTCACTCATCCACTTCATTCTCCTGCAGGTCAAAACCGAATTTTCGAAGCCGGTGATGTACCGGTACCGGATACTTCCCTGTAAAACAAGCCGTGCAATAGCCATTGGCGCTACCAACCGCCTCCATCATTCCAGCCAGGGAAAGGTAGCCAATAGAATCGGCCCCAATCAGCTTGCGGATTTCTTCCACGCTGAGACGATGAGCTATCAATTCGTCATAAGTCCCCATGTCCACTCCCATAAAACAAGGGTGAAGGATTGGAGGAGACGTAATCCGCATGTGAATCTCTGCGGCCCCTGCGTCTCGAAGCAAACGGATCAGGGGGCCGGTGGTATTGCCGCGCACAATACTGTCGTCAATTACAACCACCCGTCGCCCACGCACGATGGTTGGCAGGGCATTGAACTTAAGCGCCACGCCCTGCTGCCGCAGCGATTCCGTCGGCTGGATAAACGTACGGCCAATGTAACGATTCTTGACAAAGCCAATGTTATAAGAAATGCCAGATTGTTCTGAAAAGCCGATGGCCGCAGGGATAGCCGAATCAGGGATTGGTACAACGACATCCGCCTCGGCAGGTTTTTCAATCGCAAGTTGGCGGCCCAGACGTTGTCGCACTTCGTGAACGTTTTTTCCATTCCAGATGCTGTCGGGGCGCGCAAAATACACAAATTCAAATACACAGGCCGCTTGGCGCGGGTTGGGGGGCAGTGCCTGCTGAACGGTAAGCGCTGATTTGCTGAGCGCGATGATCTCGCCAGGCTTTACTTCTCGGATGGCCACGCAGCCCAGGGTCTGCAAGGCACAGCTCTCAGAGGCAGCCGCGTGACCGCCGCCGGGCAGCAACCCGACGCTCAAAGGTCTGAACCCCCAGGGATCGCGCACGGCATAAACACCATCGCGCGTGAGGATCACCAGCGAATATGCGCCAACCCATTTCTTCATCACGCTGCGAATGCGTTCATTCCAGGTGCTACCGCGCGCGCCGGCCAGCATCATTGTAATAACCTCGCTATCCGATGTCGACGATAGGCCAACGCCTCGCTGAAGCAGTTCCTGGCGCAGTGCAGGAGAATTCACCAGATTGCCATTATGAGCCACTGCGATGGGACCATGCATCGTCTCTACCATAAAGGGCTGCGCGTTGTGCAAGCTTGACGATCCTGTCGTCGAGTAACGCGTATGCCCAATCGCATAATGCCCCTGAAGAGGCTCCATGTTAGTTACATTAAAAACCTGGGATACCATCCCAACATCCTTATGAAGCCGTATGGTAAAACCATTTGCAACAGCGATCCCAGCAGCCTCCTGCCCTCGATGCTGCAAGGCGAATAAACCAAAAAATGCCATGCTGGCAACATTCTCATTTGGCGCAAAAATTCCTACAATTCCACATTCGTCATGCGGGTGATCATCATCCAAAAGGGGCAAAGCAATTTCTTTCATAGCTGTAAAGCCTGATCATCCATCCATATTTTCTCGGACTGATTTTTTTGAAACTCACGTACCGACTTGTTGACCTCAGAGTTGCACAGGCCAAGGATTTTTGCGGCCAGTAAAGCCGCGTTGGCTGGCTCCAACACCACCGCAGGCGCAACTCCCGAAGGCATCCGCAAAGAGGAAAAAATATCGGCTCCGCCAAACGCGTCGGAAGGCGGCGGGCAGGCAATGACCGGGGCGGAAACGGCTGCATCCACAAAGCCTGAAAGAGCGTTGCTGCGGCCGGCAACGGTGATATACACTTTCCGGCGTGGATCCTGCTCGTACTTTTCCAGTAAAGCCAGGACGTACTGAGGGGTTTTATGGGCGGAACCCACGTGCAGCGCCGTTTCTAAACCCAGCTCGCGCGCCGCGCTGGCAATTTTTTGGCAATGGAGCTCGTCAGAACGGGAGCCCATCAGAATAACCACCACAGGACGGCTCATAGTGGCAACCCTGCCTTTCGAAGATTTTTAACCAGACGTTCCTCCACGGGGTATTCGCCTGGCGAAAAGGGGAGGCCAGTCAGTCCTTCATATATGGTCTGGTAGAGTAGGCTGGTCTCGACCCAGGTCTGCGCCGGTAGTGCAGGAGGTTCGCCATCCCCGCGGTAACCGATGCCCGCATAAGCCAGCCGCACAAATTCCTTATCGAACAGTTCGGGCTCTTTTGAAGCCAAGAAAAGTTGTTCATAGGATGAAAGCTTCCAAAAGCGGGATGAATCCGGGGTATGTACTTCATCAATCAAAAGGATAGAGCCATCCGGCGCGCTTCCAAATTCGTACTTGGTATCCACCAGGATCAAGCCCGCCTTGTTAGCTATTTCCTGTCCTCGTCGAAACAGAGCCAGCGCAGCTGCCTGAATCTGATCCCAGGTTTGTCGGTCGAGCAAACCTTTTTCGACCACCTCAACGCAGGTCAATCGTTCGTCATGCCCGGTTGGCCCCCCCTTGGTGGTAGGCGTGATGATTGGCGCAGGAAGTGCTTCATTTTTTCGTAAACCATCCGGGAAGGTATAGCCATAGATCTCCCGCTCCCCTAACGAATAGCGGTACCAGAGTGCAGTAGAAGTGACGCCGGTGATGTAACCACGCACGATCACCTCTACAGGAAATGGCTGCGCCTCACGGCAGAGCATCGCGTTCGGGTCAGGAACTGAAATCATGTGGTTCGGAATAATCCCCAGAGTGTGTTCAAACCACCAGGCTGAAAGCTGGTTCAACACCTGCCCTTTGTAGGGAACTGCTGCCAGAACCCGGTCAAAAGCAGAAAGCCGGTCGGTTGTAACCAACAGGCGGTTGCCTTGTTTGAAGGCAAAACCATCCCGTACTTTTCCGGAGTGTCGTCCAGGCAATGGCAGGTCTGCTTTTAGAAAAGCCTTTGGCAGCAACTGTTCGATCTGCTCTTTTGGAACCGTCATTAAGAAACCTCCTTAAAACTGGCTGGCGAAAGAAACACCGTTCTTAAAAATGACCAATCCGCTGCCGTACGGCGGGATGGATTTATGCGGAAACTGCCAGGGCAAAACATGGTTTTCGGGATGAGGCATTAACCCCAATACATTTCCACGCCGGTTACAGATGCCGGCAATCCCTGCAGTCGATCCATTCGGATTATCAGGATAGGCATCATCGGCCAGCGAACCGTCCGGCCTTACATAGACCAGTGCAACCTGATCATGGTCTCGCAGGCCATCCAAAACGGCCGGGGATTTGAGCATCAAACGTCCCTCTCCGTGGGCCACCGGGCAGAAGATCAACTCTTGCAAGCCCGCCGTCCAGACACAACTTTGCGAAACCGGCAAGAGGGAAATCCATCGGCATTCGAAATTTCCACTGGCATTGTGGGTCAGTGTAAGTTTTTGCGTAGGCTCGAGATCATCAGGATCCGGCAAGATGCCCGATTTAACCAAAGCCTGAAAACCGTTACAAATACCAAGGACGGGTTTTCCCGAGTTAACAAAGGAGAGCGCCTCTTCTGCAAAGTAGATGGTCAAATCCAGCGCCAGTAGCCGGCCAGCGCCCAAAGCATCTGCATAGGAAAAGCCGCCTGGCAGAATGAGCATCTGGTAGTCAGACCAGCGTCGTTCAGCGCGGCGAAGTTGATTAAGATGCACAATCTCCGGAAACCCACCGGCTAATTCCACTGCCAGAGCAGCATCATGATCGCGGTTTGTGCCAGTGGCATGGAGGATAAGCACTTTTGGTTTCATGATTCTAACTGCCCCTGAGTCAATGGCGTCCGCCAGGCAGCGGCAATATCCTGAATAGATAAAGAAATCAATTGCTGCCCCGCGCAAGAGACAACCAATCTGGGCTGCAAGGTAACCCGGCCAATCGGGTAAATCGGAAAACCGGCCACCTTTTCCAGCCACTCGTCCACACGGGCGGCTTCCACCTCAACCAACAAGCAGCCAGCCGTCTCGCCAAAAAGCTGGATGAGCGCTTCTCGACCCTTTGGCAACTCCAACTGTAAACCGAATTGGCCGCCGAGACACATTTCAGCAGCCGCGATAGCCAGCCCGCCTTCGCTGAGATCGTGGCAAGCCCGTACCACACCATGCAAACCAAGAGCATTGTAATAAGCCCGGTAGAGAGCCGGGGCGCAGGTTGAAGGGAGGGGCACTTCATGCGGCGCGCCTTCGGGCGTGCCAAAAAGCAACGCAAAATGGCTGCCGCCAAAGGAAGGCTGAAAATCGCCCAAAAGGAATACCGGGTTTTCCGGCTTCTTGAAATCCAGTGTAATAGCCTGGTTGACGTTTGGGATGATCCCAATGGCAGAAATCAGGAGAGATGGAGGAATGGATTGGCGTTTTCCATCCTTAGATAGATATTCATTATTGAACGAATCCTTCCCGGAGATAAACGGTGTGCGATTCGCAAGCGCGGCCTCATAGCAGCCGCGCGCGGCCTCCAATAACGCCCCCATATTTTCGGGTTGAAGGGGATCACCCCAACAAAAATTATCCAGAATCGCCAGGCGGTCGGGATCCACGCCAACCGCTGCCGCATTCCGCACCGCTTCATCTACGACACACAGCGCCATGCGGTAGGGATCGTACCGCCCATATTCGGGATTAAAACCGTTCGAAAGAACAACGCCGGTATTTCCCCCTGTACCCAGCGGTTTAATCACGCAGGCATCCGATGGCCCATTGCCTCTTCCGGTGAGGGGTTTCACGCTCGTACCACCTTGAACTTCATGATCATAAATGCGTATCACGGCTTCTTTAGAGGCAATATTTGGATGCGCCAGCAGAGACAGGAAAATATCGGATAGTTCCGGGCACCTCGAAGCAGGCGGAAAAACAGAGGCTGGAGAGGGGATCTTAGCAGTGAGACGCCGCTGGGGAATGCCATGGTGGAGAAACTGATTCTCCAGGTCAACAACCACCCGTCGGTCATAGCGTACGACCAGTCGCCCGGTTTCTGTAAAACACCCAATATCCGTCATCTCGATCTCAAAAAGACTGCACAATTCGCCAAGCGCCGGAAGGTTGGCCGGCGGCACGGCGATCACCATGCGCTCCTGCGATTCGGATAGCCAGATTTCCCACGGCGACAACCCTGGATACTTGAGCGGGACATTCACCAGATCGACATCTGCGCCGGTTTCGCTTGCCATCTCTCCGACCGCTGAGGAAAGCCCCCCCGCGCCGCAGTCGGTAATGGCCGTGTAGAGACCCTGGTCGCGAGCCCGCAAAATAACTTCGATCACGCCCTTTTCAGTGATCGGGTCGCCAATCTGCACAGAAGCACCGGCAACCTCGCCGGTCTGTGCATCCATTGTCATCGAAGAAAAGGTAGCCCCGCGCAGGCCGTCGCGCCCGGTGCGCCCCCCCAGGACGACCACGCGGTCGCCAGGCGCAGGGGAGCGTTGGTGGCGACGGCGAGGCGCAATGCCAACACAACCGCAAAACACCAGCGGATTGGCTGTATACCCGGCATCAAACCAGATCGCGCCGTTGACGGTTGGGATGCCAATCTTATTCCCATAATCCTGCACCCCTGCCACAACACCAGAAAAAATTCGGCGGGGATGCAGCACTCCTTCCGGAAGATCATCCGCCGCCAGAGTTTGAGGGCCAAAACACAGGATATCGGTAGCAGCAATCGGCTTGGCCGAAACGCCAAGGACATCTCGAATAACGCCGCCGACCCCCGTATTGGCACCCCCAAAAGGTTCAATCGCGGAGGGATGATTGTGGGTTTCAACCTTAAAGGACACTTCAAAATCATCATCGAAGGCGATCACACCAGCATTATCGGTAAACGCGGATATAACCCAGGGCGCAGCGATCTCTTGTGTCGCTTTGCGGATATATGTATTGAGAATGCTATTCACCTGAATCGGGTGGGAAGACGGCGAGGCAGAATTGACATCTACCAGAGCTTTAAAAGTTTTGTGAACACAGTGTTCGCTCCAGGTCTGAGCAATCATTTCAAACTCAACATCCGAGCAACCGCGTCCCTTAGCGGCAAAGTAAGCCCGAATAGCTTGCATCTCAGTCAGATCTAACGCAGCCCGGCGGTCTGTTGAGCAAGCAAGCAGCTCTTCATCAGTCATTGTGTGAACAGAAATTTCCTCGACCTGTGCAGTAGCCTCTGCTGGTTGAGCAAAAACGGGTTCAATCGAACCAACGACATAGCGTTGGATGACAGGATTTGCAAACAGGCGGCGCGCCAGGATATGCAAATCCAGTTCTTTTAATTTTCGCCCCGAAATGGTAAAGCGCTGTCCGGTCGCCGCATTGAGAACGCCCGGGATTCGCATTTCATGCGCCGCGCGGACGATCTGTTCCGCCACCGGATCGGTTACGCCAGGGTGGTAAGCAACTTCAAGCTGGTATACCCCAGGTGTTTTCATTTCGGTCAAAAGGTTATCGATCCTCTGCCATTCGATCTGTTGAACTACTGGATCAGCAAATAACCGGGCAGCCATTTGCTCTAGCTCGGCTTCCAATAGGTGGCCTCGAATGAAGTATAGGTCAGCACAGGCAATCCCTTCAACCTCCTTCAAGCCGAGCAGATGAGCATCGGAGAGATATCTGCTTGACCGGGCATCTCCAGAATAGGAAAAAGAGACAACGAAACGGAAAACGGGGAGAGTTTCCATATAATCGACCGGATAGGGATTGATTTGATTCTAACCGGAATCTAGTCGGTGTCAAATCTTTGAATTATTACTTTTATCATGTATATTACATGTCAATTATCATGTTTACAAAAACCAATACCTCAGCGCTAAAATTCAGAGATGAGGAAGAAATATGCTTTATTCTATGGCATTCTCAAGAAAGCTTGACTGGTGGATGAAAAACCACCGCTCGGTAAAATTGGATGCAGTGAAAGCTCGATTTCTCCCGAGAACGAAGAGATATTAGGAGTTTTATGGCACTTTGTGCCACAAAACTCCTCTAGATTCCCTTTCTCCCCGCCCCTTGAAGCGGCGGGGCTTGGGGTGGAGCGAACAATTACGGTTAAGCACAGCGCTGCTCCAAAAATAGCTTTTCTTTAGAAGACCAAGTATTTTTATCCTAGCGGTCATCCGCCAGAAAGCGGCTTGTACGGTACAATAATCATCAAAAAGATGAATAACATCGGGTGTCAATTCAACAAGACTACCACAAGGCTAGGTGATACTTTCCACCGGTCACAAGGAAGGCAGCAAAATGAATGACGGCAATTACCTTGGGCGAAGATTGAAAAAGAGAAGAACTGAAATGGGCTTCACGCTGCAAGAGCTTGCCAGCAAAACCAATCTGACCGCTTCATTCATCAGCCAGATCGAGCGCGGCGTAACCAATCCCTCTCTAATAACGCTGCAAAAATTCGCAGATGCACTGAACGTCCAGGTGATGTATTTCATGGCCGAAGACTTTTCGAGCGGGCGCCGGTTGACGCGCAGCGACGACCGCCCAAGGGTGATGGTAGATGAAGTAGACATTACCTATGAGTTATTAACACCGGATCTGAGCGGGGCCTTTGAGGGAGTTGTCATCCACCTAAAACCTGGATCCAAAAACGCTGTCCGCCGCCTGCGGGTGGAGACAGAAGAATTATTCTTTGTATTGGAAGGGGAACTCCTCGTCGGCGTGGGCGATGAGGAAATCATTCTTAAAAAAGGGGATTCATTCCATGTGATGGGCGCCTCGGTTAAAAAATTGGTGTGCGCCGGCAGTCAGCCGGTCACGTACCTGGCGATTATCTCCCCTCCGGTATTGTAAACCCCAATTTATTCGAAGAGCGCCCTGATTTTAGAAAAAGCCTGATCCAACAAGGCCTGGTCATCCACTTCTGGATAGCTGATAAATGGAATATCTGTGTATCCGCGCCGTGCAGTGCTCTTCTTGAGAATCTCAGCAAAGACCCCCTGCCCAGGGATAATTTTTTGCTGCGGAGTATACCAGACCATGCCGCCCAGGTCTTCATTCTCGTCAGCCGAAACTGGAATCGTATCTAGCCCGCACACCGGGCTAGAATCCATCATGATAAATCCAAGAACAGCATAACCACCCTGCCGGTAATCCTCCACCTGGTCGAGAATCTCATCCGCTAATTTCTGACAATGAGCCCGGAACATAGGAGTATCAAATTGCTTTTTCACCTGGCCCCACCGCAACGTACCCATAAAGGTTACCTCCGGGCAGGTCATCTGGTAAATCCCCACGTCCTGCGTCAGCAAATAATCGATGAGAGGACGCACCACACCTGGCGCGAAAGCCAAGCCGCGAATTCTGGCATTCTGGTTCAAGCAACAATGAGAAAGGACAATGATTTTCTTGCTGCGGGCATCCTGAACAGCAGGGTTTTCCATAAGAATGCTCCTGTAAAAGTGGTTTCGTAGTATTATACGCCAGACAGACCGCTCTCTAACATTGAACAAAGAAAATCGTAAATTCAAATCATTGCCAGGTTTTCTCAAATCCGATATAATTAAATTAATAAATATTTACTTCAATTATTGTACTTGCGATTTCAACGAAGAACAAAATTGAATATTCCATACGCGATGGGCTTTTCTGAGAAGCATAGACCCAAGCGATATGCTCCGCTACGGGGCTCCCTATCACAGTTATCAGGAGAAAACCATGAATATTACTGGAAGAACAGCTCTGGTCACCGGTGGTCAGCGCCGGCTCGGACGGGAGATTGCGCTTGGCTTGGCAGCCGCCGGCGCGAACGTCATCGTAGCCCACTATGAAGATTTGGACCTCGCCGAGGAGACGGTCAACCGCATTCAAGGGATGGGGGTTGGCGCCTTGCGGATCAGCATTGATGTTTCTGATAAGCAAAGCGTCACAGAGGCAGCCAAAGCAGCGTTTTCCCGCTTTGACTGCGTGGATATCCTGGTCAATGCCGCCTCGTACTATAAAAAAGTTCCCTTCCCAAATCCAGACACCTCCAATTGGGAGCGGTCTCTGGGGGTGTTGCTGAATGGCCCTTTTTACCTTTCAAATGCATTGGCACCAAAAATGCTCCAAAAAGGCGAAGGCGTCATCATCAATATCTGCGATCTTTCAGCCGTCTGGGAATGCTGGCCCGATTACACCGGACACGTGGTCGGAAAAGCGGGTTTATGGGCGCTTACCCGCCAGCTTGCGCTGGAACTGGCCCCAAAGGTGCGCGCCAACGCGATCGCCCCAGGACCAATCATCCCTCCGGTGGATTACGATGAAGCAAAAATTGCCCGGACGGCTGATAAAACCCTGCTAAATAAGTGGGGTGATCCTCAGGATATCGTTCGCACCGTGATTTACATTGTGGAAAACAACTATCTCACCGGTGAATTGATCCATGTGGACGGTGGACAGCGCTTTGCACACCGCAAGTACGAAGAAGGTTAACTCTTTTGGTTTTTAAGGAAAAGGATCTATGGACAACATCAGGCGAATAAATCGCATTTTTCAGGAAGACGGAAAAACCCTGGTTCTGGCTCTGGAGCATACCGTCATTTTTGGGCCGGGCAAAGGACTGGACAAACCCGGCGAAACAATTCAAAAAGCAATTGCAGGCGGCGTGGACGCTGTCATGACCTCGTATGGAATTGCACGCCATTTTTCCCGCGAGCTTTCCCGGCGTGGATTGATTTTGCGGGCCGATGGTGCTGCTACGAAATTGGGTCCCGATGTACCTGCGCCGGTCTGGTTTGGCGTCCAGGAAGCTCTGCGCTTAGGCGCCGACGCGCTGTGCATTTCGGCTTTTCCTGGCAATCACAAAGAGATGGCGACATTCAATAACCTGGCAGAAACAACAAGAGAAGCGCATCAGTGGGGGCTGGCTGTTCAAGCCGAGATGATGCCTGGGGGCATGGGCAGCGGCCCCGAATTCCGCACCAAGGAGAATATAGCCCTGGCAGCGCGCGCTGGGCTTGAGCTGGGGGGCGACTGGGTCAAAATCCCGTATGTTGATGGCTTCAAAGACATCGTTGATACCTGCTATAAGCCGGTCGTCATCATGGGGCTGACCAAACGAGCCTCGACCGAGGAATTTCTCACAGAGATGAAAGCTGCTATGGATTCCGGCGCTGCTGGCGGGACAATTGGCAGGAACATCTTTGAGGCAGAAAACCCTCAGGCAATGGCCGCCGCGCTTGCCGCCATTATTCACCAGGGCGTGTCTGTCAGCGAGGCGATGAAGATTGCTAGAGGATAATCTGATCTAAATAGCACCGTGATAAAATAGTCAAGAGACTATCCAAACTATGGACAATCTCTTGACTATTTTCCTAAATATCATATGTTATCATAAACAAAAGTCCCTGGTATTTTCGTCTTATGCAAGAACAAGATGCTTAACATCATCACAGGCAACCGTTTAAGCAAAACTCGGCTCTACGATGAAAGGGATATTTCATTGGTCGAAAAAATTTGATCCGGTATGCTTCTCAACAAGGGCCAGCAGATTCATGCGCCTTGCAGAAGAAAGAACGTTCTCGTTTGCCAAAGAACAACGATAAAAATAAATATTCGGGTTCACTTCAATGTACTACCGGTTTTACACTGCTGACGTATTTACTACAAAACAATTTGGCGGAAACCAACTGGCCATTTTCCCTCACGCTGAGGGATTGGACACACACTCCATGCATATGGTTGCGCGCGAGTTTAATATATCGGAAACGGTTTTCGTTTTTCCACCCGAAGATCCCGATAATACCCGACACCTACGCATTTTCACCCCATCCATCGAGCTGCCCTTTGCTGGGCATCCCTCAATTGGAACTGCCTTTACCCTGGCTGCTATACAGGAGATTCCTCTTTACGGCGAGAGCATGGAGGTTAAGTTTGAAGAAGAAGTGGGTATCGTAACCGTCAATATCTTTACAAAAGATGGCAAACCAACCTTTGCACAACTTGTTGCAGCAGTGCTGCCCAAATTTGGCCCCCCACCGCCCGACACAAAAATACTGGCCTCCGTCTTATCTATTGAATCCAATGACATTCTGAAAAACGATTTTTCACCCCAGGCGGTTTCTTGTGGCGTTCCTTTTTTGTTCATCCCCCTTAAAGACCGATCCGCCCTGAGCCGTGCACATCTCAATCGTGAAAAATGGCGGGAACACCTTTCCCATTATTGGGCACCACATCTATACCTTTTTACACTCGATGCTGGAGATCCAGAATGCAGCATCCGCGCCAGAATGTTCGCTCCCGCCATGGGAATTAGCGAAGACCCGGCTACCGGGGCAGGAGCGACAGCGCTGGGTGGATACCTGGGTTCTCGCAATCCCCAGACAGATGGCATGCTAAAATGGATCATTGAACAAGGAATTGAGATGGGAAGACCCAGCAAACTGGAAGTTGAAACGGATAAAAAAAACGGCCAAATTACGGCCATCCGGGTAGGTGGATCCTGCGTGATGGTCAGCGAAGGGCTAATCAACATCTCCCTGGGACACGAAACAGGAAACTCGTAAGATGATAATTGCATGGTTCGAAAACCTTGACCCCATTTTGCAGGCGCTGCTGGCCACCTGTTTTACCTGGTTACTCACAGCAGTGGGAGCTTCAGTTGTCTTTTTCTTTAGATCAATCAACCATCGGGTGTTGAACGGGATGCTTGGTTTTGCAGCAGGGGTGATGATTGCCGCAAGTTTCTGGTCACTGCTGGCGCCAGCAATAGAAATGGCGGAGGAATCCACCCTGCCCGGTTGGATTCCAGCCACCATAGGCTTTCTTCTTGGAGGGGGGTTCTTGTGGATGGTTGACAAAATTCTCCCTCACCTACACATCGGCTACCCTTTGGAAGAAGCGGAAGGGATCAAAACGCACTGGCAACGCAGCATCTTGCTCGTGCTGGCAATCACTTTGCACAATTTTCCAGAAGGCCTGGCAGTCGGCGTCGCTTTTGGGGCTTTGAACGCTGGCTTGCCAACTGCTTCTCTGGCCGGGGCTGTGGCGCTGGCGTTGGGGATTGGCATCCAAAACTTTCCTGAAGGGGCGGCCGTCTCAATACCGCTGCGGCGAGAAGGTTTCAGCCGGTTTAAATCCTTCCTATACGGTCAGGCATCCGGGATGGTTGAGCCCATCGCCGGTGTTTTGGGCGCTGCGGCAGTGATCCTGGTGCGCCCCCTCCTCCCTTATGCACTGGCATTTGCCGCGGGAGCGATGATTTACGTCGTTGTCGAAGAATTAATCCCCGAATCCCAGTTGGATAAAGACACCCATACAGCCACCTTTGGCGCTATGCTGGGTTTTGCAGTGATGATGATGCTGGATGTCGCGCTTGGATAAGACTTCATCCGTTTCATTATTTGCACCTAAATTTCCATTCATCTCAATTATAATGGGACAATTGCCCAATAATCTCTTATGCTAGCAACTTGCTGCGCACAGGGGCAAATTCCGCGCATCGAGGTTGGAACTCTTTGAATCTCACCATCACGCTGGCAATTATCACATTCACCTATTTCGGGATTGCTCTCGGACGATGGCCTAAAATCAAATCCAACAGGGCAACCGTGACGCTCATGGGTGTGGGGCTACTGGTGGCCTTTGGGCAAATTCCTTTTGAAAAACTCCCTCAATTCTTGGATTTCGATACGCTCATCCTACTCTTTAGCATGATGATCCTAAATGCAAACTTGAGGATCGCCGGATTCTTTAACCTGGCTGGCAACGCTTTGTTCAGAGTTGCCCGCTCTCCACGAGCACTCCTAGCGCTAGAGATCTTCTTGGTCGGGATTCTGAGCGGGCTGTTTTTAAACGACACGATCTGCCTGATGTTCACGCCGCTCATCCTGGAGATGATGACCAACGCACGACGCAGCCCAATTCCTTATCTGATTGCGCTGGCCGCCGCCGCAAACATTGGATCCGCTGCAACCCTAACGGGAAATCCTCAGAATATGATCATCGGGGTGGCGTCTGGAATTTCTTACCTTGATTTTACCAGCGCGCTGCTGCCGATCACACTCTTGGGGTTGATAATTCTCTGGGCAATAATCCTGTTGTTCTACCCCAAAGAGTTTCAAGCTAATCCTTTTCCCGAAACGGTAATTGAGAAGGTGGAAGTCAACCGTTCGATGCTGTTCAAGACTTTGATCGTCGTCTCTGGGTTGCTGGCAGCATTTCTGGCAGGCGTCCCAATCGCAAAAGCCGCCTTTCTGGCCTCCTGCGTTTTGCTCTTCACCCGCCGAGTGCAGCCTCACCTGGTATTCGCAGAATTCGACTGGAGCCTGCTGGTATTTTTTGCAGGGTTATTCATTGTCAGCGGTGCCCTGGAAGCCAACGGAATCACAACCATGCTCTTCCAGGCAATTAATCTGACCAGCAGTACGGATATCTGGGCATTTTCCTTTTTTACAGCTGGCTTGAGCAACCTGGTTTCGAACGTGCCGGCTGTACTGCTTCTCAAATCCATCGTAACATCTTTTAGAGACCCTACCGCTGGTTGGCTGACGCTGGCAGCTGCTTCTACCCTGGCCGGTAATCTGACGTTACTGGGATCAGTTGCAAATTTGATCGTGGCTGAGATTGCTACCCGCTGGCGTGTGGATCTCAACTTTTGGGAATATACTCGGGTAGGATTGGTCATCACCCTGCTCACGCTTACAATCGGTACGCTTTGGTTACAAAACTTCTTCTGGTAAACGGCACAAATATGATTTCTTCTCACATTACAGGCGTTTCGCTGGCGCTGCTAGCGTCAATCTTTTTTGGAGGGGCAGACATCAGTGGCGGTCTCGCGTCCAGGCGCATCACGCCTTTCCAGACTCTGGCAATTGCTTCTTTATCAAGTGTAGGAATGTTATTGGGATTCACCCTGCTCTGGAACGAAAGTATGCCGTCCTCCTTGAGCATCCTGTGGGCTACTTTGGCAGGTCTATGTGGCGCATTAGGCCTGGCTGCTCTGTACAAAGGCCTCGCAGCAGGCAAGGCTGTTATTGTTTCCCCAATCTCAGGCGTGGTCAGTGCCGCCCTGCCGGTCATAGCCGCCGCATTTACACAAGGGATGCCCAATCTCTATCAAACTATCGGGTTCGCGATCGCGCTGGGAGGGATATGGCTGGTTACGCAATCCCCTGGGGCAGAACGAATGGAGACGCGCGAAGGGATTGTATTGGGGCTGATCGCAGGATGTCTCTTTGGGTTATTTTTTATCTTTGTGGCCCGGATCGAGCCAGGAGCCGTATTCTTCCCATTAATGTTCTCAAAATTAACGGGTTTTCTGATCGCCTGTATCATCCTCGCTCGTTCTCGGCTGCCTTTGCCCCCCTTTCCTAAAAACCCGGTTGCCATTCTTTCAGGCTTGCTCGACCCGCTCGCAAACGCTTTCTATCTCCTCTCAACTCAACACACCCGGCTGGACGTTGCCGCGGTGCTTTCATCGCTCTATCCGGCCGTTACAGTTTTCCTTTCTCTGATCTTCATCAAGGAACATGTAACACGAGCGCAATGGATTGGCGTCGGTGGTTGCCTGGCCGCGATAGTCTTGATCATTTTTTAACCAAAGTTTTTTGATGCGCGTGATAGATAAAATGCGCCTTCCCTCTTCAGGTTTGTAATAAAGAGGGAAGGCAGTTTGATTAAATCGGTCCGCCAAAGGCGCCAATGCGAAACACAAAATACAAGACTGTCGCGGCAATAAAAAACAGCACAAAGAACAACATCAACAGGTAATCAACCGTCCTCATTTCCGATTCATGTAAATAGGTTCGCACTGGGCTGCCGGAAAATGCTTTCGACTGCAAGACGACTTCCAACTGCTGTGATTTGACCATCGCACCGAGAATGAGCGGCACAGCCACCTTCGCATAAACTCTGACGCGCTGTATCGGGTTCATTTTCTCCATGGCTAGGCCGCGCAGACGCTGCGCCTCGATGATCATGCCGATCTCCTGGAACAAGACTGGGAAGAAACGCAGAGTGGCAGAGAAGATAAATGCAATCTTATATGGGATGCGCGCTCTGACCATCCCGACTATCATCGTGTCTACATCCGTAGTAAATACCCCTAAAGGAATTACAAGGACTAGGGAAAGTGTCTTAAAGATGGCATTGATTCCATACAAAAAACCTTCCCAAGACATCATTCCACCCCCAATCAGCCACCAATTTTCCGGGAAGACGAACATCGGCGTAAGCTCGCTTTTTCCGGTCAGTGCTTTTACCTGATCAATATTGAAAAAACCATGGGTAAGAAGCAGCAAAATATAAAATGGGATCATCACCGTGATCACCAGCCGGATATAACTAAACTTAACCCCAACGACTAAGGCCGCTACAATGAGCAAAGACGCCATCGCCACCTGTAACAACGGACTCTCCCACACAAAAGCAACAATAGTGATGACTGCCATCATAACCAGCTTAGGGCGAAAATCCAGCCTGGTAAAAAATGAATCGCGCTCAACGGTTTGAAATTTCAACATGCTCATGGTATTCTCCCGCTATGGTTACAACGAAAGCAACCTGCTAACTCATCTGGGGTGAGCAGTTTGGGCAAAGGTTGGCCTTTCAATTTTTCAAGTTCCTGGGTCAGCAGCACCGCCTGGGGCGGCATCAGGAAAGTGCTTTGCAACAGCTTCACTGCATGATACGCTTCCCGTATGGGAGCATCCATCAAAAGGGTTCCTTTCCCCATTACCAGCACCCGTTCAGCGTATTCCGGCATCAGATACAGGTGGTGTGTGATGACAATAACAGTCTTTCCCATCTGATGAAGCTGGCGGCTGATTTCCAGAATATATTTCGCCCCGCGATAATCCTGGCCGGTTGTCGGTTCATCAAAAATGATAATTTCAGGTTTCATCGCCAGAATGGCGGCAATCACAACCCTTGCCCGGTCTCCTTTTGGGAGAGAGAGAGGATGCATTTCGCGCGCTTCAGAAAGTCCCATGGCAGCCAGACTTTCTGCCGTCCGGCTTTCCACTTCTTCTGCGGCATAACCCAGCCCCTTCAAAGCAAAAGCCACCTCCTCCCCAACAGTCGCGTTAAAGATCTGGTTGTCCGGGTTTTGTGCCACGTACCCGATCCGGCGGGCCAGATCACTAACGGTCATCTGACTGGTTTCGACGCCGCCAACTTTCACGCTTCCGCTCGTTGGCTTTAACAGGTTCAGAAAATGTTTTACCAGGGTGCTCTTGCCGGCTCCGTTTTGTCCAATAATCAAGACATATTCACCCTCTCGTATTTCCAGCGAAACACCGTGCAGCGCTTCTGTGCCATCGGGATAGACATGTTTCAAATCCTTTAAAGAAAGCAATGGTTCCCCGCCATAAGTTCGCGCTGTCCAATTCTCACGAGGGGGGGTTATTTCGCAAGTTTTCTGAACTTTCTTAAGCGTTTCCACACCCTCCCCCATCCAAACCGGAATCTTAGGAATGGGACCTCCCTTCTTCTGAATCAGATAAAATGTACTGGCGACTTCCGGAGGTCTCAGATCATTTTGCAACAACCGTTCTATCTGGCTGTAAATTTCATCCGGCCCCCCCAGAGCCGCCAACTCACCATGTGAAAGCAGCGCCACCCGATCCGAATATTCCGCCATCTCTTCGGCGGCGTGGCTGGCCATAACGATGGTCATCCCCAGTTCTTTATTCAGCTCGCGCACCGTCGCAAAAACTTCTTGCGCACCCACCGGGTCAAGCTGAGAAGTCGGTTCATCCAACACCAGCAAATCTGGTTGCACAGCCAGGGCAGCCGCGATCGCAAGCCGCTGTTTTTGACCGCCCGACAACTCGGCCGGATGCTTCTTTTCTGTTCCCTCCAGCCGGACTGCGGCCAGGGCGCGCGGTATGCGCGCCATGATCTCTTCACGCGAAACGAGTAAATTTTCGAGCGCGAAGGCAATTTCGTTTTCCACCGAAGTGGCAATCAACTGTGTTTCCGGATCATCGAATACTGCACCAACATGGCTCGCCATCAGGCTGATCGGATGGTCCAGCGTGTCCAACCCGGCCACATGCACATGCCCAAAAAACCGGCCACCATAAAACTGCGGGACGATACCATTCAAGGTTAGACATAAGGTTGTCTTCCCTGCACCGGTTGGCCCGATCACCCCAAAAAATTCACCCTTCCGAATGGTCAGGTCAATATTCTTGAGCACAAAATCGGAGGATCGGGGATATTTGTAGGATACCTTATCAAGGGCAGCAATGATTTCAGACATTCATCCACCTGTTCTTGGTATTTTCTAAGTGGGGGCGCTTGAAATCAAAAAAATCCACCAAATACAATTTCCCGCGCCCCCTCCGGTAATAATCTCCCTGGTTTTATCTGGTTCTCAAAGTGAAGGTCGCTGCCCTATTGAGAAACCAAAAACCATTTTTAATATGTGGCGTACGTCGGTTTGACAATCCCGATCGCCCTTAACCCCGCGATCACACCAGCGCCGATCACCGCCCCGATCAAACAACGCGACACGTACTCAACCGGCACAAGTCCAGCCAACAACATCCACACTTCTTCGGGCCAGTTGAACATGTAGTAAGTGATTGCAGATTGGGCGACATGGCTTACTGCAAAACTTGCCCAGGTGCCAAAAAAGACACCTAACGCCACCATCCCAATGTTTTTGCTGGCAATCCAGCGGGCGAAAATATTACGGGTGGGCAGGCAGAACAACAACACCCCCACCCACTGGCTTGCTCCGCCAAGCACCACGGCTTTCAGGCTAACGCCATTCACGAAAAGGGCCCGACCAAAGAAAAATGCAATCGATCCGACACCAATAACGGCGGCAATAATCCACCATTTTGAACGGAGTTTACCAAAAACCATTGTACCAGCGGCAAAAGCGGCAACTACTGCTCCATATACGGTGACAGGTGCCACGCCTGCAGTGTGCGGCGCAAGGAAAACGCCAATCAGCGCCCCAATCCCGCTTGCAACTGCACCCGCAATAGGGCCAAGCACCCAGCCGACCAACGAATAGACACCCTGGGCCATTGGGAAGCTGCCGCCAGATGCCATGACAACGGAAAATGGGATGAAAGACAGGGCTGTAACCACGGCAGCAAGCACAATGATATATGCAACAGGTGCTCCGTCAATTGAAGCCCCCCCTAAGAACTTAACCTCACGTTCCTCACCAGAAGGTGTTGTCATGATTAAATCCTCCTCATAAAAAATTATTGGATTGTCGTTCTGATCTTAAAAACATTCTCATTCAAAATTTAAGCATTGTTCGATAGGCGCCTCCTTTTCGGGCCGCGTTTAACCCCTTGTTGCTTAAGACAGAATTTATTCCGACGCGGCTTCAATCAGTTCTGCCAGTATTTTTTCTCGCATTTTCGGCCCGAAACCTCGCGCCGCGGCAGCCTGTGCAATTGGCTCCCAGAACGGCACCGAGGAATCCAGCCATGGGATGCCGTATTTTTCAAAAACGGCCCGCGTTTTAGGCCAGGTATGGGCTACCAGGCTAACCGCCATGAACTGGGTAGGCTTGACGCCCTGGGCGCTTGCCAGTTCGGTGATAATCGGTGAGGGAGCATCAAATCCGGTGGGCTCAGCGCGAACAGGCTTGTCTCCCACGTCTGCTTTAATAAACCCGAATAACCGCGCTGCGTTATTACCCATTATGTCATCATAAACCGGCTGATCTAACCCAAGTGCATCAATTTCTTCTACAAAGGGGATAAAATCGGGGCCTGTCTGCTTATCCGGGCAAATGATGAGCGGGTAATCAGATCCATATAAGATCTTTCTGTGATCGATCAGGTGAAGAGCCGCCCTGAAAATAGCGTCTGTCGGAAAAACCAGCGGGCCACCAGCCGAATCGTAATAGACATTCTTAAGGTTGCGGCGAACTTCTGGCATGATCTCGTAGAACAAGATGCCGCCGCCCCAATGGGCTAAGATCAACTTCATCTCGGGGTAACGACAAATGAGCTGGTAATAATGGCGTAGAGGGACAATGCTTTTGCCTAAATAGAAATGCCCAACTTCCTCGTTGCTGTGCAAATTTATTGGAATATCCAACTCAATACAGGCTTCAACGACGCGCAAGAAATCGGGGTCGTCAAACCTGAATCCACCGCTATAATGCCCCATTTCTCCCATGCCGCTCATACCGGCGTCAATACAGCGTTTGAGTTCATCAATCGCTTTTTGTCCAGATTTGGGTTGGACAGTGGCAAAGCAAATGACGCGATCTGGCCACTGCCGCATGATCTCGATACCAATATTGTTGCGTTCCACCGCATTCTCGTGCCGCGTTTGTCCTTCGCCGAGCAGCACGACCTTATCGATCTCTGCTTTATCCATGTCCTCGATCATACGCTCAGGGGTAGCCCAACCCTGTTCGGTATGATTAACAGGGTCAGGGGTAACAAGCAACCCCCAATAGGGTTCTTTCTCCGCGAACGCCGCCAGGTTGTCTTTAATGCTGGGGGGAGTATAGTGGGTATGGACATCGATTTTCATGATCAATCTCCTTTAGATTTTGCACTTTTCAAAGCCAGTTCATTCAACTCCTCGATTAATTTTTGCCGGGCTTCTGGACCAAGGCCATGTGCAGCCGCTGCCTGGGCAATCGGCTCCCAAAACGGCACAGGCGTATCTTTCCAAGGAATTCCATATCTTTCAAATACTGACTGGGTAACCGGCCAGGCTCTTGCCACAGCGCTGATCGACATATACTCGCTGATGGTTGTGGTCCCCGGGTCTTGGATCTCCGTGATCACCTTAGAGTCGCCTACGCTTTTCCTGGCCTTCTTTTCAGGTTCCTCTGCCGCCTCCAGGGGTAGCATCCCAAATAGACGAGCTGCGTTCCTCCCCATCACATCAGCGTAAACCTCCTCCGATAATCCCACCTCTTTAATTTCATCCAAAAACGGCCGAAAATCGGGCTCTTTTTGTTTCCTGGGATAAACGATGAGTGGGTAATCAGAACCATATAGCAGCTTTTTATGGCTCACGCACTGCAGCGCCACACTAAAAATGGATTGGGTGGGATACAGCAAGGGTGTTCCGGCCATGTCGTAATAAACATTTTTCAAATTTCGTCGGACTTCTGGCACAATTTCATAGAAAATCAAGCCGCCACCCCAATGCGCCAGGACAAGCTTCAGCTCGGGGTAACGGCAAGCCAGATGGTAATAGTCCAGCAAGCGAGTGGTGGATTTACCCAGGTAAAAATGTCCCACCTCTTCGCTGACATGCAGGTTCAGCACAATACCAGCATCTATACAGGCTTCAACAATCTTCAGAAAATTCGGATCATCAAACGAAATGCCTTGCCCATAGGGGTTCAATTCGCCGATACCGACCATACCGTTATCAACACATCGTTTCAATTCATCCAGGGCTTTATCCAGAGGATGAGGAGCAACAACGCCAAAACCTAAAATGCGACCTTTATACCTTTGCATGATCTCCAATGTTTCGTTATTCGTCTCACGGGCATTTTCTGAGGTCTGACGATATACCCCCAGGATGACAGCCTTATCTACACCGCCTTGATCCATATCAGCAATCATCCGTTCAGGGGTAGCCCAGCCCTGTTCGGTATGATTGACAGGATCTGGTGTAATGAGTAGCCCCCAATAAGGTTCTTTTTCCGCGAACGCTTTCAAGTTTTCCTTCATTGAGGGAGGCGTATAGTGGGTGTGAACATCAAAAATAAGCGTCATATTAGTCTGTTATCTCCTTTGATACATTCCATGCTTCACTCAATCGCCAAATCCTTAAGTACCTCTAATACGAGAATGATCCCGCTACGTCCATCTAAGCGGAGAAACTGGCCGTTAGGAATACCCCGAAGCGGGATTAATTGGTTTTTAGATCTAGCCGAAACAACATGCACCCCAAACAAATTGACCTCGAGCAGTCCGGGGGTCGGCGTCACTTCCAATATCAGATGACCGCCCTGCCAATGGCAGGCAGCCTTGATCGCCGGCTTGTCTTCATCGCAAATTTCAACCGAGCGGTCATCTGAAGAAAGATAAATTTCGAGTGTGAGCGGGTCGAGAGGCCCGGCATCAACGTAGGGAAGTTCAGGCCCAAGAGGAAAAATTGTTCCACCTTTCACCCAAACAGGAAGATGGTCAAGGGGAGCGTCAACCTCAATCCAGCGCCCGCCAGGTTGGCGTTCTTTCGTCCAAAAATCAAACCATTCTCCGGCGGGAAGATACACACTCTTCCGGCGGGAGCGGGTAAGGACGGGTGCAACCAGCAGGCTCTCGCCAAAAAGGTATTGTTGGTCTATGTTTTGTGTATTAGGATCTTCCTGGCATTCCAGCACCAGCGGCCTAACCATTGGTAGTCCCGTCTGTGAAGAGCGGACAGCCTGTGAGTAAATGTAAGGAAGCAACCGATAACGGAGTTTAAGATATTTAAGCGCAATTTGTGCTGCCTCTTCTCCATAGGTCCAGGGCTCGCGTGGTTGTTTGCCGTGAGCGCGCATATGAGACGAGAAAGTTCCGAACTGGAGCCAGCGAACGTACAACTCGGCGTCTTTCGGAGAATCTGGCTGGTCAGGATAATAAAAAGATTCGGGTGAATAATCGAAACCGCCAATATCATGGCCGCAAAACGGCACGCCCGACATGCCATAACTCAGCAAACCCTGGAGTTGCGTTCGCATCTGATCCAGGCTGGCGTAACTATCGCCCCCCCACTGAACCGGGTAGCGCTGGGAGCCAGCATAAGCTGACCTGCCCCAAACCAGGCCGCGTCCAAAGTGCTGCCTGGTCAGTTCAAACACTGTTTTATTATAGAGTAGAGGATACAGGTTATGCATTTCCAAACCTGTCCGCCCATCAGCATAAACCGCGTCAACAGGCGACTGCTCTCCAAAATCTGTCTTAAAAGCAGCTACGCCCATATCAAGTAGCCTCTGCAGCCAGGACTGAAACCAGGCCGCCGCCCTTGGATTCGTAAAATCAACCGCAGCCAGGCTGCTGCCGGAAAAAGTTTCGATCACAGGGCTGGGCGCGCCATCCGGTTTTGAAACCAGGTAATTTTGAGCCAGAGCTTCCTCGTAAATTCGGCTTCCAACAGGCAAATAGGGATGAATCCACAAACAGGTGCGAACATGCTGGCTAAGCAAATAGGTGATCATCCCTTTGGGATTCGGGAAAGCTTTCATATCCCACTCTGCGGTTGTCCAGGGGCCATTTCCCATCCACCAGGGGTCAATCGAGATCACATCAAGGGGAAACCCTCGCCGGCGACTTTCTAGAACGATTTCTTCAACCTCGTCTTGGCTCTTGTACCCACATCGAGATAACCAGAACCCAAAAGACCATTTTGGAGGCACAGGTGCATAACCAGTTAAATCACAGTACCCTTTAAGAATTTCTTTGAAGGAGGGGCCATAGATCAGAAAATAATCCAGCTCGCAATCCAGCACATGGAACGAATAAGAGATACCCGATTGGGTCCCCATGCGATAAACAATGGGAAATGAACTATTGACGAAGACGCCATAACCCGCCGTGCTTATAAAAAAAGGGATATTCTTATAAGAACGCGGGCTGCTGACATTTCCGCAATCTACCGACCAGGATGTAATTTCTTGATTCCATTTATCAAGCGAAGAAAACTTTTCCCCAAACCCATAAAATGATTCGCCCGGTGTTACCGCCACCGCCTCGCGCACTGAAAATTTTCCATCTTCTTCAGCTTGAAATCCTATCGGAGCAACCTCAAAAGCCGGCCCATAAGCAAAATCATAGATTTGCTGGCTGAAAAATGGGGAGCGTGAAGGACCATGCAAATCAAAGACTTGCATCCGCCAGGGATATCGTTGCAGTTCCACCTTCAACCGCTCAGTCGTCAAAATGATTTTGTTGCTCTCTTCTCTGACCTGAAAAGGAACGGAGGGCCAGTTTTGTTGCAGGAGCAGATCACTGGGACGAGGAGCGAAATTTTCCAGGCTCATGCGAAAACGAATTACGTTCGGAGTAATGACATCCAGGCAGACGGGTACATCACGGGGACCGTCGTCATGAACCCAATGATCGACCTGGCAATTCAACGCAAGCCCGGTTTGCGTCACCCTGAAATCCACGCAACGATTTAAAATCAACTGCTTACGATAATATTTCGTAAAATCCAGCGGGGCAACAAACTCTGACCATGGAACCGGTTTGTCCATCATAATCTCCCATCCTCTGGCAAGGTGATGTATTGAAGCTGATTCATCAAGTTCCAATAAATTACTGCAAGAGAACCAACCAGACAGGAATCTTCCCGATACTTCGCAAGTGTGATTTGGTAGTTTTTAACCTTACCAACAAATGCCCGCTTTAGAATTTCTTTTTGAATGCTCGGGAGGAAAAAATCGTACGCCGCGCTCATCGGGCCGCCAAGAACAATAGATTCCGGATTAAGCAAGTTGATCAGGTTGCTGATGCCAATTCCCAACCAGACGCCGGTCTCCTCCAAAGCCCGGCAGGCAACGGCATCTCGGTTATGCGCGGCCCAAATAACATGATCTAGATTCAGATCTGTCAGGTCTCCTTGAACAACTTTCTGGATCGCTGAAGGGCAGCCCTCCTGGATGGAGGTTCGCACCCGTTTCAGAAGGGCGCGCAGGCTGGCAACCGTATTCCAACAACCGATATTGCCGCACGAACATACTTCACCATTCGGATCAACCGTCATGTGACCTGCTTCGCTCGCCAGGCCAGCCGCGCCGCTCAGAACATTATCCATGATGACAATACCGCTGCCAAGCGATGGCCCGAGATTGAGAAAAAGCGACACCTCGCTTTCCTTAGAAGCGCCAAAGTAGTTTTCGGCAATAGACGCCATATGGGCCGAATTTCCAATAGCCACAGGCAGTTTCAACTCATCTTGAATCAATCTGCCAATTGGCACATTTTTCCAGCCCATATCCGGCGCATCAAGCAGAACATTCGACCTCAAATCCACCAATCCAGGCAGCGCCACAACAATTCCGAGAACCGGAGCAGTTCCACCTTGGATTCGCGCATAGGCTTGATGCAGAAGTTGAATGGTCTCCTCCATGACCGCATCGGCATTTTCTTTTTGAGAATGTTTACGGGTTTCACGCCAGATTATTCTCGGCGAGATATCGAGCACCGCTACAGCGATGCTCTCTGCATTAATTTCAGCGCCGATCACCCTTCCGGCATCCGGATTGATCCTCAGATCAATGGCGGGATGTCCAGCACTGCTGCCCATATGCCTTGTCCCTGCCTCGACTACAAATCCATTTTCCATCAAGATTCGGATGATGCTTGTTACAGTCGCTTTGTTTAAACCGGTTTTCTTTGCCAGGCCGGCACGGGAAATAGGAGCGTATTGATACAGATGATTGACAATGATCGCAATATTTCGGTTGCGCATGTCAACATGATTAATGGTTCTCAAGCCGGCCATCTGAAAACCCCTCCCCAATATCGAAGGCCAATTAGTTTGTAATTTAAACGAATTGTGAATATTCTACGAAATTTCAATCCCCAAGTCAATAGGTTTTTGCAATAAAATGTGTAACCTGTCCTCAGGGGATAATCCGCTATCAAAGCTCCTACAAGATTACATTGTGATCGTCGGTCACGGGTGCAAATTTAGGATAGGAATACAACAGTCAAGCAGGCTCTTATCAAGAAAACTAAAATTCAGGCCTCCCACCCTTTTTTAATTTCTTCCAAAACGTCTCGCGCCGCGCGCTGCACCAGGAGACTGTCCATCCCTGTTGTGACAAACTGAAAACCCTGCCGGAGGCAAGACAGGGCTTTCTCAGCGGTATCATCCGCCGGGTACCCAACCGGTAGATGATGGTTTGCCCCGCTTTCCAGTATTTTTTGGATCGCCCGCTGAAATTCCAGATGTTCCCATTGAAATAAAATTCCCATCGACAACGAAAGGTCAGCCGGCCCCACTAAAACCGCATCCACCCCCTCGACAGAGAAAAGCTCGTCAAGATGGTCAACAGCCTGGATATCTTCAATTTGTATCCACACATTAATGCGGTCGTTAATGCCATCCATATACTCACTCATTTTAGTTGTGAGGTTGGACGCCACGCGCGGGAAAAAACCTCGTATTCCCTGGGGGGGATACTTCGCCATCTGCACAACCTGGCGAGCTTCTCGTTCAGTTCTGACGTTAGGGAACAAAATTCCTTCCGCGCCTGAATCCAGCGCCCATTTTACCCAGACCGGATCATGCCCTGGCACCCTTACAATGGGACAAGATTGTGTCCCCTCGAACATTAACAGCATGGTTTGCAAAGTTTCCTGATTGATCGCCGAATGTTCCAGGTCAATCATTACAAAATCAAACCCCACCTGTGAGAAAATGCGCCCCATAATCGGATCCGTTAGCGTAATCCAACCGCCTATGACCTTTTCCCCGCGTCTCATTCTTTCTTTGAGAAAATTCCCTTTCAAACCAGCCATCATCCCTCCACTATGATTATCCAAAAAATTAAAAAAATCCTTGGTCAACAAATGCCCTGAATGCAGTTCGTTGATGAGCAATAGTGATTGCCTGGAATTACAAGTCTTGCAGAATGTTATCACAAACTAATAAATGGTTAATGACTCTCATTCCAGTTTCACCTGATCGGAAGGAGTCCAACAAACCCGATGCCGGAATTCATCTAAAGACCAGGTTTTAAGGAGTGTAATCATTTTCGCTTTAGCAAAATTTGCTGATTTTTCCAGATATCGGTATACTGAGATTGGTCTGATATCACATCATGGCGGCAACCAAAATTCAAGAATATAAGAAAAAAGATGGGTGAAACCTTTTTATATAAACGCATAGCGGAATCGATCCGCCAGGATATCCTGAACGGCATCCTGCAGCCCAATGACCGGTTGCCCTCTATTCGGGAATTGACGAATAAATGGCGTTGCACCCCAGGCACCGTCCAGCGGGCTTATCAAGAACTGGCGCAGCAAGGGTTGATCATTAGCCAGGCTGGAAAGGGCACGCATGTAAGCAGGCAGATTGAACAGGCTCAAATTCTGGCGCACGGGCCGCTGCGAAAGGCAACCCTGGTTCACAAAGCCGAAGCTTTTCTCTTAGAAGTGCTTACCACTGGCTATGATCTTCCGGAAGTGCAACAGGCTTTTAGTCTGGCGCTGGATCACTGGAGAGGACTACAGCACGAACCTGACGCCGAAGCAAGCGCTATTATACGATTTTACGGCAGCCACGACATGGTCATCACCTGGCTGGCCGGGCATATTCGAGAGATCATTCCCAATTCAACCATGCAGTTGGTTTTTTCAGGTAGCCTTGGCGGGCTGATCGCACTGGCAGACGGACGGGCAGATCTAGCCGGCACTCATCTGTGGGATGCCGAGACCGATACCTACAATTTGCCCTATATTCGAAAACTGTTTCCGGGCAAGCAGATCACCGTGGCCCGCCTGGCAGAAAGGCGCATGGGGTTAATTGTGGCCCCTGGGAATCCTCAGGGCATTCACCGTCTGCAAGACCTGACACGCCCTCAGATACAGTTTGTCAATCGTCAGGCGGGATCCGGCACCAGAGTATGGCTGGATGCGAATTTGGAGCGTTTAGGAATATCTTCTTCTCAAATTAATGGCTATGAGAATGAAAAAACCACCCATTCCGAAGTGGCGCGTACCATTGCAGAGGGAAAGGCAGATGTGGGTCTTGGATTAGAATCGGCAGCGCTGGCTTTTCAACTGGGTTTTGTCTTTTTAGCGCAGGAGTGCTACGATCTGGTAGCCCATACGCAGATCGCAAAGCAGGAACCCCTGCTTACGCTGTTCAACTGGTTACAATCCAGCGCTGGCCGCCAGGTTATAGGGCAGATGCAGGGCTATGAAAGCGCGAACACTGGAATGCAAATTGAACTCTAAAGCTGTTTTTTTAAGATAACACAAAAAAGCGCCGGAGCCGGTTATTTTGCTTCCTGCCACAATTTGGAACTGGGGTAGAAAAGCGATTGGCCTAACTCCTCTTTCTTGAAAACCTGTATTTTTTCCTGCACCGGGATAGAAATGATCCAGTCAATGAATTGGTTAGCAAGGTCGTTTCTGATCTTTGGGCTCTTAGCTGGATTTACAGCGATGACGCCGTAAGGATTCAACAAAGAGCTATCCCCTTCAACCATAATCTTTAGACTCAACCCCTGCTGCAAAAAAGCCAGGTAGGTCGCCCGGTCGCTCAGCGTGTACCCTTGCAATTCATCAGCCATCGTTAAAACAGCACCCATATTTTGACCTGCAGAAACATACCAGTCGCCCACTGGTTCAAGTTCCGCTTTTTTCCAGATGTTCTTCTCTTTTACATGTGTACCAGAATCGTCGCCACGGGAAACAAATTTCGATTCACTTTCAGCAATGGCTTTGAATGCATCCACAGATGTCTTCAGGCCGGTAATTTTCGCCGGGTCTTCTGCGGGGCCAACGATGACGAAATCGTTATACATCACATCCTCACGGCGCACGCCATCCCCCGCATCCATGAACTCTTTTTCTGCGGCTGGTGAGTGTATGAGCAGGACATCGGCGTCGCCATCTTTCCCCATCTGGAGCGCCTGTCCAGATCCGACAGCAATCACTTTGGTTTTAATGTTGAATTCTTTATCAAAATCCGGCAGCAAGTAATCCAGCAACCCAGAATCCTGGGTGCTTGAGGTGGTTGCCAGGATCATCTCCTGGGGTTGCTGGATTTCGGTATTGGTGAACGCTAGCTTCGGCGCTTTGGTGGGCGGTGCTTGCGTTGGAACCGCCACCGATTCTGCGGTTGGCGTTGCCGTCGGCGCACAAGCTGCAACCAGCAGCATAGACAAAATCAACGCAACCAATATTTTGTAGAAACTCATTTTTTGAAACATACAACCCGCCTTGAAAAGAATTTGTCAATAGATCATCTCGCCATTCGCGAAAGCGCGGGTGCGCGGGTCACGAGGGTGATCAAAAAAGTCTTGCGTGCGGGATAGTTCAACGATTTTTCCAGAAAGCATCAACGCGATGCGATGCGCCATCCGCTTGGCCTGGAAAACATTATGCGTTACGAGCACGATGGTTGTTTTTTGAACCCGGTTGATCTCTCGAACGACTTCTTCGATCAAACTGATGTTATAGGGATCTAAATTAGCAGTAGGCTCATCCAACAGGAGAACTGCAGGCCGGACCACCACGGCGCGGGCTAGCGCCACGCGTTGCGCTTCGCCGCCCGAAAGCGTGCGCGCCCGAGCACGCCGAAGTTTTTCTAACCCCATCCGGGTAATGACTTCAAGAACTTCTCCTTTGCCGTTCTTCTTTCCCCTCAAGCGCAAGCCGTAAACTACGTTCTCTTCTACGCTGCCCTGAAGTAGTGCTGGCCGCTGAAATACTGTGGTAACCTGGCGGCGAAAATCTAAGGGGAGCTGCGCGTTTACCTCCTGACCCTTATAGCGAATCAACCCGCTATCGGCATATTCAAGAAAGTTCAAGAGGCGAAGAAGTGTGGATTTTCCCGCGCCGCTCGGCCCGACAATTGCCAGAATTTCTCCGTCTTCGATTTCAAGGGTGTCAATATCAACAACCGTCCGACTTTCGTAAACCCTTTTTACGTTTTGCAAATCGTAGATCTTGGCCATCAATTCCCCTTCCCTTGTAATTGGGTAACCCCAAAGTTGATGAGGAACGCCAGGAGAAGTAATACCATCCCCAGACCGATAGCCAGATCCAAGTTTCCCCGCCGGGTCTCCAGCATGATAGCTGTTGTCAGAACACGAGTAGAACCTTCAATATTTCCCCCTACCATCATCACAGCGCCCACCTCGGAGATGATACTGCCTAACCCGCCAACCAGGGCAACAATAATCCCAAGACGCGCTTCGCACAGAACAGCTAGGGTAATCTGCAAAGGCGTCGCCCCTAAAGAACGCACCTGAATGCGCAAATCAGGATTTACCTCAGAAACGGCAGCCATGGTATACCCAACAACAAGCGGCGTGGCGATAATCACCTGGGCAACAATCATTGCAGGGACCGTGAAAAGTTGCGGGATCCAGGACCAATTGAGATGCCCCAAAATCCCGCTGCGTGAAAGAAGCAGATAAACCGCAAGCCCAACCACCACAGGAGGCAGCCCCATACCGGTATAGACAATTGCCTGCACAAGACGACGGCCGCGAAATCGCGCCAGGCCAAGAAAAGCGCCAAACGGGATGCCTAGAACCGCGCTAATCACCAAGGCAATCCCGCTGATCCTGCCAGAGAGGTAGATGATTTCCCACAAAACGGCATCTCCCGTAAAGAGAAGCCGCAAGCCTTCAAGAATACCGTCAAGTAATTGTTGCATGTCTCACTTTTACTTATAATTTATTTATTTAAAGTCTAATTTATTATACCGTATATTTGATCCGTAACAACAGATACATTATATAGTTTTTGTGCATAAGAGTACTTTATTAGTAATAATATGTATATGAGCAATAAACATTTATGGGGGCTTTCGAATGAAAACAAAACCAATTTTCGCTTTACTGGGGATTCTTATCTTTCTCGCCGCCCTTGTTACTTAGCCAGCCGCAAACGCCCTGTCAGTCGCGACGGGGTCGGTAAAAAGTAAAACGGTAACCGTAACCGCCCATCTCGAAAAACCATCACTTTAAGCGTGATGGTAGTAGCATTTCTCACCAAATCTTTCACAGAAATCGGTAAAGCCTTTGAAGCAAAAAATCCGAAAATCAGGGTTGAATTCAACTTCGCAGGAACACAATAGTTAGCGCAATAGCTTTCAGGCGGGGCTCCAGGAGATGTCTTTGTCAGCATGAATCAAAAACATAATGAAAGCAGGTATCGATGAAGAAAGGATTGACGAAAAAAGTCAGCAGAACTTTGCTCAGAACCGCCTGGTAATCATTTACCCCAAGGAGAATCCCAGGAAGTTTTCCGAGCTGGTCAACCTATCCACTCCTGGTCTCAACGTGATCCTCGCCGCGAAAGAAGAGCCGGTAGGCCAGTACAGCCTTGAATTCCTGGATAAAGCCGCCCAGGATCCAATATACGGCCCAACACTTAAGGAGACCGTTATCGAAAATCTCGTATCGTACGAGGTTATCGTGAAAAATCTCCTGACCAAAGCCCTGTTAGGTGAAGGCGATGGAAGGATCGTGTATTCTAGCGACATTACGCCCACAGCCACCGGAAAGTAATGAGATTGTCATTCCTGATGAATTGAATGAAACCACAACCTATCCGACCACGGTTGTCAAAGTTTCTCCGAATATTGAATAGGTTCAGGCATTCGCCGATTATGTGCTCTCTGGCCAGGGCTAAGATATCCTTGACAAAATTAGTTTCATCCCGCGGTTAACTAGCCCTGAAAGCCAGTTTATTATTATAATTAAGGCCTATTTTGTACAATATAACAGAGGCGCGAAATTCGATTATTCGCCTCCATGTTTTAGCGACCGCTTCAAAATAGACCCAATAAACCAGGAGAGTACTCTATGGCAATCCAATCGATCGATCCAAATGTAAAAGCGTTTTTAGATTCATCGCCGATCAAAATGATCATCGGCGGCGAAAAAGTAGCTTCCGTCTCAGGGAAGACATACGTTACCACCAATCCCTCCGACGGGGCCAAATTAGCGGAAATCTATTCGGGAGACCAGGAAGATATCAACCGCGCAGTCGAGGCCGCCCAGACCGCAATGGCTGGTCCCTGGGGGCGCATGTTACCGGCAGAGCGGGAAAAAATCTTGCGTCGCTTTGCTGAATTGGTGGAAAAGAATTCTGAAGAACTGGCCCAGCTCGAATCGCTCGACAACGGCAAGTCGCTGCACCATACTCGCATGATCGACTCAAAGGTTGCAGCGAATAATATTTATCACTTCGCCGGCTGGCCCAGCAAAATATTCGGTCAGACAGTGCCTGTCTCGATCCCAGAGATATTCGTTTACACCCGGCGAGAACCAGTCGGCGTTGTCGGTCTCATCATTCCCTGGAATTATCCCCTGATCCATGGTACACAAAAGATCAGCCCGGCGCTGGCTGCCGGCAATGCAGTCATATTAAAACCGGCCTCCGTCGCCTCCCTGGCTATTTTAAGGTTGGGTGAGTTAGGTCTCGAAGCTGGACTCCCAGCAGGCGCTTTGAATATCGTTACTGGCCCGGGGGGCGTGATCGGGCAGGCGCTTTCCAGCCACCCGGGTATCAACAAGATCCAGGTGACCGGTTCTACCGAGGTCGGGCGGCAGATTATTCAGAATTCGACCGTAAATATCAAGCGGCTGACGCTAGAGCTGGGAAGCAAGGCGCCCAATTGCATTTTGGAAGACGCCGACCTGGATGTAGCTATTCCTGGAGCATTTAAAGCTGCCTTCGTCAATTCCGGGCAAAGCTGCGTGGCTGGCTGCCGCCTGTATGTTCAAAAACCTGTCTATGAGCATGTTGTTGCAGGCATGTTGGAACTGGCAAACAAGGCTCATATTGGCCATGCCTTTGATACGGAAACCGATTTAGGCCCAATTGTGGACGAGGCTCAGTTCAACACCGTTACAGGTTATATCCAGGACGGCATTCAATCTGGCGCAAAATTGCTGAGTGGTGGAAAACGCCTGAAACCGCCCAGCGTACCCGAAGGCGGCTTCTATCTCCCGCCCACCATCTTCACAGAGGTCGCGGACGAGGCACGCATCAGCCATGAGGAAATTTTTGGCCCGGTGGTCAATATCTACTCCTTCGATACGGAAGAAGAACTCATAAGGCGCGCTAACAATACTACCTATGGCCTGGCGGCGGGTATCTGGACTACCAATCTGGCCAGGGCGCATCGCATCGCCTCCAAAATCGAGGCCGGCGTCGTATGGATCAATACGTATGATTTCTTTGCGCCAAACGCCCCCTTCGGCGGTTACAAACAAAGCGGCTACGGGCGCGACAACAGCTTCGAAGCGATCGAAGCTGTAACTGAGGTTAAATCCATCTGGGTTCCAACCCGGCAATAAACGCACAAAACCTGTTGTGTAAGTTACAGGTTAATGATCCTGGGGCTGCCAATGCAGCCCTTTTTGCTTAATACACCAGCTTATTGATAACAAACGCTATTCGGCGCGAGAAAAGAAAGCCTAAAAGGACAATTTGTTATCGGCCCCATCCTAATAAAATGGTTTTTTTAGATCAGATCGAACTCCTCACGTATAATAAGATCATGATTGAAATTTCCTTTGAAACAACTTTGATCATTGTCGCCATCTTTCTCATTATCAGCGTTGCTGCCAGTAAAATTTCTGACCGATTTGGCATCCCAGCATTATTATTGTTTCTTGCGCTTGGAATGCTGGCGGGGTCTGACGGGCCTGGGGGAATTTATTTCGATGATCCAACTCTGGCACAATATATCGGGGTAGTCGCGTTAGTTATCATCCTGTTTTCGGGTGGGTTGGATACAAATTTCGAAAGCATCCGTCCGGTGTATAAAGAATCGATCACCCTGGCAACGTTGGGAGTATTGCTGACGGCTCTAATAACGGGAGGGGTAGTTCGCGTAATTCTGGATATCTCATGGATAGAAAGCATTCTGTTGGGGGCCATCGTTTCTTCCACTGACGCCGCGGCGGTTTTTTCAATACTGCGGTCAAAAGGGCTTCACCTCAAAGGTAAATTAAGACCGCTGCTGGAACTGGAATCCGGGAGCAATGATCCCATGGCAGTATTTCTGACCATCGGGTTGATCGAGTTAGCTCTCCACCCTGAGAAATCTATCCTAAACCTTCTACCACTTTTCTTGCTTCAGATGGTTATCGGGGGAATGGTCGGTTATCTTTCGGGCAAGATGACTTTGTATCTCACCAACCGCCTGAAATTAGGGTATGAGGGTCTATACCCGGTACTCTCTTTAGGGACAATTTTTCTGGCTTTTGGTTTGGCTACTCTCGCCGATGGCAGCGGTTTTCTGGCAGTATATGTAGCTGGATTGGTCATGAGCCGAGAAGAATTTTTACACAAGCGTAGTCTGTTGCGTTTTTATGATGGTCTGGCGTGGCTGATGCAAATTACGATGTTTCTAACCTTAGGATTGTTAGTTTTTCCATCGCGGGTTATGATGATCATCTTGCCCGGCCTGGCCATTTCCCTGGCGCTTATCTTCATCGCCCGCCCGCTGAGTGTGCTGATCTCGCTAATTTTTACCCGCCTGTCGCTCTCTGAAAAAGGATTTATTTCCTGGGTGGGACTGCGCGGCGCGGTGCCCATCATTCTGGCAACCTACCCAAAACTGGCCGGGCTCCCACAATCTGAATTAATTTTCAATGTAGTATTCTTCGTCGTCATTACCTCCGTTTTGCTGCAGGGAACGAGCATCCCGTTTGTCGCAAAGTGGCTGAATATCAGCACCAAGGAACCCCCCAAACGACGTTATCCGATTGAATACGTCCCAGAAGGGGAGTGGAAAGGGATTCTAAAAGAAACGCAAGTCCCGCTTCATTCCTGGGCCATTGGAAAAGCTATTTATGAAATCTCTCTTCCGCCGGAATATCTGGTGGTGCTGGTTGCGCGCGGAGAAGAATTCATCCTACCGAATGGCGGCATAATTCTCCAGGCAGGAGACACTTTGTTGGGATTGGGCGAAGCCGAATTTCATGAAAAAGTCAGGGTATTGTTAAACGCCAGCCAACGCCCAAACCCGGCCAAACTCGAATCTGACGCCTGACATGCCTATTTCATCCGCCAGGGTTAAATATTGTCCTTTCTATCAGATCATAACCACGCTAGCAAAGCTATCTATTTATTGGGATTCTGTGTCGCATTTGCGCTGGCCGGAGATCTGACTTTATATGCTGTTTTGCCGGTTTACACTTCCAGCCGGGGATTTGATCTGGCAGCAGTGGGCTTGATCTTGAGCGCCAACCGCCTTGTCCGCTTGCCGCTCAATCCATTGGTCGGGCTGCTCTTAAGCCGTATGGTGCGGCGACCTTTCCTGTTGGCAGGTCTCGGGCTGGGGATTTTATCCAATTCGATCTATATCCTCGCTCCAGATGAAAAGTTATTTCTGGTCGGTCGAGTACTTTGGGGAATTGCGTGGTCATTAATCTATATTGCCTCCTATTGTATGATCCTGGATATTACCACTGCCGATAACCGCGCCTGGGGTTCCGGAGCGCTCCAGTCTTTTTACTTCCTGGCGCTAGCATTCTTTCCACTCCTGGGCGGTTTTCTGAGCGATACCCTGGGGTTTAATACTGCCTTGCTCGTTTGCGTGTTCTTCGCAGGCGCAGGTTTCCTGCTTGCATCCCTCTTGCTGCCCGAAACATACCAGAACGCTCCACCAACAAACAACCCGGAGACGTGGAAACAGTATTTACCTCAACGTATCCTGCCAAATCTCAAGCAAGGCTGGCTTGAGATGAAAGAGTTGTTGAACCGGACCAACGTCTCAATCAGCTATCTCCAATTGTTGGTGTTTATGGTTGGCGAGGGACTATTCATGTCCACCATTACCCTCTTCATCGCCCGGCATTTAGACATAAGCAAATCGTTCCATGGGATTGAGATCAAAGCCGCAGCAATGGGCGGCGCGATCCTGGCGCTGCGCTCCATTCTTTCTTCGGGTATTGCTCCTCTGGCAGGCAAGATTTCAGACCGATGGAAAAACCGGTGGGGGATCCTGGCTTTTGGAAATGTCTTGGGAGTTTTAGGGATGATATGGATCGCCGGGGTTGCTACATCAGTCCTCTTTCTCGCCGGGGTCATCCTGGCAGCCCTGTACTCCGGCGTCACTATCGCTATCCTGCCTGCGCTGATCGAGGAGGCTAATCCCCGCCAGCCTGTAGGAAAATTAATGGGGCTTTTGACAACCTTTGGAGATATTGGGATGGCAATTGCACCATTGTTGGCCTATAACCTCCTTGAAAAGTTTTCACTTCAAAACATCTATACGGTAGGCGCAGTTCTGCTATCGAGCGGATTAGCTTTTATTTGGTTAGGGGCTGTTGGCGTCATGACCACCAGAAACCCCAAGAATAGTCGCTCACAGAACAGACGCTTGTAAAAAAGCGCATCTAATTTTGAATAAACTTCGTATATCAAGCAAGCTGTTTTGTACACTTTGTGACGGTTTGATCGCGTTACAAACCGATAAAAAAGTGGCATGAAACGAAAAGGAGAAATATCATATGGACACAAGCATGATCACTACGGCTTTCGGATTTGAGGGTTATCGAGTCGTGAAACATCTGGGAGTTGTCAGGGGAATTACGGTGCGGTCTCGCAGCGTGGTTGGGAACATGGTCGGCGCGCTTCAGACCATGGTTGGCGGCAATATCACCATCTACACAGAGCTTTGCGAACACGCCCGTGAAGAAGCTTTCAACCTGATGGTACGCCATGCCCAACAAATGGGCGCAAATGCCATAATCGGAATGCGTTACGACGCCAACGATGTAGCAGAGGGCGTTACCGAGGTGCTGGCTTATGGCACAGCAGTGGTCGTAGAAGAGGTAAGAGCGTAATAAATTTACCTGCCCTCTACAAAGTGGGTATTTAAAATGCCAATATTGGGTATTTGTGATATATTAGACAGGTAAACCGGCTGGGGTAATCTAAAGATTTTGGTATCCCAACCCAGCAGTAGAATAACACAGAACTGGGCATGAACCGTCGACTGCTTTCTTTCTGCGCGCTATTAATCTTCCTGACACTTGAACTTTTTCGGTCATCGCCGAGACAAAACGTTCTTGCGGCTCCTTTATGGGATGATGAAGATATCCCTGTGGAGACTATTGACTTGGTGGAGGGATCTGCCAGTTCAGACCCCGGCAATTTATACGTTTTGGGTACTACCTTGTTCTTTTCGGCAGACGATCACCTTGGCCGCGAGCTATGGAAATTGACAGCGCCCTATAATACTGCAAATGCCAGCCGGATTGCTGATCTTATGCCAGGCGACTCCGGCTCCAACCCGTCAAACCTGACAGCAGTCGGCGAAACCCTTTTTTTTACAGCCAACGACGGCAAATCCGGCTACGAATTATGGGCTTCCACCCCACCATATAACAAGGTTTTCTTAGTTGCAGACATCAATCCCAATGGCGATTCTTCACCCAGTGAATTAACTGCCATTGGAAACACAATCTTCTTCAAAGCAAATGACGGTGTTACAGGTCCAGAGCTATGGAAGAGCTCCCCTCCTTATCGTAGCGCAGAACTGGTCAGCGACATCTGGTCAGGGATCACCGGTTCGGATCCAAAAGAACTGACCGGCATCAGCTGGACGCTGCTGTTCACCGCCAACGACAGCTCCGGACGGGAAGTTTGGAAATCAGAGCCGCCATATAACGCCAGCAGCACCCGCATGGTCAAAGACATCTATCCCGGCGGTGGAGATTCAGAAGCGCGTGAATTGACCAAAGTTCAAAACACCCTTTTCTTTACAGCCTTCGATGGCAAAGGGCGCGAGCTTTGGTACAGCAAGCCACCATTTGACACCCTTCGCACCGTACGGGCAAATGACTTTGATTATGCCTTTCCATCAGACCCCTCCAGCCTGGAAGCAATCGGCGAGGATGTGCTTTTCAGCGCCAATATCGGCGTCAGTGGGTATGAACCGCGCCACAGCGAGCCCCCCTACGATGTCACGCGCACTTACCGGGTGAATGATGTTTACCCCGGTTTCTTCAGCTCCAACCCCCAAACCCAGGGCCATTCCTCCCTTGGCACCTGGTTCTTTACCGCAAACGACGGGGCACATGGAGTGGAATTATGGAAGTCTGACCCGCCCTACACCGAAGCCTGGTTGGTCAAAGACATCCGGCCAGGAGCTTTCAGCACGCCTATACGGAATCTCGTCAATGTAGGCAACGCGATCTACTTTTCAGCCGATGATGGCAGCAACGGTTATGAACTTTGGAAAAGCATCCCTCCGTATGAGGATAAAGACACCAGGCGAGTGACTGATTTTCTAGGCGTCAGTACAATCCCGGTTTCTGGTGTTGTTCCAATTGGGAGAAGACTGTTCTTCATTGCCTTTGACACTGGCAGCGGCTCGGAGCTTCGCAGCATTCAATACGATATCAACGGACTACCGGCTACCGGTTTTGCGCCGGGCGCGTTAACATTGCTGCCGCCCCAACCCGAAAATATGCGGTACCATTCCGAAGATGGGCTCCGCCTTGTCATTCCAGCGCTCGGCTTAAACACCGCGATCGTTGGAATCCCAGAGATTTCAGGAAACTGGGATGTAACCTGGCTGGGCGCGAATGCTGGCTACCTGGAAGGCACCGCCTTCCCAACCACACCGGGGAATACGGTGATCACCGGCCATTCCTACCTTGCAAACGGAGCAGCTGGCCCGTTCTCGCGCCTGAGTGCCCTCAAATGGGGAGATCAAATTGAGATTCTGGCATGGGGGCAGAAGTACCTCTACGAAGTTCGTGAAATCATCCTGACCGGTCCGGAAGATACCGGCGTCATCACAAAACATGAAACGCTGGACTGGGTCACCATCATCACCTGTCAAGGCTACGATGAAAAGAACGCAAGGTATGACAGGCGGGTAGTCGTCCGAGCAGTATTGATCTCCGTTTCCAGCCCTTAAGTGTTTTTCGAAATTACCCCCTGGAACTTAAGCCAAAGGGGGTAATTACAAATTTCTACAAAGACAAAGTTCTGGCTATTGAACTGTTGGGATGATCAGTTGTAAAGACCAAATTCCTCAGACGCTTTCCCCATCAGGTAAATATGATAGGGTGGAACGGAAGCCGGAATATCACAACCACCCATAAAGATAAAACCACTCTTAATCTGCTTGCCAATTTCGATATTCCTCCGGCAGGCTTCATAAACCTCATCGGGCGTACCCTTGACAATCACAGCCGGTTCGACATTACCGCAAATAATTTCATTGGGAAATATTTCCGCCGCCTTGAGTAAATCAACCTCATGGCCAAAACTAAGAATACCTGGGTCCCCCCAGGGCAATTGAGCTAGCAGCGGCAGGTTTTTATTCTGCTCCCCGCAGATATGATCGTAAATATGCCTGACACCTTTATCCAGCACGTATTGGTGCAACTCCATCCGGTAAGGCAAAACAAACTTCTGGTACATGCGCGGCGAAATTAAACCATCGGTCGGTGAAGCAACGCGCGGCAACACCCGCTCGGCGCCAAAGGTTTCGATGAACCAATCCGCCACTTGTTTAAGATGATCGCACATCAGCCGCATCACATGATGGACAGCATCCGGTTCAGAAGCAGCCCATTCAAGAAATTTATCGACCCCGCACAGGTTTGCACAAAAAGTGAACGGGCTGCCGTAAATAAAGGCTATTTGTGTGCCATACTTCTCTTGTAGGCGGGCAAATTCCATCATGCGAGGAAGACACCCTGCGGTCTTAACATCAGGTAGGGTCAGCTTATAAATATCTTCGAGGTTTTGAACCGGGCGGCGCGCCACCGATGGCCCAGATGCCCAGCGGTCTTCTGGCCAGGCAATCTCTCCGCCAAATTCCCAGGCGCCATACGCCACAAAAGTATAGAAAGGCGCCTGCTCAGCGTGATACTGTTCCATCGTCCATAACTGAGCCAGGAAACTTTTTTCAGGAAATTCAAAAATATCTGCCTTAGGGATACCCACGTTCGAAGCGCAAAAACTGTATCCTTTATGGACAAATGGCACGCCATCTACCGGTTTGCGGTTGAGCAACGCCTCAATACGTTCGTTTTGGGTCATAAAAGCTTTTCTTGCCATAAGGTAGCCCTCCTACATCACCGATGGATCAATGGCAAACTTGATACCCTCGAAACGCCGGACGCGTTCAAAAGCAGAAATGAGCTGGTTCAGGGGCATCGTATCGGTCACAAATTTCCGCCCATCCACTAGGCGGCTGGCTAACAACTGAAAAGAACGGCGATAGTCATCCGGATCCTGATGGTAAACGCCGATGAGCTTGTTTTCTGCGTAATGCATGGTGTGAGTATCTACCGTGATCGTCGTGCCTGCTTTGCAGCCGCCGTGAAACACAACCGTGCCAGCCTTGCGGATCATCTGGATAGCCTCTTCCCAGGCTTCAGGAAAACCGGCCGCCTCGATCGCCACATCCACACCGCGACCGCCAAACGATAGCTCCTTAACCCGTTGAACACGGTCTCTTGAATCTGTAACTTCAAGGATGTTAATGAATTCGCTCACACCAAATTCAGAAGCCACTCGTTTGCGTTCTTCGGTGATTTCGCCCGAGAGAATCACGCGGGCGCCCTGCAGATAAGCCAGGCGGCAGAGCATCAAACCAAGCGGCCCAGACCCCAACACAGCAACGGTATCCCCCTGACGGATTCCGGCATGGCGAATGCAATGTACGGCAGTTCCCAGTGGCTCTGAAACAGCCGCCTCCTGGTAAGTCATGTGATCGGGTAGTTTATAAACGTTGAATCGAACCATACGCTCAGGGATAACGATATATTCGGCGTAGGCCCCATTCAGGATCAAGAGATCTTCGCACAGGTTGCGATGGCCGATCTTGCAATAATAACACTCCCCACAGGGAACTGCATTGCACGTGCAAACCCGATCGCCTTCCTTGAACTGTGTCACTCCTTGTCCAAGGGCTACAACCTGACCACTAAATTCATGGCCGAAAGTGGAGGGGACTTTCTTAATGATTGTGGGATGACCTCTCTCATACGTTTTGATATCTGTTCCACAGGTCAGGGCAGTGCCAATTTTAACCAACAGCTCGCCTGGCCCCGGCGAAGGTATTTCAATTTGCTCGAAACGAACATCCTTGGGAGCATAAAACATAGCAGCATTCATTCTCGACATTTAGCACACTCCTTTAAAATACGTCGGAAAACAAAGAAGTGAAATCAGTCCAATTCTTTAAGAGTGCCTTCCGCTTCCCGGCGGACAGCCTCATCCAGGATGGCTGCGGTGGCCCGAGTGCCGATCATGGTAGCGCCTGCTTTCCGGTACTCCAGCACCTGGTCTAACGTGCGAATCCCACCAGAGGGTTTAACCTGCACTTTCGGGCTGCAACTCGCTCGCATCAACCGCACCGCCTCGAGAGTCGCGCCGCCCGGCCCATAGCCGGTGGACGTTTTGACAAAGTCCGCCCCAGCCCGTTCACTGATCTTGCATGCCGTTACAATCTGATCATCGGTAAGGTAACAGGTTTCAAAGATCACTTTCACAGGGACGTTGCGAGCATGCCCGGCTTCCACTACGGCGCGGATATCTTCTTCGACATAATCATCATGCCCTGCAACCAGACGGCTGATCGCCAGAACCATATCGAGGTGAACTGCTCCGTTATCCATCGCCAGTTGGGCTTCGTAGACCTTCGCCTTGGTCAGGTTAGAGCCATGCGGAAAATCAACGACCGTGCTGACGGCGATGCCCGATCCCGCCAGGCGTTCAACTGCCCTGGGGACATCATAGGGCGCTACCATGACTGTGGCGCAACGGTACTTCTTAACTAGTTCGATACCCTCATCAAATTCTGGATCTGTGAGCGTAGGACGGAGGAGCGAATGATCCACCATCCTGGCAATATCACTTACAGTAAGCTTATTTCCTGACGTCATTACCTGTTTCTCCTAACGAATAGTATGGCTACGCGATGCCTCCAGCAGAAAGCGCAAGCGTATCAAATAGACGCCAACAGCATATGACACCGGTTGGTTGTCCGATCCATACGAAATGCGCGAACGCAGAAGCACCGGTGTGCCTGGTTCTACTTTTAGTAATTTTGCCTCCCGGCTTTCAACTCCCAACGGGCTGACGGTATCCACGGCGCGATTGATAACAACCCCATATCGTTTCATGAGAACGTAATAAGTGGATTGCTCAAAACCGGTCTCTCCAAAAAAAGACCTGTCCAATCCCGGAAAAACTTTGCCGGGCGCATACCATTTTTCGACAGATACCGGCTTGTCATCAACCAGGCGAAGACGCTCCATAGCATAGATCATTTCGGAGGTCTTCAACCCCAAAAAATCTGCAATGCTTTCTGGGACGACCATATGTTTGAAACTCAGTACCTGGGTCCTCAAAGTAAACCCACTGTTCATCATTTCATTGGTAAAGCTGGCCAGGTCTGAGAGACGCGCCTCATATTGCGTGGCAGAAACGGTTGTACCTTTCGAGCGCCGGCGCTCCAAAAGTCCCTGGTACACCAGGTCCGCAATAGCCTGACGGATTGTCGCTCGGCTTACGCTGAACCGCTTCTGCAATTCCATCTCAGTCGGGATATAGTCACCCGGTTTATACCTGCCAGACTCGATCTCCTTGCGGAGAATTTGAGAGACCTGGTAATAAAGAGGAATCGGGGTCGAACGGTCAATCTCTTCAGTTGCGGCCACAATGGTCATAGCTCACGGTTCCTTCACCTTTTATGCTCAATATAATCCGGATTGACGCAATACCTGGGCGTTTCCTGCTTGTAGATGTAATTAAAGACGCCTTCTGCCAGAACTCGTGCCCCGATCTCTGCCGCCTGAAGGGAAGCCCCCGCCAGATGAGAGGTAACGGTGACATTATCCAGAAGATAAAGCGGGCTGTCATCAGGCGGCGGTTCCGACTCAAAAATATCCAGGGCAGCCCCAGCCAGCCGTTTTTCCTTTAAGGCCTTATAAAGCGCGTTGTGGTCAACAAGCTCCCCGCGCGCGGTATTAATCAGATAAGCAGTCGGTTTCATAAGTTGAATTTCTCGCTCGCCAATCATACCGCGAGTTTCCTTGGTCAAGCGGGCATGGAGCGAAATAAAATCACATTCTTTCAACAATGTCTCTAATTCTACTGGTTCACCGCCCATCTCTTTGATTTTCTCTGCCGGGATATAGGGATCATAAATTAACACCCTTGCCCCAAAAGCCCGAACAATATGCGCAACCTTGCCACCAATTGCGCCAGAACCAACCAGCCCGACCACAGAGCTGTTCAACTCTTTGCCCACGACATCCAGTGTATATAGATCCCCGCGCCACCGTTTTTCAGTCATCATGGACATGTGGCTGCGAGTGATATTGCGCGACTGAGCCAACATCATGCCAACAGTAAATTCAGCCACAGCGCCGGAATTGCGACCAGGAGCATAAAGAACAGGGATCCCCCGCTCGGTGCATGCTTTCCAGTTAATATTGACCGGCCCGCCCCGGGCAGCGCCCACGACTTTAAGGTTCCTGGCCACCGCCAGAACTTTTTGGGTGATTGGAGCGGTATGCGTCAGGATGATTTCCACATCGCCGACAACTTTACAGACTTCATTTTCATCCCCAACAAACTCGCTGACCTCATCGGTTTTCATCACCGGAGTCACCGGCCATGAATCTGTCTGATAAACAGTTTCGAACTGGACTCCGGAGCCTTCAAATGCTTTTTCAAGCGCTTTTTGCAAAACTTCATTCGTTAAAAAAAGGTCTCCTAAAATCGCTACTTTCATACCTCTCCCTCATTGTGCGCTAAATTCCTTAATCTTTTCGGGTAGCTCAAGATACCTGAGCCAGCAGCCGTTCGCATTCAGCCAGGTGTGCATTTACCGCCGCCCATTCTTCAGGTGTCAAGACAAGATCCATCGCCCGGCTGGTCTCTTCGATCTGTTCCGGTCTGCGTGCGCCAGCGATGGCCCCTGTTACTTCAGGCCGTTGGAGAGTCCAAATTAAAGCTAGGTTCGCAACGATTTGACCTTTAGCTTCAGCTATCGGGCGCAATTTTTCAACCAGATCTAAAATGATGCTGAGGCGCGGCTCTTGAAAATCGGGGTTGCCTTTCCGCCAATCATCAACAGGGAAAGCCGCTATCCGTTCTTTGGTCATTCTCCCGGTCAGCAAACCTGCTTGCATCGGGCTGTAAGCAATCACGCCAATCTGATTTGCCGCACAAAACGGAAGAATCTCTTTTTCAATGCCCCGGTTGACCATGCTGTACGGAGGTTGCAGTGAAGCGATAGGATGAATTTTTTGAACGCGTTTCATTTGTGCAACCGAAAAATTGGAGACACCCCCATAGCGAACCTTGCCCTCTTTTACCAGGTCTGCGATCGCTCCCCAACCTTCCTCGATGTCTTCGTCTGGCAATGGCCAATGAATCTGGTAAAGGTCAATATAGTCTGTTTGCAAACGCTTTAGGCTGGATTCACATTCGGCCTTGATGCTGTCCGCCTTCAAATAACCATAGATATCACTGCCATCTTCTTTCCAGAGAATGCCGCATTTCGTCGCCAGGATAACCCGGTCTCGCCGCCCTTTCAATGCTTGCCCGACGACTTCTTCAGAGTGACCATGTCCATAGCCCTTGGCAGTATCCAACCAGTTAATGCCGAGATCTATGGCTCGCTGAATGGTATGAATAGAGTCGCGATCGTCCTGAGGCCCCCAGCCATACGGGTTATCACCCCCGCCAATCGCCCAGGTCCCCAGCCCCACCGGAGTCAAATACAGATCACTGTAACCTAATCTTCGTTTTTCCATCTTATCTACCCCTTTGATTGATGAGAATAGAATCGCTTAAAATGAGCTTAGAAAACGCCCACAAAACCCATCAACAGATACTTCGAGTTGTTGCAGCATCGAAATAATAAAAACGCTGATTGTCCATCTGCAAGCCAATCGTACTGTGCAGTTTCGGCAGAAAATCGGAGGAGATCTTCGCCTTGATCTCTTCCGATTTTAAGCGCACCGTGACGATGCTGGTCTGTCCAAGTGTATCCAGCAAGACAACCTCCCCGCGAGTATGCGCTTTTGGATCCTCTGGCGCAGTCAATCGGATATCCACAGGCCGCACGCCGATCTTCAACTGGCAACCTCCCATCTTTTCCGCCAGCATCTTCTGGTCTTCCGGTCGAATGGGAACAGCATAGGGAGTATCGCATTCCACAACAGCGTGATCCCCCTGATAATCTACCGTGAACAGATTCATCGGCGGATCCCCCACAAAGGAGGCAACATACAAATTGACAGGATTGTAGTAAATCTCATCCGGCGTACCGATTTGCTCGATGACGCCTTTGTTAAGCACAGCCACCGTGTCCCCCATCGAAAGGGCTTCGAGCTGGTCAGGTGTGGCGTAGAGGGTGGTAATCCCCAATTCTGTCTGGATCTTTTTGAGCTCAGAACGCATGCGGTGCCGTAGCTTGGCATCCAGGTGAGAAATCGGTTCATCGAGCATATAGGCTTTTGGGCGGCGCACCAGGGTACGCCCCAAAGCAACGCGCTGCTTCTGCCCGCCAGAAAGTTCGCGCGGATAACGATGTAGCAATTCGCCTAAACCGAGCATTTCCGCCACTTCTTTAACGCGATTTTCTCGCTCTTGCCTTGGCATTTGCTTTTTTCGTTCCGGCGATTCCAGGGGAAACATTAAATTTTGAAAAACGGTGAAATGGGGATAAAGCGCATAACTCTCAAAAGCAGTGGCGATATCGCGGTTTTGGGGAAACGTTTTAGTTATATCCTGCCCATCCAAAAAAACTCCACCGCTATCGGGGGTCTCGATGCCCGAAATGATCGCAATAGTCGTTGATTTTCCAGCGCCCGAAGCGCCCAATAAAACAAACAATTCGCCATCGTTGACCGTAAAACTGACCTGGTCAAGGGCGGTAACTTTTCCAAATTTTTTGGTGATGGTGCGCAATTCAACTTGTGCCATGCGAATTCTCCAGGGTAGTCCTATTCGGGGTACAAAATATTCAAGCCTGTTTCTATATCGAAGAAGTGCATGTGGCGCTGATCAAAAGTGACATAGACCGTCTGCCCGATATCCGGCCGCAGACTGCCCAGCACCTGCGCCAGAAGAATATCGCCGCCGTGCAACCGTAATGAAATGATCGTGCGATCGCCTTGGGGTTCAACAAAATCAGTCTCCAGAGCAAAGCTGTTCGGAAAAGGCTGCATACTGACCCGCACATCTTCTGGGCGAATACCCAATTTGAGCCTTGAGCCGCCGCGGTACTGGAGGAACTGCGATTTACATTCATCATCCAAACGCAGTCGAAAAGAAGGAGAGACAATAAAAGATTGATCCTCTTCCTGCAACAGCTCACAAAAAGTAAAATTCATGGGCGGTTCGCCAATAAAGCCGCCTACGAAATCATTGCGCGGGTTATAGTAAATTTCAAGCGGCGTGCCCACTTGCTGAATCCGCCCCAGGTTCATAATCGCAATGCGGTCTGCCATCGCCATCGATTCAACCTGATCATGGGTAATATACAAAGTGGTCACTCTCAAGCGTTCAACTTGTTTCTTCAACTCATCCCGCATACGCGCTCGCAGCCCCGCATCCAGGTGAGAGATCGGTTCATCCATAATCATCACGGCTGGCTGGCGGACGATTGCCCGGCCAATAGAAACACTTTGCATCTCGCCGCCGCTCAAATGACGAACCCCGGTGTGAAGAATTGAAGTCAAATTGAGAAATTCAGCTGCCTCTTTCACCTTCTTATCAATTTCGCTTTCGGGCATCTTGCGCACCCGCAAAGGAAAAGCGATGTTTTCATAAACAGTAAGGTTCGGATACAACGCCCAATTCTCGAATACCATCGCCACATTTCTGCTGCTGGGAGGAAGCTGATTGACAACCTGATCGTTGAAAAGGATCTCGCCGCGACTGATTTCTTCCAAACCTGCAATCATCCGTAAGGTGGATGATTTGCCGCATCCCGACGGCCCTAGAATGGAGAAAAACTCCCCATCCTCGCATTTCCAATTTGCATCAATAACCGCCTGAACCTTACCACCGTAAATTTTCCAGACATTCCTCAGTTCTACACTCGCCACTGTGTCTTCTCCCATCGTCTAATATTGCTGTCAATCCCGCACAACCCAGGGGAGCCCCCTAGACGCCCATCTCATAAGCCGCATGAAACAACCAGACCGCCCGTGAAGCCTTGATGGGAATTCCCTTGTCAGAAAGTGTAACGCGGAAGCGCTGCAAAACAGGAACACCAGGATCCACCTGCAAGTATTTTGCCTCGCGTTCTTCAAGACACACCACCGTCACCTCATCAAAAGCCTTTTCAGATTTGAGGCCGAATTTTTGCTCCATCACAGCAAAAGAGGACTGCCCTGTTCCTTCCTCGGTAAACAGGTCTGGCGTAATGCCAGGGTAATACTTGGCAGGAAAATAAGAAATTTCGATTGCAACCGGTTTTCCATTGGCAGAACGAAGGCGTTCCATAATCTGCACCTGATCGCCGGGCTCAAGCGCAAGTCGCTTTGCGATCGAAGCCCAGGCATCCACAAGCTGCCAGTTGATGATTTCAACGCCAGGGGTTTCGCCGCGCTTCTTGGCTTCTTTGGTAATGCTATGGCTGCCCCCCAGCGTACCCCAAAGTTTATGCTTTGGGACTTGAACTTCTTTCAAAGGTTTTGGACGAACGCGCTCCAATTCACCTTCATAAATCAATTCAGCAATGGCGTCCTCAATTTCCGTCTCACTCGCGTTCAATCGTTTCGCGAGCTCATTAATCGGCGGGAGAGGAACGCCAGCCTCGAATTCCCCAGCCCGAATAAGTTTTTCTAATTCAAAGAAGAATTTATTCATCGTTGCACCTCATAAAAAATGGATATAAAAAAGAAGCACCCAGCTCTTCATCCTTTGACGCCGCCGCGCGTCAAGCCCTCTACCAGATTGCGGGAGAACAGGAAAACCAGGATGTAAATCGGCACTATGCCTGCAAGCGCAGCTGCAGACATTTCTCCAAATTGAAGCCCGTGTTCGCCAATATAGCGAGAAATGCCAATTGGAAAAGTGTTAGATTTTACACCGTAAGTGAGAATAAGGGCGAATAGAAACTCGTTCCAGGAAAGAATCAAGGTGATCACGCCAGTCGCCAGGATGCCAGGGCGGATCAACGGCACCACAACCCGAAGGAGCGTCTCCCATTTACTATAACCATCGATCCAGGCTGCCTGTTCAAGTTCTCTAGGAATCGAGCGGATATAACTATCAATCAACCAGACGGCTATGGGCATATTGGCCATCATATGGACAAGGATCAAGCCTGCCAGTGTGTTCTGGAGGTTGACCATTTTCACCATTGCAAAAATAGGGATGCTCACGACAATCGGCGGCATGACATAAGTGCCAAGGATCCAGGCAGGTAGGAACCATCCACCGGTCTTAAACCGGATAATGGAGTAAGTAGTTGGAACAGCAACTAACAATACCAGGATGGTGCTAATAACTGCCACCACCGTAGAATTGAAGAGATAGCGCACTAACGGCACGTTGGCAAAAGCCTTCACCCAGTTGATAGTTGTTATTTGCCCACGCGGCAGCAATGCCCCCGAAGTTCGGATCTCGATTGGTTCTTTAAGAGAGGTCATTGCAATATAAAAGATGGGGAGGAGGATGGCTAGAATGAAAAGCAGCAAAAGGATAATTCGCGCCGGCCTGCCAAAGAAAATCCGATTCAAGTAAAAAGCCGGGGTTTTCTGTTCAAACGCATGAACAGCGCTTTCAAAGTGTTCAATCCCTTTAACGTCTTCCATAGTTTATTCAACCCTCTTCAATATCGCTTCGCGGCCTTTGGTCAAAAGCGTTGCCAGAACACTAATTAAGATCAGAACCAAAATACTCAAAGCGCCGCCATAACCCGTCTGAAATTGTTTAAAGCTGACCCGGTAAAGATAGAAAGAAGCCACTTGGGTTGAATTGCCCGGGCCACCAAATGTGAGCATATAGATCAAATCAAAGACTTTGAGCGCGATCAATAGCCGGAACAAGAAAATGACGATGATCTGAGGTGCCACCATGGGCAGCGTAAGGCGTTTAAAAACATACCACCCAGACGCTCCATCAACCATTGCAGCTTCGTAAGGGTCTCTGGGAAGCGACTGAAGCGCCGCCATACAGAGCAAGAAGCAAAACGGTGTCCATTGCCAGATGTCAGCCAGCATAATGGAAGGAAATGCCAGGCTTTTATCTCCCAGGAATGGAATGACGCCTGAGGTCAGCCCCCATTTCGTAAGATAATAATTCAACATCCCCTGGTTGGGATCATAGATCAACCGCCAGATCATGGCAATGGCAACCGGAGGGGTAAACAAAGGCAGCAAAGCCAGCGTACGCAAGACCCCGCTTAATTTTCTCTCTCGTTGCATTGCAAAAGCAAGGATGAAGCCAAAAAAAGTCTGGATCGTGGTAACTGTAAAGGCAAATATTAGGGTGTTCACCAAAGAAGTCCCAAAGACCTCATCGGTAAACGCCTTCTTGTAGTTTTCAAACCAGATGAAATCGTTAAAAGGTTTGGCAATGGTGGAATTTGTAAAGCTGATACCCAGAACGTAGATCAGTGGCACCAGCGAAATGATCAACAATATTAGAAAGGTGGGAAGCACCATTAATTTTGGAGTGTACTTTTCAAGTGTAGCGTTCACTGCCTGACTCCTTTTTGCAATCAGACTGACCGATAAACAATACAGCCGGACTTCGGAACTGGATGGGGGCGGTCACCCCCATCCAGTCAACCAACCAAATTACTGTCCGAGAATCTCTTCCCAGGTCTTCTGGGTATCATCAAGCGCCTTTTGCGGAGTTTTCTCGCCAGTTAACGCCAGTGAGAGGTTATCGGTAAGCGGTTCTTGCAATTTGAACCATTTTGCATCCGTCGGCCATACGACTGCATTGGCATGGGCTTTCGCGATAGCGTCGGCAACTTCGGCTCCTACAAATTCGACGAACTTGGGATTATCCAGCGTAGATTTTCGCACCGGATCGATACCGCCAACGACTGTATTATAGCGAGCAGCAATTTCAGGATTAGCTACAAAGGCCAAGAAAGCATAGGCAAGATCCTTGTTCTTAGACCCGGTGGAAACGCCAACCCCGAACCCGGCATTTACAGAAGCAACGGTTTTTCCTTTGTCGCCAGGGCCTTTCGGAAGCGGCACGACGCCCCACTGGCCAACGATCTTAGAAGAGGCCGGATCATCAGTCATTGATCCGAGATCGGTCCAAAACTCAACCATGGCGGCCTTCGCGGTGAACCAGGCGCCCAAAGACTCATCGAAAGCAACCGCCGAGGGGGTTGGGAGGGCGTATTTCGATTCGTCCACCAGAGCTTGCAATGCAGCAACAGCTTCAGGGCTGTTGATTGCTGGTTTGCCGTCCGCATCGAAGAAAGAACCCCCAAATGAACCCAGCCGGTTAAGGTAAGAGCCGATCAAGATAAGCGGGCTTTTGGCTCCCATGATAGCGCATCCATAAGCTTCGCCTTTTTCGCCTTCGGTGATGGTCTTGCACACAGTCAGGTAGTCATCCCAGGTGGCAGGCGGCTGCAAATTGTATTTCTCAAGCAGCGGTTTGTAGTACCACAACAGGTGCATGTCGCCGTCATAAGGAATGCCGTAGCGGCTATCGCCAATCTTTGTGAAGGTGTCAAAGTAAACTGGGAAGAAATCATCTGCCTTAAGCCAATCCGCATTATCCACATACCACTGATCCAGGTTTTCGAGAACATTGTTCTCTACCATGGTGCCTAAACCAGGGTACCAGTACTCGATCACATCGACTTCGTTGGCGCCAGAAGTCACATCCAACACCGCTTTTTCAATGACATTGTCGTAAGGCACCACGATCAGTTCCACTTTCGCGCCGGTTTCCTCTTCAAACCAGGTTGCCAGGTTTTGAGCGGCAACATTATGCGGTTGGATGGTCAAGAAACGCAGGGTCTGACCGGCAAACGATGTCTCAGCAGCGGGTTCAGCAGGCGCTTCGGTGGGTTTAGCTACTTCTGCGGCTGGCTCTTGAGGCTTCGGAGCCTCAGTCGGCGTGGCGGCAGGCTGGCAAGCCGCAAGCAACACGGCCAAAACAACGAACAGGCTCATAACGTAAGTAAGCTTTTTCAATTCAACCTCCTTTTACTCGCAACATTTGTTTCGGTTTGATACGACATTCGGTGATCTATCTACAACTTGATGGTGTCCTTCTGCGGGTGATTTGCTCCTCCTTCCTCTGAAAAATCGCATTATTGCCAGTGTTCGATACCGGCTTCTGCGCTCTCCTCCCAGACAGGCCAGACCGCCTGGATGAGATGAATATAGATCTGGTAAAGCTGGTCATATCGCTTTACGTTTTCCGGGTTTGGTTCATATTCTCGGCTGATGTTTACCATCCGTCGGACGCCTTCGCCATGATCCTTGAACGCTCCTACGGCCACTCCTGCATTGATCGCAGCACCCCTCGACCCCGAATCGGCGCCTGCCGGCACCCTGACCTTGCTTCCGGTGCAGTCGGCAATGATCTGGCACCAAAGGGGACTTTTCGAGCCACCTCCAGAAACATAAATCGTATCCAGACGCCCCTTCTTGATCATCGCTTCTATATTGTGACGGGTTGACAACGCCACCCCTTCAAACACAGATCGCAAGAGATGCGCGCGGGTATGCCAGTCGCCAAGACCAAAAAACACGCCGCGCGCCTCCGGTTTTACAAACGGGGCGCGTTCCCCTTGCAAAAGCGGGAGATAAACTATCCCGCCAGAGCCAACGGGGATGTCTCTGATTTTTTCGTTGATGACCTCATAAACGCTGACGCCGCGCTCTTGGGCTTCCTGGCGTTCAGTTGCACAGAATTCTCGCTCCGCCCAGTCGAGGTTTCCGGCAGCAACCTGGGCCATAGAAGTTTTATAAAAAACTCCCGGCACCGTATGGCACATCAGGCTGTAGATCCGTTCCGAATCCAGAGTTGGCTCAGCCGAAAGCACAACATGAACCCCCGCCGTAGCGATATTGCTGCACGCTTCTCCGACGTTGTAAGCCCCCGCTCCCAACGTAGAGCATGCGCCATCGAAAGCGCCGGAAGAAACCGGCGTCCCTTCTTTCAAACCGGTCATTTCCGCCGCCTGCCGGGTAACTTTGCCCGCAACTTCCCAGGCAGGCGCCAGTTTGGGAAGCAAGTGCCTGTACGCGCCAATGCCCGCCAGCGTTAACAACTCATCGGAATAATCCAACGTTCTAAAATCGATCAATGCCACAGAAGCCATCGAAGGATCAGTACTGAATTCACCCGTCAGGCAATATTTCGTCCAATCCTTCGATGTCAGGTTCACATAGGCTTTTTTGAGACTCTCCGGTTCGTGGTCCATGAGCCACGGGAAGATCGTCACCGGCCCCATCCCCGCAAAGAGGTTCCAACCGGAAAGATCATAAAGCTGAGGTAAAAGGCCTTGTTCTCCCCAGCGATCCAGATAGGGCTTGGCGCGCCCATCCAACCAGATGATCGCCGGGCGCACCGGAGCGCCGCTCTCATCCACCAACCACACGCCACCGCCATGGCCGCTAAGCGAGACGCCGGCGATGTCCAGCGCATCGACAGCGGCGCGCTCCAGACAGTTACGGATCGCCGAAGCGGTCGCCTGCCAGATCTCTTCCATGCTCTGTTCAGCCCAGCCGGGTTCCGGGTGAGCCGTTTTTACATCACGGCCGCTCGAAACCGCAACTTCGTTGCCATCCAGATCAAACAAGGTCGCTTTCGTGGTGGTTGTGCCGTTATCAATCCCCAGTAGATAAGTTTTTTTCATCGCAGCCCTCGTCTTAATGGGTTTATCTAGATGATTTGTGAAAAAAATAACAAATTAAAGGTAAAGATTTTGATCGCGCCTTCCACAAAACTCTTTTCATCAGTTGCAATCGTTCAGGAGATACCAGTAATAAGCGGCTTTATGGATATTCGTAAGTACGTTTGTACGGACAATATTACAGAAAAATAACAAATGCCTTGCAGCGTTGAGAAAATGGAAAAGCAACCGTTTCCACTATAGCGATTTCCTGATAGCTTGTCAAGTCCATCTCGTTTCCATTTTTTATATCGCCCGTATTTAACCTAACCGATAGGTTGGTTTCGGAAAAGAAGGATGGAACGATTCTCGACCACGACGCGCCCATCTCAACCCCATCTTTTCCACTATTCCCATCACCGCCCGATCAATTAGTTCCGAGAGATGTTCGACTGGCATCTCGACGCGCGCGTTAACCAGCAGGGATATTTTTTCTCCGATTATTGGCGGAATTTCCTCCTCCCACCCCGGATGCATGTAAGTCGTGAAACTCACTTTCGCTTCCCCAGCGGTGGAGCCGCGCACGATAAACTTCACATGACCGATGCCTGCATCAGCTCCTTGGAGTGACACAAGAATAGCTTGCATGATCGCCACAACAACTGTTCGGCCATCGCCGCCGGGAATCTCAAATTCCAGTTCCTCATCCAGCCATCCCAGCCGGGCCTCACCTTCTCCATAGCGTTGATAATCAATATCGAGTGAAGCGTCAGGCAATGGGATGCTTCCTTCTTCGATCCTTTGAAGCCAGTTCTGGACCCCTTCTTCGGTGAGCGACGCCTGGAACAGGATTACTTTATCTGGATAGGCGGAACAAATTTGACCGAGTACCTCAGCTCGCTGTTCTTCGGCAAGCAAATCCATTTTATTGACAACCAACAGGTGCGTCTCTTCAATCTGCTTATCGAAGATATACACTATGCCATCACTGAAAGGTAGCGGGATATCATCCAACCGCATCCGAAGTAAACGTACATCCACAAAAGTAGAAAAACTTGTAGGCCTATAAGCGCTTTGCTGCAATTGAAGCATCGGCTTGACAACCGTAGCCACCAAGTCGGCACAGGAACCCACTGATTCCGCAAAGACTACATCCGGCTTGACCGTCTCAACCAGCCCCTCTAATTGTTTCTCAAGATCAACATAATTACAGCAGAAACATCCTCCGCCAACCTCCACCGCTGGGAAATTCTCAAGCTGCACAAAAGCGGTATCCACCAGGTATTTTCCCTGATCGTTCGTGATCACCCCGACCCTCTTTCCCTGCCGGACGAGCGCCTTACACGCGTTCACAATGGCAGTGGTCTTTCCGCTGCCCAAAAATCCAGCCACAAGATGGAGGTGAAGTGTGTTCGCCATCACAAGAGTTTCTGTACGATCTCCATCAACTCACGGTTGCTCGGTATGATTGAAGAAAACTTTAGTTCTCCGTTCACGAAAATACAGGGCAAATTTTTGATACCGTGCTTCTTCACCCTGGCGACGTTTTCTGGCTTTGTGATTTTGTATTCGATTACATCCACTTTACCGGGTAATTCTTCAGCAATCCGCCTGGCGGCGCTGTACATGTATCCACAAGCCGCGCAGGTCTCCGAGTCGATGGTGAAGACCTCAATCAGGGGTTTCTTCAGACTGGCATAGTCGGGCAGTTCCACCTCAATATTGATCTCGGTGGCATGGTAATTTTCCAGGAGCTGGCGGGTCTGATCAGGTTCCCGCACCGCCTGCATGACACCAATGGCATTTTCCACCGGAACGTCGTAGGGCATATCACATCCAGGCGAAATAATCAGGTTATGATGAGAGACAGAATCCATGAGGTCAATCACGTATTTCATATTGTCTTGCTGGCTGCCTAGCAACATACGGGTAGTCAAAGGAATATTGCCGCTGATGGCAATGTTATACCGGTCCGTGATGGCCTTTGCTGCTGCCATATCGATATTCTCATCTATTGCAATGCAATCAGGGTTGGTCTGACACATCACTTCGATATTTTTGGTTGCATCGCCGCAGACGAAAAAGGACGAGAAGACGCCACGCGAACGAATATCATCAAATAATCCGCTGAAATGTTCGGCCAAAAATCGCTTGAAATGGCGCGGCGAAATCTGCGAAACCAGCGGGTCCACCAGCGCGATGATATCCATCCCGGCTTCGATATAATAATCTGCCATGCAACGCGCGACCTCACGGCAATATCGTAACAGCTCGTTCAGATAGTCTTCGTGGTCAACCATATCCAGGAAAATGTCGGTGCCGCGCAGGTGCGAAGCCAGCGTGAACGGTCCGGTGATCAGCCCATACAAGGCGGTGTTCTCCCCTACCGCGCTTTTCATCCGGCGCATCACATCCAAAATCATTGGAAGACGGCCCTCGCTCTTCTGAGGAAGGTGAGAAGGTACAAGAAGATCCCCCGCCAATGGGTGCGAGGCGACAGAAGGCGGGGCGGCGTCTGCCCAAAGCATATTGCAGCCTAAAATTTCCGCTTCAACTTGCAGGTCAAAGACTACCGGCTGCCCATCTGGAGCGTATAGTTTATTCACCGCCATAAGTGATTCGAAGAGCTTATCCCCATCGGTGAGCACCTCCCGCCCCGTATAGCCTGTTAACTTGCCAGCATGAACGCCAGCAAATGGCACCCAGGGAACTCGCGCGGTTTCTTGATGGCGAAGAACAGAAAAGATCAACTCTTTCCCGGTTGCCTCAGCAGCATTACCGTTATTTTGCATGGAAACCCTCCCAAAAGAACTCAAAGAAAAATGTTCATTTTGCCAGCAGAGATTTCGCCAGGGCAACCGCCCTGTTGGCATCCGGCGCGTAACCATCAGCGCCGATCTCATTGGCATATTGTTGGGTCAGGGGCGCGCCCCCCACCATGATTTTGACTCGATCCCGGAGACCGGCGGCCTTGAAAGCCTCGATAGTGGTTTTCATATTCGGCATGGTGGTGGTCAAGAGCGCTGACATCGCCACAATATTTGCCCCAGTAGATTGAACGGCTTCAATAAATTTTTCGGGTTTGACATCCGAGCCCAGATCGATGATTTCAAAAGCGGCGCCTTCGAGCATCATGCACACCAGGTTCTTGCCAATATCGTGCAAGTCGCCCTGGACTGTACCAGCTACAACCTTCCCTGCCGACCGAATGTCTGCCTGGACAAGCAGAGGTTTAAGCAAGTTCATCCCGGCCTGCATGGCGCGCGCTGAAACGAGCAGTTCGGGGACAAAGTATTCACCTTCCTCGAACAGCCGTCCAACTTCAGACATGCTGGCGATCATCGCTTCGTTAAGAATGACCTGGGGCTCAATATTTTGGTCGAGTGCTTTTTGAACTCCTGCCGCGCAAGCTTTCTGGTCGCCATCTACAATGCTCTGGTAGATTTCCTGAACAATTGGATCCATTTCATCCTCCTCATAAAAAGCGTGAAACTGACATCAACACATTAAACAAGAAGCATTGCTTCTCTCGCCCGTCACACCGCTGCTTTCTTTTAGTTCGTATGTACGTTTGTCCGTACATTTTATTTCTCCAAAAACTTGTATGAACAACCTGGCGCTCAACCCAGTGTAAGCAACCAGGTTGCCAGCGTCAAGTGACAAATGTAACCCAGTTTTTATCTGGCGCTAAATATTTAAAAGTTCTGAGACTCTACCATTAAAACAAGTAACGATTAAAGCTCCGCCGGTTTCAAAGCATTAGCCGTCATGCTCGATATAAACCGAATCGACAATTCCAACAATGACGGAGATCACACAGGCGTCTGGATTATTGAGCACCTGCCTGGCTCCGCTCCCCTCCCGATTGACCAGCACGGTATCGCCAATACCGGCATGGGTATTATCCAAAGCCAAAAAGTCATCGTCCGGCGCTTCGCCTTCCAATCCCAAGGGTTGAACAACCAGCAGCCTGCGGTTTTTGTAGTGAGGATGGCTTATGGTTGTAACCACTGTCCCGACAACTTTCCCTAAAATCATCAGACCCCTTCAAGAAAACCGGTTAAGACCTGGCCGCATCACCAGGGTAAAGTCACTGTCCGGATAGGTGGTTAATTCGTCCACAATCCCGACCAGGGCAAGGTCAATCGGCACAAATTTAACATCCGGCATGGCCAGAGCAGCCTCACGGGAACGCACCATCACGCACAGATCACCCACCCCTGCATCCACCACATCCACAGCTACCTGCAGCGTTCCGCTGGGTTCCAGCTTTTTGTTCAACGGCTGCACGACCAATAATTTCAGTCCCTCGGTGCCGGGGTATTTGACCGTACAAACCGCTGTACCTTTCACTCTGCCGAATAGCATAGAGCCTACTTTATTCCAGTACTGGCTAAAACACGAGTGATAATCACATCCAACAATTTCGGGTCAACCTGTGTCCCTAAACGAGCTACCACAGCATCTCGAATGCGCCGCCGCAAATCCTCGCCATCTGGCTTCGGGCTCTGCGTAGAGACCGGGTAAGCTGGAAGGGCAGGCGTAGCAGCGGCAGTGGGTGAAACCTGGGGCAGCGACTGGCTCTTGACAATATAAGGCCGCACTGGCGCAGCCGGAGGATTTTCGGCTTTTTCCTGAATCAAAGCCATCCCCAGCCGGCGGGCTCTTTCATAAGCCAGATCTGTCAGGACAACATTGTCATTGACTTCCAATGACATGACACCGCGCTTGAACAGGTCTTCTATATCATGTTCGGTATAAAAAGTCTTTGCCATCCTGGCTCCCAAAAAACACCTATACTCCTTTGAGCGTTACGAACCTTGGCGGCCTTCCAGGCTCTCAAGAGCTCGGATTGCGGCATCACGCGCCGTAACGATTTCCGCTTCTGAACCTGCCAGCCACATCCGCCCAAATCTACCAACTGAGGAGACGTGCACAAGATTAATACTGGCTCTCTTTTCAGCTTCGTTGCAGGCATAGTTGATGTATGCAGCCGGGGCGCACTCCAGCACCAGCATGGTCTCCCCCGGCACGAGCATACTTCCCCTGCGGAAGCGGTTCAATAACTGCGCCTGGTAGGGATCCACTCGGGTAATGACCTGTGTGGATACAACCTGGGGGCGAATACGGTCTTCAACCTTCAAGCCCAATCGCTGCAGAACGACATCCCCCGCCTCTAAAACCGCCGCCTGATTGAGGGAGTGGACCTCGAACATGCCAAATTCGCGTTCCACAATCTGCGCGCCGGGTTTCGCCTCCGTCGCCTTAACCGCGATATCTACAATGCGGAAGACTTCGTTACCAGGGGACATTTCAACGTAAAGGGCAGCCATTCCCTCAGTCGGCAGGTCTCCCTGGGTTACCGTCCCAACAAAAGCGGCAAATTGCGCTTGCATTCGATCCAGATAACAATAACATCTCAATGAAAATTCTTCAGCCATGTTTCCAATTCCCTCTCATTCCATTCAGACAGGCGTATCCATCATCGCCATCCCCAATGGAGTAACAAAGACAGGATGTTCCGGCACAAAGGTGGGAATGCCGGTGTAGCTTTGCAGCACGTCGGCCATGCCGGTAAAAGCAGAAGCGCCCCCGACCAGGGTGATGGAACTGACAGGTTGACCCTGGATATGCCGCGAAGTGATGCTGGCCACTTTCTCCATAACAGGCCGAACAACCGGGAAGAGCCGGGGTTGTTCGCTCCGAAGGACCTTGATCTTCTCCGCTTCCTCAAAGCTGATATCTAGAGCCCCGGCGATCACCAAGGTAAAATGGGTACCCCCGGTCGGTTCGTCTGCAGTGTAGATCACCTGGCCGTCTCGAACTACGGCTATTCCGGTGGTTCCGCCGCCAACATCAACAATGACACCATCATCTAACTGCAAGACCTGATTGGCCGCGCTGGGCTCATCCAACAAACAGGTGCATTCCATACCAGCCGCTTCAATCACGTTCGCGGTTGCGCGCACTTCTGCACGAGGCACGCCAGGCGGGTAACCGCTTGCGGCGTGATTCAGATCTCTGCCAAGACGCCTCTCCAGGCGCTGTTTCATGCCTCTCAGCAGATCGGTTGCGCCAATGTAATCCACCACCAGACCATCCCGCACCACCTGGGCAAATTGCCACTCCCCAGCCAGTGGAATGCCGTCCTCATCCAGAACGACGAGCACCAGGTAAGCAGTGCCAAGATCTACGCCCACCCGCAGCTTACGATATTCCGGGATTGGCGTCGGTGGGGCGGTTTCGGAAAACTCGCGTGGCAGGATGACATCCCCGGCCTGTGCCAGGTATTGGTCAAGATTTAAACCGGCGCGCGTCAACGCTTCAACAGTCACAACGATAACCCTGAGCCGAACCTGCGGCTATTTCTTAGATTCTGCCGAGCGGCCGCCGATGCTACCTTTGGTTGACTGCGGCAAGATCATTTCGACATCCTGGTGAGGCCGCGGGATGACGTGTACCGAAACCAGCTCACCTACGCGTTTGGCAGCCGCAGCCCCTGCATCGGTTGCAGCTTTTACTGCGCCGACGTCGCCGCGCACCATGACGGTAACATAGCCGCCGCCGACATATTCAGAGCCTATCAGCACAACGTTCGCGGCTTTTACCATCGCATCTGCCGCCTCAACCGCGCCAACCAGGCCGCGCGTCTCAACCATTCCAAGAGCGATCAAAGAAGTGTCTAAAGCCATTTTCATCTATCCTTTCTTCATCAGCAAATTTATTAGACAGGTTTATTTGCAAGGATTTCTTCAACAACCTGCCGGACAATCCGTTCTATCTCTTCCGGTTTAGGGCCGGCAGGAACCTCGCCCGGAAGCATGGCCTCCAGCGGCGGTGATCGCAACTCATAGGCCAACCGTTTTATGTTTATCAGGTGGTAAGCGGTGATATTATCGCCTGTAATGGCGCCCCCAATCCCCCCGGAACCGAGGGTAAGTGAAGGCATAACGCCGGTCGTCAGCCCGATGGCGCCCAGGGTGCCCATCGTATTGACAAGGATGCGAAAAACCGGTTTTTCCAGCCCAAAGGCCATAATGACGCGCTCGTCCTGGGCATATATGATCTGGGTGTGGCCCTTGCCGCCGGTTTCAATCAGAGCGATCGAGTAGTCACAGCCCTGTTCCCAGCCATCCACTTCATACCACCCCAGGACGGTGGTCAATTTTTCATAGGAAAGGGGTTCTGATTTCCCAATTTGAGTGAGCGGCGTCACCAAAATACGAGCGCGCTCTGGAACATGAAAACCCGTATACCCGGCAATATAAGAAGCTGGTTTCCCGACTAGAGCCGTATTGATGCTGCCATCCGGGTGAAAGAGGACTTTACGAATTGCAGCGGTTTCCGCATCGCTCGTGAAGTACGCGCCCTCCGCCCGCATCAACTCCGCCAGTTGGCGAGCAATAGGGCGGTCTGCGATCACGGCCTGTTCGGTGGCGCAGATGGTCGAACAATCAAAGGCTTTGCTGGCAACTATATAGCGGGCAGCTTTTTCAACATCTGCGGTTCTGTCAACATAAACCGGGACATTTCCAGGCCCAACGCCAAAGGCTGGCTTGCCGGTCGAATGAGCCGCACGTACCATAGGGGTTCCGCCGGTCGCAAGGATTAAGGCGGTGGCGCGATGGGTCATCAACGCCTGTGTGCCCTCCAGGGATACCTGTTGCAAACAAGTGATCAGGCCACGCGGCGCGCCTACCCTCTCGGCTGCCTGAGCCATCACCTGCGTTGCTTCGTAGGTACAGCGAGCCGCCGACGGGTGCGGCGACAGAACAATGGCATTGCGCGCTTTTACAGCGATCAGGATTTTAAAGAAAGCTGTCGAAGTCGGGTTGGTGGATGGAATAAGAGCAGCAATAACTCCCATCGGCCAGGCAATTTCATAAAGGCGGCGGTCAGGATCATGCCGGATCACACCCACCGTTTTGAGGTCGCGTATGCTCTCCCAAACCGATTTCGATCCGAACTCATTCTTTAACTTTTTGTGGGCTGCAATCCCGTACCCGGTTTCTTCATGCGCCAGGCGTCCAAGGCGATCCGAAGCGTTATAACCAGCTTCAGCCATCGCCGCGCACACCCGGTCAACTTCGGTTTGAGAAGCCTTGCTCCAGATCTTCCAGGCTTCAGAAGCGGCTTTCACCGCATCGCGCGCTTCCTGTATGGAGGCCAGATCCTTGTCCATAAGATTCTCACATTACAGTTATCTGGATTTCCTGAAAACCAATTCGCCCTCTACCTCCAGCGAATCGATTATCGACATGATGACTGCATCCACCGGCGTGTCCTTTGTGATCGTCGTCTGGCGCGCAGATGAACCGGCGCAGGTAAGTACCAAATCACCCACCCCTGCATCCACCGTATCCACCGCCACATAAGGTTTGCCAACCGGATTGCCGCGCTCATCCGTTTGACGAACAATCAAGAGCTTGCGCCCTTGAAGTTTTTCATCCTTGATGGTAGAAACTGTCGTCCCAATCACTTTTGCGATCAGCATGAGTTTATCTCCAGGGTTTAATAGCTTTTCGCGGCTGGGGCTGCCGCCTGCTCAGCCGGCTTGGCCGGGCTCGCAGCGCTGGGACCTTGAATGATTTTAACGCCTGCGCTGGCGCCAATCCGTGTAGCGCCCGCTTTGATCATGCTTTCGGCATCTTCATAAGTGCGAACCCCGCCCGAAGCCTTAACCCCCATCTCCGGACCGACAACCCGGCGCATCAAAGCGATATCTTTGACCGTAGCGCCGCCACCAGAAAAGCCTGTAGAAGTTTTGACAAAATCAGCGCCCGCTTCTTTGGAGAGCAAGCAGGCAATCACTTTTTCTTCATCGGTCAACAACGCCGTCTCGATAATGACCTTAACAAGCACATTCCGGCTGTGAGAAGCCACAACAACGCCGCGGATATCTTTTGCAACCAGGTCAAGGTCGCGCGCTTTCAATGCGCCAATGTTAATGACCATATCAATCTCAGTCGCGCCTTGATTGATCGCATTGGTAGCCTCGAATGTTTTCACCTCTGGGGCTGTAGCACCAAGCGGAAATCCGATCACAGTACAAACTTTTACAGAGGTTCCCTTCAACAACTCGGCGCAGAGAGGCACCCAGGCTGGGTTTATGCAAACCGAAGCGAATTTATATTTCCGCGCTTCAAAACAAAGCTGGGCAATTTGATCGGGGGTGGCGTCTGGCTTGAGCAGGGTGTGATCAATCATGCCCGCCAGGTTCAAGTCCTGAGGGATTGCGCCCAAAGTCGAAGAAAGCCGGTCTGCACCAGCGCTAACCACCTGGCCAGTACGGTCAAAACAGGTCTTCACACACAATCCTTCTGCACACGCGAACTTGCATTCACCGCCCTCGGGCGTTTGAGCTTTCTGCTCGTTCTCAACCAGAGCAATCAGAACTTCGCGCGTAATAATTTCAACCAGGTTCTCGACCAACTTTGCATCTGGGACCATTGTACTTTCCCTATTTGAAAAATTGTTTTTCGACCGCCAGGATTTTATCGACCCGGTTGGCGTGGCGTCCGCCGCCAAACTCAGTGGTGAGCCAGGTTTTGACAATTTGCCTGGCAAGGTTTATGCCGATAAGCCCTGCCCCCAGGGTGAGAAGGTTGGCATTATTGTGTTCCCGGCCATTAATCGCCGTGGACACATCATAAGCCATACCTGCCAAAACGCCGGGAACCTTATTCGCCACCATACAGCTCCCAATACCGGCGCCATCGATCATAATCCCGCGCCAGGCTTTTCCCGAGCTCACCAATTGGGCAACCGCTAGCGCAAAGTCGGGATAATCACAAGGTTCTTTTCCGTTGGTGCCCACATCCACCAGCTCAAATCCCATTTCGGCAATTTCTTTTTTGAGAATTTCTTTCAACTCAAACCCACCATGGTCAGCGCCTATTGCCACAACAGGTTTAGAAGTTGGCTTCGTCTCCATTTGAGCTTGGGGGATGGGCTGAGAAGGAGGCGATACCGGTTTTAGGACAGAAGATGGAGTAACCACGCTACCAGCGCCCATTGTTTGCCGGACAACGCGCTCAACAATTTCATGGAGCTCTTTCTCAGATATCTGTCCCACCAGAAAAATCCCTCTTGAGTTCTTTGGAAAAATAGTGGATAATATTAACTGGTAGTGACCACATGACAACCCTATAACTATAGTTTACCATTGGATCGGGCGAATGTCAACAACTATTAATCCCTACGATATCATCCCAAAATATTATCAACTCGCCAATATCCTGAGGCAGAAAATACTGGCGGGCGAGTGGCCACCGCGCACCCCGATCCCCTCTGAGCGGGTGCTCGAATCCCAATATAATATCAGCCGCACGACCATCCGTCAGGCGATTGACTACCTGGAGAAACAAGGCTTTATCTATCGGGAGCACGGGCGCGGCACTTTTGTCTCGCCGCAAAAATTACAAAAGGGCATCCAAGAGTTAACCAGTTTTTCCGAGGACATGCTGCGGCGGGGCATCCAACCTGGACAGATCATCCAGAGCATCGAACGCCTGACGCCATCAGAAGAAGTCCTCCAACGCCTGGAACTGCCGCCGGACGCAAAAGTATTACGGGTTGAGCGCATTCGCCTGGGGGATAATATCCCCATAGGGCTACAAACTTCTTTCTTAAAGCTCGCCGAAAACCAAACGATCACGCGCGAAGACCTGGATGCCACCGGTTCGCTGTACCGCATTTTGCAGGAAAAATATAACATAATCCCTACTGAAGCCGATGAAACCCTGGAAGTAACGCTGGCCACTCCGTATGAAGCCAGCCTGCTGCAAATTAAACCAGGAGCGCCGCTTCTCTTAAACGAACGCCTGCTGTACAATCAAAACAGGGAGCCAGTGGAATTTGTAAAGATACTTTACCGGGGCGATCGCTATCGCTACTTGATCCGTTTAACCAAATAGGATGAACTTATCGAATGGAAAATTCACTATGCATCACCGGCGCAAAAATCATTGTGGGCGATGATGGTCAGATTTTAGATAACGCTGCATTGACCATCGCGGGCGATCAAATCAAAATAATCGGAGCCGTCCCGGAAAATACACCCGTCATTGACATGGCGGGAAAACTGCTCTGCCCCATGTTCATCAATGCACACACTCATTTAGGCGATACGGGCGCCAAAGAACTCGGCAGCGGCTTGCCCATGGAGAAGGTCGTCCAACCGCCAGATGGTTTGAAACACCGCTTCATAAGTCATCTAGACCCTGAAACGCATATCGCCATGATGCGCCATGGCCTGCGGGAAATGCTGTGCAACGGCGTGATTGCCTGCGGCGATTTCCGCGAACAGGGATTGCCCGGAACGCGGATGTTACAGCAGGCTGCCAGCGGATTGCCAATTCATGTGCGCATTTTTGCAAGACCTAAGGAAGGCCAGGACATCCAACTCCTTGAGAAAGAAGCCGAAGAGATTCTTGAATTCAGCGATGGGCTCGGCATTCGGCAAATTACTGCATATCCCGAATTTTTCTTACACAAACTAAGAAAGCAATATCCCAAGAAAATCCTTGCCATGCACGTGGATGAATTGCCAGAATATACGACTCATTCCTTACAAACCACCGGAAGGAGCGAAGCGCGGCGCGGCGTAGATTGCGGGATGGACTTTCTGATCCATCTGGTTCATACCCCCAAAGACGATTTAACCTACCTTATCCAAAACAACGTGGGCGCGGTATCATGCCCGCGGTCTAACGCCATTCTTGGCGAGGGATTGCCGCCACTGGGAATATGGCGAGAAATCGGATTGTCCTTCGGTTTAGGAACCGACAACATCATGCTCGTACCGCCTGATATGATGGGAGAAATGCAAGCCGGCGGACGGATTGCCTGTGGACTCGCTCTCTCGGCGGCGGCGATGGATCCATTGACGCTTTTCAAAGCAGGTACGATCTATGGCGCCAGGGCGCTGCACCTTGATGATCAGCTCGGCAGCCTGGCCCCTGGCAAAGAGGCCAGTTTCATCGTTTACGATCTGAACAGCCCTAACTTGACCTATTCCAACGATCTGATTGCATCCATTGTGTACCGCGCTACGCCAGCGGATATTTCGAATGTCTTTGTAAGGGGAAAGAAATTAGCAGAGTGGCCTATCCATTAAACTAAGGGCAGGTCTGGCGATACTCCTGGTCTTTGAAATACTGCACCCACTCAGCGGCAAAGATATAGCAAATTACTTTTAGGCAAATACATCCAGCGCCCATCACAATCCGTTGAGAAGGCTCAAAGTCTTTCTTGCTAATAAACAATGAGACGCACCGGAGTGTGTCTCATTGTTCCAATTTCACACCAAGGATCAAAGTTCTGGCTTTTCAGCCCAGGGGTAAATCTCAGTTCCTTTGGCAGCTTCTCGGATTGTAGGATTGTCTGAATAAAAACCTCGCTGAGCGGGTGAAATTAATTCTGCAATGCGTCGCATCATTTCGTTTCCAATCTCTTCCAGGCGGCTGCGATTGGTCTCCCCGCGCTCGGACACAAAGAAAGGCCCAAACGGCTTGCCAATCTCGATATGCACCCTGGCGCGTTTGCCTTTTCGTAATTTTGGAAACACTTCGGTCAGGCCGTTCAAACCCACAGGGAGGATCGGCGCATTACATACCGTCGATAGGAAGGCAGCGCCCGGCCTGGGAGGGCGGAGAACAGTCGCCCAGCTGCCTCCTTCTGGGAAGATGACCAGTACGCCGCCCTGCGCCAGGGCAGATTTAGAAGCCAGAATGGTGCCGCGGGCTACTGAGCCTCGGTAAGCCGGTAAAATCCCCCAGGCATCCGGAAACCAATTAACAAGAGCAGGTGCGTTGGGCCGGCGCACCCCGCCAATAAATTCCATCGGCCAATCCGTAATTTTGATCAGCGCAACGGGATCAAGGAAACTAAAATGGTTGCTGACCACGAGCAGGGGCCCTTTTTGAGGCATGTTCTCACGGCCAACAACCTCAACGTCAGCTACTAACGGCAAAACCAGGCGAATTCCAGCCCGCAAAAGAGATCGGATCGTCTGGCGGCGCGGATATTGGATCAAGGGCTGGCTTTCTGCCGCGTTCAATTTCATACTTCCGTCTGAATCGCTTTCATGTGCCGTTTCTGGCGAACAAACATCAGCAACACCAGACCAGCCGCCAGGAAAGCAATAATTGAAAGTACCGCGATCCGCAAGCCGTGCTGCTCAGCGCTTAAGAGATCATAACCCTGGCGAGAATACCAACCAGCCGCGCTTGCCGCGATCAGGCCATAAAGGGTAGGTCCGATAAACGAAGAAGTACGTCCCGCAATGGAGAAGAATCCATAAAACTCGGTGACTTTGCTGGGGGGCGCCATTTGGCTGACCATCGTCCGGCTGACCGATTGCACACCTGTCAGCGCAAAACCGGCCAAAGCGCCTAACACATTGAACATCGCCAGAGAGTCAACAATCAATAAACCACTAACTGTAAAAATCATCATGATAATGGAAAGCACCAATGCAAATTTACTGCCCCAACGCCCTGCCATCTGTCCAAAAAGATATGCACCCCCCACGCTGGTGATCTGGACGATAATCATAAAAACGATGAGTTGCTGCTGATTCATCCCAAAGAGAACGGCGCCGATAATAGCGGCAAAATCCAGCGTCATCATGATGCCATCGTTGTACACCAGGAAAGCAACCATGAATTTAATGAATTCTTTATAATCACGGCTGGTCTTAAATGTTTCTACAAGACGGCGGAATGGGACACTTAAGTAGCTCTCGCCCGGCGGCAGAACCTGGGGCTGCGATTTTTCTTGTATTTTCAGAAAAGCAGGGATCGTAGAAACTGCATAAAAAACAGCGGTAATGATAAACGCCAACCGGATGACAAAGGTGCCCTTAACCAGAGTGATCAACGCCAGGACGATCAAGAGGCAAACAATGCCACCAAAAGAGCCGATTGCCCAGCCATTCCCAGATACCTGCCCCATCTCGTCCTCAGAGGCAATATCTGGCAACAGGGCGTCATAAAAAACCTGCGCGCCGCGATAACCGATTTCAGCCAGGATAAAAAATACCATCCCAATCACAATATCGCCCTGCTGAACAAAAAACAACATCGCGGTAAATACTACCGAGATTGCCGTAAAGACCAATAATAATCGTTTCTTAGCGGCAGAGAAATCCGCCAGCGCCCCCAAAATCGGCGAAGTAATAGCCACAACCAGCATGGCAATACCCACTGAAAGACCCCACAGGCGAGAACCTTCGGCGCCGCCGACGACTTGTTGTTTGAAATAAGCGGAATACACTGCCAGCGTGACCACAGCAGCATAAGCCGAATTGCCAAAATCGTACATATACCAGGCCCAGCGCTCTCCGCGAGTGGCGCGGCGCCGGATAAGGGATTCTGATTTTGGAACAACGATTTCCATGGGAACGTCCTTTGTGATGAAAATTAGGCCGACAAGTTGCCTGGACGTTGGGCGCAGGTAAGGAGTCGACACAGTAATATTAACCCATTAATGTCTTTTTGGCTACACATGCAAAACCATTCTTAAAAAATGATTAATAACGTGAAAACAACTTATTTCAGAGCGCTTACAATTGCAGCCACATTCGACTTCATCATGGCAATATATCCAGAACCAAAGTCAGTATCTGGTGGTATGGAATGCGTGCTGAGATTAGTGACAACCTTAACCCCGGTTTCAGCGCTAATTTGATTGGCGAGCTGTGGGTTTGCTCCTGTTTCCAGAAAAATTGCCGGTGCGCCAGAAACGCGAATCTGGGTGATCAGCTCTGCCATCTGCTGCGCAGATGGCGAAGCTCCTGTGCTGACGCTGGGAATCACCGCGCCGACCACTCGAAAACCATAACGGTCTGCAAAATATCCAAAACTTTCATGATTGGTCACCAAAAGCCGTCGCCCTAAAGGGATTTGATTGACCTGTGTTTGTATCCAGGCATCCAGCTCTTTCAACTGCTCGATATACGTCTTCGCATTTTGACGATATTCGTTTTCTCCAGCAGGGTCAACCTGGATGAAACCATCGCGAATATTTTCCACGTAATAGACTACCAGATTGGGATCAAGCCAAAAATGAGGGTCTCCTTCGTGATCATCCTGGAGATCTGCGGTTTCTTTCACAGGTTGGCGGCTTGTGAGTCCTTTAGACGCTTCCAATACCAATTGGTTTCCCTGGAGGTTCTCAAATACATTTTGCGCCCACCCTTCCAACCCGCCGCCATTGAGGACAATTACATCGCAATTCGTGATCCGCACAATATCTTGCGGTGTGGGCTCAAAAGCATGAGGATCCAATCCGGCTGGAACGAGCGAATCTACCTGGGCGCGATTTCCGACGACATTTTGAACAATATCCGCCAGGAAAGATTCAGCAGCCAGAACCTTTAAACCGCTGGATGGTAAACTGACAGTTTCTTGAATCGGCGAACAGCCCGCCATTACAAGACATAAGATAAAAATAAACCAGCTGTATGGTCTCATAAAAAATTCCTTATCGAAAATAATTTTCAACGACAAAAATGTCCCCTATTCTATCAAATTTTCCGTAGCAGAAACAAGAAACGCACAAGAGAAATATATTACAGAATCGCAAAGAAACGACAAAGATATAGACGGTATAATTAGAAGAAATTGAGTATAACTTTCAGAATGCCCTGGAGGTGAATTTGTATCCCCGAATCATTAAAAACAGGGCCGGGCAAGGAACCGCCGAATACGTTATTCTAATCGCTTTGCTGGTATTGATCGTAATAGCTGTCCTTAGTATTGCAGGGGTAAGCCTGCAGGATATTTATAAAGGAATCTCGAGTCTTTTTCCACCAAGTACAGAAGTTCCTGGCGTCTCTACGCCAGTAAATCCTGGTAGTACAGACACACCAAAAGAAACTGAAACCAGCGAACCAAAAGCGTTATTTGAAGACAATTTCTTAGATGAAAAACTCTCCGGATGGCTAACCCTGCAAGCCAGCTTGTGGAAGGGCAAATGGAGCGCAGCGGATGGAAAGGCTTCCGGGGAGCCCTTATCCGCTATGCTGGTTAAAAACTTTTCGCAAAGCGATTATGTCGTAACAGCCAGGGGAGTGCAATTGAAGAACATCAAAAACAGTTATAACGGTTTCGGCGTTTACTTCCGGGCCAATCACCTGCGAAACGGCGAAGGGTATATGTTCGAATATGAGAAAAAGAACGCGGCAGATCCAGGTTTGATCTTTTTCAGCAAATGGGTCAAAGGAAGCCAGTTATTTCCACCGATAGCTAGCGCCACTCTTCCGCCTGACTTTGATTGGAACGCTCCGCATGATGTGCAAGTGCTGGTAGAAGGGAATACGTTTGCAGCCTATATTGATGGAGTACAAGCGCTGACAGGAGAAGACGACCTTTACCGTGAAGGAAGCGCCGGCATGGCGGTCAACAACGGTTCGATCGCTACCATTGAAAGCTTTACCATCACACCTTTACCATAACACGAGAGAAAAGGGCATGTCTTACGAAGATTCACCCTCATTGGACCAATTCAAGGAAGGGATCCCCCCGCGCCTCCCTGACCCGAACAGTGCAAGACGTCGGATGCGGTTGACAATCGGTATCTTAGCAATTCTTTTATTAGGCCTCGCGCTGGCAAATTTTTTTCAATCCCATACCGCTACGTTTATTGTCGGAGAGGGCACCGTAAGGGGGGTCATCCTCGACAAAGAAGGTAAGCCGGTTCCAGCAAGCATCACTGTTGAGTACACAAAATTGGAGACAAACACAGACCAAAACGGTTACTTTGAAATCCGGGGGATCCCGGTTGGCAACCAGACAATTGTAATCACCTGGATGTTTGCGGGGTATGAAGCGCCGATCGAAATTCACAGGGGCGGCATAACGGATTTGGGCACGATTTACGTCCCCACCGATCAGCGCCCGGATCACCCGTTGCCTCGCCTTGAGTGGCGATAAGCAGGCTCTTGCCTTTAAAGAGAAATACCCAAAGCCGGTATAATACCGCTATGGAGGTTTAAAATGGCTATACGGAATACTCCTGAGGAAAAACAGCTCCTGGCGCTGATTGCAAGAATGGCCGTCCCAGAAGAAGACCGAGTCGCCTGGATGGAAAACATCCAGGCCAATGGGCTAAGTGAAGGACTGGCTGAAGAGATCCGCCAAAAATTGAGCGCCAGTCCAGAAGGCGAAAACGAAGCCGATCAAACCAGGCGAGCCCGGAACTTGATAGACCTTACAAGAATCATCCGGCAATGGAGACTTTCCCGCCAATCGAAAAAATTTGACAAGCGATAATCTTTAATCTCCAAGGCAAGTGCCAACACTGCGGGCGCTCGCTATCCAGGGGTGATCCAGTGGCACAACCCGGCGTTTGCCTGCTACCTCTTCTAAGGGGACCGCCTCTACGCCTTCGCCGCGTGCCGCAATCATCACGCCAAACCTTTGGTTTTGAATAAAAAAGACAGCGGCTGTACCCAAACGGGTTGCCAACAAACGGTCGGCGGCAGAAGGCGCTCCCCCGCGCTGGAGATGTCCCAAGATCGTCACACGCGATTCCAGAGCGGTAAGCTCTTCCAGGCGGGTTGCCAGTCGCAGCGTACTGCCGCGGCGGTAGGTTTCAAATTCCAGCAGTTCAGCCTGGCCTTTCTTCTTGCCCTTTTTATTTTCCTTCTCGACGTTGGATTGTAGCCGTTTGTACTCTTCATAATCCTGGCGGGACATGGCTCCTTCAGAAACTGCAACGATGCTGAAACGCTTTCCCGCACGGCTGCGTCTCACAATCGCCTCAGCCACCTGCGCAATATCATAGGGAATCTCAGGGATCAAAATAACATCCGCCCCTCCCGCCAACCCTGCTCCCAGCGCCAGCCAGCCGGCATTATGCCCCATCACCTCTACAACGATGATCCTGTGGTGGCTGTGCGCCGTGCTGTGCAAACGGTCTATGGCTTCTGTGGCAACTCCAAGCGCCGAATCAAAACCGAAACTAACATCCGTTAAAACGATGTCATTGTCAATCGTTTTAGGCAGGGTAATGATGTTAAGCCCTTTTTTCATCAACTTATAAGCGCTTTTCTGGGTCCCTCCGCCACCCAAACAAACCAGGGCGTCCAGGTGATTCCGGCGATAGTTATAAACCATCGCCTCTGTCATATCCAGCAATTTGTTCCCAACCGGCATGGCATCGGGTTTGTCGCGACTGGTGCCCAGGATCGTGCCACCTATTGTGAGAATTCCAGAAAGAGTACTCCCTTCAAGGTGGAGCATACGATTTTCCATCAAACCGCGAAATCCGTCATAAAAGCCAATGACCTGCACCCCGATCGATTCAGCTGCCTTCCCCAATCCTCGTAAAGCAGCATTCAGACCAGGAGTATCCCCTCCAGCCGTCAGGACACCAATCGACATAGACATTTTTTCCTCCAAAAATGTTCTCAAGAACCATGATCAACTTTCAGGCGGCTCTGCAATTCGATTGCGCCCCTCATTCTTAGCGCGATAAAGCGCCAGATCGGCAGCCTTCAGCAAGGTTTCCATAGTTCTTCCATGTCCGGGAAAAGCGGAAACCCCAATTGAGACCGTAATGCCGCCTAGCGTTTTGCCAGCATGAAAGACAGTAAGCCTGGAGATGCCTTCACGAAGCTCGTTAGCCCTACGCATCAAATCTTTGAGATTTGTATCAGGCAACACCAGGACAAATTCTTCACCGCCATACCGACAGGCCACGTCCTCACCTCGGATATTTCTGAGAAGGTAAATTCCCAGCGATTGCAAGAGATGGTCGCCGACATCATGTCCATAGCTGTCATTAAAGATCTTAAAGTGATCGATATCCATCATCATAACCCCAATGGAGGTTTTCCGGCGATTGGCTCGAGAAAGTTCTCGCATCATCGTTTCTAACAAGTAGCGCCGGTTATAAAGTTCAGTCAAGGGGTCGCGAATGGATTGATCACGAAGCGTCTCACGCAGACGCAAATTGACAATCGCAAGGGCAATGCGTTCCGAAACCATCACAGCCAACTGGTACAGGTGATCGGAGGTGCACCCAGCCAGGCTGTTCAGGTGGAAAAGGCCAACCGTCTCTCCTAAAGCAACCAATGGAATGCAGAGGTAGCAATCTGTGGTAGAGCGGTCCACATGCCGGCAGATCAGGTCGCCATGGTTTTTATAATAATGTGCCCGCCCGCGCCGGAGCGCCCAGCAATTTTCTGTTGAAAAGGCCACCGGACTTTCGACATCGCCCCAGGATACAACCTTTCGAACCATGTGGGCTGGCCCTTCGAGCAAATAGAGAGCCCCCGAAAAAGCCGGAAAAAGCCTCCGGCAATACTTCTCTGCTACTCCATAAATTTCTTCCTGTGCAAGGCAGGATTGCAGCATATCGCCCATCGCGATGAGCAAGCTCGAATCCTGGTTGCGCCTTTCGAGGTGTTCTACTGTTTCTTGCAGCTTCAAATTGGCAGATCGAAGCGCTTCACGGGCTTCTCTGCGCTCGGTGATATCGCGAGAGGAGCTAATCCATTGCGCTGGCTGCTGGTCTTGTTCCAATAGAGGATGAGCTAGGGTCTCGATCCAAAGCAAAGAGCCATCCTTGTGCTGGATACGCCATTCAAAGATGATGTCTCTCCCTTGTAAAAGAGCTTCGCGAATTTCATCAGACAGCCCAGGTGTACTTGAAGGTGCGACAAACTCGTAAATATTCCGGTTTAGTACCTCTTGAACAGGCAAACCTGTTATTTTTTGGAAAGAAGGGCTGATATACAAAGTTTTTCCATACAGATCATGCAGACCAATAACATCCTGGATAGAATCGGCCAACAGTCTGTACTGGGCTTCACTTTTACGCAACGCTTCTTCTGTATGGCAGCGCCTGATGATATTCAAAAAGATTTCGCCAGCCATCTGCAAGAGGTGCACATCTTCCTCCTGCCAGGTCTTCTCATGATCCTCCATACCAAGCGCGAGAATGCCCTCCAGTTTATTTTGAGAAACCAGGGGGATAGCCAGGAGAGAACCAATGCCAAGAGAGATAAGAGATTTCCGTATAGCTTCAGCTTCCGCGGGTAAATCATCAAGAGATTGAATGGACAAAGGATGATTCTGGGCAATCTCACTGCGAGCCCACCCATTCAAAAGGATATCGAATTCATAAGCATCGTTATGCTCTGGCTTTAAGCCCGGCGAGCGCCACCGATGATGCGTTTTCAGCCCTGTATCCTGCAAATCCAAAAATCTTAGAAAGCAATGATCTGCCTCTGTAAACCGTCCTAATTCCCCAAGCGCATGGGTAATTTCAGCATCCACCTTGTGAACTGGGAGGTCGATAAACCGGGTGGAGAGGGAAGATATCATTGTCTCCATGGCAAGGCGGCGACGTAATTTTTCTTCAGCTTCACGGCGTTCGGTTACATCCACAGAGATGAATTGAATAGCAAACTTGCCTTGAAACTCCACAGCCACATTTACCGAATCAATCCAACGGACAGCCCCATCTTTCCGCATTATCCTGAAAACCAGACGAGTCTGCCTTTCCATCTTGTTTTCAAGGCGGCGGAAAGACCGGTATATCATCGGGCGATCTTGCCGATGCACCAGTTTGATGATTTCGGCAGGTGAAAGCGTCAAAAGATTCTCAAGAGAGTAACCGCTCATGGTCGTAACGGCCGGATTCGCAAAGACCACTCGTCCATTCTGCAAAATCAACAATGCCTGAAGCGAGTGTTCGACCAGGGTGCGATAGGCGCTTTCCGCTTCGATGCGAGGGGTAATATCTTCAATCACGTTATCGAAATAGGCAGGTTCGCCAATTTCATCATATACCACGCGCGCGCTCACCGAGCCCCAAAGGGTTGTGCCGTCCATACGTCGCAGCTTCAATAGAAGCGATTGAACTTCTTTTGATTCCAACAAAAGATCTGAAAATCGCTGGCGGTCAGAACGGTCAGGATAGAGATCAGAAGCCGTAAGCTGCGCCAGCATTTCTTCAGATTCGATCCCAAACATCTTTAAAAAAGCCGGGTTCGCCATTAAAAATTCGCCACGCGCTCCCGGAGCGTTCCGGTGAACCCCTATTGGAAGATTATTTAGCAGCGTTCGCAGGCGCTCCTCACTGGATTGCAGCACTTTCTGAGAGCGCTTAAAACTTGTAATGTCTTGCAAAATTGCCATTCCAGCAAAAACAGAGCCAGTTTCCCCCTTAACAGGAAGTGCCTGCATATTGAAGGAATAATCGTTCCAGTCGAACTCAAACCGGGAGGTCTTTCCTTTGAGAGCTTCTCGGTACGCTTTCTCTATGCGTTTCAGGTTCAATCCTGGGAGGGCTTCCTGAAAACTTTTGTTCAACAGATCGCCGCTGGTTATCCCCAAGCGGTCTATCGCGCCGCCTTCTGCAAACAGGTGCCTGCCATTTTCATCATAGACCAAAATAGCGCTGTCTAACAAACTATGCGCCAGGGTGCGATAAAGTTGCTCGTTCCTTCTGCTTGCTTTCTCGGCTTGTTGGCGTACAAAAACATTAGTAAAAATATCACGGATAAGTTTAATCAGGTAAACATCGGAATCAGGCCATTCTTTTTCCCGATTCTCAGTGTAGAAACCAAGAGAACCTGCCAGAAAACCGTTCAGGATGAAGGGGGTCAGGAGAAGCGATTTTACAGCACAAGAGCCAAAGAATTTGCGTTCAAAAATAGCTTCTTCGGGTAATTCGCTCAAAGAGGAAAAATAGAATGTCTCCCCATTTTCCAGCACGTCCCTAAGCCATCTAAAAGAACGCCAGGAAATCCCGGCTTTTTCCCAATCGCAAATCGGTTGACCTGGCGCAACCCACCCATAAGATCGTTCCAAGACTCTGCCATCGGCTGAAAACAGGTGCACACAACCGCCATCCGCGCCAATAAATTCCCCCAGCAGTCGTAAGGTTTCATTAACCTCTTGACCGATCTCTTCCAGGCTGAGATGAATAAAGCGAGCAGATATGCGGGCAACCAGTTCCTCCAGGGCGATCCTGCGACGAAATTCTCTTTCAAGCCGTTTTTGTTCAACTGCATTACGAATCGAACAAACCAGCATGATCGATTCTAAGTTATCTTTAACCAGGTATGCCTGCGCACCGGATTTCACCGCCTGCAAAGCCATCTCTTCTTCACTCGACGCGCCGAGAACAATGATAGGGATTTCCTCTGCGTTCTCTCGGATCGAGCGTAGTGCGTCCAGAGCAGAACAACCCGGCAAGACAGGATCAAAAACAATCACGTCCGGCTGCTCTGAGCGTATCGCGTCAAGGGATCCAGGCAGATCTGACTGATAGATCAAAACTGGCGTATCGAGAACAGAACGTTTAACTGTCTGTTCAATTCGACGGCAATCCTCGGCATTCCCTTCGATCAACAAAATCTTCATGGCTTGTAAAGGCCTGCAGCAGCCAAAAATAAAAAACTTAAACCCCTGAAAACTTACAGAAATTCTTTCCCCCTATTTATAATGAGTCATTTCAGGAATAGCAAGGGATTCTAAAAAACCAAAACCTAAAAAAGCGAACCGGGAGGCCAACGCCCCCCGGTCGCCAGACATCATGCTATTTGATGATAATTGGCCTGAACCAGACTGCCCAATCCTGGGCAGAAGGTCCATTGGCCATCGCGGCCAGAACGAATTCAACAGAGCTGCCTGCCAGACCAGAAACATCCACATCCAGGTCTTTGGGAGCATCGGCATATTTCATACTCCACTGTCCAAGCGACTGCAAGGATCCGCCATTAGCGCGATAGTTCAACTGAAAGATGAGATCGCACGCGTTGCCGCCATTCAAGCAGCCAATGGTTGCTCTAAAACGGTATCCGCTTTGAACGTCTAAAGGTGGGAACTTGCCGGTGATCACGCCATTGTCTACCCATTGAGGATGAGTCTCCAGGGCGCGGCCAGTATATAATACACCGTTTTGAAGGGTTGGATTGTCGCGCCGGATGACAAAACCATTGGCGTCGCCATCTGATCCAGGACAAGGAAGCGTCCCTGCGCCGCTTACCCACTGAGCTGCACAATAGTTATTGGCAAAATCATATATCACCAGGGGAGCGGGAGAAGTAGCCGTAGGAGTAGCGGAACCTGCCGCGACATTCACCTCAACCCAAAATGCCGTTGCAGCATTTGCACCAATCCCAAAAGTTGCCCCGGCTGAATTCCGGAGTTTCCAATAGCCACGGTATTTACCGGCAGTAGCTGGCGCTTTTAAATTAACAGAAACATCCACCACCCCGCCCGGCGCAACGGATACATTCAAAGGGACAGAAGCAGGCCCGCCCATCACCTCGCCCGAATCAAAGACCAGCGCGTAGGATGGTCCCCACGTACAGGTGCCGTTGTTCTGAAGCCGCCACGTCTTGGTGAAACTCTGGTTCGGTGTGACGATCGTACCATCCGGAATGGTAACATCCGCCACAAAAGCAGCCCGGTCGCAGGGAATATACACCACAGTGGGTGGCGGCTGGGTTGCAGTAGCGGGGGCGCGGGTGGCAGTGGGGATCGGCGTAATCGTTGCAGGCGCGGTGCTGGTGACCGGTGAGGCCAGAGCAGTGAACTGCGCAGAGACAGTCTTGGCTGCGATGGTCATCACCGAGTCGGTAGGCGTTGCCCTGCCGGCTCGCGGCAAGTTACAGGCGCTTAACAATATTGAGAAAGCGATTGCCAATAGGATCAAAGGTCGAATTTGTCGCATCTTTCCTCCTTTTGTTAAAAGACGCCGGCCTTCTACTTTTTGTTCCAGCCAGGTGAAACGCGAATGGTGAGAACCGCCACCGCCAGGAAGACCAATGCCCGAACTCTTGTCGTTTTGAATAATTTTATCGTAAACCATTAGTTTGTACAGATCAACAAATTTTCACTCCAGATCGTCCCATCAATATCTTTATCCTCTCCACATAGAAACCCGGTTAGCAGAACTCAAACGCATCCCTCACCTTCCTGTATCCATTGCCTTTTTATTTCCCCCATTTTCTACGACCAGAAAATGGGGGAAGTCAGCGGGGAACTCATAAAATTGCCTTTGGAACGTTGAAAGCGCCCCATGGCCTGCCTGACGCAATTGCCTTTGTGATACAATCATGCCCATGCAAGGTCAAAAGGGGCCAAGGAGCCCTTCTCACCAATTTCCAAAATGGCTATTTATGCTGTCGGGTTTAACCGTTGCGCTGCTTTTGGGTTCGATGATTTACCACATCCCGGCGGTACAAGAACGCCTTTCCTGGAGGGTAGATGCCGCCGCGACGCTTCTGAGAACGATTATCTTTCCGATTGGGGCAATGCCCACCCCGGTTCTGGCGGAACCTCAAGTCGAAATTATCACCCGCACGGTCCTTCCAACACAAAGCCAACCCAGCCGTTTGCAATCAACGCCGTTTCCGGCTACTCCAACAAGTTTGAACACCCCAACGCCAACAGATGTGCCTCTACCCGAGCAGGTCAGCTTGCCGGCGCCCACCTATGAACGGCAGGATTGGAATAGCTGCGGACCGGCAGCGCTGGCGATGATCCTGCATTTTTATGGTTGGGAGGGTTCCCAAGAAGACATCAACGCGCTCATCAAACCACTGCGTGCAGACCGTAACGTCAACATTGACGAATTGACTTCTTACGTCAACCAACAAACGCCAGGATTAAGAGCAGAGTTTCGCGTTGGCGGAGAAATCGTCCTGCTGCGCAGGTTGCTGGCATCTGGTTTCCCTGTAATTGTTGAAGAGACATTCTACCTGCCCGAGGGTTTCTGGTTCAACGATGACCGCTGGTCTGGACATTACCAGGTTCTGACTGGCTATGACAACCGTTCCGGAACTTTCATCACACAAGATTCATTTGTGGGTCCTAACCGCATCATGACCTATGCAGAATTAGATGAAAACTGGCAAGCGTTTAACCGAGCTTATTTAATCGTTTATCCAATTGAAAGGGAAGAAGAGATAAAAACTGTCCTCAAAGAGCATTGGGATGTGGACGTCAATCGCCAACACGCGCTTGAAACTGCCCATGCCGAAACAAAATCTTCTCCAAATAACCCTTTTGCCTGGTTTAATCTTGGCAGCAACCTGGTTTACTTCGAGCGTTACCCGGAAGCAGCCAGCGCTTACGATACGTCGCGAAAACTTGAGCTGCCACAGCGGATGATGCGCTATCAGTTTGGGCCATTTCTAGCCTATTTTCACAGTGGGAGAACCGAAGACCTGTTGACAGTAGCAGATTATGCCCTCAGGGTCACCCCAAATTCTGAGGAAGCGCTGCTCTGGAAAGGATGGGCATTGTTCAGACTCGGTCAAACCGCCGAAGCGCTTCCTCTGTTTCAAAAAGCTTTAGAAGCCCACCCCGGATACGCCGATGCAATTTATGCGCTGAACTACTTAAAAGCTGGTAATTGATGGCCCGACGCATCATTCTCACGCTCTTCACTTTAATACTGGCTATTTGTATTGGTTTGAGCCTGCTGGCTATTTTTGTCGCGATCGTGCTCCTCGCCACTCCTGGAATCAACCGAATATTCGCGCCAATCACTTTATTCATGTAGGAAGGATTGTATGCCGCTAGACCGAGACCGCATTCGGGCTTTGTGTTTTGACATTGACGGCACATTATGCGACACCGATGATATGTGGGCTCGCAAAGTCGAAATGATCATCCGGCCATTTCGCCTCCTCTTACCACAACGCGACCCTCGTTTGTTTTCGCGAAGGATCATCATGGGCATCGAGTCGCCCGGCAACCTGATCTATCATCTCCTGGATCGTTTTCAGATCGATGACGAAATTGCATGGATCTTTAACAAACTGGCAAAACTAAACCGCAACCATCTCCGCCGCGAGTATTGGATCATTGCTGGGGTCCAGCAGACACTCCATGCCCTAAGCCCCCATTTCCCAATGTCCGTCGTAAGTGCCAAAGGAGAAAAAGGCACCCTGGCTTTTCTGGAGCAGTTTTCCCTGCTGCCTTTTTTTAAAACCATCATCACCGCCCAAACCTGTCCCTATACAAAACCCTATCCCGACCCTATTTACCACGCCGCGAAAGAAATGGGTGTTGATCCTGCAGAGTGCCTGATGATCGGCGACACAACCGTCGATATTCGGGCTGGACGCGCAGCCGGCGCACAGACGGCAGGTCTGTTATGCGGTTTCGGTCAGGAGGACGAACTGCGACGGGCGGGCGCCGACGTGATCTTATCTGGGCCGTCTGATCTGATCAACATCCTGGTCTGACAGGTCATTTTCGAATTTGCCCATCTTCCCAATCAAAAAAAGGCGGTAGAATTTAAGCAGCAGCCAGGCGAAAGGTGTTTAAATTGATCGAACCGCCAAAAAATTTCGGCCATAATCCGCAAGATGAGAAAGCCATGCCCAGACCTTCCGATCTACCAGCCATTGAAGTCCTGGTCGAAATCCTCGAAAAAGGCGATTGGATGATGCGGTTTCGGGCTGCCAGCGTGCTACTGGATCTGGGAGATAGGCGAGGTCGGGATTTCATAGCCGAAGCGCTCGAGAACCGCAAGAAAGATATCCGGGGCGCAGCAATCGAAATTCTCGCGGAACATGGCGGGACAGAAACCGTTGATCTTCTTCGAATCCCGCTGAAAGACAAAGATCAAGATATCCGCCTTTTGGCAGCCGAGACGCTGCTTCCCCTGATAAACAACACAAAAATTGAGGACGCTGATTTCCTTGCCGAGATTCAAGCGATTCTGCGAGAAGACCCTTCACGCCGCCCACCCGCACCGCCCGAAGTCGAAAAGAGTTTGGACCAAATGGAGCTTGGATTCGGTATTCTTGGCATGATCGCGACCATCCTGGCCCTGGCGATGCTAGTACTAGGGAAATTGAACTTTGCTCTTCCGTTTATCGTATTATGCATATCTGCGATCGCGGCGTTCACCGGCAATCGCGGAGTTGAACGACGCGACCGCAAGGGGTATTACCTGGCGCTGGCTGGCAGTCTTTTCCTCCTCCCAGGCGTTCCACTTTTCACCATCCCAGGATTAATTTTTCTCTTCCGCCTGCTCAAACAAGAGTTCATGCAGGCATTTGGGATTGCTGTGGTCCAGGATGAGCAAGAGCAGCAATAACCCAAAAAAATTCCTGACCAGGCTTTCATGGCAGATCTGCCTGGTAATACTTCTGGTTGGTGCGGCCTGCCAGCCTGCCGAACCGTCTTCCGGCCATCCTGCAAAGGCGACACCCCCCTCTCCTTTGCCCCCCACCCTTGCTGCCACTCCAGAAACGACCCTTTACCTCACGCCATCTCCCCCACCGCCTCAAGAAACGATGACACTCGCGCCGCCCCGTTGTCAAAACAGCCTTGAGAACTGCCCAGAGCTGATCTACTTTCGTGAGATGCTGGAGAATCCCAGTTACAATACCCTCCTGGCGATGAACCCGCCCCCAGAGCTGGCCGACCTGCATTACGAACTGGCCGACCGTAAAGCAGACTTGGAAGAAATCGATCAGCAAATCGCGGCAGCCAGCCTCAGCGGCAACACCAATGCCTCTCTGGGTTTCGTCCAGGCTCGCTCCCAGGCAGAAAACGCCTACCGCCAAGTACGTGAACGCGCCCTGGATGCGTGGGAATCTTTTCTGGCCTCATACAACGTGACCCTGCCGCGCAGGTTCGAAGATATTTATTCCCTCACAGGGATCGCTTTCGCAAATCCACAGGAGGGCTGGATCGTTGGGCGGAAAGGGACAATCCTCCATTACGATGGCACAAAATGGGAACGCTGGGACAGCCAGATAAAGACCGACCTGGCCGGTTTAGCGCTGGATCCGGATGGCCAGGGATGGGCTTGGGGTATTTATGGAGATACCGGCGCGTCAACCCTGCTACGCCTGGAAGGCAAACAATGGCATGAAGTTGAAAACCCTGCCAGCCTGCCGGTCATCCGCTCCATCTTTGTCCTTTCCCCTTCTCTGGCATGGATGTTGGCAAGCAATGTAAATGGAACACAGGCAGAAATTCTACGCCACAACGGAAAGGCCTGGTTCCAGGAAAAAAAGATCGTTTTTAAGGGGGCGACGAATATTCAGATGCGCAGCCACCTGGCTGGCTGGGTGGATGGTTACGCCCATAACCAGGTGCTTGTCTATCTCAACGGCAGCTGGCGAACTTACATGTTAACTTCGCCACAAGGTTGTGGGATCAACCAGGTTCAATTATTGGCGCCCGACACGGGATGGGCTGTCGGCGAAGATGGTTGCATCTTCAAGTTCGATGGAAACCATTGGGCAATCGAGAAAACCCCTGGGTTGGTTGACTTGCGCCAGCTTTGGATGATCAGCATCCAGGATGGCTGGGCAATGGGGCAAAATGGAACGATTTTGCATTATGACGGCAAAAACTGGTTGAGTGTGACCAGCCCGACAACTGAAACCATAGAGTTCCTGGCAGGGTATCGCAGCAATCTGGCGCTGGCGATGACCTCTTCGGGCCAGACGCTTCGTTATAACGGCATTCAATGGGGCGTCGAGAATTTCCCGGTGAACCTGGGCTTCTCGTCTTCGCCAATTTTTTTAGAAAACGGTGAAATATGGGCAATCACGCCGTTGCACGGCATCGCTCATTTTGCAAACGGCGGCTGGGAGATCTACCACGAGTGGCCGGAAGAATTACCCTGATCACAAAGTTTTTTAATAAATATTACGAGGTCAGATCATGAAAAGCTATCGCAAAGAATTGTGGTTCAACGTGCCCGGACGGCGGGCTTTTGTCAATATTACCCCCAAGGTCGAAGAATGCCTGCGCGAAAGCGGGATAAAAGAAGGGCTGGCTCTGGTCAACGCCATGCACATCACCGCTTCTGTATTCATCAACGATGATGAACACGGCTTGCACCAGGACTATGACGAATGGCTGGAAAAATTGGCTCCGCACGAACCAATTAGCCAATACCGCCACAACCGGACAGGCGAGGATAACGCCGACGCCCACTTAAAGCGGCAGATGATGGGGCGCGAAGTCGTCGTAGCGATCACTGGCGGCCGGTTAGATTTTGGCCCGTGGGAACAAATTTTTTACGGCGAATTTGACGGCAACCGCCGCAAACGCGTCCTGGTAAAGATTATTGGCGAATAAAAATACACCGCTAAACTATTGACATTTAGGCAAAAGTCGCTAAAATAGTGTCGGATGTACACAAAACGGTGGGCTTTTGCCTTCTTTTTTTTCAAGATTATTAGTGTATGTACAACACGAAAGAGAAATAATGAACAGCCCTCTCTTAACCCCAAATTCCCAGGCTTTTCTTACCTACCTGGAAGAATGGCTCTTGAAATTACCGGTAGCAAGCCTCCAGGAAATGGCAGGCAACCCCGCAGCAATGGCACTACTTGCCGTCGATGTCACGGTAGGTTTTTGCAGTCAGGGCGCACTGGCAAGTCCACGTGTTGGCGCAATTGTAGACCCTATTGTGAGGCTAATGAATCTCGCCCATAAACACGGCGTAAAACATTACATCCTTCCCCAGGACACCCACGAAGAAGATGCAGTCGAGTTCGGTGCTTATCCCCCTCACTGCATTCGCGGCAGTGAAGAATCAGAAACCGTCCCAGAGATCAAAGCGCTCCCCTTTTACAACCAGATGACGGTTTTACCCAAAAACTCAATCGACAGTCGTTACAATACCGGGCTGGGAGAGTGGCTCGCCCAACACCCAGAAGTAGACACCTTCATCGTAACCGGAGATTGCACAGACTTGTGCGTGTACCAGCTTGCCATGTTCCTGCGCATCGAAGCGAACGCCTACCAGCGGAAGAGACGGGTAATCGTCCCAGCAGACTGTGTGGATACTTACGACCGCCCTGTTGGCGCCGCGCAGAAGGAAGGCGGCTTTCCTCACGACGGTAACCTGATGCACGCCATTTTCCTTTATCACATGGCGCTGAACGGGATCGAGGTGGTAGAACAAATTCAAGAGTGAGTGATATCCAGATCGCGACAAGACATCCGCAAAAAATCAAATCGGCTGTAAAATCTCTTCAAGATTTACAGAATCAGATAACACACCTTTTTCAATAAAAAAACGATTGAAAAGTCGCCCACTTGCGAAAAGAGCAGGGGGAGAGTCTGCCATTTTATCAAAAAGGGGGTTTGCAGTTTGGCGTGTATAAAGCGTAACACCCTCCATCATTGAACTAATCTTAGATGGCGGAAAGCCTGTTATTTCCGCCAGAAGATCAACGCCTTTTTGTGGGTTTTTCTGCCACCATTCAATGGTCCAATCGTGGGCAGTAACAAATGCTTCCCAACGTTCCATCCCTTCAGTTAAGGACTTACTATGTACAACGAGCGAATCTACCAACAACCCTGGATATTCAGAACTGGTAAAAAGCAACTTGAGACCTTGGTAGGTTGCCTCCTCGATATGAACTCCCCAGGTATGGCCAGCGTCAATCTCTCCACCCAATACTGCCTCAACAACTTTTTCCCCCCGAACAGGAACCAATTCTACATCATTCTCAGAGAGATGATATTTTGCAAGAATTTGAAGAATAAGGACATGGGGGTAAGTGAGAATAGAAATCCCAATACGCTTACCCACTAAACCAAAAACACCCGATAGTTCAGGACGAGAAACAAATCCATCCACCCCTACTGAAAGATCCGAAGGCATAATGAGCTTGAGACTCGCTCCACGCCCCACCAGAAAAAGTGTATCTGCTAGGGAATTGAAATTACCATCGATCTTCCCAGAAGCCAACCAATCTAAGGTTTCGTCATACTCGTCCAGGTCAAGAATCTCAAAACCCTCTGGGATAGCATTTAATTTTTCCATCAAATATAAAGGGAACAATCCAGCCCACAATGTTCTTGCAATTCGCAACGGTTTTTTAAGAGGCATCACCCCAACCTATACAGTCTAAGTACCAAAGACAGTTATTGCCAATCCTGCAAAAAACGACTAAATAAATTTGTAGCGATCTGCCAATTCTTCTTCAAACCACATCGTATGGTATAACATTAATTGGTGAGCTTTATCAGCATCATGCTCACGAATTGCATTTAGGATTTCGCGATGCTGATGAATGGATTTTTCCATAGGAGCTTCCCCTCTGTTCCATAAAATTATCCTCACTCGATTTACTTGTTCTTCTAATTCCTTCACTGTATTTAACATATATTGGTTATCAATGAATTTATAGAGCCTGGTGTGGAATTCACCAGCTAAATGCCGGCAACTTGCTATGTCATTCTTTTGCAAAAATTCTTGAGCACGGTCCAAAATTGTTTCTAATTCAACAATTTGTTCGTCCGTTAACTTGGAAGCAGCCTGCCTTGCCATATAGGATTCAAGAGCAGCTTGAGTCTCTACTATTTCAAGAAAAGTTTTCGCAGAAGGAACAGTTACCTTTGCCCCACGGCGACCATCACCTTCTACCCACCCTTCACGTTCCAGTTTAATTAAAGCCTCTCGTACCGGCGTGCGGCTGATCCCATAATAGTTCGCCACATCACCAATCACTAGATATTCCCTGGGTTTAATGTCATGGGAAAGAATCCCACTTTTAAGCGTCAAAAACACCCTTTCTGCAAGGGTTAAGCTCTTATCTTCCAGCAAATCTGGCAAAATCATCAGCCCTCTTCCTCAATGAAAAATTTTTGGGTATAAAGAGCAATTTCCTCAAATGTTGCCCACCATACGTCATCAAAAGATTTCATGTAGGCGAACAAACTATACAACATGTTTAGGCGCCCAGGTCTTCCAAGAAATTCTGGATGAAAAGTGGTGCTGAATAAACCGCCAAAACGCCGAATACCATCAAACTCTTCCTTCCAAATTTTATATGCAGTTTCGGCAGGAGCATTCACCCCTCCACCGTTAGGGAACAACCAACCCCCAAATATTTCATAATCATCCAGGATCATACTGATCGGAATCTCGACAAGGGATTTTTTCCCTACAGATATGAAGTAAGGAACATCATACTCCATAAGGCTACAGTCGTACAACATCCCTAGATCAACAAGAATGTTTAAGGTGCTTTGTTTAATACCCCATCCTGGCGCGCTCCACCCAACCGGATATTTTCCAGTAATTTCTTTAAGAATTTCCCCTCCTCTGCAAAAGACTTCCCTCTCTTGATGTTCTTCCAACAGAAAGACGTTTTCATGACAATAGCCATGATGTGCCACTTCATGTCCTCTCGCAACGACTTGTTTGATAACATCAGGATGCCGCTCCGCAACGTATCCAGGAACAAAAAAAGAGCCGGGGACATTTAAATCATCATGCAAGTCCAAAATACGCGGAAGCGCGGTGGACACCCCATAAGCGCCCATAGAAAGCGCCGCGATGTGATGAAGATTGCGGGGATCACTGGCAATTGGCCCTGCTTCTCCATCCACATGCCAGCCAATTGCTACGGCACACTTTTTGCCTTCGGGCCAGGAAAAATTAATAATTTGGTGTGTTTTGATGTTGGTTTGATTTGAATGCATGGTGTATTGCCTTCATATGGTAGATTAGCGAACCTCAGTAGCCGTAATTGCCTCGCCATATGCAAATACTTTGTTCTCAAAATAGCTTGAAATCCAGCCAAGAACACCAATTACAATTAGATATAACACGGCAACTTCAATGAGCACTTCAAAAAAATAGAAGGTCTCATAAATAATTTTATTACCAACTTTTGTGAGTTCATTAACTGCAATAACTGACAACAAAGCCGATGCTTTGATTACATTTGAAAGCTCATTCGTCAAGGCAGGTATCATTCGTCTCATTGCTTGCGGAAGTAAAACCAGACGCAAAGCTTTTACCTCTGACATGCCGACCGCAAGCGCAGCTTCTTTCTGTCCTTTATCAATCGACTCGATGGCAGCTCGAACGATTTCCACTTCGTAACCAGCTGCAATTACTGTTAATGCAACAACTCCCGTCCAGTATTCATTCAAGACAATCCCAATGCGTGGGAGAGCAAAATAAACAATCAAAAATTGTACAAGCTGAGGTGTTCCTCGAATATAATTTACCAACCATTGGATAGGGATTTGAATATACCTTGGTCCTATCACCCGCAAGCTTCCTAGCAAAATTCCCAATACAATTCCAAACAAAAGCGCTAAGAAACTAATTTGAACGGTAAGAATTAAAGCCCTGAAAAGCTCTGGAAAAATGCGAATCATGAAATCTAAATCAAGTGGCACAATCCCACCTCACTTCAAAATATTGCAATCAACCAAAAATTGACGCGTCCTCTCATCTTTTGGGTCACTAAAAAGAAGCGCGGGAGGAGCACTTTCAACAATAGTAGCCTCCTCAAGAAAAAAAACAACATCCGCTACCTCACGAGCAAACCCTATCTCGTGGGTGACAACGATCATCGTCATCTTTTCTTCTGCCAATTCCAGCATAACATCCAACACTTCGTTGGTTAAACGAGGATCTAAAGCAGAGGTGGGTTCATCAAAAAGCATCAGCTTGGGATTCATGGCCAAAGCCCGGGCAATGGCTACCCGCTGTTGTTGTCCACCCGAAAGTTGAGCAGGGAGTTTATGACTGTGTTCTTCCAAATGAACCTTCTCAAGGAGTTGTTGAGCAATTTCTACAGCTTCTTTCTTAGGCATATTGAGCACCCAACGCGGCCCCAATGTTACATTGTCCAATGCGCTCAGGTGAGCAAAGAGATTGAAGGACTGAAAAACCATCCCAATATGTTGTCGTTTCTTTGTTAATTGGGAAGGGGAATCCTTCACCCAGGAACCATCATCATTGTACCTTCCACCTATGTATTCTCCATCCAGCCAAACAGTTCCACTTGTGGGAACTTCAAGGTAATTAATGCAACGAAGCAAAGTGCTTTTGCCGGATCCGGATGGCCCAATCAAAACCACACGCTCGCCTCTCATTACCTCAAGATTGGCCTCCTTAATTGCAAAATGATCGCCAAACTTTTTTGTCAAATTCTTCACTTTCAGGAGGGGGTGAGCACCGTTCATGTTCATTTCTTATACCTCAAATACAATCACTTCATCCAGCAGGCTGTTTTATTTTCCGAGTCTTAATCCGTGAGGTGCGAAAGTTAAAGACATTTTTCTCAAGATAATTCGATCCTTCAGTCAAAGATTGAATCATTAAAAAATAGAGAATTGACATCAGAATCAACACCTCAGCGTACCTGAATGTTGAAGCAATAATAGCTTCTCCGGCTCGAGTTAATTCATAAAGCGCAATAATTGATAAAACAGAAGAAGCCTTAATTAAATTTGCAAGTTCGTTTGTAAGTGGGGGGATCATCCGTTGTGCAGCCTGCGGTAATGTGATCAGCCACATTGCTTTCCATTTTCCTAATCCAATCGCGGCAGCAGCTTCATGCTGTCCTTTATCAATTGATTGAAGCGCTGCTCTGATAATCTCGATTTGGTATCCGACCGAGTTAAACGTTAGGGCAAAGACGCTGATTTCAAAGAGAGACCAATTTAACCCAATTCTGGGAAGCAGAAAAAAAGCTGCATAGATTTGGACAGCCACCGGCGTACCGCGAACAAATGTAACATAAGCATTTACAAAAGGATGCAAAAACCTCGGCCCCAATACCCGAATCATGCCCATCAGCAGGCCAAAAAGTGTACCCAACAATAATGAGAGTAAGCTTACTTGAATGGTCGTCAAGGACGCTCTCAACAAACGAGGTAATATTTGAATCATGAAATTAAGATCCATTAGATAACCTTTTCGTCTAGAAAAGTGGGGTAATCCCGACCTAGAAAATGATCACCTTTTGCTGAATTGAAAGCTGGGTCTTACTCTGTAAGACCCAGCAATTTACATAACCCTACTTTACCACGTTGGTGGCACGTTGGGAACATCCGATTTCATTCCGAACCATTTTTCCTGAAGCTGCCCCAGGGTACCATCTTCTTTCATGGCAATCAGCAGACCATTAAAGATGGCTCGAAGAGCTACATCCTCCTTACGAAATGCTGCCACCGAATACTCAGCCGCCCATCGTTCTGATTTAAAGGGAATAACCGTAAATTCAGGAGCTGTCTTAGCAAATTCCAGAAGACTGACCATTGAACTGGCATAGGCATCTACCCGTTTGGTCTTCATGGCTTCATACGCTGAGGCGTCATCATCAAATGTTTTAATCTCATCTGCATATTTGATCCCAAGCTCTTCTGCCGTCACCTCTAGTTGTGCTACTGAAGGAGTGCCTTCGCCTGCCGCAACAACTTTGCCGTTTAGATCTTTACGTTCCTTGATCCCAGAATCTTTGCGAACCAAAAGACCAGAACTGGCATCCATATAAGGTACTGAGAAGTCTACTCTTTTGTAACGCTCCTCAGTTGCGGTCATCCCACCCAAAATGAAATCGAATTGGCCATCATAAAGACTCTGGATGACGGCGCCCCAGCTAGTATCTACAGGCCGAGCCTCAACCCCCAATCTTTTTCCAATTTCGTTAGCAATATCAATATCATAACCAACAATATTGCCTTTCTCATCACGAAATTCAAACGGTCGGTATTGCGCTTCAAGGCCATAGGTAAAATAACCCTGAGCCAGAATCTTATCAAGAGCTGCCCTTGAAGGTACAGAGGTCTTGACTTCAGCAGCTTGAGTAGACGCCTTGGGTGTACAATTGGCCAGCAAGAACATCAAAGCGAAAAATACACTAACAACAAACATGGTCTTATTTTTTGCTTTCATCTCTTTCTCCATAAATTATCAAACAAGTTTAGGATGGACGATAACTTCCCTTTACAAATGACGTATATCATAAGAATTGGTTTGTCATCACCTCCTCGGCCACTAAAGGTTTTTGAAGCATATTATTTTGCGCCAGATAGTTGATGCTGGTTTGCCAGCGTTCGGCTTCCATTATTCCTAATTTATCTAAACCAACCTTGCCTTCAATGATCGGGCGCATAGCTAAAAGCATTTGCTTTTGTAAAGCCGATTTTCCCTCGCGGAGATAGTTCGTTACGATTATCTCAGCCACTTCTTGAGGATTCTCAAAAGCTTTTCGCCACCCGTCAAATGTAACTTTCAGAAAGCGAGACAACTTCTCTGGGTAATTATTGATAAGTTTCTCGGTGGTCACAATAACCTGAGAGTAAACCTCATACCCCAGGTCATAACCCCGTATGACATTAAGTTCAAAACCCAGCGCTTCCATCTCTAACGGTTCAATCATAATGTTACATTGCATAGCATCAATTTCATTTCGCGCCAAAAGACCAACATAATCAAATCCTACTTCTAGAATTTCAACGTCTTTTCGGGTCATACCGTAGTGCGCCAGGGCAATATCAATAGCAAGTTCACCATCTGTATGAATTCCGATTCGTTTCCCTCTCAAGTCAGACAATTCCTGATAACCTGATTTTTTTAACATCATCCAACCAATACCAGAATATTGCATCATGGTACCAATCGCCTTCACAGGCTTTCCATTTCCTCTCGCTCTCAGAAAGAGATTATCCTCTGTGCTGACTACATAGTTCTCGTCTAGGTCAAGTAAATCCATTTGATTTAAGAAAGCCTGCCAAGGAATAATCTCAAGGTTGATGCCCTCTCTCTTGTACCAACCCAAATAATCGGCATACACAACGCCAGCAAACTGAGCATTCGGAAGCCAATCTAACTGTAATTTCAACGGAAACATTCTACACAAGTGCCCCTTTTCAAAAGAATCTAAGTTCATGTTCTAAAAGTGCAGCAACATCTTTTTGTATATGTTTGTATATTTATTTAAATATATCTATCGATATACTCATTATAAGGATTTTTCTTTACATGTCAACAACCTTTTTGGGCAACATCTGTCCCAAAGTTGGTTGGCAGCGTTTACCCTGCGAGAGCTGATTTTTTGGGCTTTGGTCAAAAATCAACAATGATAAGACAAACTCTTTTGAATCCCCACAAAAACCAAAGTGCGCAAGAAAAAGCCAAACTATACTGCGAAAAATTGAGAGAAAAACTTACAAATCAGAGAAAATTGTCTCCATACCAGGCGCAAGCATGAATAAAGGACATCAATTCTCTCATGTTAGAAATCACGAACGGTTGAGAAAGACCAAAAAAGTTTTTGTTCTACATTCTCTAATCCAGATCCTGCTCCCCAAATCGTCCTTCCAGCGCGGCCAGATAACGATCCACCGACCGCTTGACAGCCGCCTTTCCATCCGCCAAAATCACCCGCGGCCACCAGGCGCCATAGATGCGCTCGAACGGATACGGCTCAATGGCAGCCGCGATCCTTCTAACCGTCGAAGCAGCCAGGGGGACAAGGTTTGGATAACTGTACATAAAGCTCACATGCTTACGATCAAACGCCACGGTGACGGTATCCCCACTTAATAAAGCGCCTTTTCCCCCGGCGCCATCCGCCCAGTGCAGTACAACGCTGCCCGGAAAATGACCGCCGCAACGGATCAGCCTCATTCCACCCCCCATCTCTTGGATATCGCCATCCCAAAACACAATAGAAGAATCTGGACGAGCTACATAACGCCGATTCTTGCTGTGCAGGTAGATTGGCGCATCAAATATCCTTGCCCATTCCACCATCGTGGAGTAATAGTGAGGGTGAGAGATTGCGATGGCAGAGATCCCTCCTAAAGCGTTCACCTGTGAAATCGTGTAATCATCAATCAAAGGAATGCAATCCCACAGCACATTGCCCTGCTGCGATTGAACCAACAACGCCCGCTGTGCAATGGCAAAGTCTGGCTGTGTGCCAATGCCAATCAGCCCTGCTTCAAGAGTCTTAAAGACATTATGGTGGTCCTGCCGTAAATCTTGAAGCGTGGTCCATTCCTGGCCTTGGAAACCAATATACTGACGATCATCCTCGCAAATCAGGCAATATGCTGGCGGTTCCTTGCTTTGGCTATATTGTGTCCCGCAGGTCTTACAAATGTAGAAAACCATTCAGCCCTCCGGCTTTTTTCCCAATTCCGTTTGGAATTCCAAAAACAAACATAATTATATATTATTGATGAATTATATCTTATTATTGCCATCAACAGAAGCCATTACGAGAAGGAGCACCTTCAATTTTTCCACGAAGACGCTCCTGATGGTATACTAGCGCCATCCCATTTTTGGATTGGCATGTGAGCAATCTGAATCAACCAATTTTTCAGGATCCCGCCTACCAGCGGTACAATCAAGAACGCCAGCAGCACTGGGACAAAATAGCCCCAAAAACAGCCTGGTACCGCAAATGGAGCGGAGCCTACCAGCGACGCTTAACGCAGATTTATCGCTCCCTCATCCGGCCCGGCCTGCGCGTGCTGGAAATCGGCTGTGGTACAGGGGATTTACTGGCCGCCCTGCAGCCTTCTGTCGGTGTCGGTGTGGACTTTTCGACCAAAATGATTGAACTGGCGCAACAGCGCCACCCTCACCTGCAATTTATCCAGGCAGATCCGCACAGTCTCAAGCTTGAAGAATACTTTGATATTGTTGTCCTTTCCGATTGCTTGAATGAGCTGTGGGATGTCCAGACGGTACTGGAAAATCTGGCTGCTTCTTGTACGCCTGAGACCCGCTTGATTATTAATTGCTATAACCGCCTGTGGGAACTTCCTCTCAACATCGTACGCTGGCTTGGATTGGCAACGCCAACCCTCTATCAGAATTGGCTAACGATCTCCGACACCAACAACCTGCTTTATTTAACGGGTTTCGAAGTGATCCGCAACTGGGCGGAAGTCCTCTTACCCATTAACATTCCTGTACTTTCCTCGTTTCTCAACCGCTACCTGGCGCGGCTGTGGCCTTTTCACCATTTTGCCCTGGCGAACTTTACATTAGCAAGGCTCCAGCCGCAGCCTTGCCCGCAAGCTCAGGCCCCACTCGTATCAGTTATCGTCCCCGCGCGCAACGAAGCAGGGAATATTCGCTCCATTCTCAACCGCGTTCCAGAAATGGGCAGCGGAACCGAACTGATTTTTGTTGAAGGCCACTCCAGCGACGATACCTATAATACCATCGCGAGCCTGCTACCAGAATATTCACACCGCCGCGCCATATTGCTGCGCCAGCCTGGAAAAGGGAAAGGGGACGCCGTCCGCGCTGGCTTCTCAGCCGCTAAGGGTGATATCCTGATGATCCTGGATGCAGACCTGACCGTGCCACCAGAGGACCTGCCGAGATTTTACAACGCACTGGTGACCAGGAAGGGAGAATTCATCAACGGTGTTCGGCTGGTATATCCCATGGAAAAAGAAGCCATGCGCTTTTTCAACCTGCTGGGAAATAAATTCTTCAGCCTGGCATTCTCGTGGCTGCTTGGGCAGCCGATTAAGGACACGCTCTGTGGCACGAAAGTGCTCTGGAAATGGCAATACCAACAAATTTCAGATAACCGTGCCTACTTTGGCGATTTTGATCCTTTTGGCGATTTCGATCTGCTTTTTGGGGCTGCAAAACTGAACTTTAAAATCGTCGATATGCCCATCCGCTATCGAGAGCGGGTTTACGGCTCTACCAACATCCAGCGCTGGAAACATGGCTGGTTGTTATTGAAAATGGTCGTATTTGCCGCCAGACGGATCAAATTCATATAAAATTGAGGGTATGGATCAACTCTCCTTATTGGGGCCTTTTTCTCTCACGGTCACCGAATTAACCCATTACCTGCGTCAGCTCTTTGAAAGCGATGATGTTCTGCAAGATGTGTGGGTCTATGGAGAAATCTCCAACCTGACCCGACACACTTCGGGACACATCTACTTTACGATAAAGGACAGCGGCGCCGCTTTGAAGTGTGTCATCTGGAAAAGTCTGGCGACGCGCATCCGCCTCCCGATCCAAAATGGCATGGCAATCGAAGCGCGCGGGGCAATTGGCATTTACGAGCCGCGCGGCGAGTACCAGTTGTACGTCAGCGCGGTGCGTTCTGCCGGCGAAGGACAGCTCTACCAGCAGTTTTTAAAGCTGAAAGCCCACCTCGAAGCAGAAGGATACTTCGACGCCGCTCACAAAAGAGAAATCCCACCGCATCCCAAAAAGATCGGTGTGGTAACCTCCACCAGCGGCGCGGCGCTCCAAGATATCTTGAACACCTTGCGAAAGAGATACCGGCTGGCGGAAATTGTCCTCGCCCCAACAGCAGTGCAAGGATTTGAAGCCCCCTCCGAAATCGCGGGGGCAATTCAACGCCTCAACGAGCGCGAACAGCCAGATGTCATCTTGTTGGCGCGGGGCGGCGGGTCATTGGAAGACTTGTGGGCTTTCAATGATGAACGTGTGGTCAAAGCAGTTTACAACTCGGCCGCGCCGGTAATCACCGGTGTGGGGCACGAGACCGACTTCACGCTGGCGGATTTCGCCTCTGACTTGCGTGCCCCGACCCCCACCGCAGCAGCCGTTATGGCAACCCCAGACTCTTCTGATCTGAGCGCCAGCCTGAACGTCCTTCAGACCCGCTTGCAGAACCAGGTTGAAAATATTTGCGCTCTGAAGCGCGAAAGGCTCGCTCTTCTTTCCCGCAGGCTGCGCCAAAATTCTCCCCTCTGGCAGGTGCAAAGCAATCGCCAGCGATTGGATGAACTGGCGGCGCGCTGCTCCCGTTCGCTAAACAACAGCCTGAAACTGAGACGCGCCGGTTTTGAGGGAACTACACAGCGCCTTTGGACATTGAATCCATTCGCTACTTTGCAGCGGGGATACGCCATTGTAACGGATGAAAAGGGAAAAGTAATTTCAAGCTCGCATCAAGTGGCCGTAGAGGATAAGATCAAAGTGCGTGTAAGCGACGGCTCATTCGGCGCAAAAGTTACCAGTAGAAACGAACCGTCTCAAGAGGAGGCACACAGGAAATGAAAATTTCCGCCGTACCGGTTGAACAGATGAATTACGAACAAGCCTTCAGTGAGCTAGAAAATATTGTCGAGGCTCTAGAAGCGTCTCAAACCTCCTTGGAAGAGGCTATCGCGCTGTATGAACGCGGCCAGGCGCTGGCAAACCGTTGTGCTGAACTACTCGAAAAAGCCGAATTGCGGATCCGGAACCTGGATGAGAATGAAGAAAATCCGCTTTTGGCGAGAGATTCATAACCAGAATGTTAGAAGAACTCTTTGCAAACAAGATCTTGATTGCAGGCCTGATTGCTTGGGGGCTTGCGCAGCTTCTCAAAACGCCGTTCGAGTACCTGTGGACCAGGCGCTGGAATTGGGGCGCCATGTTCAATAGCGGAGGAATGCCCAGTTCCCATTCGGCGCTGATGACCTCCACAACCCTTGCGATCGGCCTTTTTTCGGGTTTTGATACCCCCGCTTTTGCGATTGCTGTGGCAACCAGCATGGTGGTAATCTACGACGCGGCTGGCGTGCGCCGGCAGGCCGGAATTCACGCCGAAAAGATTAACCTCTTATTTCGCGAGCTCTTCAGCGGGCATCCTGTGTCGCAAGAACTGTTAAAAGAAGTCATCGGGCATACCCCTCGCCAGGTAATCGCAGGCATTGCCCTGGGGATCACGGTCGCGGTGCTGACCTGGCTGGCTGCCTAAAAGCCCAATTCCTTCAGGATGTCGCCTTCGTTCCGGCTTTTACTGTTCCCCTTTCCAAGCAATTCATCCCAAAAAGCCTGATCATAACGGCGTGAGCGAACCAGGATCGGCATAGGCACCCCCCACCCAAGCAAAAGCACCTCTTCTTTCGGCTGCAGACGAGCCAGCATTCCCCGCAGCGCATCCTTGCCCGCCAGCCCTGCCAGAACAGCCTGGATATCGGCATCATCCCCCAGCCAGCCAGAAATGCGCGTTCCAAGCTGTGACATGACTTCGTCGTATATCTGAGAGGGCCGCTGGTCAATGATTAGCAAAGTAACAAAATATTTCCGCATCTCACGAGCAATGGCGCTAAAAGCCGTCTGGGCAGCCATCTCACGGTTCAACAGCTTGTGAGCCTCTTCGATTGCAATCACTAGCGGGCGCGGTTCGTTTCCACCCTCGCTGCGATACCGGTTTGTGCGCTCCTCCCATTTGGCGCGGATGCGGCGTGTGAGCAGGTTGGTAACCAGCAAATAATCCAGGTCACTTTCAAACTGGCCAAACGAAAGGATAACATGTTGCCCGTTTTCCAGGGACTGGATGATGGCGCCCAGACCATCGGCTGCCGGCCTTTCCACAATATATGACCGGTTGTAAAGCCGGGAAAGCTTGGAATGTAACCCTTCTGCAGCGGCGATGTTCACACCGCTGCTGGCAGCCCAGGCTGCCACGCTATCTGGTGCAGGCACAACTTTTCCATCTGCGGTCTCAATAACCGCGCCATGACGTAAATTCATAAACCGATGAAACCAGTGATCCCGACCAAAGGAATGGACCAATGCCTCCAGTGTAGCGGGGGTGGTCTCGCGCAGGTTTAACTCCTGCGTGAGCATCTCGATATCTTCTGGCATGATATCGCTTTCGGCCAGTTCCAGGTTGAAATCCGGCTGCTTGTTGCGAATCATCGTTGCACGCCCTAATCCCACAACCCGAACCTTTGCCCGGAATTTTGTCCACAAACCGGTTACCTTCTCATTTGTGTCCGAGGCGGTATCGTCAAAACCGTATTCGTTGTGCATATCGAACAACAAGATCGAAGCCTGATCAGCCTGGATGAGACCGGCCAAAATAATTCGGGTCAAAAAGGACTTCCCCGTGCCCGTAGCGCCAAAGATGCCCGAAGAGCGCTGGATGAATTTCTTTAGATTGATGCAAATCGGGTGATTTTGCTCGCGAGTCGTCCCGATGATAAAGTTGCCTTCTTCATCGGGTTTTCCAAAGATGGCAGCCACATCGCCGGCTTCAGCCAGTCGCGCCGGAGCGTGATGAGAAGGGATCGTCTTCACAGGCCGGATAGTTGGATCTTCTGGATGGGCGGCGCGCCAGGCGGGGTAACGCAGAGAGTGGGGGTTCGGTCCACGCTCTAACATCAGCGCCGGAAGCACCTGAAGATTGGTGAATAACGTCTGCCCATGCAGCAGCTTCGCCAAACCGGCGGGCAGACGGTTCTCTGACTGTTCATCTGCAAAGCGTGCATCCGTAGCGCCTAGTTGTAAATCAGTGACCAGCCCATAAAACTGCCAGTCATCCGATTCGATCACTACAAAGCCCCCCTCCTGAATTTGTTGAGGAGGAACGGTTAACCGGACACTTAAAGTATCCTTAAGGTTTCCCCCGACCACATAACCAATATAAGCAGTCTGATCATGGTTGGATTGCGCCATCCCGTCTCCTCTACAAGCTTTCTGAATATTCCAGGCGAGCATCCGCCAGGGCGCTCAATACGCTCATCAGGTTAGGGTAATCATCCCGTAGCAGCGTGATCACCTCTCGGGTAGCGGCTTCAACCCAGCCAGAACCGCCAACCGTGTTTTGGGCTGCATTCACATCCCGCAAATGGGCCGCCAGCAGCTCGCCAACCGGCAAATCCGCCGGGCGGAGAATATGCCGGAAATAACCGAAACGCCCGGCTTCGCAAAAACGGCAAAGATCCTCCTGCAAGCAGGGATAGATCGCATCCAGCGCAAGCGGCGGTTTGGGAGGAATCAAATGGTAAATTTCTTGCTCGAGCTGATACCCAACAAAGAGAGCGCTCAATTCTAATGGGACATTCCGGTTGATCCTATTGTCCAGGATGACCTCTTCGGGCACCCCTTCAGAAGTGACCAACTGGCGTACCAACCCGTCATCCAAAACATGAATGTCATAAACCAGGGCAAAGACCTGGTAAAACGGCTGCTCTGTGATCGGGATCCGAACCAGGCTGCCAAATTCAGGGACATTTTCCTGCGACACTTTACAGCCAACCACACAACCATTGATACTGGAGCGCAACAATCGTCCAACTTCGATCATCTCGTATACCTCGTTCTTGAACCGGAATTCTCCTTATGAACTTGCTTGTTGGATTCTTCACCCACCCGTATCCCCAACCGGTAAAGTTCGGCTACGATCATATCTTCGAGTGCCTGCTTCTCTTCCCGGTGCACCACGGCAATTTCATGGGCGCGGTGTAACGCATAAGGATAGGGGCGGTTTCCCATTTGCTCACACTGCCTCACCAGGACGGCATGAGCGCGCTCAATCCTTTCAGGGTCTCGTGCAACCCAGGCAGGGATCTCCACTCTTGCAAGGGTGCTGCGCTCGCGAGAACCGGACTTCAAATAATAAAAATACAGGCCCAGTTCTCCCTCATAGTTCTTTGCCGAGACCGATTGTAACCTGAACAACGCCGACCGCTCGCCCGGTTCTAACAGCGGCTTAAACAAATCGAGATCCGTAACACCGCCGAAGGGATGAAAGTGCCCCGCCTGTTCCAGATCTTCCTCCTTGAGGGTGGCCAACTCCAGCAGCTTCACCACAAGATCAGCGCGCGGCTTCTCAACGTAACCGGCTGTGACAACGCCCAAAGCCGCCAGCTTGCCCAGTTCCAGAAGGTAATCCTGAAACAGACTCGCGAATTCCTCTTGTTGTTTCGGCTCCTGATACAGTTCAAGTGGTCCGTCCGTTAAAGCAACCACCGGCAAGTCTTCTTGAGCGGCCAGTTCGGCCAGCACACGGCGTTCATCCAGGTCTCGCCACAAAGCGATCAGATCTTCAGTTACCTTTCTACCCTTGTACTCCAGGTCATCCCCAAAGAGCAGGCGGCTATGGATGATTTCGTCGGGCGGTTTAGGAAAGCTACCACCTGCTTCCATCCGGAATACACCGGTATTGATCACCCCAAATTCAACTCGGTCGTGCCGGCTTGGCGCAATCTGAGAACCATCGGCGGCCAAAATGACGTGAGCCCCCGGTATGTTTTTCGCCGGGGTAGTTTGATCCAGGGGCTCGCAACAGGGTACAGCGCAACGAAGACCAATATTTTTAGCAAGCGCCTTTTCAACCCGTTCGGTTAACCGTTCAATTTCATTAGCGCTGGCTTTCAACAGTTCACTGGCCTGATCAATTCGCTGTTTTAACTCGGATAATTTCAAGCCTGCTTTTTGGCTTTTTTCCTTAATTTGTTTTTGGGCTTGCAGCAAGTCCACCGGCATGATAGCCCTCTTCCATAATCGAACATTTGTTTTTTAAGTATAACACGACCCAGTTCGTCGCAAGTTCAGATTCAAGAAAACAAAAACCTGGTGGGCAAATCCAGAAAACCCACCAGGCAATAGATAAAGCGAAAAAGAAGATTACGGCGCTGAGGTGGAAACGGATTCAAACTCGACATCTACGATGCCGTCGCTAAAAGACATCGCAGCCACACCCACCGTACCTTCTGAAAGAACATTATCGCGTATGGGCTCGCCGCCCGGCATCGGAAGCTGTTCGACGCCATTGATGAAAAGCCGGATTTCATCATTGACGCACATCAGACCCAGAACGTTTGTATCGAGACCGGCTTTGATATCATAAGTACTTAAGCGCTCGCGGTCTTTCAATAAGTTTACATAAGGCACTTTATTGCGCTCGCGTAATTTGAAATCAAAACGATAAGCCTCGAACGTGCCGGCAAATCTGCCCATAGTATGGATGCGGAACTCATAAAACCCTTTATCTGAACCACGACAGAATAGGGCAATCCCGTTCGCGCCGCCTTTGATTGTCTCCACCTCTGTCTCGACATACACATCTTGAAAAGTGACAGCGGTATTTTCGACATAGGCATAGGTTTCGCTGCTCGGAAGCTCAAACTTTAACCGATCGCCGAAACCTTTGGCGTACTCCTTCTTTGCATCGCCGGCGATCACAAACGGTACCCAAGAGGACAAATCACCATCGAATTCTTCAACAAAAAATCCGCCTGTGTCTTCCGGCGCAGGTTCAGATGTTGGCTCAGCCTCTGTTGGTTCTTCCTGCGGTGGAACGGTGGGCTCTAGCGTAGGGGGAGGGGGCGGCGGTTCGGTAGGTTGCAAGACAACTGCTTCAGTAGGCGGAGGTTGCGTGGCCTCTCCACCGCCGGTGATCGCGCACGCCATACTCACAAACAATAAGAATAGTGCAGGAATTAAAGCCTTCTTCATTCTCTTCCTCCTCATGATGATAAACAATCAGGGGGTGTAAATTATTCTGAGTACAGGGTCTTGACACCCCCTTTTTAATGAAATACCCCACACTCGCGGTGGGCGCTTCCATCAAACAACGATATTTCATTTTTGCATTCAAAAACCTAAGACAAGATAACTATAATAAAAATTAGAATTATTGTCAAGATTCGGATTCGCCATTTCGTTATCTGCCATGCAAGCTTAAAATATCAGCGGCGTGCTGATCTGACGCCGCTGAGTGTCCCATCAAGAGATCATTCTATTCAAAAGCTGTCACTTCCCAGAAAATGGGTCATAGCATGGGTTGGTGGCGGACCACAAGCATGCAGGGGTGTTGAACAAATTACAGCGCGCCGCCCTTGAACAGCGGTGACTCAGAACGCGGGGGGGTTGGTCCGGCAGCCATTCCGCCGGATACACCACCTCGGCGTCGAATGAAACTTCCTGGCGAGCGCGGTCACAATAACTTACCTTGACGACTTTCCAGGTTTTTACGGCCATATCCAACCTCCCAACACACGAATAATGTTCTTTCCATAAATATAAGACATAAAAAAGCGGATTTCCAGTGTAAACTATCCTGTGAAAGCCAGATACTTAACAAAAGGAACTATGACAAGCGGTTTACCGGCGCTCAAAACGGAAAACCTGGCCATTCCGGTGATCGAGCAAATAAATTTCACCGCCATCATCCTGCCCAAAGGAACTTATGTAAGTGCCCGTTTCGAACAACGATCTCGCTTGCCAGACGCCCTGAGCGTCTCGAAACAGTCCCCAAACCGTACCACGACAGTAATCGCCAAAAAAGTAAATGCCCTGCCATTCCGGCAGCATTTGACCGCGATAAACCACTCCGCCGGTCACAGAGCAGCCCAGGTTATGGCCATACTCATAGATGGGGTCTAATAGAGGCAAACCAGACGGTGGCTCTCCCTCAAACGGGTGGGCAGCTTCGCGGTAATCCCACCCAAAATTAGCGCCGCCAGGGTTCCCTGCCGGGAGAAAATCAATCTCTTCCCAGCGATTCTGGCCGACATCACCAATGTATAAATCTCCGGTCAAACGATCAAATGAAAAACGCCAGGGATTGCGCAGACCAAAAGCCCAAATTTCGGGGATTCCGCCCCCATTCACAAAGGGATTATTTGACGGAATACGGTAACCCGTCGGTTGGCTCACATCAATGCGCAGCAGTTTCCCCAATAAAGTACGCAAAGACTGCCCATTTCCTTGCGGGTCGGCTGCAGAGCCGCCATCCCCCAGGCCGATATACAGATAACCATCCGGCCCAAAAGCCAAACCGCCCCCATTATGGTTGGCATAAGGCTGTGAGATACGCAACAGCGTTTCTTCACCAGCCGGGTCTGCTTTGTTCGCGTCGGGGGAGGCCCGGTAACGAGCGATTACGGTGTCTCCGTTCAGATCCGTATAGTTTACATAGAAAACACCATCAGAGCGATAGCCTGGAGAAAATGCTATTCCAAGTAAGCCCTGTTCGCTGCCAGCCGAGCCAACCCGATCCCGGATATCCAGAAAAGGATCAGGAAACAAAGCGCCTCCCTGCAGAATCAAAATACGGCCAGCCTGCTCCAGCAGAAACAGCCTGCCGCTGCCATCTCCTGCCGCCGCCAGGTCGCTGGGTTTTGTCAAACCACCGACGATCGGGGTCCAGTGGTAATTGCCCGGCTCTGGAAAGGACAAGATATGCATTGTCGCAGTGATCGTCGCTTCCGGCAGGGTAGAAACGGGAGGTGGCATGGTTTCACCAGCCTCGGGCTTGGCAGTCGGTTGCGCCGTCGGGGAGGGGCTAACTGGTACGATTGTTGCAGGCAATGGGGTGGCTATCTTACTGCAAGACGCCATTATGACTACCAACACCATCGCAATAACAAGATAAATCCAATGCCTGGTAATGTCGCTACTCCGGTAATTTACCTTCATTTTCGATCACCCGTTCATTCGGTGGGGAGATTCTTTTCCGCCTCACTCTCTTCTGCAAATTCCCCATCAATCACATCCTCCGGAGGAGCCGATCCGGACGAATCCGCTAGTTTGCCGCTACGAAGCTTTTTCATGTGTTCTGCCACGACCTCATCAGGACAAAGCTCGACAAAGAGGTAAGTAGCCAACCAGATGACAAAAGCATCATCTAATGGTGTGGCCAGGATCGGCCCCAAAACAAGCTCTGGGAATAGCAAATATCCCAAAGAGCCAATCGGCAGCAGTTTGAGGAAAGGGCTAACACGCCGGTCGCCCAACAATCTAAAGATTAATTTGATCCGCAATCCAAGATCATGAAAAACGCCCCCCTCAGACGGCGTAATACTATGTGGCGTTTGGTTTGCCATATTGACCTCTTTTGTCGCCGTTTTTATTTACGGCGTTCGGTTGAGCTATTCGAATTTCTTTGATTTATTATACCGTCTTCCCAAAACAAAGGTTGTTTTGGTGCAAGAGCGCCCCATAATCCGATCAACAACCTCTCTTCTTCCAATTATTTAATAACCGATTTTTTATTGCCTTGTAGAGTCCCATCTTGTATAATGATACTTGTAAGGAAACAAGGATGCGGATGCGACCCGTTAGATTAGTTTTCTCGTTTGTTCTATTGGGTTTAATTTTGGTAGGGCTACCTGCCGCTGCCCGCGCGCAAACAGAGGACACCCTCTATTTTGAGGAAACCGGGCATTATGTCCAGGGAGAGTTTTTAAAATTCTATCTGAGCGCCAGCGATCCCCTCTTGTTGTTTGGTTACCCCATCACAGAAGAAATTACCGACCCGATCAACGGGCAGACGAGTCAGTACTTCCAGCGTGTGCGACTGGATCTGGTGGAAACGCCAAATGGGAAGCAAGTGAAGCTTGCTCCGCTAGGCGAGATTCTGCACAAGGCAGGAACGCCAGAGGCGCCGATCGCGAAAACCAGCCCGGTCTGCCGTTTGTTCACCAGCGGGCACACGGTCTGTTACGCTTTCTTACAATTCTACGACCGGTTTAACGGCAAGGTTTTCTTCGGCGAGCCGGTTTCTGAGGTAGAACAGGAAGGCAACCGTTACGTGCAATACTTCGAATTTGCCCGTATGGAATGGCGGCCTGAACTACCACAAGGACAGCGGGTAGCCCTTTCAGATTTAGGGAAAATCTACTACGATTACCGCATTGGGCTTCCGGAATTCACGATGCCGGATCCTGCCATCATCAAGCGGGGCGTCCAAAACATCCTGGTGAGGGCCTTCGTCAATCGCGCCTTGATCGCTGCAAACAGCGCGCAAGACGTATACGTGATCGTCCAGGATCAATTTCTTCAGCCAGTAGAAGGAGCTTCGGTTAATGTGACCGTTCTACTGCCCGGCGGACAGCAAGAACTTTACCGGGCCCCGGCAACCAACCGCGACGGGATCAGTCACTTAACCTTCCAGGTAAAGGATTTACCGGTTCGAGAGATCGTTCAGGTCAATGTTATCGTAGATTACCAGACACAGATTAAAGACGCTTCCACCTGGTTCCGAATCTGGTGGTAGAGTTCCTTGACGATTAAAAGTCAAACCGCCCGACCCAACAGGTTTGCGGCGGTTTTTTATTCCTCGCTGGAATAACGTAAAGAAGCATTCGATCCCACCGCCTCTTCTGAGGGCAAAACTTTCATGAAGCGACGATAGAAAATTTCTATCTGAGTGCGCACCAGGCTCAATTCGGCCCGGCGGCGGATGATTTCCAGATTTAATTCGGCTGCGCGAGAACGCAAAGCTGGATTTTCCAACGCTAACAGAACCGCTTCGGCTAGAGACTGCGGGCGCTTTGGCTCAACCAGCAGGCCATTCATCCCAGGTGTTATCCACTCGCGCAGGGATTCGATGTCGCCGGCGATCGGAAAACAGCCGCACGCCATGGCTTCCAACAGGGAATTCGGCGTGCCGTCATGCTCGCTGACCGAGACCGACACTTCGCAACGCGCAAACAGGCCCCAAAGCTGCGATTGCGGCATGTAAGGCAACAGGTGAACAGATTTCTCAATCCGAAACCGTTCAACCCATTGGATGGCTTCTGGCTGGCCAGCCATCGCCGCACAGAGGAATTGCACTTCCGGCTTGCGCTCCAGGATAAGCGGGATGGCCTGAAAAAAGGTATCATTGCAAACGCTGCCGGGTCGAAAACCGCGCGGGTTGATCACCAGGGGAACCCCCTCTGAAAGAGCATTCAGGTTATCTTGCCTTTGAGCGTTCGAAGTATGCATCTCAAGTAGATCAATACCGCCACCCCCCGGAACCACCAGGGTGGATCGCTGCTCAGAAAAACCCCAGCCTTTTGCCAGGCGAATATCCCGGTAAGTATCGGCAATCAACCCATTTGCCCGGCGAAGCGTTCGAGCGGTAAACGACCGCATGAACGAAGATCCGCCTGCATGTAGGGTGAGGTCGTTCCCCCAGATAGAAACCAGTAGTGGTATTCCTCCAGGGGTATAAGATGCCAGCATTCCCTCAAAAGGGATGCGCAACGCGTGAACAATATCCGGCTGAACAGCGCGCAGCAACGAACGAAAACGGCCGGCATAAAACGGCAAACTAAGCGGCCCCAGCAAGTAACGAATAGCTAAAAACTGCTGGCGCGCTCTGCTGACAATTTTGCGCTTCTGGTCTGCCGCAACGTCTGCCGCCCCTCCACCCGCCTGACTGCCCGCCATGCCGGAAAAGGCAACCGGCAGAATATATGTGTCGCGAACCCCTTCAACCGGCGAACAAGGAAATGTGGATACCAGCGTGACCTCATGCTGCAGTGCACATAAGCCCGCAATCCAGCGTCGGGTGATTGGGCTGCGGCCATCAGCCACAAGAAGCACGTGCATTTTCTGGCCTCCGGGCAAAATTCAATGCCGATTGAAAGACTTCGACCATGTGTTCAAGATTTATTTCATCGGCAACGATCTGGTAAGAACATCTTCCCATCTGGCGTAAACGAGCCGGGTCGCTCAACGCTTGGGCAAGCACCGCAATCAAAGCGTTCAAGTCTCCGGGCGGAAGCATCCAGCCGTTTTCTGAGCGCACCAGTTCGGACTGTGTCCCATCCGCCTCCGCAACCGCGACGGGCAGTCCATAAGCCATCGCCTCCTGCACAGCCAGACCGCCCGTCCCAGGCAACACAAAGAGATCAGCCTGTTTAAACAGGGCCGCCAGGTCAGCGCCATAACGAGGTCCCAAAAACTGAGCCTGCGGATAGACCTGTTTTGCCAGCGCTTCCAACTCGGGTTGTGCTGGCCCACCCCCCACGATCCATAAGATCGGGCTAAACTTATTCTGCAGCGCTGCGCAAGCCCGAATCAGCAGATCCACCCGCTTGCGCGCTTGCAAGCGACCAACGAATAAAATCACCGGTCTACCGGTGAATCCTGGTGGCCGTTCGGGCAACTTCCAACCAGGGCGGGGAGACACCGCATTGGGGGCAACAAAGATGCGCTCCTGCGGGAAACCCATCCGGCGATATTCGTCTGCGCCCTGACGACTGTAAGTGATCAAGACATCAAAACCCGCCAAAAAGCTGCGGCGCGATCGTTCCCGCCATTTTGAAAACATTCCAGCCGCCGGGGGCGCCCCCAATCCCCATCCGATGACGGGGCGGCCGCGCCTATGCATCCAGCGAGACATCCAGGGAACATGAAGATAGCGGGGGTTCGCTTCAAGGATCAGCGCATCAGGCTGCCATGCCGTCAGCCAGCGCCGCCAGCCAATCTGCCAACAAAGATAGAACTGCCCCTTGAAAAGGTGAAGATTCCTGGCAGGCCACAACTGAGCGACCTCCAGCGTCTTGCCACTTTCGATCATCTCATCCGGGCGGGGTTTGCCGGCAAAAACGCTCAAGCCGCCATCGCAGCGCGCAGCCAGCGTGTCAAAAAACGGCGCACGGTAAGAAGGCAGAACGCGCTGCTGCAAACCAAGGCGAATCGAAGCGTATCTCATCCCGCCACCCTGACAATAGATCCCGATGGGGTCTTTTCGACTTCAATCCGTGCCGGAAAAGCGTCTTTCAATTCTTCCAAATGAGTGATCACCAGAATTTTCGCAAAATCGGCGCGCACCAGATTGATCGCTTCGATCAAACGCTGGCGGCCTTCAGCATCCTGGCTGCCGAATCCTTCATCGATTACCAGAGTTTGCAAGCGCGCTCCAGCGCGCTGTGCCAGCACGCGCGACAAAGCCAGGCGGATCGCAAAGTTAACCCGAAAAGCCTCGCCACCCGAAAACAATTCATACTCCCGGTCGCCGGCCGAATCACTGATGATAATATCGAGCGTCTCTTTTTTATCTTCGCGATTCTTGTCTTTATAGTCTTTTTGGGTTGCAAAACGAACCGACATCGCCCCTGCCGTCAGGCGATCCAGGATCTCGTTGGCTTGAATTTCGATTTCCGGGAGAGCCTGTTCGATCAATAACGCTGGAACGCCTTCTTTACCCAACGCCCGTTCCAGCGTTTTCAGGCGCGCAATTTGGTTTGAGAGCTCTTCTTGCTGAAGGACGTATTCCTGTCGCCGCTCCCGCTGCGTTTGAAGAATTTCCACCTTTTGCAGCGCTCCCCCAACTTCAATCCGCAGAAGGTTCTCGCGCTCTTTAATGTTGTAATACTCGCTTTCAATGCGCTGTAAATCCGGCAAAGAACTGGCGTCTTCTTCGTATTTCTTTAAATGTTGGCAATAGTTTTCGTCCATCCTTTGGATGGCAGCCTGTTCCTCTGCAACCTGTTTTTCCAGGGCTGCAATCTCACGCGTCAACGGCTCCAGTGCTGCGCGCGCCGTCTCCAACTGGCGGTACTGCGTTTCAAAAACCCGCGCCTCTTGTTCATTCAGGCGGGCCTGGTCATGAGCTGCAACATCATATCCCAAAGTTCTCAATGAATCATTGATCTTTACCAGCGCCGCCCGTGCGTCTTGAGAAAAAGCCTCTTCTACCAGAAGCCGCTCGATCTCTTGCAGCCGCAAAGCGTTGCCTCTCTGCCAGGCTTCTTGGGCATTCAAGATTTGCTGGCGACGGGTGTAGAGCTGGTCCACAAGCCGCTGGTTCTGCCGCAAAGCATCTTCTACCTGAGCCAGATTTTGCAATTCCGCCATCAGGCGGGTCAGGTCTCCCTCGCGTTGCTGGGTCTGCTCCCGGTTAAGCAAGTACCTTTGCCGCATCTCGTCTCGCTGGGTGATCAAAGAAGCCAGCAGCCGGTCGCGGTCTTCCGGTTCCAGGGGTTGCTCGCACAACGGGCATTTTGCGCCTTCTACCCGTTCAAGCCGCGCGATCCGGTCATTTAGGTCTTTTCCTTCTTCGGTCAACGACCGGCTCTCCGCTCTAAGGGCTGCTATAGTTTCGCGCATGCTGGCAGCTTCCTCTTCCAGACGCTTTTTCAAGGTCGTCTGGTTCTTTAACGCCTCCAGATTTTGCTCAGCCTGTTCAATCTCGGCTCGCAGCGCTGCCAGGCTCTCGACTTGTTCGGCCAGGTCTTTTCCCTGGCTGACGAGGAACTGGCGTTCCTGTTCCAACCGGGATCTTTCTGTAGCAATCTCCAAAAGGGGGGCTTTGCGCTGCTCCTCGTACTCCCGGAAGTTAACCGCCAGTCTCTCCCATTTTTCCAGGATCTGGCGGGCTTCCTGCCAGCCTCGATAGCCGGTTTCGATTTCTTCGGCAGCCGCAATGCGCTGGCGGAAGATCTCCGCCTCCGCGCGGCGATTTTGCAAATCGCCAGAGCGTTCCTCAAGATGCTTGCGAGCTGTCTGAAGTTCAGTCTCCTGGTAGGCTAACATCCGCTTTTGTTCGGCCAGGCTCCCTTCCAGCTTTCTCACGAAAGCCAGCTCATTTTCTTTGGTATGGCGCAACTCCGCCAACTTTTCTAACTCTTCTTGAAGATGTTCAAAGCGCCGGCGCCGTTCCTCCTCTTGCTGGAGTTCTAAATCAATCTCGGCAATCGATCCTGCAATTTCCGAGAGCCGCGCTTCTTTGATTTTCCGCCGCTCAGCTACCCGCGCCTGGTAAAGCTCCCAGGCTTCCAATCCAAAAATGCTACTGAGAATGCGCTTTCGTTCGCTGGGGCGTTGCTGCGCAAATTGATCAGCCTTTCCTTGAAGGAAAAAAGAGGCGTTGGTAAAAGTGTCAAAATCCATCCGCAGAGTGCTGCGAATGCGCTCTTCAGTTTCGCGCAGCGTCCGTTCGCTTAGCGGCCGCCAGGCGTCCTGGCCATCTTTGATATAGAATTCCAAAATAGCAGACCTGTCACGTGGTTTGCTGCGCTGCACTTTGTACAGGCATCCTTCATATTCGAACTCGAACGCGACTTCCGCCGCCTGAGCATGGCTGTTGATCAAAGCGTCATCCCGCCGTCGAGCCTGTCCAAACAATACCCATGTAATGGCATCTAACAGGGAAGATTTGCCAGAACCATTTGCGCCGGAGATACACGCCAGATCAAAGGCATCGAACTCCAATTCGACTGAGTTGCGATAAGATAGAAACCCCGAAATGCGCAGGCGAACCGGGATCATCTTGACCTGGACTGGTTATTTTTTTCGCGGGAGTCGTCCGCCGCCGGGTTTTTCTCTAAAGGCGTCACCAAAACTTTATCCACCCGGTGACCATCCATATCCACTACCTCAAACCGGAACCCGCGCCACTCTAAAAACTGCCCGGGTTCCGGGATCATCCCCAAGGCGCTCATCAGCATACCACCCACCGTCTGGTATCCCAGGCGTTCCTCATCCGGCAATTCATCCACTTCCAGCAATTCCTTCAATTCATCTACACGCAGCAAACCATCAAAAAGCCAGGAGCCATCGGCGCGCTGCACCGCTTGGTGTTCAGCCTCCTGGCCCGCATCCGGGATATCCCCCACAAAAGCGGTGAGGATATCCTGCGAGGTTACCATCCCCAGAACGCCACCGAATTCATCAATCACCAGCGCAACAGGCACTCCAGAGCGCTTTACTTCTTCCAACACTTTAAGCGCCGGCATGCTCTCAGGGGCAAAAAAGGGCTGTTTGAGCAGCAATTTCAGGTCCACCTCCTGACGCTTTCCAATGACCGGCAGCAAATCCTTCACGGATAGGATACCAAGAACATTATCCAGGCTGCCCTGTGCCACCGGAAAAATCGTGTGGCGGCTTTCGATCACTTTTTTTAAGATCTCATCGAAGGGCTCTTCAATATCCAGCCAGACAATATCCAGACGTGAGGTCATGATGGCGTCCACCGTCCGGTCCGCAAAACGAAAAACACTCTCGACAATATCCTGTTCCACCTCTTGCAAAACGCCCGTCAGAGCGCCTTGTTCCAACATGACGCGGATTTCTTCCTCTGTTACCAGCGGCTCCGGGCTCGAAGGCGCGCCCATCGCTCGCACCCCCAGCTCGGTTGACCGGCTGAGCAGCCAGACAACCGGCCGCATGAGCCACGAAAGCGCCTGCATCGGGCGCGCCATAAGCAGCGCAATCCGCTCAGGGTTTGCCAGCGCCAGCCGCTTAGGAATCAGCTCACCGATGACGAGCGAAAGATAGGTGATCGGCAGGACAACCAAAATAAGGGAGATTTCGCGGCTGTACCGCGCCAGCCAGCTTGCTTTCTTTAGTACATCTTGCAATTCGGTTGCCAGCGTTGCGCCGCCCAAAGCGCCGGAAAATACGCCCACCAGCGTGATCCCAATTTGAACAGTCGAAAGCAGCCGGTTGGGGTTTCCAACCAAATCCAGTGCAACGCGCGCCCGCTTATCGCCGTCTTCGGCGCGCTGCTGAAGGCGCACTTTGCGCGCCGAGACAAGCGCCAGTTCCGACATTGCAAACACGCCGTTCAAAGTAATCAGGAAGAAAATCAACAGCGCTTCCCAGAACGTCTCGCTCATTCCCCTTAAATCCCCTCACTTGATTGTTGATCTTCTGACAATATTTCAATCGCAAGTTTTTGGAGCGTTTCGGCTTCTTTCGGATTAATTTTCATCGTCTTCCAATATAGCTCGAGCAATTCAAACGGCGTCAAGCTATTGATCGTCTGATCATTGGGGAGACGCAAGCGAGCTTCCATTTGCGGCCGGCGAACCAAATGGAATTCTAACGCTGCGTCGGCGTAGCGCCGCAGGGCCGTTTCATCAAGGTGTGAATCCAGATGGCGAGGGTACTCGATGATCAAACGCACAAATGCCCCCGACATCTCATCCTGAGAAGGCAAAGCCGAGAGCACCTGTTGCATAAAGTGGTCTCCGGTGGCGATCCGTACAAACCGGTCAATAAATCGCCTTCCATTGAGTTTCCGCCACTCCACCCGGGTGGGCTGCCCTTTTTCTATATGCGCAATGACAAAGTACTTGTCGTCTGCGGCTTCGCCAAAATCGACCCGCTCGATCGAACCAGGGTACACAACCGGCGGCTGGTGGTCTTTGTTGACGTCTTGGGCTTTATGGATATGCCCTAAGGCAACGTAATCGAAGCGCGCATCCGTGACCAATCCAAGCGGTAGCACCAAGTCTCCCCCCAGCATGACGCTGCGCTCTCCCCCGTATACGGCGCCCTGCACAGAGGCGTGGGCAGCCAGGACCAGGGGCAAACTCTGGGTGACATCCTTCATCCAGGTATCCACCAGTTCACTTAGCCGGGCTTCCAATGCCCCAAAAATCGCAGCTGGGGCCTTCCCGCTCAACTCGAGCATCCCCATCAGGCTAGAGCGGGAGATCCACGGCAGCGCCATGACCTGAAGCGGCAATTCTTCCAGGTCAACCGGTTTGAGCAGGCGGGGCTGGCTGATCAACCGCACATGCGGAACCTGGAGCGTATCATATTCCTGCAAAGCGGTGGCGCGCCCGACGGCTGGAGAGATATCATGATTGCCGACCAACAGAAGCGTTCGGATGCCCGCTTCAGAGAGGCGCATGATCCGCCGGCCCCACTCGCGTTGAAAAGTCGGTGCAGGCGAGCGGTCTTTGTATGCATCTCCGGCGAACAAAACCAGATCCACCCGCTCTTGCACAGCCGTATCCACAATGGTATCAAGCGACTTTAGAAAATCCATCACCCGCAGCGGCAAGCCGGTTTGAGGATCATGTCTGCCATGAGCAGCCATATCAATATGGGCGTCGGCGAAATGCAGGATTTTCAACATGGTCACGGAGAATAACCCATCTCCTGTAATACCAGCACACTGGGCGAAAAATTGGGGTGATACTTCAAGCTGGTGCGTAAATCGTCCACCGCGCCCTGGGTGTCGCCCAGGGCAGCGCGAGCGCGCGCCCGCCAGTAAAAATTTTCTTCCAGATACGGTTCAGAGGCCGCATCCAGCGTGGTCGTCGCCAGGTCAATCACGTCCTGGTAGCGTCCCGAGTAATAATAAGCAAAATAAGGTCCGGTTTGATACCACATGATCCGCCAGGGACGCAGATCCCTCTCCAGGTTGGGGTACAACCGGAAAGCCTCGTCGTAAGCCTGGGCCGCGCCGGCGTAATCCTGGAGTTGCACCAGGCTGCTGCCGCGATTAAACCAGGCAAAAAATTGGTCCACCCCGCTCAGAGAAGCAATCTCATCCGAGGCAATCCTGGCAGCAATCTGTTGGCTGTTGACCGCATCGGCATACTCGCCTAACAAAGCCATCAGGCGCGCTTCCTGCTCTGGGGGGTAAATGACCATAAAAACGTAGTTGAAGGCGCGCCATTCGCCCTGCAGCAGGGAGTAATCCAGGGGATAATCCGCCGAGTAATAAGAATCTTGAGCGATGAATTGCTTCTTGCCGTCATCATAACCGGTCAAAACGTTATAATGCCCCATCCAGCTCACCCGCCCGGTGGTTGTCTCACGGATATAGGTGCCCTTTTCGATCAGAACCGGGTATCCCCCAACAATCAATTTTTTTACAAGCTCTAAGGTACCCCCAGAACGCAATGCCGCCTTAAAGCTGGTTTGTTCTTCCACAAAGGCCTGCATCTCATAGGGCATCACGTTTTTATCTTTTTCGAACGGCTTAAGCCACTCACCGGCCGTCACGCGATTGCCCTCCCATCCCCAAAAAGAGAGCCCCATCGAGAGCGTGGCCGGCGCGCAGTAATTCCACAAGCCGTGCTGGTCTTCATAGCGAACGCCTTGCAAAGAAAAGCTGGAGGGCAAAGGAGTAGGCGTTACCGCCGCGGTCGGCGTTGCATTATCCTGCGGCGCAGCCGTGAAGGTAGGAGCAATATTTGCCAGCGCCGTTGCTGCATGGAACGTCGCCTGAACCACTTCATCCACATTTTGAGGGGTAGAATTCGGGGTAAAAACCGCCTCTTCCGGTGGGAAGAGCGCATAGAAAATCCGCACGCGCGCCTGCTCGACCCGCCAGGCAATGCGGTCGCGAATGCCCGGCACAGCCGCTGCTGTGATCCCCAATAGCACAATTGCGCCGATTACCAGTAAAGGTATCTTAAATTTTTTGCTCATATCCTTGATTATAACATTCACCTACCCGGCCAATGCCCTCAGAGCCAATTGCAACCAGTTTACCTCATCCAGGGTGTTATAATGGGTAGCGCCCACCCGCACCAGTCCGCCTTTATCTTCCAGCCCAAGCCTCTCCGTCACCGCGGGCGCATAGAAGTTCCCATCCCAAACATTGATCCTTGCTTCGGCAAGGTGTTTTGCCGCCTCGAGCGGCGTCCACCCTTCCAGCGTAAAAGAGAATGTAGGCACGCGCTGATCCAGCTTGCGCATGTCTGTAAGTCCATAAACCTTCAAACCCGGTGTAGACTGCAAAACCTCTAACATAGCGCGGTTCAACTCCACCTCATAAGCCTGGATAGCAGCCAGCGCCTGCTTATAGATCAACCGGCGGCCCTGAAACGCTCCCCAGAAGATCTCGCCGAACTCGCCTGCCAGCGTTTTACCCAGCCACTCGAAGTAATCCAGCGCGCCGTGTAGCCCACAAACCGCCTCAAAACTACCGGTACCGGTTTCGAATTTATGAGGGGGCTCCGGAGGCGCAGGCCGGACGCGGTAAGCCGCCAGCGACTCCAAAAGTGCATACTTCCCATAGAGAATGCCCAGGTGAGGGCCAAAGAACTTATAAGCCGAACAGACCAAAAAATCGCAATCCAGCTCTTTCACGTCAATCGGGCCGTGCGGAGCGTACTGCACCGCATCTACATAAACCCATGCACCCGCCGCATGCGCCAAAGAAATGATCTTCTTCATGGGATTGATCGTCCCCAGCGCGTTCGAAGCATACCCCACCGCCAGAAGGCGGGGGCGCTCCTCCAGCGCTTTTGCAAGATCCTCCAGGTCCAGCGTGCCATCCTCCGGGTGAAAATCCACCCAGCGCACCTTACAGCCCCGGTCTTCGGCGATTTGCAGCCACGGAGAGATGTTGGCGTCGTGATCCAGGCGGGTGACCACGAGGGTATCCCCCGACCGAAACTCCCTTCCCAGCGCCCGGCTGATGTTATAGGTCAGCGTCGTCATATTGGGGCCAAAGACGATCTCCTCCGAGCGAGAGGCGTTCAGAAAATCGGCCATCGCGGCGCGAGCAGCCTCGACGCGCCCGTCCGATTCAACGCTGGTTGGGAAAGCGCCGCCATGATTGGCGTTACACTCAATTAAATAGCTCTTAAGCTTTTCCAGGCTCTGGCGGGCAATCTGCGTCCCGCCGGGGTTATCCAGAAAAATTGTCGGGCGGCTGAGGGCAGGAAACTGGCTGCGGACAAGCGATGCATCCAGCGGCATTTCTTACTCTCCGGCTTCTCCAGAGCCGTCGTCCAGGTCGAGATCAAAGTCTTCCTCTTCAGCCGTGCGGCGGATCCAAAGGACAAGCACCTGCCCCTCGTTGGCTTCCATGGCGCGCGCCGCCAGGATAGGAACTTTTTCCTCCAAGCCCATCGCATTCCGGTAATGAAGAAAGATGGGTTCTTGCCTGCTCCAGGCCTTGTGGCAACGCTCCACCAGCGCCGGCCCGTTAAAAGTGCGCAGGCGCGTCATCGCCATATCATAAAATTCCGGGCCTTCGTTCAACCCCAGTGCCCAGCCGTCATCAATGTCTTCAAAGGTTGGCGGCGGACCTTCGATAATTGTTATTTTTTCATCCATTTTCAATAGCACTCCGATGGGGATATGATATCACAATTCAACCCCGCAAAGACTGAACAAGATTGTTAAGGCACGATTAGAAACTCAATTTGTCATTGGTTGAGCTTTGTTTCTTCTATATACGAGCCAAAAGTTGTGCCGCATTTCTTATGTAATTTCTATCTTTTGTTTGCATCCCTCATATATTGGGGCGGTATTATTCCAATCAACAAAACATTCGATATCAAATAGATCGTAAAAATGGAGGTACACCATGACCCTTTATATCAGCCCATTCTCAAATCGCGCCCGCCGCATGATCGAACGAATGGTAGAGCCCGAATGGCAGCCGACAGAACGCAGTGTCTTCTTCCCCGTGGATGTCAAAGCTGAAGAAGACGCCTTTACCATCACAGCGCTGCTGCCGGGTCTAAAAGCCGAAGACCTGAACATCCAGATCGTCAATGAGACTGTCAGCATTCAGGGTGAGTTCAAAAACGATGCAGAAAGCAACGCCAACTATCTGATCCAGGAACGCCCAAGTGGCAAGTTCTGCCGCACCCTGACCCTGCCTGATCCCTTGAACCCCAACAAAGCCGAAGCATCGCTCGACAGCGGCGTCTTGACCCTGCGGGTGCCGAAGGCAGAAGAAGCCCGGCCAAAGATGATCAAAGTCGTCACCAAGTAAGGTTATCAACCCCATCAGTCGTCCCGCCCTGAAACAAAAGCCCAGGGCGGGGCTTTTTTATCGCCAGTAGCAGTAGTCTCGCCGCCCGCCAGACCTCAGCGATCTGAAGTACAATTATCGCATGGACGAGCAAACCTTAAAGACAGCTCTTCGCCAGGTCGCCGCGCTGCGTTTCTTTAAAACCACCGGCTCCACCAACGACGACGCGCTGGAATGGGCTGATCAAAATGCGCCCGATTTCTCCATCGTAATCGCCGACCGCCAGACCGCCGGGCGTGGCCGGTTGCAGCGCCGCTGGATTACCCCCGCCGGGACGGCGCTGGCTTTCAGCCTCATCCTCCGCCCAACCGAGCAGGAAACCCCCCGCCTGGCGTTGTTCACCGCCCTCGGAGCGCTGGCGCTCAGTGACGTTCTAAAATATGATTACAGGCTAGAAAGCCAGATCAAGTGGCCGAACGATGTCCTCATCGAAGGTCAAAAGACAGCCGGCATCCTGGCAGAAGCCTCCTGGCAGGGCGGCCGCCCCCAGGCCGTGATCCTGGGAATTGGCGTGAATGTTGCACCCGAATCGGTGCCCGCCCGCAACCAGGTCCTCTTTCCGGCGACCTGCATCGAAGCCGCACTGGGATACAAGGTCGAACGGGTCGAGCTGCTGGCAAATCTGTTGGACCGCATAAAATCCTTGCGTCCTGCCATAGGATCGCTACAATTTATTCAAGCCTGGGAAAACCGCCTGGCGTACAAAGGGAAGGTGGTCCGCATCGAGCAGGCAGACCACACCGCCCTGGTGGGCGTTTTGATCGGATTAGAAGGTGACGGTAGCCTGCGCTTGCAGGTAGAAACGGGTAAAATAGTTCTTATTCAGGCTGGCGATGTCCGCCTGCGACCGGTGGAAGCCAACCGCTAAAAACCGGGGAGGTAGCTTATGTTAGATGACTTGCGCAATTCAGCCTCCTCTTTCATCGAGGAAGAAGCGCCTCTTGAAGAGGAAATTGTGCGCAAAAAGCGCAAAAAAGGGCAGCCTAAAAACTTTTTGGGGATGACCCCGCCGCAACGCTTTTTGATCGCGCTGGTCCTCTTGTTGATGACCTGCGTTTGCGGCATTTTTGCCCTGTTAATCTTTGAAAAGATCGTCCCGCCATTCTTTTAAATCAGCCGCCATTCCCGCCACCGTTGCCGTTTTCTAACTGAACATCCGCCGGGATGCGCGCCAGAGAAGCAACGGCGTCATCTTCTGTCAGGTTAATGAACCGCACGCCGCGCGTCGCCCTCCCGCTGGGGGAGACAGAGCTGACCTTCAGGCGCAGCACCATGCCCGCCGTGGTGATCACGGTGACTTCATCCTCTTCCTGAACCACCCGCGCCGCGGCAATCTCGCCAATTTGCGGCAAGGCATCCTGTTTGATCGTCTTGATCCCCCCGGTGGCCCGCCCTTTGGCCGCATACTCTGTCAGGGGTGTCCGCTTGGCGTACCCCTTTGCAGTGACCAGCATTAAGGCGCCATTGGGTTCGACCACTTCCATCGAAGCCAGCCGATCATTCTTCGCGAGTTTAATCCCGGTCACGCCCGCAGCCTGGCGGCCCATCGCGCGGATTTCTTCCTCGGAAATGCGCAAAGCCTGTCCACGTGTCGTGACAAGGATGATCTCGTCCTTGCCGGTCGTCAAACGCACCCAGCCCAGTTCATCCTTGTTGTCCAAATTAATTGAAATCAGGCCAGAGTTCCGGACATTCGCGAATTCCGAAAGCGCCACGCGCTTGATGCGGCCGTGCACCGTCGCCATGGTGCAATACGCCGCCGCTTCAAAATCCGGAACCGGTACAGCTGCCGTGATCTTCTCGCCATTCTCGAGTGGTAACAGGTTAACGATCGGAATGCCTCGATCGGTGCGATTGGCGTCTGGAATCTGGTAAACCTTCTCAGAATACACCTTGCCGTGTGAGGAGAAGAAAAGAATGGTATCCAGGGTGCGAGCATGCAACATCATCAAGACTTCGTCTTCTTCTTTCACCGCCTGCCCGGTCACGCCGCGCCGCCCTCGGTTACCCGTGCGATAGGTTTTGATCCCCACCCGTTTAATGTAACCGCGTTGGGTAATGCTGATCAAAACATCCTCTTCGGCCACCAGGTCAGCTTCCGTGAATTCCTCGGCCTCATCCGCTGCAATACGGGTACGGCGTTCGTCGCCATATTTCTCCGCCAGTTCCGTCAGGTCTTGCTTAATGACTTCAAGAATTTTTTGCGGGTGAGACAGCAAGTCTTCCAGGTAAGCAATGCGCGCCAGCACCTCGCGCTGTTCGTCTTCGATCTTCTTTTGCTCGAGCTGCGCCAGACGTCGCAATTGCATATCCAGAATGGCCTGTGCCTGAATCTCGGATAAGTGAAAGCGCTTCATCAACCGCTCTTTTGCCTCATCAGCGTCCGGAGACTGGCGGATAGTCTGAATCACATCATCCAGGTTAGCCAGCGCAATAAGCAGCCCTTCCAAAACATGGGCGCGGCGGCGCGCTTTTTCCAGTTCAAACTGCGAGCGCCGGGTGATGATCTGCTGGCGGTGTTCGATAAAAATTTGCAAAGCCCGTTTGAGAGAAAGCACGCGCGGCTCCCCATCCACCAGCGCTAATAGGTGAACGCCAAAAGTCGATTGGAGCGGCGTATATTTGTAAAGCTGGTTCAATACCTGGCGGGGCTGGGCGCCGCGCTTTAGTTCGATCACAATGCTCATCCCGCGTCGGTCCGACTCATCCCGCAAATCGGTAATCGCATCGAGCTTCCCCTCGCGTGCCAGGTCCGCGATGCGCTCGATCAACCCCGACTTGTTTACCTGGTAAGGGATCTCGGTAATCACAATCGAGTACCGCCCGCCTTTGATCTCTTCGATGTGCGCTAGTCCACGCATCACCAGGCGGCCGCGGCCGGTGCTGTAGGCTTGCCGAATTCCTTCTCTACCAACAATAATGCCGCCTGTTGGAAAATCCGGGCCAGGTATGGCTTTGATCAGATCCTCGCTGTTGATGTCCTCAATTCTCTCGTAGTTATCAATCAGATACGCGACCGCGTTACTGACTTCTCGCAGATTGTGCGGCGGGATATTGGTCGCCATCCCAACTGCAATACCGGCCGAGCCGTTCAACAGCAAGTTGGGCAATCGGGCCGGCAAAACCACCGGTTCTTTAAGAGAGCCGTCAAAGTTGTCAATAAAATCAACGGTGTCTTTATCAATATCGGCCAGCATTTCCTCTGCCATCGCGCCCAGCCGCGCCTCGGTGTAGCGCATGGCAGCCGGGGCGTCGCCGTCCACCGATCCAAAGTTGCCCTGCCCGTCAATCAATGGATACCGCATGGAAAAGTCCTGCGCCATGCGCGCCATGGCGTCATACACCGCCATATCGCCATGCGGATGATATTTGCCCAACACTTCGCCAACTATGCGCGCCGACTTTTTGTAAGCGCTATTGGAGCGCATCCCCAGGTCATCCATGGCATAAAGAATTCGGCGGTGCACGGGCTTGAGCCCATCTCGCGCATCCGGCAGCGCCCGCGCCACAATCACGCTCATAGCGTAATCCAGGTAAGCAGTGCGCATTTGTTGATCTATATCAACCGATTGTACAGTGCCAATTTCCATGTTTACGATCCTTATCTTATCGAAAGTCCGACCTGTTATTATACTCTATTCGAACGCCGGGCCGCCGACATGCTCAGCTCGCGCGATTCGACCGCTGTTTTCTATCTTCGTTTTTACCGCTTCGGGTTACAATACCGATAAGCAAGTCTTTCAAAGCCCTCATTTATCGGGAAGGTGCGTGATGAAACCTTTTCGCAAGCATATGGCCATTGCCATCGACGGCGGCGGGATTCGGGGCGTAGCCGTCACGCGGGCGCTCTTCAACCTGGAAACCGAGCTCGGAAAACCCGTTCACGAACTCTTCCAACTGGCTGTTGGCACGTCAACAGGTTCGATCATTTCCGCCGGCATCGCATCCAGGCTGACCGCCCTGAAGATGTTCGATCTTTATGTCCAGCTCGGCCAGGCGATCTTCCCACGCACCTTGCGCAGCTTTTTGTTTCCACTCACCCGTTACCGTTATGCCCGGTCTCCGCTGCAAAACGCGCTGGACGCCTGTTTTGGAGAGCGGAAAATGGGCAGTTTTTGGTCATCAGAATCGCCTTTTGATATCGTCATCACGACATTTGATCTTCTAACAAACCACACCCGCTTCATCAAACCCTGGAAGGACGAATACAAAGACTGGCCAGTCGTCCAGGCCGTATTGTGCTCCTGCACCGTTCCAACTTACTTCCCGGTTATCGAAGGCCGTTACGTAGATGGCGGCGTGGGCTCCTATGCAAATCCCTGTTACATCGCCGCATACGAAGCAATCTTCTGCTTGGGTTGGGACCCCGCCGAAACCACGCTCATCAGCCTGGGAACAGGGCGAAGCCCCCACCGCCTGGAATCTGCCGAGGCAAACCGCCTCAGGCCGTGGCAATGGATTGATCCTATCCTGGGCGCTTTCCTCCAATCCGCCGATGACCAGCAAGTGCATCTGGTGAACACATTTTTCGAGCAGATGGATTTTCGCCGGTTCAACTTTGACATGCAAGAGGACATCGAAATGGACGACCCGGGGCAAATGCAAAAACTCGTGCGCTATGGCGATATACTGGGTGAGAAAATCCTCAACGATGAGGTAGATCCTATTTTGACCCTGACCGTGAAGAAACCCCAGCCATTCGATGGCGAATAAAATCCTTGACAGGAGTCACCTTATATCGTATAATTACGATATAAGGTGACGATGAATACCAAAAAGCAGCTTCAATCTGCGGATCTACGCCTCGCCAAAATGCTCAAGGCTTTGGGCAATCCTGTACGCTTTCAGATCATGCAATTCCTGGCAGAACGTCAGACCTGTATAACAAATGAAATCGTTCAAAACACGCTGCTTGCGCAATCCACCGTCAGCCAGCATCTTAAAGTGCTTCGAGAAGCAGGCTTGATCCATGGTGAAATCGAAGGTCCGGCCACCTGCTACTGTATCAACGCTGAAGGAGTGCAATGGCTCAAGGAACAGATCGCCCGCTGGTTGCCGGAATGCTGCTCAAATTCTCAGCCGCTCGACTTCTATTTGGAAAGATACGCAAAGAAATAATTTTTTTAGGGTTTTCTATCGTATATTTACGATGATTAAATTTTCCAAGGAGACATACCAGCATGAGTATGACCGCTCGTTCTCAGAACTATTTCGAAAAAGTCGCCCAGCATTGGGATTCGCTCCGGCAGGGTTACTTCACCGAGGAAGTCCGGCAAGCTGCCCTGCAGCGTGGCTATCTCCGCCCTGATATGGTGGCCGCCGATATTGGCGGCGGTACGGGGTTTATTTCCTCCGGCCTGGCGCCGCTCGTCCAAAAAGTGCACCTGATTGACGGTTCGAAAGCGATGATCGAAGTAGCCAGGCAAAATTTACAGAATTTTGACAATATCGAATATCATCTGACAGATGGACTTTCTATCCCATTGCCAGATCACAGCATGGATGTAGTGTTTGCGAACATGGTACTGCACCACTGCTCCGATCCGCTCGCAGCAATCCAGGAGTGGGCGCGCCTCCTCAGACCAGGAGGGCGACTCATCATAACAGATCAGGATTCGCACAACCACACCTGGCAGATGGAAGAAATGGCGGACGAATGGCTTGGTTTCGAGCGCTCACAACTTCGCCGGTGGTTTCAAGAAGCCGGATTGGTCAATATTCTGGTCGAATCTACCGGGCAAACCTGTTGCGCCCAATCTCAAAATACCTCCATGGTTTCAGAAGATGGCCAGCAGTCGCAGGTGAGCATCTTTGTGGCAGTCGGGACAAAATCTGTGCAAGATGTGCACAATCACGTGCAATCCAGCTATGGTGCATTGGCGCGCGAAGGAGGGTGTTGCGGTCAAAGCGACCAAAACGCTTCTTGCTGTGGGGCACAAGATACTGGGAACTCATCCTGCTGCCAGGAACAGGTTGACTCCAACCCATTCCAGCCCGAATTCACAGCCGATGAGTTATCGAATCTACCCCCCGAAGCGGCTGAATTCTCTCTAGGCTGCGGAAATCCCGTTGCGTTGGCTAACCTGAAGCCCGGCGAAGTCGTCCTGGATATCGGCAGCGGCGGCGGATTGGATTGTTTTCTGGCGGCCAGAAGGGTTGGCCCAACCGGAAAAGTCATCGGCGTCGATATGACCCAAGACATGCTCGACCGCGCCAATCGCGCTCTAAAAAAAACTGGTCTTAATAATGTGTCTTTCAGGCTGGGCTTTGCCGAAAATCTGCCGATCGAAGACGACAGCGTTGATGTTGTCCTCTCCAATTGTGTTCTCAACCTCACAGAAGATAAAGGCCGGGCCTTTCAGGAAGCTTTTCGGGTGCTGCGAAACAACGGCAGGCTGGAAGTAAGCGACATCGTCTCTGACCGTTCCCTCCCATCGCCTGTAAGCGCAGATGCCGCCCAATGGGCAGGCTGTATCGCTGGCGCGCTCCCCGAAGGCGAATACCTGAGCCTGATCGCACAGGCAGGGTTTAGAAACATCGTGGTGAAGAAAAAAGTATTTGCCGGGGAAGACGAAAACACCAAAATATATTCAATTACGGTCTCTGCAGTTAAACACCCTGCAACTGCCACCCACAATAGCTCGTGCTGCGGTGGCCAGTGCGAGTAACCCCAAAATTCAAGCATCCCTATCACGCTCTGGAAGCCAGGTTAGCTTCCAGAGCTTTTTGTCTCTTGATTAAAAATTGCCCCTATCAAAGTTCCTGGAAAGTTGTATAATAGAACGTATATTCTATTTGGTGAACGAGATGGAGCATCAAGGCAATGCTTTTACATTCGTAGCAATCGCCTGGATCTTTTTGATCGGCGGCATTCTCCTATGGGATGGTGCAGTCACAGTCGAGTTCACGCAGGCGCGCCTGACCTCCCTCACCCCGACGGCAGTCGCTACAGGACAGAATGAATCGGTCACGCCAGAGATCGCTGCCCCTGCTGAAAACCAGACCGCGTTCAGAGCTCCTTACGTCCAGTATTTTGTAACGCAAGGGTTGCATGGCTTTTCCTATGGACAAATGGCAGTGGATATCTCCGGAGGCAAAGGCGCTGAAATTATCTCACCCATTAACGGGGAAGTAACAGCTTTCTACATCGATCAATCAGGAAACACAACCCTTATCATCGAAAACCAGGTGTACCAGGTAACCTTGTTGCATGGTCTCTATGAGGTCAACATAGGAGACCAGTTGACAATTGGCCAGCGCATCGGTATGGAAAGCAATCAGGGCTACACGCTGGATATGCAGGGTAACCCTTGTTGGGGGCGAGATTGTGGCTATCACACCCATCTCAACATCCTGGATAAACGCACTGGCCAGAATGTGGATCCTTTTACCCTGCTACAGCCATGACGCCGCAATAAAAGACAGCCTGGCGAACCACCCAGGCTGTCCTTCGTATACAACAAAACAATTCTATTTTGATCCGGCTGTAAGTAGACTCATCAACGTGCTGGCAACAATGCTGGCCGACTGAGCGCGGTGAGGCGTCTGTCCCATCTGGCTGCCTGCCACAAGCGATTGCACCAGCGCTTCCATATTCGTATGGCCTTGCTTTTTGGCTTCTAAAAAGTTCATGCCAATATTCAATCCCATCGCCAGCAATTGTGAGGTGTCCATACCTTCCTTAGACTGATTCTGGGATTGGTCTCCACCCCCTAACAAGGCGCCCAACAAATCTCCGGCGGCTGAAGCGGATTGTGCCGGGGCTTGCCCGCCACCCCCTAGCAAGGCGCCCAACAAATCGGCTGGCGAAGTTGGCTGGTCTGAACCAGCAGCCTGACCAGCGCCTAACAAGGCATTGATGAGCCCCATAGAATTTTCAGGGCTAAGCGTTTGACCTTTGAACTGGCTGGCTGCCCGCGCCAGACCTTGGGCATAAGCCTGACCGGAGCCTGAATGATTGTTTTTGCTCAGGTATTCGCTGGCATACGCCAGTTGATCAGAAACTTCTGCCTCTTTTTTTGCCTTTACTGCCTTGGTGATCAAATTGAAGACCTGAACAACATTATCGCCGTGATCATGGTTATAACTATCGGCACGATTGAGGGCATCTTGGTTCTGAGCCAGGTTCTTTGTAACCGTCTGAAAAATCTTTACAAGATCTACATTTCCTGCCATTGACACATACCCCGCATTTACTTCATATCGGCTGGGAGTTCGGGGATTTTCAAGACCATGCCCGGTTTGATGATATTCGGATTATCGCCAATCACCGCTTTATTGGCTTCGTAAATCAGCATCCAGTACGGCCGGGTAGCGTTCTTATAGTATTTCAAAGCAACATGACTGAGGGTTTCATCCCAGCCCTTGACCTCATATTCCGCGATAAATTTCGGCGCCGCAGCCGCAGCGGCGGCAGCCATTTGGGCGTCGCGCGCCCGCATTTCTTCCAACAATTTATGGGCTTTTTCCTGGTTCTCCTTTGCCTTCAACTCCGCTTCGAGTTGTTTCGCTTTGGCTTCTGCTTCCGCAATTTTTCTCTCGGCTTCCTGGGCGCGCTGCTGTGCAGCAGCAGCCTGGTCCTGAGCCGCTTGTGCAGCCTGCTGTGCTTTTTCAGCGGCTTCCTTCTCGTCGCGAGTAGTCAATGCATCAATTGCCTTGCCAAATAACCCCTTCTTTTTTTCTTCAGCCATTTCTATCCTCCTTAATAGTAGCTTTGAATATTAATTTGGAGCATAAAATCATTATAGCATCTAGTGGCGAATACGCGATGGCCATTTTGTCAGAAAAACGATGTTCAAAGGGATGATCAAAAGAAGAACGCTCCCTAACCTCTGAGTGTAGCAACCAATCGCAAGGGGTTCAAGATACAATCAATGGCGTCCACCGCGCAGGTCACAAGAATGTCCGCATTCGCCGCAGCTTTTACGCTGGCGCCTTCAGTCCCCACAACCACAATCCCCACCGCCGCCTCGCGAAGCATCTGCCAGTCACTCGATCCATTGCCGACCGCGATGGTCTGGCTTGCTCCCAGGGCACGCACCAGAGCAGCTTTCTGAGGCGCAACTTCATCGCCCCGTAGAACATGATATTCAACCCCCAGCTCTTCTGCAAGGGAGGCAAGCGTGGTATGGATATCAGAAGAAGTAATGACAACGCGGCATTGCTTTGAAAGATCCCGAATGCGACGTTTCACATCAGCAGGTATTTTCCCATCAAGCGCCAGGGTGCCGTTAAGATCGAAGACCACATTGTGCAAATGAAAAGAGCCGACCCCCGGAATATTGACATCCATTTTTGCCTCACTCAGGTTAATCTAACGTGATGGCTTATTATAATAGCGCTTTCCAGGGGACGGCGAAAGTATTCGGTTGATCAGCAAGCGTGACTTAATGCTCGTGGGGCGTCAATTTGTCCGCGCCCGGTAGTTTTCCAATTAATTGATGGGGTTGGTGGATCAAAACAGGTAAGTGAGAAGGGCAGATCCAGTATTGCCGGTTCTGGTAGTTGAGCGCCAGTAGCGGAATTTCGTCATGCGTTTGTTCGCAATACAGGCACTTGGGTTTTGGGTCAGACATGGATACCTCCAATGAAAAATTTTTTTCGATCAAAAGAACAACCAGGTAACAATGAACACAACCGTGAAAAGACTGCTTACGGCAAGCTGCCGGATACCGATTTGCGTGGGCTTCGCGCCAATAGCAGGATTCAATACTCCCCAAAGCGTCTCAAGCCACTGCACGCCAAACGCCAGCGGTAGCAGCGTGGGGACCAGATGGGCAAAAGAGAAGCCAATGCTAAGGAGCAACGAAAATGTATTGTACATCAGAGACCGTTTCCCCAACCGGATACGATCGGATACGGAAAGACCCTGCTTCAACCCTCTTTGTTCCAGCCGCAAGTAGGCATAGACGATGGAGCCGGCAGCCTGGAGCCAACACAACCCCCAAATCAGCCAACCGGCGGGCGAATACCCGCCCAAGCCGACCCAATAAGCGGCTGGCGCAGACAACGCCAGAACACCGCTTGCAACGATCTCCACACCTGGTTTTTTACGCTCTGCGCGCCTGCTCACCAGCCACAAATGCCACCCAAAAACAGGGATCGCAGGGACGACCATCCAGAGGACATAACTGTGTCCCAAAATTACCAGCCAAAAAACCGCGATACCCCCAAGAACGCCATAAAGAACTGCCCAAAAACGCGCCGGCGCCAGTTCACTTCGCGGCCGGCGACCGCTGTATGCCTTGACCATTATAGTAACCGGCTGGCGAATTAAGAACCCTGCCAAAATAGCCAGCGTCAAAAGCAAACTACCTGCCCCAACCCTACCCCCTAAGAACAGGCCAATCAGCAAAGGACTGAACAGAAACACCCAGGAACCATGTTCAGCGGGGATTGCGATATGGCGCTGCCAGAGCCGCACCGCTCTTCCAATCTTTGGATAACTAGCTGCCATTAGATCTCCTGGCAATATCATAACCGGTAATGACACGAAAATCTTTGCGGTAGCGCAAACAACAAAAAAACCAGCAGGACGCGCTAATTTCTTGGCTGGTGCTATTTGTGCTTTTTATCAATTTTTTCCTCTTTCTCATAACCTGTCGCAATCGGTATAATGATACAGAAGAATTTTACTGACGCGCTTTTCTCGGAGAGCAAAAGGTGGAACACAAACGTCGAAAAACCCCAATCCAGGTGGAAAGAACCGAACCGCATTTGTGCGATCTTAAACTGCGGTTTAAGATCTTACGAATGACGCCATTCTTTTCCAGCCTGTCGGAGAGCGATCTCGTCGCGGTCAACCAGTTATTCCACGAGAAAGGGTTTGAAGCGGGAGAGTATATCTACTTTTTGGAAGATCCCGCGCAACATTTATTTATCATTGCCGAAGGGCGCGTAAAACTATTGCGGCACGCCGTCGGCGGCAAGGATGTTCTCCTTGAGCTGCTTGTGCCTGGCGAGTTCTTCGGCTCGCTCTCAGATCAGGACAATTCAATTTATCCGGATACCGCCCAGGCTCAAACGGCCGTCTGCGCGCTCACCATTAGCACAGAGGATTTCAGAAAAATTTTAAAGATGTACCCCTCTGTGGCCATCACGGTCATGGATGCAATTTCAGACCGCTTGCAATCAGCTCACGAGACGATCCGCCAGCTCAGCATGCAATCTGCAGAGAAAAAAATTTCGTATATGCTCCTCAAACTCGCCAGAAAACTGGGTCAGCCGCAATCGGTTGGGTTGCTCATCCAGACCCCCCTGGCTCGGGATGACCTGGCAGAGATGACCGCCACCACCCCAGAAACCGCCAGCCGGATTATCAGCCAATTTCAAAAAGAAGGCTGGATCGCAACCGGGCGACAATGGATTGCCATCCAGGACGAAGCGGCTCTCAGATCTTTGCTGGAAGAGGACAATCTGTAAACTCCCTGCACTTATCTGTTCCACATCATGGAAGTGCACGAGCTTCTCCTGTATCCTATGGTCAAAACAAATAGGAACAGGAGAAAAAATGAAAACCTTACTGAGAAGTCAAGAATTAACTTGCCCCTCATGCGTGGCAAAAATAGAAAAAGCCCTAACAGCCTTGCCTGGCGTTCAGGAAGCAAAGGTCTTCTTCAACACCGGGCGCATCGAAGTGCAGCACGACCCCGAAAAGGCCACCCAGCAAGAGCTGGTTCAAGCTGTCCGCTCCGCAGGATATGAAGCGCGGGTATCATCCATCTAAGCTGGGGAGGGCAAACGGTATGATCGTCCAGTTTCGGAACACCCTCCGCAATCCACGCCAACGCACGCAACTCGAGTCGGCTGCCAGCGGCGTCCTCATCCTGGGCGGGCTGGCAGCCCGCTATCTCTTTGGCGCAACCCTGGCGCACAATGGGCTCATGGCTGCAGCAGCCTTGATCGCTGGCGCTGATATTGCCATGCGGGCCTGGAACAGCCTGCGGAATCGTCATATCAGCATCGAACTGCTGGTTACGATTGCAACGGTCGGCGCGCTGGCAATTGGCGAATTTTGGGAAGCGGCTGCGGTTACCTTCTTGTTCGTTTTTGGCGCGTATCTCGAAGCGCGCACCCTCAGCCGCACGCGCAAAGTCTTGGGGGAACTGCTCGATCTGGCTCCCGTCACTGCTTTGGTCTTACGGGACGGTCAACAAGTCGAAGTTGCTCCGCATGAGGTCGCGGTAGGCGAGATCGTTCTGATAAAACCGGGTGCCCGTGTGCCGGTCGACGGCGAGGTGGTTGCAGGCGCTTCGGCTGTCGATGAAAGCTCGATCACGGGCGAGCCCATCCCAGAAGAAAAATTTGCGGGTTTGCCTGTCTTCGCCGGCACCGTCAACCTGGATGGAATGCTGCAAGCGCGTGCAACGGGCGTCGGCGCAGATACCACCCTGGCGCGCATCATCGCCCGCGTGGAGGAAGCGCAAGAAGAAAAAGCTCCTACCCAGCGTTTTATCGAGCGGTTCGCCCGCTGGTACACGCCGGCGATCATTCTCTTGAGCGCAGCCGTCTATGCCATTACGCGAGACATCGAATTAGCCTTGACCTTGTTGGTGATCGCCTGCCCGGGCGCGCTGGTGATCTCGACGCCCGTATCCATCATCGCAGGCATTGGCCAGGCCGCTCGGCGAGGGATTTTAATCAAAGGCGGCGAATATCTAGAGAACGCCGCTCGCATATCGGCGCTGGCGTTGGACAAAACCGGTACCATTACCTACGGCAAGCCCCGCTTAACAGAGATTTTCGTACTGCAACCTTCACGCATTGGCTTGCCAGAAGAGGTCAATTCATCAGTCTCCTTCAATTCTACCCGCTGGACGGTGGAACAGGCCGAAATCCTGTATTGGGCAGGCATCGCCGAGTCGGTTTCCGAACACCCGCTGGCAAGAGCCATCTACAACGAGGCCAGAACACTCACTGCTTTGCCCACTCCCGATACCTTTGAGACCTTTACCGGCAAGGGGATCCAGGCTCGTTTTATGGGACATGAAATCTCGGTGGGCACAGAAAAGTGGTTAAAGGAACAATCAGTTGCAATAGAGCCAGGTGTAGAGAGCGCTTTATTAACACTACGCGAGGAAGGGAAAACGGCCACCCTGGTTTCTCTGGATAGCATGCTCATGGGGATCCTGGGGATTTCAGACCCCATTCGCGAAACTTCCGCCGAGACGATCAAAAGACTCGCTCACAGCGGCATTCGTGAGGTAGTGATGTTAACCGGAGACGACGAAAAAACCGCTTGGGCAATTGCGCGTCAGGCGGGGATAAAAAACGTAAAAGCCAATCTGCTTCCTGAAGATAAGTTAAAAATAATCCGCGAGCTGCAATCCAAAGGTCATACGGTTGCAATGGTAGGGGATGGGATCAATGACACGCCAGCGCTAGCCGCAGCCGATATTGGAATTGCCATGGGGGCAGCCGGCGCCGGGCTGGCGATCGAAACAGCAGATGTCGCTCTGATGTCCGATGACTTGTTAAAAGTACCCGAGGCAATCCGTTTATCCAAAGCAACGCTCCGCAATATTCGTCAAAATGTTGCCATTGCTCTGATCACCGTCGGGGCGCTATTGAGCGGCGTGCTGCTGGGGGAGGTTCACATGGCCGGCGGTATGCTAGTTCACCAGTTGTCGGTGCTGATCGTCATCTTCAACGGCATGCGCCTGCTGCGGGAAGGATCAGGAGCATAAATCTACCTGTCAATAACACCCTCAAAACCAGAAACCTCTTGAGCATTACCTGATCTCCCATTTGGAGAGCCGCTCAAGAGGTTTCTAAAAAGATCTAAATCAAATGTTTTTAAGATGTAGTAGAAAGCAGATTTCTCTTTCTCATCATATAACTCATTACGCCCAACAGAATAGCAACATATCCGCCATAGGCAAACACTTCCGTTAATGAAGGATTCCCGTTATAACCGAACAGCGCCTTCATCAAGGAACCAACGATAGAATTTTCATCAAGGATAAAATTAAGATCCCAAACATTTTCAACCACGGCAGGGATAATGCCCGCCTCGTTCAGTTCGTGCACGCCATGTGCTACCAGCCCTGCGGCAAAAAACAAAAGCAGGATATTGGTTACTTGAAAGAAAGCTCGGACGTTCAAACGGTTGGTGCCGGCAAACAACACCCAACCCGCCGTCAAAGCGGCCAACAAACCTAACGCAGCCCCCGGCAAGACCAACCCAGAATCGGTGGCCAGGCCGGCAGCAACAAGAAACAATGCCAGTTCCAGCCCTTCACGAACTACGGCGACGAAAGCCAGGGTAAACAAAGCCCCCTGACCGCCGCCAAAGACGGCCTGCTGCACATTCGCTTCGATGTTGTCTCGTAGTTTTCCTGCCTGCTGCTGCATCCAAAAAATCATCCAGGTAAGGATGCCGGCGGCAAGGAGCATAGCGGCTCCTTCGAAGATTTCTTCGGCCCGGCCTTCAAAACGAGCGCCTAACATTGTTAAAGCCGCAGCAGCCAACAGGCTGACCAAAATGGCAGCGCCAACTCCGCGCCAGACTGCCGGCACAAGCTCCAAACGATGCATTCTGCGAAGCGCCCCAAGCGTAATGCCAATGATCAAAGCCGCTTCAAGTCCTTCACGAAACGATAAGAAAAAGCTTGCCACCATTAATAGAAATCCTCCTTAGGATCAATAGATAACTTGCCGGTTATACCTGCTGCTTCGCTAATGGGATGACCCATATTGTTGCTGCTAACTCGGTCGAAAGGTTGACCATTTTCCCTGGCGCGCTTCGAACCAGAATGGCGCCTCCCTCAGCGACGGCCAGCAGTTCCAATTCTGTACCCGCCAGGATGCCCTCTCCAGCCAAAAAATTCCTTGCAGAGGTTTCGGAGCGAATCTCTTTGACAACCACCCTTTGACCCACTTGAATCGCTGGCAAGAAAAACCCCATCGGTTGCAGTTTCTTCTGCTCTGTTGACGGGATTGGGCGGCCATCCGGCGCAGCAAAGGGATTTCCCAGGAAGGAGGCAAGACGTTCCACCGTTTCATCAGGAACAACATGCTCCAACCGGCACGATAAGGTATCCGCTTCTTCAACAGAGTACCCCAAACGCTCGACCAAAAAAACCTGCCACATACGCCGACAGCGTAGCACCCTCTGCGCGATTTGCTGGCCTGTAGCGGTCAAAGAGACGCCGTGGTAAGGTACGTACTCAACCAAACCGGCCTCTTCGAGCTTTTTTACCATCTGGTTAACGGAGACCGGTAAAACGCCCAGTTTCTCAGCCAGGCGGGAAAGCGGCGCGGTGCAATCTCCTATCTCTTCGCAGAGGCGGGCGATGGTGATCAGGTACATTTGCTCGCTTTCACTCATATATGGTTAACCATATTAATTATATCACATTTATTATGCCTCGCCATATTATTTGATGCGGTGCGCGACCGATTTACACACAAGCTCGCCGCCGGGAGTATAATCATGGCACTTCGTTGCACGTTATAAAGGTAGTCATGGGTGAAATCGCTGCGCTCGTAACCGCTTTTTGCTGGGCATTATCTTCTCTCCTCTCTTCCTCCGCCAGTTCTGCTATTGGATCAATGAATGTCAATCGCATCCGGCTGATCCTTGCCGTGCTGTATATCTCGCTGACCAACCTGGCGTTGACCGGCTATCTCTTCCCAATCCATGCCAGTCCCAAGAGCTGGTTTTGGCTGGGGCTTTCTGGTATTGTCGGTCTGGCCATCGGTGACGGATTCCTGTACCAGTCTTACGTCTTGATCGGCGTGCGGCTGGGAACGCTCATCATGTCAAGCGTACCGGTCATAAGCACCTTGATTGCATGGGTCTTTCTGGGAGAACATCTATCCATTAGCAAACTGGCGGGGATCTTTATCACCGTCTTCGGAATCGCCATCGTCGTATTGGAACGCAGCCCAAACGGCGGCAGCAATAAGAATACCCGGCGGTTTATCTTCGGCATTTTGGCAGGCATTGGGGGCTCTACCGGTCAGGCCGTTGGCCTGGTGCTGGCAAAACAAGGGCTCACCCCCGATTTGCCTTCCTACTCCGGTGTTGTCATTCGTATGTTGAGCGCGTTGCTCATCTTATGGCTGTTCACGATCATCACAGGAAAAGCAAAACAAACTTTCGAAAAAACAATGGCTGACAAGCAAGCATTGCTCTCCATTCTGGGAGCCAGCATCGTCGGGCCATTTATTGGCGTCTGGCTGTCGCTGGTTTCGATCCGAGCGACTTATATTGGCATCGCTTCGACCTTGATGGCGCTTACACCGGTAATCCTCTTGCCGGTGATGAAATGGGGGTACAAGGAAGAGATATCCAGCCGGGCCGTGGGCGGAACGCTCCTTGCAATGTTTGGCGTTGCAGTCCTGTTCATCCTGGCATAATAGATTTTAACTTGACAACACAACTTCAATTGCCGATAATCGTACTATAACAATCTAATTTCCCCGTTTATTCAGGAGAGGTGAGACGCGATGGCGGCAGTAAAAGATGTTTTGAAAGAAAAAGGCAACAAAGTATGGTCTGTTCCAATCACTGCCACGACACGGCAAGCGCTTATACTGATGGCGGACCAAAAAATCGGGGCGGTCCCGGTGATGGATGGTGAAAAAATCGTAGGCATTTTTTCTGAGCGAGACTTTGCGCGGAATGCCGTTTCTTCTGACCAGAATTGTTCTTTAGAAGCGCCGGTCAGCTCGCTAATGTCGCATCCTGTGCTTTACGTTACGCCTGACCAATCCATTGAAGATTGCATGACCGTTATGACGGCCAAACATCTCCGTCACCTGCCAGTGTTGGAAAAAGGAACCTTGATAGGGATGATCTCTATTGGAGATGTTGTTAAATTCATCATGGCGGAAAAACAAAGCACGATCGAGGGCTTGGAGCACTTCCTCTGGATAAACACGATCTAGCCGAATCGAAAGTATCTATTCGGCAAAACACCAGATTCCGGCGTGCCTTGAATGACGCCAACTCGCGCTTGATTAGGAAAGACCTGTTGTAAGGTTTCGACTTATCAGGAAGGTCCTTTTTCTACAAGGCGGCCAGTTTTTTTCAGCAGCTCACGAGTAGGCGGACGCTGGCGGTTCGGCAACACCACAAAGAACTTGCTCCCAGGACAATTTTGCTCGTCATAACCAGGGCTTTCAGCCCAAAGTTTTCCACGATGCATTTCGACGATGCCGCGCGCCACGGTCAAACCCAGGCCTGGCCCACCGCCTTTGAACTTTGTGGAACCGGATGAGTGCAAGGAAACTTCCCCTGTCTGGTAAAACCTGGTGAAAATCAACTCAATCGCATCCGGCGCGATGCCAATACCAGTATCACGAACCTCGATTTTTACAGCGCCATCTGGGAAATCCCGCTCCGGTGGCAGCGTCCAGCCTGTAACCGTGATCGAACCGCCATCCGGGGTGAATTTAATGGCGTTCCCGATCAAATTATTGAAGACCTTATAAATCCCTTCCGAATCCGCTTCTATGACAGGCAGGGAAGATAAATCGTTGACCCTTAGCGATAACCTGCGCTCTTCCAAGACCCCGGCAAAACGAGATAAAAGCTCACGGAGGACGCTTGCCACCGAAAGTGGTTTGGGGTTAAGCTGCATGACCTGGCTCTCAATCTTCGCCAGCTCAAGCATGCTGTTCACAATTTCCTGCAGCCGATTTGAGCCGTTCTGGATACCAGCCGCAAGATCATGGAGACTTTCGTCGCGAAGGATGGTGGGGTGAGACAGCAAGATCTGATTATATCCGGAGATCACGGTCAGGGGGGTACGCAGCTCATGAGAAGCAATGTGAATGAAATTAGATTTTGTACGGTCAAGGCGCGCCAGTTGCTCCAGGGCAGACGCAAGCTCTTCCGTGCGGCGATTTACCTGTTCTTCAAGCTCTTGATTAAAGCGAGTAACCTGGTCTAACAAGCGTGCATTATGAATGCCATAAGCTGCCTGTCCGGCAAAGGTGGCGGCCTGCATGATCTCATCCTGTGAAAAGGCAGTAAAGGTCTCACGCACAATGGAGAGCATCCCGATCACTTCGCCCGAACTGATTAAGGGGAGACCCACCCAGGCGCGTGCAGGCTTCAAACCAGGGACATTTTGCCAATCCGGCCGTTGCGTGATATCTGGGATACTTAACGGTTGTCGGGTACGGTAGATCTCATCAAATACATCGCCAGGTTTAATGTCCACCCAGATATCCAGCGGCCGGGCAGAATCCGGAAAACCTCGCGAAGCTGCAATCACCAGCCCATCGCCCTGACGCAACAGCAAAGCAGCGCGGTCGTTTTGAATAATGCGGGCAAGCTGTGCCAGGATAATATCCAGCAACTCATTCAATGGTAGGGAAGAAGAAAGTGCGCGCCCCCCCTGGTAGAGCGTCTCAGCCTGTTTTGCCCGAAGGTTCAATTCCTCTGTACGTTGATAGATTTTGTCGGTCAGTCCACTATACAAAGCTGCCAGTTTCTCCATCGTCTCTTCGAAGGCGCTCTGTAACTTAGGGAAAAAACCTGCCTGCGCATGGAAAGGCCGGCTAGAAAAATCCCCCTGGGCAAGGGCGCGTAAACTAGACAGCCCATCGCTCAGAAACTGATCCATCTTTTTATAAAACTGCCAGCTCACCAGGGCTGCAACAGCCAGCGAGGCGAGGATAGAAAACCCCGAAAACAAGACCAGACGTTGCCGCGCCGACTGCACCTGGCCTAAAATTTGCGGGCGAAGTGCATCATCGGACTCAAGGCCAGCGCTGGCAAGCTGATGCGCAGCCTCGTCCATCTGCCGGGCATTCAGATAAACTCCTACAAAACCTATGAACAGGGGCAGCGCAATTGCCAACAGCGCCAGGAAAACAAAAAGTCTGGCTTTCATCCCTCCTCCTACTATTAATACTAATTATTAGGAGGGATACAAATCTGTCAATACCTTAACCACCTTACAGTCACACAACATTTTCCTGTTCAAATGGAAAAACTTCACCCAAAGTTTTCTGCCAGGTCTCATCATCAACAAGCGTAATGACCCGAAAAGCTTCGGCGTACTGCATTTCCTTGCCTTTTGCAATCTCGGCGGCCCACCGACGGATACGGTCCTCTGGATCCCAATTCTTCATCTGGCTCTTGTGAGCGCGCAGGGCTGCAATCTTAACCTCAATCGTTTCATCGATGTTTACAAAGAACTCATTTTGGTTCCACCCCGAGACGAAGACCTTACGCGGCTTGTGCGCCTTGAGCCCTTCCTGCTCTAATTCTTCAAAGAGATTGGGCTGCCCTGCAGCAGGAAAGGTAGCATCCAGGGCCGCAATGGCGGCAGCGCGGTGGTCCGGGTGGTTGATGTAATTCTCTCGACCCCAAAGGACGGTTGGGTCGCCGCACACGATCACCTCTGGGCGAAAGCGGCGGATTTCCCGGACAAGTTTTTTGCGCAGCGAGAGATTCGCCTCCAAAAGCCCGTCCGGTTCTCGCAGAAAAACCACCTCGGCTGCTCCGGCAATCCTGGCGGCCTGGCGCGTTTCTTCTTCTCGAATCTCTGCCGCCTGCCTTTTCGTCATGCCAACTTCCGCGATCCCAACTTCGCCGCTGGTACAGAGCACGTAGGTAATCTTAGCGCCCGCCTTTGCCCAACGTGCGAGCGTTCCAACACAGCTAAATTCGATATCATCCGGGTGTGCATAGATCGCCATCGCACTAAGAGGAACATAGAAAACACCGGGCATAAAATGACCTCCAAACTGGCTTTAAACAAAGCCCAATTGTACACCCTGGCGCGCCAAAACAGCAAATGCTCCTTCGCTTTGCAGGATGCGCGCCATGCGCTATTTGGCGTTCTGGCATTAAAAGGATATTTACAATTCCGGCAATGATCCTGCAGGCTTTTTCGTCACTTGAGAATAGAAGCAGTAAAAGGGCTGGTCTATCGAACGACCAGCCCTCGCGCTAACTCATTTCTGGAATTACACAAAGATGATCTGGGCGCCTTCCGAAATTTCCATGAACTCCATCGCGCCCAAAACTTCCGCACCGTCCACCAAATCTTCTTTGGTCAATTTCATCATGTCCATAGACATCTTGCACCCATAGATGTGCGCGCCGGCGTCCACCAGCATCTCGACAAATTCACCGACCGGTGGAAAATCCAATTTGTCAATTTCCTTGCGCATCATCCACGAAGCGGCGGCAGACATGCCAGGGATAGCGCCCAGCCAGGTGGGAATGTGGAACCAGGGGTGCATCGAAGGGTTGCCAACAGTGGCCACATTGAGATTGTTCATCTTCTTTTTGGTAATGATATCCAGACCCCAAAAGGTGAAGAAAATGTGGGTTTCGATGCCGGTCATGCGGGCCGAATTGGCCAGGATGAGGGGTGGATAAGCCATATCCAGCGAGCCTTTCGAGGCGATCAAACATAACTTACGGGGTTGCTTGTCATTGGTTGCCATAGAATCCTCTCCAGAAGAATTACAGCGAATTAAATGCAGCCGGTTGGTTTACCCAGGCCAGCAATTTTAGCGGCCATCTTAGCAGGCCCGCCGGGGAAAAGAGCGTAAATCTCTTTGGTATTGACATCAGTATTTTTAGTAATGGCGCGCAGCGTCGGAGACTGGCCTTTAGCTTTGAACTCAGAGCGGGCATAATTAATCACAACCCAATGGCGGTCGGTTAACTCCAGCCCTTCGCGTGCCGCAATGGCTTTTCCGATTTCAGGTGTCCAGGCGTTCGGATCTACCATGAACCCTTCGGAATCAAACTTTACAGTTGCAAGAATATCAGACATGGCTATCACCTCTTTGTAGTTTGAGAGTTTGTTTTGCGTCAAAAGATTCGGGGATAACTTTCCCAAGCATAGAAAATTCATTGGGCAGGGGAATATCAATACCCTTCAGCATAAGGTTCCAGTACATCCAGCCAAAGGCCAGCTTTCCCCAGTGATTGAACACGGATTCTCCGAGAAGTTTGAACGGCCCCACGATGGGCATAGGGAAAGCGCCCGGTAGCGGCTCAACATCGTAATTGAAATCAATAAGCAACCCTTTATTGAAACCGCTTTCGACGAAACAATTGGCGTGACCGTCAAAATGGCCTTTTAGCTCGCGGCCCTGCATGTGCGCGAGCAGGTTCTCGATCGCAGCTTCCATTTGATAATGCACTACCGCTCCCGCTTTTGAAGTGGGCAAATTGGCGGCGTCGCCCAGCACCCAGATATTCTCCCACTGCTCAGACTGGAGCGTGTGCTTATTCGTCGGGACAAAATTCAACTCATCACCCATCCCGGAACGCTCGATGAATTCGGCGCCCATATTAGTGGGGGTGGCAACCAAGAGGTCATAGGGAATTTCGCGGTCATCCCAAGAACGGATTACGTTTTTCGTCGAGTCTACCTCGCCAATATTGAATTCAGACTCCACATGAATACCCCGCTTCTCCAGCATGTCACCCAGGTGAGCAGCCGCAATCGGCTTGGTGAACGCCCCCGGCAATGGGGTGGAATAGATGATGTCAACCTTGTTGCGAATGCCCCGTCTCGTGAAGTACCAATCCGCCAAAAAAACAAATTCCAGGGGCGCAACCGGGCACTTGATCGGCATTTCTGCAACGTTGACCACCAACCGGCCACCCTGCCAGGTCTTCAGGAAATTTGCGAGCTTGTTGGTGCCCTCAAAGGTGTAAAAGTCAAAGATGTTTTGCTGCCAGCCGCCATCCAGCATCCCTTCCACCTGATCTGGGCGAATTTCGGTGCCGCTGGCAATCACCAGGTAATCGTAATGGATCACCCGGTTCTCTTTTGTCAGTATGACCTGGTTGGCGCCGGGATCGATCCTTTCCACATCCGAAAGGACAAATTCGACGCCTGCAGGGACATATTTCCGCTTCGGCCGGATGATTTCTTGGGGCTTGTTCATGCCAAACGGAACGAACAAGAAGCCTGGTTGGTAATAATGGGTCTCGTCCTTATCAACCAGGATAACCTTCCACACGCGGCTATCCAGTTTACGAGTGATTTTGTTGGCGAGCATGGTGCCCGCTGTTCCTGCTCCCAGGATCAATAATGTTTTCATTCGAATCGCCTCACAGTGAATTTATCGGATTAATGCCCCGCTGCTCTCGCGGGCCAGCGCGGCGCGGTCTTCTAATGTGTCCGCCATGACAGAACGCAGCAAATCAAGCGCCTGGACAATGCGGGCGTCTTTCAACCTGTATACCACCACCTGCCCGGCGCGCTCCGCCAGGACGATCCCGCAATCGCGCATGATCTTGAGATGACGAGAAACGGTCGGCTGGGGCAGATCTAAAATTTTGGCCAGTTCGCTCACATTTTTGGGCTCGCCAGCCAGCGTATAAATGATCAGGATGCGGGTCATATCGGCAATGCCATTGCACATATTGGCGTGAAGCCTGGCTACCTCTTCCCTGAGCGTGGAACTTTCAGTCATCAGGTTCTCCCTTACATAAACATATTTGCATATTTACTTATTCGTTTATGCACATAAATTATATTGTGAAATTGCGAACATATCAATAGTGACATATGTCACATTATAGATGTGACAAACCCCTTGCAGGAAAATCTAGCGCCCTCGATTTCCCCCAACAGCCCGGCAAAGTACGATCAACCGTTCTCGCTTTTATTCTGGATGATCAGGCCGATCAGCCCCAACACGATCCAGACGAACAACAGCACAACATCTTCTCTAAAAATAGGGGCGAGGATCTTCAATTGCTCCGCCATCGCAAAAACGGCCAACCCCGAACCCACAAAGGCCGTAGAAGCCATCGCCATGAACTCCTGGAAACGAAGCGACAGAAAACCAAAAACCAGCGCGAAGACAACCATAAAAGCGCTTTGAACGGGAGTGATCTCCGAGAGCGCCAGGAGAGAATCGATGATCTGCCGGGTATTGCCCCCCATCATCACCAAAAATCCCAGCACAAAACCGGCCATCGCGCCCAGGACGCTGGTATAGACGACCAGCAAGACCATAGAAAGGACACTACCCAGAATGGCTCCAACCAGGCCTCCCGCCGCAAACGCCAGCAGCGGGCCCACCCATTGCCAGAATGCGACCAGTGTAACCATCCGGACAACCGCTTCGGCTGCCACAAGGCCGCCCACTAAAAAGCCGCCGATGCGCGGCGATTCGCGCACCGAAACGCCGCCCACTGCGAATAACGCCAGGCCAACAACCAGTCGAAGAATATCAATCAAAGCAACCATGCCACCCTCCTTTTGCCGATCAAAAATTCCTTACCGGAGGATCAGAGAACCCAGACAATAGGGCGCCTCGCCAGCGTAAGGGAAGAGGCGTATACGATCAAAACTGGCAGCCGACGCCTTGGCAGGTAACGGAAGCGTACGCGTCGAAATTCCGCCTGGATCCGGTAGAAAAGCGGTAGGGATAATCGTCTCCGCCAACTCGCGTTCGCCCAGGTAATAAACCACCTGATAGCGATCATTGTGATCGAGGCTGATCTCCAACCAGGCAGCCTGAGAAGGTTCTGGCAATGTAATTTCTAGTCCGCTGTCTTGCATGACCGTCGCTCCACGCGACTGGCAGTTCTCAGGTTCGGAAACCAGGGAGCTTACTTCCGCGTAAGACCGCCTGACAAGCTCCGGGTAGCGGTAAGCGTCTTGATCAATCCAGCGATCATATTGGCCAGTGTTCATCCTCCAGATCTCCAAGAGGCGGTCAGGATCGAACAGCCCGCCCCTAACGATCAGCGTCAGCTTGTCGTAATACTGAGCAAGCTGGGGATCGGCGATCATATTTTTCCCCAGGAGTAGGGTCTGCAGATAGCCCGGCGGCATGACGCGCTCAAAATGGCCAATCCGCCAATCCACTTTTCGAAAAGCTGGCAAGCGCGCCAATAGCGGGTCCGCCAGCGCCAGTTTGTCCAAAACGTACACCTGCGGGCCTGCGCGAAAGGCAAACATGCCAATGCCATAATTATCGGCGACCTTTCTCTGGGTAACGCGCATTTTTTCGCCCTCAATAGCCCAGTAGAAAGTCGGCATGGGTTCGTCTCGCCGGGCGTTGAGCAACCCTGTCCCGCCATAATAGAGCATCCGTTCATCCAGAATGCCATGATCCCATTGGTGGATCGGGCCAGAATCAATCGGGCCAAGATCGTTGATCCGCACCGTTGGGTTAACCACGTTCAAGCCCACAACGAGCAGGATTCCATACAACACGAGTGTAAAGGCTGCCGAAAGGCGAGAAAAATCCATCTTTGACAGCAATAGGACAGCCAGCAGCAGCGGGACAGTCAGAAAACGTCCGCTCATAAAGTCGCCGCCGATCTTGACGATATAAAGAAGATAGAGCAAACAGGCAACCGCCAGCACCAGGATGCGGCGGTCGTCGTGCTTAAAAAAACCGGCAGCCAGACCTAAAAGAACCACCAGAGGGGTGATGGGATCGAACTGCACCGAGTTCAAGAGATAGAACAATCCCTGCCGGATATATTCCGCAGAGGCGATGCCAGTGTTCAGCTTGGCGTAAGCCGTATTCGGGAAAGGGAAACCGTAATAGAAGATCGAAAACAGTTCCCACAGGATGAAAGGGATCTGGCCGAGTGCCAGCCAGAGCAAAGACTTTTTAGCGCGAACCCGCCACAGCGCAAACCCAAGCGCAGGCAGAAAGACCAGCGCCAGGTCCATGCGGGTGATCATACCCAACGAAGCCAGCAGCGAAAGCCGCCACAACCAACCAGGTCCTACTGGCTGCCGGAAGAAAACGATAAAAAAAGCCACGATCAAAAGATGGCTGAGTGGATTTTCGAGACCTGAGGTCGAAAAATCCACAAAAGCCTTGGAAAGCAGCAGGACAAAAATACCAAAAGGGGCAGCGGCAGGTAACGAGAAGGAGCGCGCCAGCAAAACCAGCGTCGCAAGGCTCAGCCCGATGGAGAGTGCCAGGCTGGTGAAGTAGATCTCACGTGTGAAAAAATAAATCAGGCTGAGCAGCAACATCCAGAGTGGGTGAGTATAAGCCTGCACGCGTTCGGTGATATTCCACGTCAGGCGGTAACCGTTGATGAAATTATCAACAGTGCGAAACGTGATAAAAGCGTCATCGCTGATCCAGGCGCGGCGGAGTACGACAATGAAGAATACACCGATAAGCGCCATCACCAGTAAGCTGGATGATTCGAGAGCGCCAAACGAGATTCCCGACTTTTGACCTTTAGAGTCCAAAGAGGATGCAGGTTCAAAACTCATGGATCACTCCTGGAGTGCAACTATCGTAACCTTACCACAAGTGCCAGGATATACGCAAGCATTTGGCAAAGCCACATTTTTGGCGAGTATAATATACGTGGGTATCTGATGAAAAGCGATTCAATGTCTGCCCTGTATTCTGAGGCGCATGCCTTTGTTCTACGCTTGCGGCTTGCCTGGCGAAACATCCTCGCCATCCTGCGAGAGACCTTTTTTACCTTTCGAGAAGCGCGCGCCCCAGAAGCGGCAGCCAGCATAGCCTATTACGCCCTCTTTTCCTTCTTCCCTCTGATCCTGCTGCTGGTGGTGGGCGGGAGCTTTTTCTTGCAGCGGGCCATCGTGCAGGAACAATTAGTAGCCTGGATCGGCGAGATCATCCCCGGGTCGGTTGACCTGATCAACCAAAATATCCAGCGAGTGTTGAACTTGCGCAGCACCTTTGGCTTCATTGCCATCATCAGCCTCTTGTGGTCATCGAGCGGGGTTTTTAACACCATCGCGCTCAACATCAACCGCGCCTGGCCAGATGCCCCGCGCCGCAGCTACGTCAGCAACCGGGCGATGGCCCTGGTCATGGCGGGCGGATTGATTGGTATCAGCTTTATCGCTCTGGTGATGAAGACCCTGGTGCGGGTACTACCGGAACACATCCCGTTGCTGGGAATTACTGGCTGGCAAACCAGCAGGCTCTGGCAGCTTTTTGTCATCATTTCACCGCCGGTGTTGAGCTTCTTGATCCTGTGGGTACTGTACTGGTGGATCCCAAACATCGGCGTAAGCGGGCGTGCTTCGTCAATCGCGGCATTGATCACTGCGTTCATCCACCGGCTATTCTCGTTCGCCTTTTCCTGGTACCTGGACAGCGGCCTGGAACGGTACGAGCTGGTCTACGGCTCCTTGAGCACTATCGTAGCGCTGATGTTTTGGATCTACTTTACAAGTTGGATTACCCTGTGGGGCGCCCACCTCACAGGGGCCATCTCCCGCCGTGAGAAGCAGGCTGTACAACTAAAGACCCCTTCCGGTTGACATCGAAACAGACGCCGCGCGACCTTTTTCCGGGCTAGGAACAAGTCTGGAAAGTGGTACGTGTTATAATTTGCCCAACACAGCGCTTTGAAGGAAGGCTGAGAACGGTCATGCCTGATGAGAAAAATTTGACTGCCTGGGGACACCTGGCCGAGCTTCGTAATCGGTTGTTTCGGATCGTCATCAGCCTGATCATTACCACATTCTTCAGCTTTATCTTCGCCGAAAGATTGATGGCCTATCTGGCGCAGCCGATCGGCGGCCTGGACAAGCTGGTTTCCATCGAAGTCACCGAGAACGTCGGCGTGTACATGAAGGTTTCGCTGCTTTCCGGCGTCATCCTGGCATTTCCGTTCATCCTCTACCAGCTTTTGGCATTCATCCTGCCGGGCCTGCTACCCAACGAACGGCGCTGGGTGCTTTGGGCAATCCCCTTCGCGACCGCCTTCTTTCTAAGCGGTGTGGCTTTCGCCTATTTCGTCATGCTGCCCGCGGCGCTGCCGTTCCTGATCTCCTTCACCGGCATTCGCACATTACCCCGCCCGAACAACTACTTCAACTTTGTCACGGGGCTGTTGTTCTGGATCGGCATCTGCTTCGAGACCCCGCTACTCGTCTTCATCCTGGCAAAAGTGCGGATCGTGAGCGCTTCGATGCTGGCAAAACAATGGCGCATCGCGCTGGTGCTGATCGCAGTCCTTGCCGCGGTGATCACGCCCACCCCGGATCCCGTCAACATGGGGCTGCTAATGTTGCCCCTGACGATCTTGTACCTGTTGAGTATTTTATTTGCCGCCATCGCCAGACGGCCGGAAAAGAAGCCCTCCAAAGCCCCTGCGGTCAGCAAAGCCCCTTAA
>JABLXC010000059.1 GCA_013178185.1 Anaerolineae bacterium | reverse complement strand
GCACGATCCTTACGCTTATCTCAACGATGTGCTTGAACGGATTCCAACGCAGCGTGCTTCGATGATCAACGAGCTGCTACCGCATAACTGGAAATTCGCTGGCAAGGTGTGATGACCGGACGCTTACCAACTTTTCAGGCATTTCTTACAGCGCAAGCGTTGATGATGTCGTCTAATTATGGGCCAAGGAGCGCGGATATGTGTTGGTCTGCCAGGATATGGAGGAATCTTGCCGCCTGGGAATGGCTATATCAGTGCGGAAGCGTGCGAGGCACAAAAAGTCGCTTAAACGCGTGTCCGCTGAGGCTGGGTAGGATCACTTGCCGGCTGCACCTGACTCTAGACGTTATACTTCCCCGGAAATATCCAGCAGGGGTATGTATTAAAATGAGTTCTATTTGATTCAAGCAAAAAAACGACAGATCGCGGTTGCAATCTCAGTGCTATGACTGAAGACTGGCGCATGACCTGCATCGGCCAAATCGTAAATGCTCACGCTGTTGATGTGCTGGACTGCCTCTCGAACCTCCTCTGATACTACAAAATAATCTTTGTCAGGCAAGATAAGCAGTACACGAGATTGCTCAAATAGGTAGGAAAAATTTTCGGTGTTATCAAAAGCTTGTGAGGTGTTTCTTTTTAGCTTCGCAGCGACAAATGCTCTGAATTTCGCCCCGGTACTAAAATTGAGGCCGAAAACTGCGTTCATCAGTTCATCATGGCGAGATCGCGTCGATGTTGATTTGAGTGACAGCTTGAACAGTCTGCTGGCACGAGCCACTTCAGAATCCGTTAACTCATCAGCAGCGCCAAAAACCGATGGAGATGTATGAGGATCAGTACCAGCAATGCCACTAGGAGCTAAAAGAGCTACTCGATCAGGTTTCATTGCGTTCGTTCGTACTGCTTGAGCGATAACTTTTGCGCCATTACACCAGCCAAATACTCGCAAGGGACGTCCGCATTCTTCATAAATATCCGCCAAATCAGCAACAAGGTTTGCTACAAGGGGAAGTTCCGAAATAGAACTATCTGGACCCAGAAAAGCTCCGCCGCGAACTTCATAGGTAGTAACTAGATAGTGTACGGATAGCGCCTCAATCAAACGAACCAGCGCAGCCGCCGGAACGTGCAAAGGAGGGACAATTAACAGCGGCTCAGCACTTTCCGTTCCTGCTTGGTAGCAAGTTAATTCGCCACCAACGGAAGACGGGATGGTGATGCATGTAAGAGCTGATGAACTTATATCAGTCGGTATTTGCGTCCAATAACTCGGAAAATGGCGTGTTGATCTAGCACTCATGATAAAACTCAAAACTGACGCCTACATCGCCAATTGGCGTTAGGAGCATATGGATTTCCCCGTCCAAAAAGTGATCTGGCAATGAAAATTCCGCTAAAAGATCTTGAGATATATTGCTGGGTGCCGTCTCACGTACAATTCGAAACGAAGCGCCAACAATTTCGTTGTTATCAGTAAAAGAGAAAGTGCCCGTGTATTGAACCCCTCCCCAATCCAGGCCTCGAATCTGACCACCCTTAATGGTAAAGAACGCACAGGTACTTCCCCTCCAACCCGAAAAATAAGCTTTGTATATCCCTTCCTTGATTTGCATAACCAATTTCAGTTCATCACTTCAATATTTCAAAATACCGTTAGATTATATCTTACAATAAACGGATAAATAAGCAGGGCAAGAAGTTTGCCTCCGACGTCAACAGATAGTTAGAACTGGCTGTTCTGATTTGCTTTGATCAAAGGCCGGTATTGCTACTGCAAAACGACAAATTTGAAATGTACGTGCATCGGAAAAATATCGTATTTTATCCAATTTTAGGTCAATAAACTGTGATCAATAAGTGCGCAAGATAAATGAATCGCAGATGTTGCATTGGAAAGCATATTCGCCAATAATATCAATAATTAAACTCACGTTTACTCATGCTGGAATAGTTTGATTTTCGGTCCGGTTGGTTGCGGCTTTTGTTATTGGTCTAACTGCAGAAACAAAATGGAAAGTGGCGCGCTCGCTGCGCCAATAGTAGCGCTATCAAAGGGGCACCGTAGGTAGTATGAAACGAATACTTATAACTGGAGGCAGCGGGTTTATAGGGTCTCATGTCGCTGACTACCTGCTGACGAGAGGTTACGAGGTGGTGATTTTTGACAGGGTTTCTCCTGTCTTTCTATCCGAAGCCGAGATTGTTGTCGCAGACATACTTAACAAAGAAGCTATAAAGCAGGCGATAAGTAACGTTGATTGTGTCATCCACGCAGCAGGTGTACTTGGAACGCACGAAACGGTTGTGGCCCCAACAGTGTCCATAAAAGAGAATGTCATTGGAACGTTGAATGTGCTGGATGCGGCTATCAAATATGATGTTCCTGTGATTTGCCTTTCAAAGCCCAATGTGTGGCTAAATCCATACTCAATCTCAAAGGATTGTATGGAAAAGTTCTGTTTTATGTATGTGTATGAACATGGTTTGAAGGTATCCATTCTCAAACTATTCAATGTTTATGGATCACGCCAGAAATACAATCATGTTCAAAAGGCGATCCCGACATGGATTGTGCAAATGCTTACTGGCAACAAAGTTGAGATCTTTGGGTCCGGAAGCGCCACAATGGATTTGGTGCATGTTCATGACGTGAGCGTTTGTATTGAAGGAATGATGGACAATCTTGAGGAATGCCTCGTTACCACAAGTCAGCCTATTTCGGATGATGTTTACTCAACATTTTCGGGCCTCAACGAACAGATTCTTGAGTTGGGATGTGGAGAAGAGATATCTGTTCTTGATGCAGTTATGAAATTGGGTTTGACAATAGGGAAGGAATACTCTGTTAGTCATCTACCGATGAGGCGTGGAGAAGTTGACGGCACCCGGCTGTGTGCGAATTTGAACCGTTTGCACTATCTAACAAATTTTCGTCCGTCCGTCTCGCTGGCGGATGGTTTTGAGAATACGGTGCTTTATTATCGGGAAAATCTTGATGCCATACTCAAGGGGAGTCTGTGACAGCTAAAGAGGTTCATTGTTCAGGCGATTCGAAATATCAATGCAGGTGAATTTCCATGAGTCATCCCATAGCTGAACCGATATGCAAGTATGTATCGAGAGAAAGGCGTGTATTAATTATGCTTTCGATGATTCGAAATCCACCATCAATAGCGGAGTTCGAAGAAGTATTTGAAGAGCGCTTGAACTGGCCATGGATTATTATGCAGGCAATGCATCATCGAACGTTATGTATTCTATGGCATACATTAAAAAGCAAAAGCCTGCTAAATTTGGCCTGCCGGTCAGGACTTGGAAAAAATTGGATAGTTTACTGTGAGCAACTTACCCAGGGTAGCCATAAAAAAAACAGATTTTGGATGGGACGGCTGAATGAAAATTTGGGAAAAGTAAAAGAACATGATATTGATATAGTATGCATCAAAGGTAGTGGGCTTATTGGTGATATCTACGAGCCTGAGATGCGGATGCTGGGCGATGTTGATACGCTCGTCCGTGTAAAAGACCGCTCAAAAGTTAAAGAAATACTAAATTCACTGGGTTACCAACAAGGTATTCTGGACTCACTCTCCAATACCTTAACGCCCTTATCAAAAGAAAAATTCAGATTTTGGAATTTTCACTCAAAGATTATGCCAAAATTTACGTTGCTCACTGGCAACAAAGAAATTCCTTTCGTGCGATTGGCTGTTGGCTTTGATCTTTTTGAGCCTAGTGCGGAGTATGGAATTAGCAGCGATACTCTGGTAGATAACGCGGTGCAGCATCCGCGTTACGAAAATTTAAGTGTACTAGATGCAGCGGATACATTCGTTTGTCAATGCGCTCATGTTTATCGAGAGGCGACGTCGGAACTCTTCGCGTATATCTCCGATAGTTGGCATTTGTGGAAATTTTGTGACGTACGAGAACTGCTCTACGCTAATGACAGCGAAGAATTTAGAAGCACTGCGGTCAGCCGCGCCGCGAGCTATGGCGTACTGCCAGTTGTATATTTTGCGCTGCTACATACGTATGCAGTGTATGGTGATGCCTTGTTATTGTCATGGATAGAATCGCTTGAAGCACTAGATACTAATTTTACTAAATTTTCAAAAGTAATTAATGAAAGTTTCTCAGATGCACTGTTTGATCCACATCCTATTGCTTTGAAAACCATTAAGCCGCAATGGTCGAATGTTTTAGAAGATGGGGAGTGGTGGTAATCGTCAAATGGAGTACTTAAAAGGACAGATCATACCAAGAAGACGTTTATCCGATTGACCGCTTTGCAATCGTGATGAATTCACCTTTGCAAATGCCTATACCTTCCATAGCAGGTGTTAAAGCGTCGAACCAAACGCATTCTACCTCTTCAACCTGCACTTCAATTGGTAAGGGCAATACTTTATATTTATCAAGAACTGAACTAATCATGCTTAGTGGGACATTGCTTGCGTAATGCCCGATAGTGATGTGAGGAAAGTAGCGGTTGAAAATAACTTCTCGGCTTACAGAGCTAAATACTTCTCGTAGTTTGCTAATACTGTCGCCCAAAATGTCGAGAGAAAAGTAAATAACATGTTCATTGTAATTAATGCCTGTAACCTTAAGTTTGGAAGTATCTAGTTTTAATTTTGAAAGTTTAGAAATGGATTCGGATAATGAATCCAGAGAGACATCATCATCATATTTTTTTTTATCGACAACAAAACCCGATACAAAAATAGTAATGTGCGGTTGATTGACTTTAATAATCTTAACAGTCTGAAAGAGTTCACCGGTAATGATGTCGGCAAGTTCTAGTAGCTCCTTTGAATTTATTTTAGCCAGCCATACACTATAGTTTTTACGGCCTTTATGCCAATCTTCCATAATTTTAATGCAAGGTGTTTTTGTTGTACGGTCCAACATATTTTCCTGCCAATTTCCTAATGCCCTGAGTTCTGAAGCCGATGTAGATCCGTGCGATAGAAGCATGAAGTGTTTTCGAACGTAGCGTCATGACCAAGAGCATTCTGCACAAGTCAGGCCGCAAATGCCGTATGCCTCAGTTGGTGTTTTCATTCCCAGCGTCTGTTGTGCACGGTGGATGTTGCAGAACTGAATCCACTCGCCAATAACATGACTGGCGAGTTGGCGCGGGCAATGTTGCGATGGGTAAGACTAGGCCGTTGTCTGAACGCAGAAGGAACCGCATTTGAGAACGGCCCAGGGCGGCGAAGTGGGCCATCAAGGCCCGCTCCAAAGCCGCTTTTGCGGTGGAGCCCCTTTTGCCGCAGACCCAACGATATCCGGGAATGGAAACGGCTAACCAGCGGTAGGCCCAGCCAGTAGTAACAGTCACCCCGGATGCCACATTGGTCCGTTGACAGGCGCGTGTTGGGCTGCCAAGCCACCGATTGCCGCAGAGGGATGAGAGAGTAAAAATCCGCGACCTGTTTCCGAACCAGCCGGCCGATCAATTGAAAAATGCGCTGTACCATGTTTTTGTTCATGCCCAGAAAGCCAGTCACACTGCGATAACCGAAGGAAGACTCCCGCGCGTTCAACGGTACTCCAGGAGCCACTACATCCTCGCGTAATTTGGGTGCCGCCAGGGTCATAACAGTATTACAATAACTCCGATAGCGTAGGTCAATAACATCCGTCGAATAATCTCACTAAGGTAGGACAGGTGGTCCCCGATTTGTCTAGAGGATGAATTAATTAGTAGATCTATATCAATCTGCAAAACGATTCTTATTGCTACGAGATGACAAAGGAACAATAAACCATTAGAAGCAGACTCAAAAGTAGTCGGACTAAAGAAATAAACACATTATTATTCAGAGTTCAAAGGCATTCGTCAAAGATGAAAAAGCAATGGTGCGGCCCGCTATGAATTGCAATTGGGCGCCAAATTGTATGCGAAATGTAAACAAAAATTAGAACGTCGCTAATTTATACAATATGGGAAACTATAAGCAAAGTGTTGATTCGTACCTGTGTGAAAATAACCGAAAATGTCTGTCGGAGTCTGAGCTAGCTTGGATAAGAGGACATTTTCCCAGTCTCAGACGGTTCATCTATCTTGATGCCGCGAGAAAAGCTCCGCTTTCAAATGCAGCGGCAGATGCAATGACGGCGTACATTGAGGAAGCATTGTGTTGCCGTGATACAAAGCTGCTTCATTTGCAGCATGTAGATCGAGCAAGAGACGCGTTTAGTAAGCTTTTAAACACTGATGCTGACAAATTTCGATTTTGCTCAAGTACAAGTGAAGCTACGATGCTAGCCCTAATTTCAATGGGCGGTCATTTGCACGACCGGATTGGCGTCATCGAGGGATTGCACCCTTCAGTAATGGCTGCAGTGCGCTTTGTCGCAGGCAAAAACAAAGTGACTAAATTAGCGATACCCCGAGGGGTTGCAGAATCGGACCGTTTTGAGGATCATCTGGCGGATGTTTCAGTGCTATGTGCCCCCCGAATATCTGGAGAGGGTAGACAGTATTCACTATCCCGCGTTTCATCGATTCTGGCTAATCGAGGAATAGCCCTCGTGCTGGACGAAGCACAATCAGCTGGTATATACGAGTTGGAGAAATTCACGTGCCCTACCGCCCATTGCTTTACATTGCAAAAAGCATTTGCGTGTCCACCGGGCATCGGAATTGTATGTTTTTCGGACAATTGGGATATGGATCAAGCGAGTACTTGGGATTTTGGTGGCACAAATCAACATGTGCTAAGCGCGTTGCCGGCAAGTACGAAGATTTTTGAAAGTATTTCTAGAGCCAAAATTCGCGCCCACATAAATTGGCTTTCCCAGCGCTTTAAAGAATTAATGAAACCGACGAATCTTCTACTACAACCAGAAGAACGGGCACCTCATATACAGTTACTCGATTTGCCAGGGCGCACTTGGCAAAACTATTTTCGTGCTCATGGAATTATTGTGGGTGAGAGTAAAGGAAAGCTGAGAGTTTCGTTTGGATTTTATACCGCAGAGGAAGATTTAATGATCTTTGCAGATCGCCTTGACGGGGGGTTGCGTAATGGATTGCCAATCGACTAAAGAGCAGTGTGATCAGAAGATCAATTCATTGTCGCTGGATGATGTACTCACTATCAATCCATTCAAGAAAACGGCGTACTCTCAAGATGAGCACTACATAGCCGGAATGGGTGTTCTACGTGAGTCAATGGAAGACAGAAAATGTCCAAAGCACTTTCTTTGGAACCATTGTATGCTGCTTGTCCGCCCGGACGCATTTTTTCTTGGACATCCCCACAATATTGTAGATGCATTCCATGCACGGAATCTAAACATAGTTGGATGCAAGATAATTCACATAAACCACGCTCAGGCGGATTCCTTATGGTGGTATCAGCGGAATGTAATGACCTCTGAAAGAAGAGAATTGTTGAGGGAGCTGCTGGCTTCCGCACCTTCTGTACTTTTGCTAATCCGCGATGAAAATCCCCGCAATTCAGGACCAGCAACAGCGCATCTTACACATCTGAAGGGGCCATCCATAGCCAGAAAACGAAAGCCTCGGCATCTGCGCTCGATAGTTGCACCAGCTACGGCAAACGTCCTTTCATATCTACATGCGTCAGATGACCCTGCAGATGCTGTTCGGGAAATGTATTTGCTTCTCGGCGCTGACCGAATGTCCGATATGTTGAAACACGCACAGTCAAAAGTGTTTCTGAACAGATTTGTCGTTAGCTATGCCCATATGCAGGTAAAAGCATTGCTCAGCAGGCAAGAAGAAATCTGCCGCTCCGATGCTACGAATGGCAAATTTGGGGTATCAACAATGGGCTGGGAAACATTCCTAGAACGAGCAAAGTGCTGTATTGATTATGTAAGCGGTGAAAGCTATGACCCTTACGAGGCGACTATACCGGATGGCAAGGATCTCGTCATGGCACTGGATGAATATTTGAGAATATTGTGAGTGGAATCATGATCCGCGATAAATGCCGGCCGGTTGTCGGAGTGCTATGCTCAAATCGGATAATAAATGGTGGGAGTTTCAACGTTGTTCTGGATAAATATCTAGAAGCATTGCGCCGTCTATCAGGCTGTGAAGCATTACTGATTCCAGCAACCACCGACATTGTATCGATTCCCAATATATTAAAAAGCGTGCATGGAATTCTTCTGCCTGGTTCAAGAACAATGGTGCATCCTTCTACCTATGGCGAGGAAGAGGCATACACACAACATGAGTTTGACAGGCAAAGGGATAAAGCAGCATTTGCGCTGGTTCAATATGCGGTCAAAACAAAAATGCCCTTATTAGGGATCTGTAGGGGCATGCAGGAAATTGTCTGTGCATTGGGTGGAGGTTTGCACCAGGATCTTGAGCGTTTGCAACGCCCAATACTAAACCATCGCGTTCCAGCGACGACTAATTACGAGGAAAGATACTATCCAGTGCATTCTATTTCTATCAATGCTGGTGGAATGTTGAATGAAATGAATAAAAATATTGGTTGGAAAAGAGAAGTCAAAGTAAACTCTCTGCATAATCAATGTGTAAATCTATTGCCTGAATGTTTGCGCGTTGAAGCAAAGAGCGAAGACGGAGTTACAGAAGCGGTTAGCACTACTGAATCATCTCATTGGCTAATGGGAGTACAATGGCATCCGGAGTGGCACGAGAATTTAATGCCAATTAATGCGTTGCTCTTTAAGAGCTTCGGTTGTGCGTGCAGAGAATATGAAAAACGCGCAACTAAGCCAAGCTCAACCACTCGAATATTTCAAAATCTGCCGTAGGACGGATGGCCTCGCCATAAGCCTTTTTCCTGTACTCATATTCTAGTGTTGAATATAAATCGTTACGATTACCCTGTGCGGTATCAAGTTCCTTTCTTGCCTCCTCTCCAGAAGGAAACGCTGTTTGCTGCTGTAAAACAGGATGTGTGCGTTCAAATATCCGGTCGACAAAATCAAGTGAACGTTGCACGAAAGCCTGACATGCTGAAGGTGTAGCATTCACCCTTTGCAGAAGATACAAATGATGAAACTCTTGGACAAGATCTTCGGAAAGATACTGCTTTGCATAATACGAAACCCATTTTCTGCGAAAATTTGTGAGTCCCTGCGCCCGCATATAGCCGGAGGTCTGTGCAATTAGATTCTCTCGGGATAGATCAACTGCACGTAGCCAATCGTTGCTAGAAACAGCGCCGGCAATATCGAGCAGTACCGAGAAATCAGACGCCACCCACCTATACCCAAGATATCTGTATTGTTCTTTAGGAAGTTCTGCCAATAGTGAGTCATAGCCGACATGGCCATGAAGGCAAACTGAATTCTGTAGCCTATGAATAAAGCTTTCGTCACGTTCGCTTACCCGTTTTGTGAGTAAAATAAGATTATGCGCTGCGTATTCATAGATGTCCCGAATGCTTGCATACAGGTTTACAACTTCGGCAAATGTCCTGAATTCAATATCAATTTTTGTAGCGCGGCCTGGAATTGTCGTATGAATCAGTCTTACCGGATCTGTCGTGCATTCATCGGCACGAACGATATCACGACTCTCAGTGAGAACACGGTGATGCCTGCTGATGGAAATACTGCGGGCTTGCCGTAATTGATTTGTAATGACATAGACATCCAGATCTGAACATAGGTTGCCTTGCCCTTCAATCAAGGTTCCAGCACAAAAAAGGATATCGCCTTCTTCAAGATAGGCCTGTTCGAGAATTTCCGAGATCGGTAAACTAAGATTGGCAAGGGGCAAAATTAGCTTGCCAAGTTGAACATAACCCTTAGAACCACTATTTTCGACAGAAGAGCAATGCTGTAAACATGATGAGGATTGAATTTTGTCATTTATTATCATAACACAACGTGATACCGCATGAATCCTATTGACGATCTGAGTATTGTACTGACACCTAATTCGTTAAAACAGCAATTCTTTTCCAATGATAAGAACTATTTGAGAGCAATGTCTCTTTTGAGCCAAGTGTTCAATAGTGAAACGGAAAAAATCTCTTTTTTATGGAATACGGCGGCTTTGATTATTCGACCGGATGCAGTTGCTGGGCATATGGCTAGGAACATTTTTCCGCTACTTAGGAGGCGCGGTTTCTTTGTCAGTGCGTTTAGGACTGTAAAAGTATCTGAAGAGCAGGTTGAGGATTTATGGAGGTATCAATGGAACGTTGCGACCGATGCGCGGCAAGACTTGCTTAAACGCATAATGGGCGCGGGAGAAGCACTATACCTTCTCTTTAGGGATACATCGATAAGATTCTCGGCACCCGCCACTGTCCATCTTACTCATCTGAAAGGCACTGCCAGAATCGACAGCAGAAAGTCTGGGCATTTACGCACAGTTGCTGGGCCGGCTATTGCCAATGTGTTTTCTTATTTGCATATAGCGGACGACCCCGCAGACCTTTTGAGAGAACAGGCCCTATTGTTCTCGGATCGAGAAATGATTGAACTAATGCACGAAGCGCGCATGGGCAACGATAAGGGCGAGAATGCCCTGGAGTCATTGGAGGCGCTGGAACGTCAGGTTCCGGAGGGTGTTTTTTCACTGGATTCGCTAAACGCACCCCTCGTTACTGCTGATGATTATTCAGAAATTCGGATGAAATGGCGTGAAATAATCCAGGACGGATTGAAATGTGTTAATTTTGTCACCGGCAATACCTATAATGGACAGGATGCAATCATCCCGGACGATCCGGAATGTTCGCTCCCTCTTGACGAGCATTTATTGGGAGTGTAGCTGCATGAACGTAAGTTTTGTTGTACCGATTCACGAAGAGAATGGCACGATTTTCCACATTCTTACGCAGAGTTAATTCTGCTCAACCTACATATCGTAGTTGCATCCAGAATTGGATCATCGCCCAAATTAATATCGACAGACTATTTCCAGGCGCGTGTGTCATCCTACGCTTCAAAAGCAACTAAAAAATGTGCGTAAACCAGTGTTGTGGGAAGTATATAAATTATGTGCATTCCGATGCCAAGCGCCCGACTGTCTGCCACTTGCAGACGCGATATAACGGTGTAATGATCCATCAGACCTCTTCTAGTGGGATGTCACATTCCATTGAATCCAGAAATAGGTTGTGCAGCTATAAATTAGCGAAATGTGTTTCAGATAATCAATCACTGTCATCGAGTAGATGAGGAGCTATTGTTCATTCTGGAAATATGCAAAAGCACACGACGAATCTGATTGAAGTAAAAAAGCCAAAGCGACTCACAGAACAATTGATTTCGACCGTTGAACTCTATAATAAGTAATTAAGCATGATTGACAAATTGGACGAAAGTGCTACTCCCTGCTGGTTATCTTGTTTCAAGGAAAAGCGCGCCATCTACAAGCATGATGAACATTTTACATTGAGTTGGAAGTATTTTATTAATACTTTTGGATCAGAACCGTTATTGAAGAAATACCTCTGGAACTTGGGCTTGTTGCTTGCCAAGCCAGAAGCAATTGAAAGTGGAAAGGGGATATTCATCAGGGACATCTTGCGTGATGCTGGATACCAGCTTCTGGCAGTCAAGCGCCTGAATATCGATGCAGAGAAGACGGGACATTTGTGGCGATACGCTAAAGGGCGGTACACCGAAGAACGGTTTCAATTATTGGTAGAACTGATGGAATCGGGATCATCCGTTTTGTTTGTCCTTAAGGACTCACAGTATGACGAGCGGTTACCTCTGTCGATTCGTCTTACAAATTTTAAAGGAAGCACGGACCCTCGGGATAGATCCAGAGATAGTTTACGGGCAGTTTGCGGCGGCATTCAGAGTGTATTCTTGAACTACATCCACACTTCAGATGAACCTTGTGATGTTGTGCGTGAATTGGGAATTCTATTTGATTCTACCGAATTACAAGCATTGCTTCGCGCCATCAAGAGTGGCGATCAAGGTGCCGGTGGCGGCTATGCATCAGATCCACTGACGCCAGAATTCGGATACGCGCTCAGCGATGTAGATTCCATGGGGAGAATACAGGCCGCTTTGGCACAAATCCCAAATTCAGAGATCAGACGCAAAGCTAGTTTCGCATTGGCAAGCTGCTTTTCTGGCAATAGGGATGATGCTTTATTGGTAATTGAACTACTGAAGAACTGGCAGCTGGAAGTCTTTAAGATTGATGAGATAGTCATTCGCTCTAAAGCCATTGCAATGAAGAGGGAAAACAAATCACAAGATTTTCCGACGTGTGAAATTAGCCACTGGAATGCATACGCATCTTACATGGAAAATAATAATCCACTCCTATGATAATGAACAAAAGTTGGGCGATTAATGAAAGTCTTTCACTGCTGAGATCGGTCAGGACTCCGTATTATAAGGCGCGGCTTTTGGTAGCATTGGTTCTGATTATTTCAGGACCGCTCGCAAGTGTCTTGGCTCCGGTAATGCTGGGTGATGCAGTAAATCTCCTCAGCTCCGATCCAGCTCCTGCCATTGTCGGCATGTTCTTTTGGGGTGTGATACTTTATGTGGTGTTGGCGGCTTTTTCGTCTACCGCTTCAAATTTGTGTGACTTGGTGATCGATCCGGTTATCGAAGAACTTAAATGCAGATTCTCTGTTACATCCTTTCAGCATCTTTTTCAACTTTCGTATGAATTCCATAGTCATCATCGAAGTGGAGCGGTCCTAAGGACGGTGCAAAGAGGTGCTCAGTCGCTAGAAGAAATCATCCGTAGCATTGCTTTTAGTCTTGTACCTACGGCGATTGAATTCACCTTTGGCTTATTTGTATTGGTGTATAAACTGGATTGGCAGTTTGCTGCAGTTGCCGCTGCCGGCGTATTTCTCTATATGGCTGTTAACCGTTGGGCCGACGAGAGGAGGATCTCTTCGCGACGAACTCAAAACGAACTTGATAGTAAAGTGGCCGGTATTGCACTGGATGGCCTAACCAATGTTACCATGGTAAAGTTGTTGGGAGTTGAGGATGCCGTGATTTCACGGCTGGAGAGCGCGGCACAACGGTACGCAGTTGCGGCAGCACGATCAGCTAGAGTTCTAAATGTAATCACTATACTCCAACATTCCGTTATGAGAATTTGTCTTGCAGTTATTGTCGCAATGGCAGGTTTTGGCGTTCTTGAAGGAAGGTATGAAGTCGGCGACGTGCTGACGTCGATTCTGCTGATAAGAGGCCTCTTTTATCCGCTGGGAATGCTAGGTTATCATTATCGATCCATGCAACAGGCTTTGATTGATTTGGAAAAGCCCATGGAGATTAGATTATCACAGCCTGCATTTCAGAAGCCCCGTGCTGAGTCAACTCAAAAGAATATTGTTACTTCGTCACCTGCAATAGAGCTAAAAGGTGTGACGCATTCCTATGCTGGTCGAACCGCACCGGTGATTCAAAATTTATCTATGTGTTTTCGCAAGGGGATGCGAACCGCGATCGTTGGTCCTTCTGGTGGAGGAAAAAGCAGTATACTCAATCTTGTTGCGAGATTGTTCGATCCCAAGGATGGCGTAGTGCTGCTGAATGGAGTTAGCTTGGTTGATATTGATCCCCGTAACCTAAGAAGCATTATTGCCGTCGTTCCACAGGATGTTTCGCTTTTCAACGACACTTTAGAAATGAATTTAACCCTCGGCGGCGCTGGACGAACACACGAAGAAATTTATGAAGTGTTAAAGGCGGCAGAATTACTAGACCTTGTTAATAAATTGCCGGACGGTCTACAAACATTAGTCGGCGAGCGGGGGGTATTACTTTCGGGAGGGGAGCGCCAGCGTGTCGGGATTGCCCGTGCGATGTTAAAGAATCCAATGGTATTGATAATGGATGAAGCGACTAGTGCGCTTGATGGTTCTACCGAATTTGCTATTCAGAGCACGCTAAAGAAGGTGTCAAAAGGACTTACTACCATTGTCGTTGCCCACAGGCTTTCTACTATTGTAGATGCAGATTACATATATGTGGTTGAAGATGGAAAGGTGATTCAATCAGGAACACATCAGGAATTATTGTCTGTCGACGGATATTACCAGCTTGCTTGGGAGCGACAGATTGCCGTAGATTCGTTGGAAGTGTAGGAATCAAATTTGCGCGGACCTATGACAGTATTTGAGGGCGTTCAATAATCTGTGTCACCATCCAGCGAGCCAGCTAATAAGCCTCGCCTGTAAGAGGCCCAAACGTTTCGACAACCGCTTTGGACGTCTCGATAGTAGCGTTTAAGCGCCATTAGATTTCCAGCGCCTTGTCCAGTCTGCCTTCAAAATGGATTGCCAGCTGTGACAACGTCAGATTCCAATTTTGCACCGGGTGCGTCCATTTCTCTGATGCTTTGAGCATGCCGGCATACAGCAATTTCAGCAGACTGTTTTCATTCGCAAAACTGCCCTTGGTTTTGGTCAGCTTGCGGAACTGGCGATGGACCGCTTCAACCGCATTGATTGTATAAATGGCCCTGCGCACGTAATCGGGGTACTGGAAGTAGATCGATAGGTTGTCCCATTTGTTGCGCCAGGAACGAAGAACGACGGGGTATTGCTTGCCCCATTTGGCTTCTAGCTCATCCAGCGCTATTTCCACTGCTTCTTTGGTGGTGGCGCGGTAGACCGGCTTCAGATCCACCATGAAGGCCTTTCGATTTTTCGAGGCCACGTACTTCATTGAATTGCGGATCTGGTGCACGATACACAGCTGGATTTCAGTCTTCGGGTAGATGGTTTCGATCGCTTCGGGGAAGCCAGTGAGGCCATCAACACACGCAATCAGAATGTCCTTCACGCCCCGGTTTTGCAGATGGGTCAGCACATTCAGCCAGTGCTTGGCACCTTCGTTATCGGACAGGTAAATACCCAGCAGTTCCTTTTTGCCTTCCAGATTGACGCCCAGAATCGTATAGACAGCCTTCATGACAAAGCGGCCATTGTCCTTGATCTTGTAGTGAATGGCGTCGAGCCAGACGATCGGATAGATCGGCTCAAGGTCGCGTTCCTGCCAGGCTTTGAGTTCAGGGATCA
>JABLXC010000058.1 GCA_013178185.1 Anaerolineae bacterium | reverse complement strand
ATGTCAATCAAACAGCCAAGAAGTAGGCAAGGAAATTTGTTTGCGATGCGGTGATGTCTTGAAGCATGGGGAAGAATGCTCCAACTGTCTTGCACATCCGCCTTCTTATCAGGCGTTGAGATCTTGGGGAATGCACCAGGGGCCGCTCCGACTTGCAATTCATAGCTTAAAATATCAGCGCAATATCGGGCTTGCCGAAGCCCTTTCGATTCACCTGATCGATTTACTCGACCATCTGAAATGGACAGTAGATCTAATCGTCCCGGTGCCACTTGCAGCCCAACGGCGGCTGGAACGCGGGTATAATCAGGCGAGTCTGTTGGCCTTTCCATTGGCGCTCGCACGCAGGTTGCCTTACTCCAACCGGGCGTTACATCGTGTCCGAGAAACTCGTTCGCAAGTCGGCCTTACTAGTGAAGAGCGTCATAGCAATGTAAAGGATGCCTTTATCGCAGTGGGTGCAATTGTAAAGGGAAAGTCTGTGCTGGTTATCGATGATGTGGCGACAACAGGAGCTACGCAAGAAGCCTGTGCTCGCGCCCTTCTTTCAGCAGGCGCCAGCACAGTGTACGGTATAACGCTGGCCAGAGCAGGTTTCCACACGGAATCTGCCGGGGAACCCCCATCCAGCGATCATCTTATTTTATAAAAGGAGGTCTTCGTATGGCTGTCAAGGCAGAACTTTTCGCGAAAAACATGGAAATAACAGAACCAGTTAAAGATCACATCATCAAAAAAATATCTAAGCTGGATCGTTATCTCAACACAATCGAGGAAACCCGTGTGGACCTTGCTTTCGTCAAATCAGCCCGAAGCGCTTCTGACAGGCATGTCGCTCAAATTACACTACGAGGCAAGGGATATATTTTGCGCACGGAGGAACGAGCAGATGACCTCTTTGCCGCCATTGATGCCGCTCTGGACAAAATGCAGCGGCAGATCGAACGTTACAAAGGAAAGCGGTTTCGCGGTCCGGGGGACCGAACGCCAACTTCAGCTATGACACCAGCGGTTGAAGAAGAAAGCGCCGAAGAGCAACCCCTTATCGTGCGGCGCAAAGTTTTTACCCTGGTACCTATGGATGAAATGGAAGCAATTGAACAGATGAAATTGCTGGGTCACGAGAATTTCTTCGTTTTTTATAACGCTGACACCGATGCGATCAACGTACTTTACCAGCGGCGCGACGGCACCTATGGCTTGATCGAACCCAGGCTTGGTTAGCAACCTTACCCGCAACTTGTTTTTTACACCGGCAGTCTGACCGAGGGACTGCCGGTATTTTTTAGAAGTCCAACTTCCTGTGCTATAATCAGGCCTATGAATATCACCGTCATCATCCCTGTCTACAACGAAGTAAACACCATCGAAGAAATTATCCGCCGCGTTAAAACCACCAAAATACCAACTGAAATCTTGATCGTTGACGACGGTTCCAGCGATGGCACGCGAGATATTCTGGCGAAGCTAGATGGAAAAGAAAATGTCCGCGTCATCCTCCACCAGCAGAATATGGGTAAGGGGTTTGCAGTGCGAACGGGGATCCAGGCTGCCACTGGAGAGATAATCATCATCCAGGATGCCGATCTGGAATATGATCCCCGCCACTACAGTGAATTGCTTGCTCCCATCCGAGAAGGAATTGCCGATGTCGTTTATGGATCTCGTTTCCTTGGCGGCGCACGCCGGCCCATTCTTTTCTGGAACATGGTCGCGAATAAAATCCTCACCTTCCTGACCAATCTCTTATACAACAACATCTTGAGCGATATGGAGACAGGGTATAAGGTCTTTCGGCGAGACCTTATCAAAGACATCCCCCTTCACGCTCATCGCTTCGAATTCGAGCCTGAATTTACCGCCAAAATCCTCAAGCGAAAAATTCGCATCTTCGAGATACCGATCTCATTCAACCCCCGCGACTATTCTGAAGGCAAAAAAATAAAAATGAAAGATGCCTTCGAAGCTGTATGGGCTTTGTTGAAATATCGGTTCGTAGATTAATAGAATTAATCGGGCTGGTTCGCGGGTTTAATGTCGCGCACATTCAACTGGAGCGATTCACGCCCACGGTAATAATTCCGTTCAAAAGAATACAGGATATCCACAGCATTTGGCAGTTGTCTTGCCCAAAAGCCTTGCCGGAAAGCAATAGCATCATGCACAATCCCATCTCCCCGAACGGTCAGGCGCAAATGCTGGCCATCATTTCCTACTTCACGGTGATGAAGAACCTGAACATTTCGGCTCACAAAAATGGTCCCCGGATTTCCCAAACCCGTTGGCTCAATTGCATCTAGGTAACTCAACAAGCGCGGATGGAGTTCTCTGAAGCTAATTTCCATATCTGCCTGCAAGACCGGACGGAGTGATTTGTTCTCCAGTTCACGATGGGCGATATCCATTAACCGCTGAGCAAGCGCGGCAAGATTTTCATTATGAACAGTAAAACCCGCCGCCATCGCGTGACCTCCATGGCGAACCAATAAATCAGCGCATTGATCCAGGGCTTTTGTAATGTGGAATTCCGGAATACTGCGGCAAGACCCACGCGTAAACTCTGGACCCTGAGAAGCCACGACGGATGGACGATAATACAACTCGGCCAAGCGTGAGGCAACCAGGCCAACCACTCCCATATTAAACTTTGGATTCACCACAAACAGTAACTCACTGCCGTTTGCATTTGCGGTTTGCCGTTCCGCCTCTTCTTGCATTTCTCGCGTCAATTCCTGGCGTTGGCGATTCTGGTCATCCAGTTTTTGAGCTAATAAACCCGCCTCAAAGATATCCCCCTCCATCAATAACGCATAGGCTTCGAGCGCCGACTCCAACCGCCCGGCAGCGTTAAGGCGTGGTCCGATCACAAAACCGATATCATGAGAGCTGATCGTTTGAACGTTCAGACCAGCGGCGTTTGCCAGAGAGCATAAGCCAGGGCGTTGACAATTTTGTAACTTCTTCAACCCGGCTTTCACCAGAGAACGGTTTTCACCCGTCAAAGATACAACATCCGCAACGGTCCCAATCGCAACCAGGTCAATCCAATCTTCTGCCTGCACTCCAGGCAGCGGCCGCGTGGCTAAGATCGCTTCAGCCATCTTGAAAGACAATCCCACACCGGCCAGGTTCTTTTCGGGATATTCATCCCCAGGCTGTTTGGGGCAAATAACCGCCGGGGCGTCTGGTAATTCCGCTTCGGGTTCATGATGATCGCTAATGATCAGAGTAATCCCTTTTGAACGAGCATATTCAGCTTCTCTGGACGAGCGGATTCCGCAGTCGACCGTTACAATAGTACGGATACCTTCCTGATAAAGCCCTTCCAGGGCGTCTGTGTTTAATCCATATCCTTCATCGAAACGGTTTGGGATATATCCTCGCGCTTTGGCGCCATAAGCGCGCAGCAATTGAACCAACAACACGGTTGCAGTGACGCCATCCACGTCATAATCCCCGTAGACAACAATTTCTTCATCGCTGTCAATCGCTTTAAGCAGGCATCTCACGGCTGCTTTCATATCTTTCAGCAAAAAAGGATCATGAATGGAGCCACTAGCCTGAAGGAACAAATCGGCTTTCTGGAGAGTGGTGATGTTGCGATTGAACAATAATTGCTGCAAAATCGGGGGGTAACCACTCAGATTGGCAGCGACTGTTTCCGAGATAGGTTCTGCTACCTGCCAGCGTTTCCTCAAAGGAATGTGCATTCTTTGTAAACTCCATCGACCATCGCGGTTGACCAAGTATATCCTGAGAAATCTTTAGAGACAAGGAAAACCTCGTAGCCAGCAAGCTATAATTTTTTCTTATTCAAGGGTATAATCTTGACCACCCCAAGCGTGAGCGCGCAAGGTTGCACCGGCCATGTCTTGTACTTCCTTGAAGGATCAAATTGAAAGCCGGTACAAAGTGAAGATGACCCAACACCCTCCATTTCAATTTAACATCACCGCGCGTGACGGCCGCGCCAGATGCGGAGTCTTCAACACACCACATGGTGAGCTAATTACCCCTGTTTTTGCTCCCGTTGGCACGCAGGCAACGGTTAAAGCCGTGACGCCAGCGCAGCTCGAAGAACTTGGCGCAACGCTTGTCCTGGCGAATACCTACCATCTGTATCTGCGACCTGGTGCCGACATCATAGAAGAGATGGGCGGCCTTCACGCCTTTATGAATTGGAAAGGACCCATGCTGACCGATTCGGGTGGTTTTCAGGTTTTTTCCCTTTCTCAAACCCGGAAAATTGACGAAGATGGAGTGACTTTCAAGAGCCATATCGATGGTTCTCTTCATCGGTTTACCCCTGAAAAATCAATCGAGGTGCAACAAAAACTTGGCGCAGATATCATCATGGCGTTCGACGAATGCGCTCCTCCGTATGACCGCGAATACAATCGCCGCGCCCTGGAGCGGACCCACCGCTGGGCAGAGCGCTGCCTTCGCGCCAAAACCCAATCGAGCCAGGCACTTTTTGGCATCGTTCAGGGAGGCGTGTTTCCCGAACTTCGCCAAGAGTCCGCCCGTTTCATCTGTTCGTTGGATTTTCCCGGTCATGCCATTGGCGGGTTATCCGTTGGAGAAACAAAAAAAGAAATGCACACCACTATCGACGTCGTGAACGAAATCCTGCCAGAGAATAAACCGCGTTATCTGATGGGAGTCGGTTCACCCGAAGATTTGATTAACGGCATCCTGCGTGGAATCGATATCTTTGACTGCGTCCTACCCACCCGTCTAGCGCGCCACCAAGCCGCGATGACCATGACAGGCCGCATCAACTTGATGAACGCCGTTCATTCTCGCGACGCTCGCCCCATTGATGAGACTTGCCAGTGTTATACCTGTCAAAATTTTAGCCGCGCTTACTTGCGGCACCTGATCGTTTCTAAAGAAATCCTGGCAGCAACATTAATCTCCATTCATAATATTTATACATTACAAGAACTGGTCCAACAGGCGCGGCAAGCCATTCGAGAGGCCAAATTTCTTGATTTTTCCTCCCGCTTTCTTGAAAATTACCGCCACCTAAGTCAATAACCCATCACAACAGGAGCCTCCAACATCATGTCAATTTTCCAGGCGTTCATACTTGGCATCATCCAGGGGTTAACAGAGTTTTTGCCTATTTCCAGTTCGGCGCACCTCGTACTGGCGCCTTACCTGTTAGGCTGGAAAATCCCAGAATCTCAGGTGTTCTCATTCGACGTGCTGGTTCAAATGGGCACCCTCGTGGCCGTCGTCCTGTATTTTTGGAAAGACCTTCTGGATATCGTTCAGGCATGGTTCAGCGGTCTTGTTCACCGCCAGCCATTCTACAACGCGCACGCCAGAATGGGATGGTATCTCATCCTCGCTACGATCCCTGCTGGATTGTTTGGGTTTCTCCTGAAAAAACTGGTTGAGCGTGCTTTCAACAGCCCGGTTGCTACCGCCTGGTTCTTGTTAGTCACTGCATTACTCTTAGGGGTCGCGGAAACCATCGGAAAAAGAAATCGCACGATAGAAGCAATCACCTGGAAAGATGCCCTATGGGTCGGCTGTTTCCAGGCTCTTTCCATTTTTCCAGGCATATCCAGGTCTGGCTCCACCATTGCAGGTGGCTTGACACGCAACCTGGAACGCCGGGATGCAGGGAGATTCGCTTTCTTGATGGCAATACCAGTCATGACCGCTGCTGGCCTTCTGAGCCTGTTGGATCTGGTCCAACTCCCCAATCTAGGCGCTTTCTTACCGATCCTTGCCGTTGGATTTGTAACTTCAGCACTGGTCGGCTATTTTTCGATCCATTGGCTGCTTTCGTTTCTGGCGCGACGCTCATTAAAACTTTTTGCTGTGTACTGCGCTCTTTTAGCAACGATCGTATTGTTACTTACCTATGTCTTTGCCTAACCGCCTGCTGGTTTTATTCGCCGTGCTGCTGGCAGCCTGCCAGCCACAAAAAGACGCCCCCCTCACATTGCCGACACCCCAACTCTGGCAAGTGTCCTACCCGCCGGCATTGGACTGGCTTGAACCTGCCCTGAATGGCTGCACCCTCTTAACACCCGGTCGTGGATTAGTGGTCAACGAGGCGCCCTATAGCAGCCTTAAACCCGGCGAATCGGATATCGTGCTATCCTGGGGCGGTGGAGAGACCTGGCAAGGATATACCGTCGTGCTCGGTTTTGATGACCTGGTTGTAATTGTAAATTCGCAAAATTCACAACCTGCCCTTACCGCGACACAATTAAAGCAAATCTTCATGGGTGAAATTAAGAGCTGGGGAGAAGTGGCTTCAGATTCCCCCAACGAACAGAAGATAGAAGTGTGGGATTACCCTCCAGGAAACGAGATACGATCCACCCTCTCCTCGATCCTTGGGGTCTCCTCTCACAATCCCGAAGCTATGTTCGCGCCCGAACCAAAAGCTATGTTGCAAGCTGTGTCGTCCAATCCCAACGCCATCGGGTATGTGCCGCGCCGCTGGGTGAACGAAAGCGTAATAATCATTCCGGTCGAAGGGAGTGAAGCTCTTGCCAAACAGCCAATACTGGCAAACACTTCTATTGAACCTGATGAACCTTTACGCAACTGGTTAGTATGCTTGCAGCAATCGATCCGAGGGGGGAACTGAATTAAAAAAAACAGCCGGTCACTTTTGAGGGATGACCGGCTACGATACAAACCAAAAAACATTGCGTTTAATTTTTTGCAGTTGACCCTAGTGCCATGGACTGAATGGCCTTCGTTTGCGCCTGACGGGCAAAATCGGTGGCAGTTGCTAGAATACGCAGGGCTTCTTCCGGGTTATGGAACCCCATGCTGTTCTCGGCGGCGATAAAATCCCAGCGTAATTGCGCCGAACGGTGCAAAGCGCGTGCCTCCTCTAATAGCGCCTGATCGCTTCCAGGTTGTTCGCCAGCCAGTTTGATCGCCTGGATTGCGTCAATAATCGCTTTTTCAGCGTTGAGCATGGTGGTGTTGACTTGTTGTTGAATGGTGTTCACGCGCTCCGTGACATAAGCGACATCCGTATGACAGGTTCCACAAGATTTGCCAGGCTCGATCAGCGGGCTTTTTACGTCGTGGGTCGAGAACTTAGCTGCCCCATCGCGGGTATAAGGCATATGACAATCAGCGCAAGCCACGCCAGCGTTGTAGTGCGTACTCCCAGCGGAAAAAAGTTCATAATCAGGATGCTGCATTTTAATCAGCTTCGCTCCGCTTTCGGGGTGTTCCCAATCGCTAAAAGCAACCTGATCATAATATTTCTCAATGGCTTCAATCGTAACACCGCCCTCCCAGGGGAAGGTAAGATATTTACCATCACCCTTAAAGTAATATTCCACATGGCAATTCGCGCATACCACGCTGCGCATTTCCTGGCGGGTAAAGGTTTTCCAATCCTTGCCCTGAGCGGCTAGAGCTTCTTCCAAAGCCGGGTTGGTTACGATCAATCGCATCGTATTGGCTTCATGGCAGTTGGCGCAACCAATCGGTTGTTCGATCTCAGGGCTTAATTCGGTAAATTTCATCGCATCGTAAGCGGCCATACCCATTTCTGCCCAAAGGCGGGGATTATCTGAGGACTTACACGAATAACAGGTGCCTGGCGTCTTGTCATTTAAACGGGGCGTGGTGCGAACATCTTCCAACGACCAGAGGTGACCGCGATCTTCTTCGTATCCTTTGCTGAACGGATAACCTGCAAATAATTCGACCAACATCGGATCCACTGCAAGCTTATCAACTTTCTCAGATCCTCCAAAAGCGGTGCGGACATTATTCGTTTTTGTTCTGAGAAGCGTGGAATACTGATTTGGGAAATTCACACCCCATTTTTCAGATACCGGCTCCATCGCCTCAATGACAGCTAAGGGGGGTACTCCACGGGTGGGAGCTGGTTGGTTATTAATAAATAACAGTAACCCCACGACCAGGCCGGCCAGCACAACAATGATGAGCGTAATAGCAATCGGTGGAATTGAAATCTTTCTCATTAATTCCCCTCCTCTGAAAATGAAAGATAAGACCCTTTGTCTTGATATGGCAAGATAGAAATCCCGCGTTCTCCGTGCGCGACCGTACGGTGACATTCAAAACAATATCGGTCTGCGTCCATCTGACCATCTGCAACAGACTCAACTGTGTCCAGGTGGCAGCGCAAGCAATTTTCCTGGATGATCTTTTTCGTCGATTCCTTCGCCCTTAAAGGAACGGGAAGATGCCCCAATGTGAACGCCGAGACATGATTGAAACCGGAGCGGGCTTTCACAAAATATTTGGGGATGAGCGCGTGGGGGGTATGACAATCATTACAGGTGGTCCACAAGCGATGACTGGAATGAAACCATCCCTCATAAACAGCATCCATCACATGGCAGTTGTTACAGGTTGTCGGGTTGTCCCCTAAATAGACGGCAAAATCTGATACGTAAAGGAGCAAGCCAACCACGAATGTCGTTAAAACAGCTCCCATTAGAATAGGCAATTTGAGCGCATTCCAGGTCATGAATATCCCTCAAGCAATCAGTTTTCCGGAAGTATTGTAACAAAAACCATCAGCCGTCAAATGACTTTTGTTAATCTACCTCGTAAAAGGCCAAAGCGAAAACCTCTTTCGTCCTTTGATCCCAGGCCAATGATGGTTCTTTAAGAAACGGTAAAGCGCATCCCAAAATAATGAGGGCTGATCTCGATGAATATTATGCCCTGACTCTGGAATATTTACAATCTGAATTTTATTCGATAATTTCCTGGCTGTCTCAGCAACAGAATGAGTAACATTTCCCCCAGATGATACATCTGCCGTGAGTAGAAGGATTGACGCAGAAAGCTGGGAGAGAATCTTCTCCCAGGGTTCCTGGCTTTCCAGCATATAATCTGCGGCTTCCAGCCGCATTTGCTGCTTGGCCTTGGCCCATTGGAAAAGATCTTCATTCATCCAGGACGGATGAAGTTCCTTGCCCGCCTGGATGATCTCTTCCAGCGGCTTCTCTTGTAGGACGCTTACCTGCTGGCGCAGTTTATTAGAAAGCCGCTGGTTGTATTCCTTTGCTGCTTCTGGCGAAAGCGCATACCATGGCGGGTCTATCAGAACCAACCCAGAAACCAGTTCTGGAAATTTTTTTCCGAGAGCTGCTGCGGTTAAAGCGCCCATTACATGGCCAATCACCACAGGTTTATGAACACCGGTTTTTTGAATGACGCCGGAAACATCTTCAACATGGCGATCGATCTTATAACCGTTTTCTGGCGTGCCTGAGAGCCCATGCCCGCGCGCATCCACCATAATGACATCAAATTCCGGTTCCAGCAACAACACCAAACGCCCCCAGCAAAGACCATTTTCTCCTACATCATGCAAGAAAACAAGCGGATATTTCTCCCCGCCAGTCCTATAGTATTGGATTCGCACCCCATCATTTTGGATGCTATCGTAAAAGAGTTGAGGCATTGGTTATTAATATTATAAAAGGCAGCAAGTGAGAAGTTACATTCAGCACAACAAGGAGCTGCCTGTTTTCAGTGGGCCAGGGATCAGGTTCTCACCCAGGTTAACGTCCATTGAACTCTTTAATATTCGTCAGGAGAGCTTTTGCAGCTTCCCATGGCCCCTGACGCTCCATCCCGACAATGCCAAGACGGGTGCGAATTTGACCGACAAAAAGATTTCGCTTGAAGAATTGTTCAAAATATTTCTGTGCCAGTATTTCGTGTAATTCCTGGTATTGAGGCGGGCCAAAAATGTTGGCAAAGTAGGTTTCTACCAACCCTTGCGAAGAAGTTGTACCCTTGCTCATGACAGCACCTTTGCGAAAAACGTCCAGAGCTTGATTGACGTTTTGAAATCGCTCGATGATTGGCTTATCACCGGTAACTTCATCATAGTTATTGGCGTATAACACATAATCGATTGGATATCCCCGGATCAGGTGGTCAAAAGTTGTCACCGGCAAGACCACCCGGGCATTGACAAGATGAGCATTCATAATAATTGTTCGGTCGATCTGACCAAAAGCATAGCCAGGCTGCAAGTCATCCAAACGAACAAATGCACCTGTCTCAGTACCATACCCAACGATTCTGCCTTGCGGGTCAATGTCAAGTGAGCCCATGTCATCAGCGATGATCAACATATCCCTCAAATCGTCCCCAGCGATGGATTGAAGAGCATCAATCATTTCCGACTTTCCCGCACCGGTATCTCCCATCACCAAAACAGTATGCGGTCTTTTGCCGCGAATATCCACATTGAACAAGGCTCCATGATAAGGCAGGCGTCCCAACTTCATCATGCGGATATTATGAAGGGTGAGGATCATTTTCTTCAGATAACCAAAATATCCAAAAGCATCCCGAGCCGGTACAGCAGCTACCAGCATGTCGTTCTCTTGATCGTCATAAAAGATAGTAGGAAATTTTTCGGGGTCTTCAAAAGCGCTTTCTGGAGCGCCAAAAACATATACAGCATCTGGCTGGCGCTGCAGGTCAGCGTCATCGGCCAGTTCGAACAGGTTGCACAAAGAAAAACCGAGTTCGAAAAAGTGGGTGTGAAAATAAACCATCACCACCAACGGCCCCACTTTGGCTGGATAACATACGTAATCCTCTTTATTTAGACTCATCCGATCCAGCGGATTATAGTAAACTCGCTCAAACATCCCCGTCCGTTTATTCATTGGCGGCGTAAAGATCAAAGGAGGATAGATCAACACCTGGCGGATAACGGATATAGGGAGTAATTGAGCGTACCCTTTGCCAGGTAATGGGATTTGTTTAGGGAGCGCAATCGTCGCTACTTCAGCCCCAGACCGCACCTGACGATAAATGCGCGGATGAGTGTTTGTAATATTTTCCTGGACATCTCGATAAATCCCGCGCACCAGATGGGTTAACCGTTCTACTGTATCCGTAAAAGTTCGATAGGGACGTTTATCCAGACTTTCCCCCTCTTGCTCGCAAACGATAAAACGCTGCTGATTGCGCCAATAGTTATAAAGATATTCCACAAAATCATTGAACAACAGGCGGTCTTTGAACAATTGAGCCGATTCCGGAAGAACGCGTATCACCATATCCGCAGGCAGCTTATCAAGATATTGAAGCGCCCGAATCAAAAGGTCTGTATTTTCTTCCGAAAAGGACTGGTTCGCGAAAATACGCAAAAGCTTTGATTCGCGCCGAGCCAGATCGCGCAAACATCGCTTTAAGACCAGCAAAAAAAGTTCACTGTTTAACAATTCATCCGGAGTTTCACAGATGCGACCCCGCAGACGAATGATGACCTTGCCGCCATCGAACTGGTAAACTGAGTTCTGCATAATGGTGAACCTCCAATCAATAATTGAAAATTATCATACCATAACGGCCGCGATTTTTCAGGACACCGTCCCATATATCGTGACAGTCGAAATAATTTAGAGAAACATCTCATGAAGAACGACCCTTCCCTGGTTTGCATCCCTTCCAAAATCCGCTTATAATCAACCTCCCGTCTGCAACTTTCGTAGGAGACTGTGGAGTGAGCACACCCGATCAAGTCCTGAACTATGACCTGAAAAACGCCGTCCATCCTAATCGCTTGATCGGGTTATGGCGTTTAATAACCGGATTCCGGTTGCATTACACGATTGCCAACCTGAGCCTTGGCCTGGCTGCATTGGCAAAAACTGGCACCTATTTGTTGCTCCAATATTTTGTAGATCATTTTTTCGTACAACAAGATGCTGCCGTGCATGCAGGGATCGTGGCGCTCGGCTTTCTCGTTCTGGCTGCTCTAGAGGGCGGCTTCACCTTCATAAGTGGACGACTGGCCGCGCAAACTGCTGAAGGAGTCGCCCGGCGCTTGCGGAACTATCTGTTTGATCATATCCAGCACCTCACTTTTACTTATCATAGCCAGGTAGAAACAGGTGAATTGATCCAGCGGTGCACCTCAGATGTTGATGCACTGCGCCGTTTCTTCGCCGACCAGGCTATTGGCGCAGGAAGGGTATTGCTGCTCTTCACTGTCAACTTTATTGCCATCCTGCAACTGAACACACGTCTTGCTTTTATCTCTATTGTGGTCATTCCAGTTGTGGTCATAATCTCTTTCCTATTCTTCCGCAAAGTTTCAAAAGCTTACGAGGCATACCAGGAGCAAGATGCGGTACTTTCTACAACACTCCAGGAGAACTTAAGTGGCGTACGTGTCGTCAAAGCCTTTGCCCGGCAAAATTATGAAATTCAGAAATTTGAGCAGAATAACTGGGAAAAATTTCTGAGAGGAAAGCGGCTGCTGACAATGCATTCCTTATTCTGGCCGATCTCCGACACGCTTTGCGGGATCCAGATGGTTGCAGGATTCTTCACCGGGGCTATGATGGCAATCAATGGAGAAATCTCGCCAGGGACCTATCTGGCCTACGCCGGGCTTGTGGTTTGGATCATTTTTCCCATCCGCAACTTGGGGAGATTGGTTGTCCAGATGTCCACCGGTATGGTTTCTTATAACCGGGTGTGCGAGATCATCCGCCAGGAGCGCGAATCCCTGGATGAGGGAGATTATCAGCCCGCAGGAAACTTGACAGGAAGCCTGATGTTTAAAAATGTATGCTTCCGCTATGAGGAAGGGAATATTGCCCTGGAGGGCATCACTTTCAATTGCCAGCCGGGTCAAGTCATCGCTCTACTCGGCTCAACAGGATCAGGAAAAACGACGCTTGTGAACCTGCTGCCGCGCTTTTATGATTACACGGAGGGCAGTATAAAACTGGATGGCGTCGAGCTCAAGCGCTACCCACGCCGCTACCTGCGCCAGCAGATTGGGATCGTCGAACAGGAGCCATTTTTATTCTCCCGCACCTTGCGAGAAAATATTACCTACGGAATTATGCGAGAGGTATCCCAACAACAAATTGAAGGTGCCGCCAAAGCGGCTGCAATCCTAGATGTGATCCAGAAATTCCCAAAGGGGTTCGACACCTTGATCGGCGAAAAAGGCATCACGCTCTCGGGTGGGCAAAAGCAGCGGATTGCGATCGCCCGCACACTTTTGAAAGATCCGCGTATCCTGATCCTGGATGATTCAACCTCTTCGGTGGATACAGAAACCGAAGCAGAAATCCGTCTGGCATTACAAAATTTAATGAAAGGGCGCACCACCTTTATCATAGCCCATCGGATTCAGAGCATCCTCTCTGCTGACCTGATCCTGGTGCTGGACAAAGGCCGGATTATTCAGATTGGCAAACACGAGGATCTGATCCAACAAGAAGGAATGTACCGCAAAGTGTACGATATCCAGACACGCATTGAAGCAGAACTGGAAAAGGAGATCGCCAATGTCGGTGCACTTTGAGGATGAAGATTTCGACCAGCAAAAAAGTTTGGACCGTAAGACTTTCCGGCGTATTGCGGGCACGGTGCGCCCGCACTGGAAATGGGTTGCCGGTTTCCTAATCTCGATTTGCCTTGTTTCAGGCCTGGATTCGTTTTTCACCTACCTGAGCAAGCGCATACTGGATGAGGGCATCCTTGCAAAAGATGTGCAGGCGCTGACCAGCCTCCTGACCCTTTACGGCATCTTAATTCTGGTTCAGGCGGCTGGAGTATATGCTTTTATTTACCTGGTAGGTGTCCTCGGCGAGCTTATCCGGTACGACCTGCGACGCAAAATGTTCAATCACTTGCAAGAACTTTCGCTGGCGTATTACAGCCGGACGCCAGTCGGCTGGATCATGGCGCGAGTCACTTCAGATACGGAACGCGTAGCCGACCTTACGACCTGGGGACTGTTAGACGCCTCCTGGGCTGTCATGAACATCCTCACAGCAATGATTTTCATGCTCATCATCAACTGGAAACTGGCGCTCGTTGTGTTGGGGTTGTTGCCCATATTACTCTGGGTTGCCATCGAGTTTCGCCGCCGGATTCTTGCCGAATTCAGACTGGTGCGTCGTTTCAACTCTCAGATCACAAGATCTTATAATGAAAATATTACTGGCGTTCGCGTGGTAAAAGCACTGGGGCGCGAGAAAGAAAACATGCGTGAATTCAGCGCACTCACCAGCGAGATGTATAAGTCTGGTTTCAAAGCAGCCTGGCTAAGCGCGCTATTTCTGCCCACCGTGCAAATTCTGGCCGCCCTGGCGGTGGGTACAATCGTCTGGTACAGTGGGGTCCAAAGCCAGGCTGGCAAGATGACGATTGGCGGCATCTACGCCTTTGTCACTTACATTACTTTTATGATGTGGCCCATCCAAGACCTGGCACGCGTCTTCGCCGAGATGCAACATGCCATCGCCTCAGCCGAACGGATCTTCAACCTGATTGATCTTGAACCCGACGTTAAAGACTTACCTGGTGCCTTACAGCCCGCCAGTATTCAAGGAGATATCATCTTTAAAAATGTTTCCTTTGGGTACGATGATGATCCGCCGGTACTCCACAATTTCAACTTGCACGTCCAGCGCGGCGAGACGATAGCCCTGGTAGGTCCAACCGGTGGGGGTAAATCCACCATTGTCAACCTATTGTGCCGTTTTTATGAACCTCGCCAGGGTTCGATTTACATTGGCAATAAAGACTACCGGAAGCTTTCGTTAAAGGCAATCCAGTCCCGCATTGGCATGGTGCTCCAAACTCCCTATCTGTTTTCAGGATCTGTTCGCGAAAATATCCGTTATGGCCGTCTGGATGCCAGTGACGACGAGGTCGAAGAGGCTGCGCGGCTGGCAGGAGCACACGATTTTATCCTCCGCCTGGAAAAAGGTTACGAAGAGCCGGTAGGAGAAGGGGGAGGATTGCTCTCGGTTGGTCAAAAACAGCTCATCAGCCTGGCGCGAGCCATCCTTGCCAAACCGGAAATCTTCATTATGGACGAAGCCACAAGCTCTGTAGACACCTTGACAGAAACTCAAATCCAAAAAGGGATGGAAACGCTCTTAAAACAATGTACCAGTTTCGTCATTGCCCACCGCCTCTCGACCATCCGGCGTGCCAATCGTATTCTGGTCATTGAGGAAGGCAAAATTACCGAAATGGGCACCCATCAAGAGCTACTTCGAAAGCAAGGAAAATATTATCAATTATATACTCGCCAGTTTCGCCATCAAATGGAAAGAGCGCTCGACCCATTCGAACAATCTTCGGCAGCTTGAAACAGGAAAGCTTAGAAACTTTTTAACAAAACTGTTTGATTTATTTAAATTTATCTGATATACTACTAATATATCAGTAAAGAGAAGTCTTATGAATCTGTCTAGAAAAGCCTATAACCTGATTCGGGAAGAAATTATCACCTGCATCTTATCGCCGGGGCAGCAGATCAATCAGGGAGAGATTGCAAAGAAATTACAAATGGGCATTACGCCCGTGCGTGAAGCGCTCACCCGACTGGCGCATGAAGGGCTTGTGACCGTCTTGCCGCGTTACGGCTATCTCGTCAGCCCAATCACTCTGACAGACTTGAACGAACTATTCGAGTATCGGGTTATCCTGGAAACCGCCGCTGTGAAAATGGCTGCCCAAAAAGCCAGTGACCAACAGATCCTGGCGTTGTTGGCTATGGCAGATTTCACCTATCATTACAAAGAAATCCAAGACCATACCAAATTTTTAAACCGCAACGCCCAATTCCACAGCGCGGTTGCTACCCTGGCAAATAATCGCCGCCTATCCGAATCACTTTCATCCGTCTTGGACGAACTCACTCGTTTTTTCCATATAGGCCTTAATCTACGCGATAGCGCCGACGAAATGCGCACGGAACATATGGACCTTGCCAGGGCGCTACAAGAACGCGACGAAAGCAAGGCAGAAGATATCGTCAGGCGCCAGATTGACCGCTCGCGCCAGCGCATCATCGAAGCATTACAAACGAATAATGCACAATCCAGTTCGGCCGAGGTGACTGTAACATAGGCGGTGGGTTTTGACAAAAAGAGCAAGCTCCGGGTAAGATGGTAGTTATCACACTGACATCGCCCAGGAGCCTGCCATGTCAATTATTGTTCTGAAACTGCCAGAAGTCAAG
>JABLXC010000057.1 GCA_013178185.1 Anaerolineae bacterium | reverse complement strand
GGATTCGCGAAATCGAGGAAGTGATCCCAGGAGCATATGCACGAGAAATCCGTCGCATCGGTCGGAATAGTGACGAAGTTTATGATGTGAACGATGTCCGTGAATTCCTGGATCAATATAAAGCAGCCTGTGATGCTGCTCAAAAGAAAGGAGGTTCAAAGCCAAAATGGGTGGCAGTTGTAGCCCACACCTCTGCCAAGTTCGGGGCAGGATGGCAGCCGGCAGTCATCACCAGAAAAACGAGAGACCCTCTGACTGGAAAGATTGTGGATGCCTGTGCTTGTCCTGGTTGTGGTAAGGTCGTGATGGTTGATAAGGACGGATTTGTGGTTCCGGTGACCGATGCCTCTGAATTGGCAGAAAAACGCCAATTCTGTCACAATCGAATCCCTGGATGGGAGTTGGATGCAGACGGGAGGACGAAACTTGATTCCAACGGTGACTCGATATGGGGCACGCGCCCATGTGGGACACCTCTGTTTGAGTTCAACGGGGCGAGGCGACATAGCATTTCGGAGTACATTACCAAACATGCTAAGGGCGCTTTCAAGCTTCTGATAGCCGATGAGGTCCATCAGTTCAAATCCAAGTCATCAGATCGAGGAGTCGCGTTCCATCAACTGGTAACAGCTGTGAAGTGGACGCTAACTCTCACCGGGACATTCTTTGGTGGCAAAAGCACCTCAATCTTCTGGCTGTTGCATCGCCTGAATCATGGTGTCCGCCGTGATTTTGCTTTCCACGACGAGAAACGCTGGGCGAGGTTGTATGGAGTGCTTGAAACCACCCGAAGACGGAGGCGCAATGAAGACGCCGATGAAGATGGCGTGTACACCGGTAACCGGCGCTACCGTAATCAAGCTAAAGAACAACCGGGTGTCAGCCCGGCTATCGTGAGCCGGTTATTGGATACCACCATATTCCTGAGCCTGAAGGATCTGAACCTGGCTCTACCATCGTATAAGGAAGAAGTGGTTGCTCTGGATATGCTTGATGACCAGGGACAACAGTATCACAGCATGGACAGCGGCTTGAAACAACTGGCGATCCAATCCAGTCGTTACTTATCCACCTGGCTTCAATGGACTCTAGCACGACCGAATTCCGCTTTTCGGGATGAGGTTGTGGTGGTCGATGAGGTGGATGACGGCAATGGTAAAAGCGTGCGAAAAGTACCACTGATGGAGTTGCCGGCAATCAATCCGAATGGTCATAAATGGCTGCCGAAAGAGAACTGGCTGGCAGATTTCTGTAAGGTTGAAAAGCAGCAAGGGCGAAAAGTGCTTGTCTATGTTCGCCAGACTGGTACCCGCGACATTCAAGATCGGGTGATGATGCCGCTCCAAGCTAACGGACTAAGAGTCTCCATCCTGAGTGGTAATGTTGACCCACGCAAGCGTGAAGAATGGATCGCCAAACGCGTGAATACAATCGATGTTTTGATCTGTAACCCTCGGCTTGTGGAAACAGGTCTCGATCTTGTGCAATTCTCAACCGTGGTGTTCTTCGAGATCGAATACTCACTCTATACGTTGTGGCAAAGCGTGCGACGTGTATGGCGTTTGGGACAGACCCAGCCCGTCAAAGCGATTTTCTCGGTGTACTCGTCAGCGATGGAAGCAACAGCGCTGGCTTTGATGGGAAAAAAGATGAAGGCTGCGCAACTTGTTTATGGGGATGAGGTTGGAGGTGCGATTGTTCCAGAGGAGGAAGGTGACTTTCTCACTCAGCTTGCTCGTGATGTGCTGGAGGGCGCGAAGCTCTCTGACCTACAGACCTTGTTCGCTGATGATCTGCAAGTCAGCCACAATCCGATGGGCAGCCTGACGACCCCCAGTGCAGTGATCATTCCTGGTCCGAAAGTGATGACCTGGGAGGATTGGGTAAGCCAGAAGACGGTGGTGGTCAGACGGACACGAAGAAAGGAGGTAGTACCAGAGGGACAAATGGGATTTGGAATTTAATCAATTAGGCTCTGGGATGTCCCCAGGGCCTTTTTGTTTCAAAGAATATTACTCACCGTATTCGATATTACTTCATCTCAAGAAGATATTTCCAACGGAAATCTCCCAGCTCACCTCGATAATTGATAATTCCGATAGCAATTTTCCTGGCCTCTTCATTTTTACTGACCATCGCAGCCCGAAGTATATGTTCTTCATCCTCATCCTTTGGCGCCCACCAGACTTCTTTTGCAGAGAGAATCGTCATTTGTAAAAGGGTAACTGCGTAGAATGGGTATTGATCACAATGTTTTGAAGCATATTCGATCAGTTGTCGAGCATCAAATCCATCATGAAGGTATTTGACTGATTTTTGAAGTGTTGGGAAAAGAGTATCCAGGTCCACAGGGCTATTAGCAAGCCAACGCAAATAATCAGAAATTTCTTGAGTATTACGGTTAACTTCCTGGGATTCAGCATATTCCAAGCGTTTCTGCCAAAGCATCCAACATTTTTTCCAAAGAATATCATCGGCAGCCGGTATATCGTTTCCAAGTACCTGACTTAACCAAAATACTCCTTGCGCTCGAATTGCGTCCGGAGCATTTTCAAAAAACAGGTCGAGTATTTTATTTTCATGATCAAAATCAGTTAATCCCGCTAAATATGCAAACATGATATGCTGAGCCAAGCGTTCATTTGGTGACCCACCAATATGTTTTTGTTCATCCTGAGGTTGGTTTAATAATTTTAGTCCACGTTGATATTGAGGGATTAGAAGTTTGAATATATCTCTATACACATTCGATGCAAAAATATAAGCATCCCAAGCAGCTTTCCAATAAGAATCCTTATCCTCATCTTCAGGGAAAATCTTGAAAAGGTTATTCTCCAACCATTCATGCGAAAGGAAATGCAACTGAGGAACGAAAGCACCATAAACAGAATGAACCGCTAAGCTTGGGTCAACCGTTACATCTAGCTTTTCATCCAGGATTTGTTGTATTTCGGGTTCGAGATACCCTACTTTACTTTTTTCCCCAGAAAGTTTATCTTGCTGACGGATCACGTAAAGGGAATAATGGAAGATTCCATGCATAGCCTCGCCACGTATGCAATTCAATGAATGTGTGAACGGATCGAAACTTGTTTTGCTGTCTGCGTCTGATTCGGGGTCAGAATGATGGGCGAGTTTTATCAATAAAGCACGGATCCGATCCAGTTGTCCTCTTGTGAGGTATGGATCATCTGAATGAAGGGCTTCTCCGAGTAAATGCGCAACTTCCATTTGTGCAGCAAATAGCCCCGGTTCATGATTACCTGACGATTCCATAAAAGGATCATCTTTTTGTGCCATGATATATTCACAAAGGCTAAGGATTTCAGTGGTTAGTTTGCCGCCCTTGTTCTTTATGCCTTCACGAACACCTGACAAGTAATGATATACATAAACAAATCGAATTGCAGGGTCAGCTAAAAATGAAGCAAAAATGTTGAACTTCGCTGGATCCTCGCTTACCAGCTTTTGAAAAGTTTGTGCCAGACTTTCTCTTGGGTTTAGAAATAGATCCTCCGGAACATAGGTCAGGAAATATTGTTTTATCTCTTCAAATGATTTTTGGGATAGTTCTTCAACGGATAAAGGACTTGGAGCTCCACCCCATGAAGTTGTAACAATTGCTGGCCGTTCTGTGATATCTGGCTTGCCGTGCAAGGCAGTTAATTCATTGAGGCGGGAAAGAGCATCCCCAGTCAGGAATTTTTGGATAATTTCTAGGTGAAACAATTCCCAATATTCTCGAATCTCACGCCGATCCTCATCTGTCGCTTCCCGGTTTTGCCATTGCGCATGATTTTTGGCTCGTGAGTCAATGTCCGTTGGGCCTGAGAGAATCCATGAGATTACCTGCGATCTAACAACATCGGAAGCATTAATAAATTGATCTCTCAGAAGACCACAATACTCTTTGGTATATTTATTGTTTTCCAGGGAATCCCGTTGTAATAATGCTTGATTTATGAGATCAGGATAATTCTTCCCAAACGTACGCAAGGTGTATAAAGCAATCCGCTTGAAAATGATGTGCTCAGTATTGAGATAAGCAGCTAGAAATTTTCTACCTTCATCGATATTTTGTTTGCATACCTCTGCCAAACTATCCCGGAGCCCATCAATCAAAATATCCATCGCATCCGCATCACTCCGCTCGGATAAACGGTTTGGGATGTCCATTCTCCAATAATAGCCCACCTGAAGTTCAGCATCCTTTGGATTCACCTTTTTTGTCAACTCAATTGTTTTCTTGATCTGACGATCAAATGCCAAGACAATGTTAACTGGCTTGAGCTGGATTAATTTCGACAATTGTTTCTCGCAGTACTCATTTACCCAGTAATGATCAGAGCGAAAACGAACTACTGAGCGATATTTAGAATACTCACTCTGAATTGGTGGCAAAACCGGCGTAATCACGTATTCCAATAATTGGGATGCTGCATCGGCCAATCCATTTTCCAACAAGTAATCAGCCAAAGGGATTAACTTATTGGGTAGCATATCAGAAAAGCGGCCACTTAACCAAGTGTCAACAGCAGGGATAAGCTCTGCAGTTTTTTCTGGCGAGATTTTCAACATAGCATCTACCAGGATTTCTTGCACCCGCCAATTCTCAGTTTGGATAGACCGCACAACAGCTGTAACGATATCTTCATGCCTGTTTGCAAAGCGAGCAAGATATTCTCCCGCCGGCCAACCGGGCAGTTGAAATGAACCAGGTTTTACTTCAATTGGATCTGGTGGTTTGAAGAAAAAATCAGTTTCAAATAATGGAGTGATCCAAGCTGGATTATCCAAACCATCAAAGAAGAAACGGTGATAAGCCCAATCAGTTGAATATTTGGCGATGACCTCTGCCGCGACTTTAGTTGGGTCTGATTGCTCCTTAAGGTTTTCAAGGATTGGTATTCGCGAATAGAAAGGAAGATTTACATTAGATGATAAAACATCATCGATAAATCTTGCCTCCAGATCAGGAAATTCATTATGGTAAAGCTTGTGTAGCCAGCTAATTACACCTTTGGAAAGATTTTGTCCAAATTCAGAAAATATCAGCGCAAGGTTGTTTTTTTCTGGAAGGAGTGAATAAGCACACAAAAAATCTTGCAATTGTTCGTGCCGAAAGGCATATCTTCTGCCTGGTGAATCTATTAGAATATTTCGACTAAGAAGCTTTCTGCGATATTCTGATTTAGGAAAACTAATCGAAAAGGTTTGCTCTCCTCGAGAAGTTGCCTCACGGGCTAATTTTAGGGCGTATGTAGATATCTCTTCACCTTCGCGTTGTTCAATTGTGAAATAGTATCGTTCCCACAGGTTAACATCGTTAGTGAAACTGAGAATTCGATTATTAGAATCATTTACAACTTCAGCTATCAAACTTAAATTAAGAAGATTGCATGACATCTCAATTAGCATCTGTGTTGGAGAAGTAATCCCAATTTGAGTAAGATATAAAGTAGCTTGTTCGGGTGTAAGTCTTCCGCTTTCAACTATCTGAAAATTTAACGAAGAAATATCAGGATCATGCCGTAATTCATAGGAACGTGATATCGCAAGGATATTCACATTGGGTAAAGCCGCCATTGTTTTTAAAAAACTAACCAAACCCTTGCATAAGTCAGAACCGGCAATGGAGTCAAGTTGGTCGATAATAATTGCACATAATCTTTCTTTGCCGAGTTTGGCTATTGATTCCATCAAAGGTAAGCTTAAAGGCATCCGGTTTTGAATAAACATGACCGGATCTTGACTGATTGGAATATCGGTTGCTTTGATAAATAGAACAGGGACTCCATTGTTTGCCAAATCTTGTGCTAGGCGTAATGCAATACCTGATTTTCCAGATCCTGCTTCACCATGGAGGACAACGGGAATATTATTTGAATGCCAAAGATTTTTAATTTGTTCAATCTCTGGCCTTTCGATCAAGCCCACACAATTGATAACCGGTGCGGTTTGTTGAAGGTGGATCCAAGAAAAACTATTAAAGGCAAAAGCTATCTTTCGTGCATCTTCAGAAATTCCCTGCCACTTGATTCGGTTTTTTATCCATTGGTATCCTTTGAAAATTAAAGGACCAATTTTAAGTAAAATATCAAGCCAGGTAGAAGGATCCATTTATCTTAATTATTTCCACGGAAAGCGTTTGTAATAATTGAATTTTCCAAACCTGTTAATTCGGATAAGCATTTTCCTTGTAAGTCATGGATTTCCTTTATGCGTTTTTGTAGTATCTCCATCCGCTCTAAAATTATCTTTTGTTGATGTAATGGTATATCTGGAAATGGGATTGCGGCAATTACAGGTTGTGAGACTTTTTTCATTGTTGGGCTTGTGCCAGTTGCTTTAGATTCAATATACTCCCGCGCCTCTAAGGACATCATATACAATTCGACAAACTCAGGAAGTACTTTTTCGCAATTCACCCTCAATCGAATTGTTAAATCAGGGAATGCAAATTTATGTTTTTCACCTTTGTAAAGCACAACTCTCCCTACTAATTCCATAGAATTGCCACGTCCCATTAACAAGTCGTTTGGTTGTATCCAAAAAGGTGATGAATCTGGAAGATCAATATCTACCATTTTTATGGCATTAGGATCAAATTTCCCGAATGATATTGCCCCAAGCTTTATAAAGGGTATCCCTCCAGTTTTTAGATCTGTATCATTTTTTATGGTATTAGCTTTTAAGGATAATCCATTACGTGGAGATTCAGAGAAGAACTCATCAAACTTTCGTCTTTCTTTGAATTTGTTCAGCTCATTAGCAAGACTACTTTGAAATAAGTGTTCTAATTCTTTGAAAGTAATGGAGTGCAAATACTCAGTTTCGTGGATTAATTTTGTAACATTTTTTAATTTTTCAATTATCCTTTGTTGCTCGGATAATTCGGGTAGCGGAATTTTTACGGGCAACAGGCGAACTGCCTTCAATTCAGTCTTGATTCCCTGCGGCACCTGTTGTGTAAGAATTTCTTGAAAATATTGGCTGCGAAGCAACCACCAAAGGTAGCGAATATCCGCACGGTCTTTATTGACCTGGTAAGCAGCATAATGAATAGTCGCTGCGGCTTTTCGGGTTGTTTCGGGGCTGTAAATCGCAATAGCGCCTTTCATTGCATTGATGCCTGAAAGGACCAGATCGCCCGGGTGGATCAATATCATTTTCGTATTAGTTTCCGAATCGATTCTGTATTCGATGCCGCCATCCGAAAATCGGATTTTGCTGATTATGGGAATTTCTCCCGCCCGAACCAACGCAGGATCCGGTGTCTCATTTCTTTCTGTAAGGATTTCTCCCAGTGCTACTTGCGGCCACTTCTCAGGCATTGTCGTCTTCTCCTGCCAGTAATTCCTGAATCTCCGCAATCAACTCACTGATCCGTGCCTGTTTGTCTGCAATATCTGCAATCAGCTCTTCCGGTGGGCGGTGGGCAAAACCGTTCTTGCGCTTGGGATTGTTCGCGCTCAAGTCGCAATTTTTCTTTACAATCTCTTCCACCGGAACGATCCAACAGCGTTCATTCTGGGGCGGTTCGGCTGAGCGTTCTTCCGCGGGTGTTTTCAGCCATACCTGGTATGCTCGCCACATTGCCAGGCAGTCAGGCAGGTCGTTCTCTGCAACGGGTTTTTGGGTTTTGGTCAGGCTGAAGCCCACAGCGCTGACCTCGTAATACCAGATCTGGCGTGTCGGTCCCAGGTGATCAAAAAAAAGCAGGTCGGTTTTGGGACCGGTACCGCTGGATACCACGTTGGCAAAAACCCCGGCCGGCAATGAAACAATCGCGTACAGATTGAATTCCTCCAGCAGCTCTTTCTTGGTATCCACATAGGCGCGTTCGCTGGATTTGAAAAGCACACCCTCATCAATCACCATTCCCACCCGACCATCCCGGCGCAGGCGGTGCATGATGTGCTGCATAAACAATATAGAAGTCGCGGAAGATGGATAAGGGAAGTTGGCTTTGATTGAATCAACATTTTCCGTTCCGCCAAAAGGCGGGTTGGTCAGGATGACATTGAATCGATCTTTTTCGGTATATTTGCGGATATCGTCCGATAAGGTGTTCTTGCGAACGATGTGCGGAACTGGAATCTCGTGCAGTACTGTGTTCATCACACCTAGAAGATAGGGTAATGGTTTTTTCTCCTGGCCAAAAAAGGTGGCGTCGCGCAGTTTCTTGAACTGGGTGGTCAGGGAAACCTGATTTTCCAGCATATGTGCATAGGCTTCTACCAGGAAGCCGGCCGAGCCACAGGCAGGATCGTAAACGGTCTCCCCAATCTTTGGATCGACCATCTCTACCATGAATTGGATGATCGGGCGGGGGGTATAGAATTCACCGGACATACCACCTTCGCGTCCCATACGTACCAGCAGGCTTTCGTAGAGATGTGAAAGGGTATGCACATTTTCTGGCGCATGAAAATCAATTGTATCGATCACTGCGATGGCATCCCGCAGAATGTAACCGTCTTTGAGCATTTTGGACGGAGCCTCTTCGAATATCTGCCGGATGACTCCTTTTTCTTCATTACCGGATAATTCGCGTAAATAAGGGAAGAGATAATCAGTCAGGAAACGAATCAGTGTTTTTCCAGTCAATCCACTCAGGATAGCCTCACCCATCGCGCGATCATGCTCATCGCTGCTGGTGAGTAATGGTTGGACTGCTTGTTGCTGCAAAAGCTGCTCCGATTTCACCCGTTCAATTGCATTTTCCAGGCGCTGTTCGGCAGCCTCAACGGCTATTCGGCCAGTTATGATTTCCTCCTCGTTTCTTTTTGCAGAGGTTTCCAGCGAGGTCAAGTATTTCTGCGCTATTCTGAGTTCCGCTTGAGCATCGAGTTGAGTTTGCCTTGCCTGTTCAATCCGTCCGCCTGTCCAGACTGACCAACGATAAAATCCGTCTATGATCCTTTCATAGGACTGACCGGCGTATTCGGCTTCATCGGCGCGGGTATCTTCTTGATCTTCATGAGATTTCAAAAACAATAACCAGGAAATTTGCTCGACATAATCGAGCAAACTCTGAGTGTTGTCATCCCGGCGTAAAATATCACATGCTCGCCAGAATTTGGTGTCAAGATCGTTTGGCATCATTACTCCTTACGGATAAAGGTATTGAATCATTGTGTTTCGGGCTTGCACAAATTTACGCATGCCGCCAAATAAAGGTGCAACCTGACCTACTTCCCGGCGGATGGGGGGGAGTTTAAACACTTCTGGATCCAGAATTTCATCCAAACCACCTTGTACATATCGATCCACCAGAGCCCGAAGCACATTACGGGCTTGATCGTTGTATGTAGCAAAGAATTGCTGGTTCAAATTGAAAAGCGCCACCGCGCGTTCTTCCCGACTGTACATGGTCTCATCAAAAGCGATATTAGCCAGGATATCAAAACTGTCCACATCGGGTCGCTTGAGAATTTCTCCTAGGACCTCGACTGCGACCTGCCGTTCCTCTAATTTTTCAAGTAAGTCCCGGCGGCGTTCTGGATCAATCCAGCGGTTCTTTAATTCTAAGAGCGAGGAACAAACTTCGATGATTTCCTTGCGGACCTTTTTGAGGTAGTCCTCTGGGGAAATTAAGTTACCTCTTGCATCCCGTTCTTCATATTTTTCATCCACGATATGCACTTCAAGCCCACTAACGCGAATCATCTTCTCTTTAGGTGGTTGAGAGGGTTTTAATTCGATGGAGATGATCTTTGGTGTTCCTTGCTCTATGACAATGGTCGAGGTTACTTTTTTATGCCCGTAGGCTGATGTAGTGACCACAATTGTGCCGGCAGGAAGATCGGACACCAGGAATTGACCATCGGATCCGGTCCGTTGTTGTACGATTTCATTGGGCCCAATCTGAACGGTTATCACGGCATCCGGAATTGGTGAGCCGGTTTTTTCAGAGGTAACTTTGCCGCCCAGCCAGCATACCCGCGGTCCTTCTGTTTGAGCACCTCCAGTTGGAGGTGGGGTAGGTCGATCCCATTCATCGAATAGTGTTGTTGCATCCGTGTAGTCGATGATACGAAACCAGTATTTATCCGTATCTTCACAGAGGCGACTGCCGCGACCAATGATCTGTTTGAATACAGTCGGGGATGTGATGGTCTTAAAGAAAACGATATTCCGCACTGATGGCGCATCCACACCTGTACTGAGTAAATCCACGGTGGAGGCAACAACCGGTGTTGGTTTATCGATAGCCTGGAATTTCTCCAATAGAGCCTGGGCGTCACTTTCTTCTGAAACAATACGTACCGCATAATTCGAGATATTTAGATCACGATTCAAACGATTCATATGATCTCGAACTTCTAATGCATGATCCTGATTGACGCAGAAGATCATCGTTTTTTCCATGCGGCCATATATCCGCAACAGATTGGATAAATGCTCACAATGGACTTTTACTCGATCAGGAAGTGTGATTTGCCGTTCGAAATCGGATGTTTCATAATGGTCTTTCAACGTCGCATCGGGAGGAATTTCGACGCTCACCCCATCATTGATTACATGATTCAGATCTAAGCCTTCCACATCCAGATCTGTTTTGGCCTTATGAATTTTATAATTTGCCAGAAATCCATCATCAATCCCTTGTCCCAGGGAATAAGTAAAAATCGGTTCACCAAAATACTGAAATGTATCTACGTTATCACTACGTTTTGGCGTAGCGGTCATGCCCAATTGAATGGCGTTCGGAAAATGACGCAGAATCTCATTCCAGGTGCCAAAACCGCTGCGATGGCATTCGTCAATGATGATCAAATCAAAATAATCGCTTGGTAATTGCTCAAACAATCGGAGACCATCTGCACTAACTGCATACATTCCTTGATAGATACCAAAATATATCTGCCTGCCAAGAGGAATATCCCCGCTGATTTCAGCTCTCGGGTCTCCTGCACTATCTTTAAAAGGTTCAAATGCGTTATACGCCTGGCTTCGCAATACAAGTCGATCGGCGAGAAATAGCACCCGCTTGTTGGCGAAGTAACCCGATTTGATCAGCTTCCAAGCAATCTGAAAGGAGATGAACGTTTTTCCTGTACCAGTGGCCAGGTTCAATAGAATGCGTTTTTGACCCTTTAGAATTGCTTCGATTGTTCTATTGACGGCAACCTCCTGGTAATATCGCATGACCTTTTTACCAGTTGGATCTCGCCAATAAGGACTCAGAAGGGGGTTGACAGGGCGGTTAGCATCTAATGAACGGAATTCACATAAACGTTGCCAAAGCTCTTCCGGTTTTGGAAACTCCTCCATGGATAAAGTTCTCTGGGTGTTTGTAGTGAAATCCCATTCGTCATATCCGTGACCATTCGATGAATAGGCAAATAAAAGACCAAGCTTTTCTGCATAACCCATTGCCTGCTGCAAACCGGCACCAACAGAATGGTCTTCATCTTTGGCTTCGACAATTGCGATAGGCAATGATTCGCTGTATCGCAATAGATAATCAGCTTTCTGAGGAAGGAGGCGTTGATGTCCATCACCTTGCAGAACAATTTGCCCCGCGCTGATCGGATATTCCATCGTGATTTTTGGACCAATCCAGCCTGAGGATTGCAACGATGGGGTTATTAAATGGAGTTTGGTATCTTCTTCGTTATAGGTCATAATGCTCGTTTTTAGGCCACTGAGGAGTGACTATCCCTGAGGTTTTGGTGTTCTGTTCGACTCGGTTCCAAAATTAGAATTGGCTAACCAGTTATCTATTGCTTCTTTTCTAAATCGCCAATGCCTTCCAACTTTTTGGCATGGTATTTTTCCATCCTGCGCAAGTTTATAAAGTGTGGAGAGAGGTATGCGAAGGTATTTTGATGCTTCTTCAATCGTTAGTACTTGTGGATAGTCGTCCATAGTACCTTCTTTAAAATCAAAAGAATGAGTATTAAGAAATTATATACTCATTATTGATAGTTGCTAATCAAATAAGCTAGGAAAATCGGGATTATTGCTTTGGGTTTGGCGCAATACCCCATTTGGAAAATGCAGCACTGAGTATTCCCCCTGCATCCGGCGAACTAGCTGAGATACCCTTCACTTTCATTTCATTTTCTGCTTCCCAAAGTGCCTGAGCCAGGCGACTGCGAAACTCACCATGCAAATGAGAAAAGGCATGATAAATCTTCATTAATTCAGGATCCACTGCAGGAAGACCAAGGATTGAATAAACCTCGGTTCCGACTGTCCCCGCAATACTCAGAATCTCTGGACCTTCAGGAATAAACTCACCGTGCAACCAACCTAACACATTGGAAGGTGGATAGCCTAACAAATCACAAAAGGCTATGAAATCTTCCTCTCCCGCCTGGGATCGGCTCCATCGTTTGTACGCTCTGTTAAACCAGGCCGGAAAGTTGGACATGTGGCTTTACTTTTCAAGGATTGCAATGTGGAATATGAAAAATATGTTCGCCTCTAATCATATAATATTTTCTTCAATCTGACAACGAATCCCCCTTCATTTCATCAGATCATCTTGACCGTGCCTGATCCTCCTGTTGATCATGGACCGTGCTTGTTTCAAAAGGATCGCATAACCCTAGATGGCCCGCCATTGCCATCATCTGATCACGGCTATCTGTACCAAATTTCTTTTTCAAAGCACGGATATGTAATCGAATGGTTGCTTCGGTCAACCCAAGTTTTAGCGCGATTTGATCAGGCGAATATGCCCTCGCCAGTAGTTGTAAAACGCTGATCTGCCGCTCGGATAATGCCGGCGCTTTTCTTTTCGGTTTAAGTGGCTGACCCGCGAGAACAATCAAGCCATAAACCTGCACTTCTGGGCAATCATCCAAAGCGTAACCAGGCACATTCCTGCCATCCCGGATGATCTTTACCAAATCCTGAACGTCTTCGACCACATTTTGGTAAAGAACAGATCCTTCATCATTGATAACCACAATGGATGGCATCGAAGAAATCCTCCCCTATGTTGACCTGAAATAATGGCACATAACGCATAAATCCCCCCTGAACAAGCATGCATCTATCCAGAGAGGACCTTGTGGTTGATTGTATAAGTGGGAGTTGGTCATTCTAGAGTCGTATGCGCAAGTGAGGTAACAGTAGAAAATTTGAGGGTTTATATTAGAACATCTGTTCAGTAAAATTATAGGCGAGATTATCTTATTGTGCAAGTAGAAGAAGGAAAAATCTATATATCAATTTCGATAGGTATACGACCACCTGACCCTATCGAAATTAATAGATTGAGGTAGCTCAGTCCGGGTGTTATCCTACTCGTAACTCTTTTGGAAAGGATCGCTAATGAACACCTGCTTACTTTCAAAATCAGAAAAACCGCAGAATACCAGGCTTATCGCGCAGCTTGAAACCATTCAAGAAGACTTACCCCGCTTATTCGGGTACGTATCTCAGCTTTCAGATTTATCACTTGAACAGTTGGAAACCCTTGATATTGAAGATCAAGTAGACGAGATCCACAGTAGTTTGAGACGATTTGAAGCTCGCTGCATGGCAAACAGGGTAATGACAAATGAAGATGAGTTTGCACAGATGGCAAGCGATGTGACTGAGATACCGTCACCAAAATCAACTGGTGATTGGAACACCGTGCGACGCGAAGCCAAACGCGCCAATAAACTGGCCAGCCAATTGACTGACTCAATCAGAAAAATTCGCACGGGCTTAGGCGAAAATCAAGATGCCGGTGTAATCCCAGAAGATATCCTTCAGATCAAACAAGCTTTTGGAAATACTGTCAACGATTTCGGGTCGGATGATCTGCTGGTGCATGGATAAAGTACAAAACTATATTTTTTAGGAGTATCGTTGGATGGAAGTAAGAACTCACCGGACAAAATTACCACATAACGTCATCATCAAAGCACCAGGGTTATTGCCGATGTTGTATACACCGCGTGAAATTTGTGAAGAACTGGATATTGCTGAAAGCACATTGCGGGATTGGTTGCAGATAGATGTTCCCCACCAAAGAGACAACCGTAACAGGATCTGGATCAACGGGGAAGAGTTTGCCAGATGGGTCAACAACCAACGTAAACCTAAAGTAACCAATAAGCTAAAAGAAGATGAAGCCTATTGTTTGCGTTGTAACCAGGTATCCAAATTACTTTCTCCCCAGATTCAACCGATCAAGGGAAACCTGGTCTTAATCAAAGGGACTTGTGCAAATTGTGGAGCGGTTATTAATCGTGGAGCCCATCGTGATCGAACGCCAGAACTATCTTAAAGTCAAAGAACATCTCAAGTACCTCGAGGAAGTTCTGCAATTGAACCAAGCCTCGGTTGAACGCTATCGGTTCTATTTGCGTCATCTGCTGCTTTGGGCGGATGATCAGAATTTCCGCCAGGTGCAGACGATTCGCCCGACCCTCCCGTCCTATCTATCTTCTTTACCAGGTAAGGAAGGAAAAGGAACCCTGGCCAGCGCATCCCAAAAGAAAATTATTGATTCAAGTAAACGCTTTTTTCGTTGGGCTAAGGTTACATATCCTCGTGAAATGAACAACCTTCCCATTTCGTGGATTGATACTCTGCGGCGGCCGCGCCAGCCGCAAATGTCTTCAGAGAACGTTTTTGTTTCTTTAGATGAGGTCCAAAAATTACTCACCACCCCTGTTCCCGAAGAGAGCCTGGCCTTATTGCGCGACAAAGCAGCTGCTGCCATGCTCTTCCTATCTGGCATGCGTGCCAGCGCTTTTACCACATTACCAATAGAAGCTGTTGATCTTGACAATCTCAAACTTCGCCAATGGCCAGAACTGGGCGTTCATACAAAAAATGGAAAGAAGGCGACTACTTTCCTATTGAACATTCCTGAAATTCTTGCGCCAGTCCGCCAGTGGGATGCTATTGTTCGAAAGTCACTTCCAGGGTCAAGTCCCTGGTATGCACCGATCGCCCATTCCTGGGGAGATCAGTTTCTTTCCCAGGATGAACCTGGAAAGACGCGTTCTCAGGCGCTTCAAAAACGCCTAGAGTTGTTGTTTTCTATTGCAAACCTTGAATTCAAATCACCTCATAAATTCCGGCATGGACACGCCGTCTATGGGTTACTTCATGCTCAGACTATGGCGGATTACAAAGCGGTTTCCATGAACCTGATGCACGAAAGTATCGAGATCACTGACAGCACTTACGCTCCCATGCTTTCTTCTGATGTTCAAGAGCGTATTGCCGGGCTGTCTGGGAAGGCGACGTCCATGCCGGGTGATGAGCTTGAGGTCTTCCTTAATAAACTTGATCGAGAAAGCCAGAAAAAAGCATTGATGTTTATCGCAGGAAAGTTGGCTCAATGAAGACTTCTTGGTTACAGACGCATGTTATCGGCAGGACTGGCTTTGCGATGCGCTTGCTCCACATCCACTTCAGCTATCTGGGCATAGTGGCGTACCATATCAAGCGATCCATGACCCAGAAGCGATTGGAGGGTAAAAACATCCCCTCCGGAGCGCAGATAGGTGATGGCGAAGGTATGCCTGAATTTATGAGGATAAGCTTTCTTGATTTCTGCCCGGTCTCCCAACCGATTGATCAAGACTCGCAAACTGTCCTTGTTGAAAGCTCGATCCGCATGGCTGATGAAGAGGGGGGCGTCGGGATCGTCCCCATCTTCTCGGCTGGCAAGATAACGCCAGACCGCTTTTCGAGCAACTTTGCCCAGGTAAACGGTACGACCTTTGCCACCTTTTGCGCCACCAGCCACTCCGTGGCGAATGGTGACCTTTCCAGTCTTGAGATCGACATCGTTGATGATCAGAGAACACAACTCAGTTGCTCGCAATCCAGTGTCCAGCAACATCAACACAATCGCCTGGTCGCGGTTGGAACTCGGCCGGCGCATCACAAACTTTTTCCTTTCTTCAGTCTGCGATTCTCGCGAGTAAACGCAAGCCTTGAGAATTTTTTCCACATCCTCTTTTGTAAATGTTTCAACGGGATGTTTTTGAAACTTGGGCGCTGTGATTTCTTTTGCGGGATTGGGAAATTTGAACTCCACCTGCAACCACCCGAAAAAGGATCGGAATGTTACCCAAACATTTCGGATGGATTTGGCGGACAGCGGTTCGGAGCTACCGTTCCAACGTCGCGGTTTATACTCGGTTCGCAACCAGGCCATGTAACCGGTCAGGTCGGAAGATTGAATTTCCGACACCTCTCGGTCTCCAATGTATTTCAACCAATGACCAAGCGTGAACTCATAGGAGGTAATTGTGCGTTGGCTTAATCCCTCTGCTGTTTTGAATTTTAGGAAGCCGTCGATGGCTTTGACTAAGGAAAGTGAAACTTTGGATTTTGACGTACCCGGCGAACTGCGGTTCATAAGAAATTCCTCCATTTTTGGAAAAATGTCTACCGCTGTGCGCCAGGCTAACGAAAAACCAGAGCCCGACGGACT
>JABLXC010000056.1 GCA_013178185.1 Anaerolineae bacterium | reverse complement strand
TGCATCGCGAGGATGAAACCACCTGGGAAGTATTGGTTGGCGGCAAACGCGTCACTGCAGGCAAAACGCTCCACCTGGAAGATGGGCTGACCGTGCAGGTGATTGCCCAGTTAGACGGCTCCCGCCGGCGCGTGCGCTTCTCTGAACCGGTAGAAGCCTATTTGGAACGAAAAGGGCAAATGCCGCTTCCTCCCTATATTCACGTCCCCTTGAAAGACTCACAACGCTACCAGACGGTCTATGCGCTCACGCCTGGTTCGGCCGCCGCCCCCACCGCCGGTTTACATTTCACCCCAGAATTGATGGAGCGGCTGCGCAGCCAGGGGATCCAGTTCGCCAGTGTGACGCTCCATGTTGGCTTAGATACCTTTGCTCCAGTCACCGAAGAAAATCCCATGTGGCACCCCATCCATACCGAATGGTGCCAGGTGACACCTGAAACCGCCGAACAGATCAACGCCGTCCGGCGCCAGGGCGGGCGGATCATCGCCGTCGGCACAACCACCGTAAGGACCCTGGAAACCGCCGCCCAGGCAACCCCGCCTGGTATGGCGGTGCTGCCGTATAGCGGGGCAACCAACTTGTATATTCTGCCCGGCTATTTTTTCAAGGCTGTGGACGCGATGATCACTAACTTTCACTTACCGCGCTCAACTCTGTTGATGCTCGTCAGCGCCTTTACCGGGCGCGAGCGCCTGATGCAGGTGTACCAACAAGCCATCTCCTCCCGCTACCGCTTCTATTCCTTCGGCGACGCGATGCTCATCTTGTAAAATTCCTGTCCTTGACAACCTCAAAGATTCTCTTATAATCAAAAAACTTACCGGACGGTCAGTAAATTGACAACTGCCGCTATTCTAAATTCAATGAAGGGTAAATCTATGCGAAACAACAACCCACCCGTTTTAGCGGTTCTTTTTGTCGGGGTCTTAATGGGCGCCCTGGATATTGCCATTGTCGGCCCGGCTCTGCCTGCAATTCAAAAACAATTCGCTGGTGTCAACGAACGCACACTGGCATGGATGTTTTCAATCTATGTCCTGTTCAACCTGGTTGGCACGCCATTGATGGCCAAACTTTCCGACTTGTATGGCCGCAGGCTGATCTACATATTAGACGTGTCTCTGTTCGCTTTGGGATCGCTGGTCGTTGCGCTGGCACCAACCTTCACCGTGGTGCTGGTGGGACGCGGCGTACAGGGTTTTGGAGCCGGCGGGATTTTTCCGGTTGCCAGTGCCGTCATTGGGGATACCTTTCCGCCCGAAAAGCGCGGCAGCGCTCTCGGCCTGATCGGCGCTGTCTTTGGGCTCGCTTTTATCATCGGTCCTGTTCTGGGGGGCGTCATCCTGAGTATATCGGTTTGGCAGTGGCTATTTCTTATTAACCTGCCCATTGCTCTGCTTGTCATCCTGTTGAGCTTTCGCACACTGCCCTCCCACCGCTTGAACCAGACGCCGGCATTTGACTGGGCAGGGATGCTGGTGTTGTCGGTCATCCTGGCTTCTCTGGCTTACGGCCTGAACCAGATCGATACCAGCCGGTTCGCGGCCAGCTTGATCAGCCTAAAAGTCCTGCCCTTCCTGCTGACGCCGCTTGCGCTGCTCTTTGCGCTTGTCCCCATTGAACGCCGGGCTGAAAACCCTATCCTTCCCATCTCGCTTTTTCAAAACCAGCAATTGCGGTTAGGATACGGGTTGACCGCTGGCGCCGGCCTGGGGGAGGCCAGTCTTGTGTTTATGCCGTTGCTGGCTATGGCCGCCTTGAAGGGCGTCACCGAAGCACAGGCCAGTTACCTGCTCATGCCGGTAGTGATTGCCATGGCAATCGGCTCACCCATGGCAGGACGATTGTTGGATAAGCACGGTTCCCGCCTGGTCATTCTCGCCGGAACGCTCATCTTTTCGACCGGCGTTTTTGTCCTCTCCCAGTTCGCAGGCAAGCTGGCTTTCTTCGTCCTGGCTGGCGTACTGATCGGTCTAGGGCTCTCCGCCTTGCTAGGCGCTCCGATCCGCTATATCACGTTGAACGAGGTCGCTCCTTCGGAACGCTCGGCCGCACAGGGGGTGGTAGCGGTATTTACCAGCATCGGCCAATTGACGGGCAGCGCAGTGGTCGGAGCTGTGGCAGCTTCATCGGGGGGCGGCATAGAGGGCTACCGCGCTGCTTTTTTGGTCATCAGCATCATGGGGGTGCTTCTCTTTGGGCTCGCCTTTGGACTAAAAACGCGCCCGGCCGAAAGATCAACCGCCCGCAATACCCAAAGTGAACCAACCGATTCAACGTCAGGGGCTGCCGCCAGCGCGCTTCCCGAGGAATGAGAATGAGAGAAAAAAATCTGTTAAAGCAGCGCATCCTGGAAGAAGCTGCCCGCCTCTTTGTCGAACGAGGCTATAACGGCATCTCGATGCGGGAAATTTCCGAAGCGCTGAAGGTTTCAAAAGCCGCGCTCTATTACCATTTTAAGGACAAAGAGGCGCTGCTACTGGCCATCCTAACTGGCTATCTAGGTGAAATCGAAACCCTTTTAGATGTCAACTGCCCGCCGGTTCAAGACGCCCGAACCCGTCTCGTGCATCTGGTAGAAACTATTTTCAATCAGCCGCTCGAGCGGCGCGCCATCATCCGGCTGGCAAGCCAGGAGATTCCATCTTTAAGGAGTGAAGCGCGGCAATCTTTTCATGCTCTCTACCACCAAAAATTTATCGGGAAGATCGAAGCGATCCTGCAAGATGGGATCGAACGCGCCGAATTTAAACCCATCAATGTTCAGGCTGCGGCCTGGATCTTGCTGGGGATGATGTACCCATTTTTCTACGCCAGCCCAGAACGCGACCTTCAGCCTGGCGACCCGCTGATTTACATGATGACCGAAATCTTTTTGAATGGGATAGCCCAATGACCCCAGCAGACAAGCCCAAAACGCTCGAAGAAATGGAAAAAATCCTAATCATATGCCGGCGCTGCCCCCGCCTTGTGGCCTGGCGGGAAGAGGTGGCAACAACAAAACGGCGCGCCTACAAGGATTGGGCTTATTGGGGTAAACCTGTTCCCGGTTTTGGCGACCCGCACGCTCGCCTGCTGGTGGTTGGACTGGCACCCGGCGCCCACGGTTCAAATCGCACCGGTCGCATGTTTACCGGCGACGCCTCGGGAGATTTTCTTTACGCCGCCCTTCACCGGGCAGGATTCGCCAGTCAGCCCTACGCTCACCACCAGGAGGATGGGCTTACCCTCCAGGATGTCTACATCACTGCCGTTGCTCGCTGCGCTCCGCCCGATAACAAGCCCACCCTGGAAGAGCTTGCCGCCTGCCGTCCTTACCTGCTGGAAGAGATGAGGTTGCTCTCTCACGTGGAGGGAGTTGTTGCCCTGGGAGGCATCGCCTACATCCAGGTTCTCGCCATCCTCCGCCAGCAGGGGGCGTCTTTTGATGCGCCGCCCTTCGGGCATCATGCCCTGCTGCAACCCGATGGGAATTTCCCCTGGGTGCTGGCTTCTTACCATCCCAGCCGACAAAATACCCAGACCGGCCGCCTGACGGCAAGGATGTTCGACCAAATCTGGCAAACCGCGCGCCGCCTGCTGAGCAACGCCCCCTTAGCCGCCGCATCGTCGGACAAAGTGAAGTTATAATCATCTCATGCACCCGGATGTGACCGCAAAATTGCTAGAGATCAACCGCGCCTTCTACCGGGACTACGCCAGCGCATTCGCCGCTACCCGCAAACGTATCCAGCCCGGCGTCCGGCGCGTTCTGGAACAATTGCCCGCCCAGAAAAGCCGGTTCGTAGATCTCGGTTGCGGCTCCGGCGCCCTCGCACAGGTCTGGGGGCAATCAGGCAGGCGCGGTTTGTACCTGGGGCTGGATTTCAGCCCAACCCTATTGGAAGAAGCTCGACAGACGGCCGCCACAAAAAGCTACCCCGGCTTAGAAATCCAATTCCTGCAGGCTGATCTAAGCCACCCAAATTGGATTGATCTAATTCCCAAAGAGCCGCCTCCGGATGGCGTTTTGGTGTTTGCCGTGTTACACCACATTCCCGATGCTGCTTCACGCCTCCGGCTGTTGAAACAAATTCGCAATTTGCTAGGAATCGATGGAATTTTCGTTCTTTCTGTCTGGCAGTTTCAACACAGCCTCAAGTGGATGGCGCGTCGCCTCCCATGGGAAAGGGTAGGAATCCGCGATGACGAAGTGGAAGAGGGGGATTTCCTGCTGGATTGGCGACACACCTTGCCCGGGCAAGACCAAAAACCAGGCCTCCGTTACGTTCACCTTTTTACAAGAGAAGAATTATCCAGATTGGCAGCCAATGCAGGCTTTTCCATCCAGGACGAATTTGAATCAGATGGACAGGGCGGCCGACTTGGCCTCTACCAAACCTGGCGTACTGTATAATAGTTCCATCCTGGCTTTGGGAAAAAACAACATCCAATGTCTCGTCTCAGCAAAGGTTACCTTATTGCCCTGGTTGCAACTTTCATCTGGTCTACCACAGCGATATTTATCCGTTATCTAACTGTGCGCTACGATATGCCGCCGTTCGTGCTGGCGTTCTGGCGGGATTTTTTGTTGGCCATCAGCATGGCGGTTTTCTTCGCCCTGTTTGCTCCGCAGCGCTTTTCCCTGCCGGCCGGCTCATGGAAATTCATGGTCTATTATGGTCTTGTCCTTTCCATCTTCAATTCTCTCTGGACTATCTCTGTCAGATTTAATGGCGCCGCAGTCTCTACCGTGCTGGCTTATAGCTCGACGGCGTTTACTGCGATTTTGGGCAGGCTGTTTTTCAGAGAACGCCTGGATTGGGTGAAGATTCTGGCAGTATCCGCCAGCATTACGGGTTGTGTTTTGGTTTCAGGCGCTCACAACAGGGCCGCCTGGCAATTGAATCCCCTTGGGATCACCACCGGCCTGTTTTCAGGCGTTGGCTTTGGCGTGTATAGTCTGATGGGCAAGGCGTCGGCCCGCCGGGGTATCAATTCATGGACAGCTTTATTCTACTCATTTGCCATCGCTGCCGTATTCATTTTCGTATATACCCAAATGCCGCTGACATTTATGGAAACTGATGGCCAGCCTTCCCTTTTTTGGCTGCGCGATGCCTGGATCGGCTGGGGATTGTTGTTTCTTCTGGCAATCGGACCCACACTGGGCGGATACGGGCTGTACACCTATAGCATGACCATCCTACCGGCCAGCGTCGCCAACCTGATCGCGACCCTGGAACCCTCCCTGACAGCTTTACAAGCTTATATCCTGCTTTCAGAACGCTTTACTGTCGCACAGGTGGCGGGGAGTATTCTCATCATTGCCAGCGTAATCTTCCTACGCGTTATGGAAAATCGTCGCCCCAACCCGTATTAATTTTTTATATGAAGACATCCAAAGCTATTGCAAAATGTGATAGCAATGCTATAATACAATCTTGGAAAACAAAGAGTAGGTTTGTGTTTTGCGAGGTGAAGTATGCCAGTTTATACTTATCGATGCGACAATTGCGATGTGCGTTTTGAGAGGGTGCAAAAATTTTCAGACGCTCCGCTAGTCCGTTGCCCGGAATGTGGGAAGAAAGCTTTACATAAAGTCTATACCCCGGTAGGGATTGTTTTTAAAGGTTCCGGGTTCTATGCCACAGACCATCGTTCACCCTCTGGCATGTCAAGATCCCACGGAGAAGAAAAAACTCCCCAGAGCAGCAACGTCGAAAGTAAACCTGCCGCCTCAACGCCTGCCTCCAGCGAGAGTAAAACAACTTAATCCTTCACCATGGATTTAGCTCCTCAAGCTGCCCGGCCTCCAACACCGGGCAGTTTTTATGCGCCGGGGTGGTTCACAAACCAGTTTCATCCCCGCCGCCCAACACCTCGGCGCGCGGAGCGGACGATTGAGCCCTTTACCAGTTCGCTGAATTGGGATTAGAATCGAGGCCAGAAGGAGCAATCGGAATGCCTGCAAAAACCCCTTCCAGGAATAAGAATGGCAGCAGCCGGGTCGAACGGCAGCGCCGCCTCCAGCGCATCATTTTTGTAGTCTTTGCGGTGATCATCATCTTGTCCTGGATTATTTCACTCGTCGTAGCCATCTAACCTTTCCCGATTCCAGAGCGCCGTCTGGAATATTATGCCCCACAACAAATAGAGATAAAAAATGAAAACATCTATTCGGTCTCCCTGGGCTTTTTATCTGGCTGCTTTTGGCCTGGCAGTTCTGTTCGACCAGCTTTTCTGGAAAAAACCAGGTGGCATTTCCTTCTTCGTTTGGTTGACTGTAGCAGTTGCCACAGGCTTGGCTGTTGCTGCTGTCGAGAAGATCCGGCCCGCCCGGCGGTCTTATCTGCTGGCAGGCGTACTCCTGGCGCTGGGAATGATGACCTTTATCCGCCGAGAAGACCTCACCAGGTCATTCAGCGCCCTGGCCGCGCTCAGTTTACTTCTTCTCATGGCGGTCACCCTGCGCACCGGTCACTGGACATCTTACCGGCTGACGGACTATCTAACGGCTTTTTTCAGGTGGCTGAGAGCGGCTTTCACACGCCCCTTCGACCTGTTGAGAACGCCCCCCCAGTCCACCCCGGAAGAGCCTGCAGACAACCGCCGGGGTTTTCTCAAGAAGATCCTGCCGGTTATCCGCGGGTTGGCGCTGGCTTTGCCGGTCCTCTTCATCCTCACGGCTTTGCTTTCTTCCGCAGATCCGATCTTCGAAGACCAGATTCAGAATTTCTTTAATTTGCTTCGAATCGAAAACCTGGCCGAGTACCTTTTCCGGTTGATCTATATCCTCATTTTCGGCTTCATCTTCCTGGGGACGTTATTGCACGCCATCTTACCTAAAAAAGAAGAAGCTTCCCCCGACCCCAACCAGCCTGCCATCACTCCTTTCCTCGGCTTCACTGAAGGCGCGGTAGTACTTGTAGCCGTGGACCTGCTTTTCCTATTGTTTGTCATCATACAGTTCCGCTACCTTTTTGGCGGCCAGGCCAACATTACCGCCGCCGGTTACACCTTCTCCGAATACGCCCGGCGCGGTTTCTTTGAATTGGTAACCGTCGCTGTCATCACCCTGCTGCTTTACATTGCCCTGGCAGCGGCAACAAAAAGCGATACAGCGGCTCGCCAGCGGACTTTCAGCATCCTGACTGTTTTGCTCTTCACCCAGGTGCTTGTCATGCTGGCATCTGCCTGGATGCGCCTCCAGCTATACGAGGATGCTTATGGATTCACTCGATTGCGAACCTATACGCATGTTTTCATCCCCTGGCTGGCGATCCTGTTGGCAATTACCATCTTGCTCGAAATTCTGCGCCGCCGCGGGCGTTTTGCAATTTCTCTGCTGGCCTGCTCGATTGGGTTCGTTCTCTCCCTCGGCCTGATCAATGTGGATGGGATCATCGTCCGGCTGAACGTGCAACGCGCCCTGGCCGGAGAAGAATTGGATCTGAACTATTTGGCAAGCTTATCAAACGACGCCATCCCGACTATGGTGGAGCTTTTCAACAACGACACTCTGCCCGATGAAGTGCATGATGGGCTGGGTGCCAGTCTGGCTTGCCGCGCCGCCGAAATGAACGCCGCGAACGGCTCTCTTCCCTGGACTGCACTGCACTACGCCGACCTGACCTCCCAGCGGCTATTCCACCAGCACGCCGCTGCTCTGGCAACCTACCCGGTCAGCCTCGATAAAATTGGTTGGCGGCAGGTGGAACTTAATGGGAAAATCCAGCCCTGCCCTGTTGCTATGTCCTGGGATTGAACCCCCCATTGCCCTTGCTTGCCAGATCCAAAAGCCACCTTACGAATTATCCAGGCCGAACACCTTCATAGCGCTTTCTCTAGCCACCCAATAAACTTCGTTGAGCGGACGCCCACTTGCTCTTGCCAGTTCTACGCAGCTATCGTACTCAGGCGCAACCTGGGGCGGCGCGCCACCCATCCTCTTGATCTTAACCTCAACCTCACCGAAAGGCGTCTGGATCTTATGGATTTCACGAGCAGCTTCGTAGCGCGTAAGCGGGATAACGCGCACTCCCAGCGTTGTCGTCTCGCGCAGCAAGACATCCGCCAGTGCCCGCTCATCCTTTTTGTTTGCAATCACACTCAAGCGGGAAGCAGGCCGGTTTTTTTTCATCAAAACCGGCGTGATCGTTACATCCAGCGCCCCTGCCGCAAATAGCTTTTCCATCACATAACCATAAAACTGCGGGTTCATGTCATCAATATTGGTTTCGATCTCCACGTGGGTGGGCTGTGGGCTTTCCCATTCCCCCACCAAGACGCGCAGGATGTTGGGCCAGGGCAGCTCGCGCCTGCCGGCCCCAACCCCAACCTGCCTCAAGGTCATCTGGGGTTGTTCAAAGCGGGCCAGCGCGCTTAAAATAGCAGCGCCGGTCGGGGTTACCAGTTCAACTTCAAGCGCTGAAGGCACCAGCGGCGCTTGCGCAGCCCGTAAAAGTTCCAGCGTCGCAGGCGACGGAACCGGCAGCACGCCGTGCGCTGTGTCCACCTTGCCGCTCCCCAGCGGCAGCACCGAAGCGTACAACTGGTCGATTTCGAAATAGTGCAACCCAACTGCCGCCCCAACAATATCCAGAATCGAATCAACCGCCCCGACTTCGTGGAAATGTACCTGGTGGATCTCCTCACCGTGAACCCGCGCCTCAGCCTCAGCAAGTTTCTGGAAGATCGCCAGGCTGGTCTGCTGCACGGACGCAGGCAACCGACTGGATTCGATCAACTGCACAATATCCGCCAGGTTGCGGTGAGGATGATCGTGTTCTTCAATTTGGAATTGCAAGAGCGCAGCGCGCAGGGTGCCTTTGCGCGTCTCCTGAACGCCCACATCCAAAAACTCTGGCAATCTCAGGCCCCTCAGCGCCTCTCGAAGATATTCCAAAGGCATACCAGCGTCGAGCATACCGGCCAAAAACATATCTCCGCTGATCCCTGAAAAACAATCGCAATATAGCACTCTCATTTTTCCAACCCCTCGTTCATACTCCCCTGACGGTAACCCGCTAAATCCACCGCAATATGATTGAACCCCAAGGAGCGAAAGAACGCCACGACCTGCACCCGCGCGGCAATCAAATCTTCGATCCGGTCCGGCGGCGTCTCGATCCGCGCCATATCCTGGTAATACCGCACTCGCGATGCAGGGAATCCCAGTTGAGCCAGATACGCTTCGCCCGCTGCGACTTGTTCCAAACCTTTCTGCGTAATCGCCGTACCGTACGGAAAGCGCGTTGCCAGGCATGGTGAGCTGGGGCGATTCCAGATGCGCAGATCCAGAGCACGCGCCAGCTGGCGAATTTCCACCTTCTGCAAACCACTCTCTACCAGGGGGCTGCGCGTCCCACTCTCTCGAACTGCGCGCCGACCAGGGCGATAATCCGATTCATCATCCATATTCTGGCCTTCAAGGACGATAGAATAACCATGCTGCCGGGCATAATCCCACAGCAGGTTGAGTATCGCTTTCTTGCAAAAATAGCAGCGATCGGGCGGATTGCCGATAAGCTCTGGGATATCGAAAGCGTTCAACGCTAGCTTCTCAAGCCGAAATCCGATTTCACGCGCGAACTGAAGCGCAAACTCCCCCTGTTCGGGCGCATCCAATCCAGAATCTACCGTCACCGCCAGCATCCGGTCTCCTTGAACCAGGTAAACCGCATAAGCCAGAAAGCCACTGTCCACCCCGCCTGAGTAAGCCGTCACAGCCGCAGGATAGGATTGGAGGATCCGAATCAGCCGCTGCCACTTTTCGGTCACAACGGCAGGAAGGTCGGCCTGGCCAAGCCGTTCTTCAGCTTTTTGGATTGCTTCTGTCGTCATTCTTCCTGCCCCAGGCGGTTGATCCGGCTCGCCAAGACTCCGGCGCCATAACCGTTATCAATGTTCATCACTGCCACCCCGCTGGCGCAACTATTCAACATTGCCAGTAGCGCTGCCAGTCCCCCAAAGCTAGCGCCATATCCCACACTGGTTGGCACCGCAATCACCACGCCAGAAACCAGCCCCCCGACAACGCTCGGCAGCGCCCCCTCCATCCCCGCGACGACGATGAGCACACGCGCCTTTTGTAGCGCCGCCAGGTGGTCGAGCAGCCGGTGCAAGCCAGAAACGCCAACATCGTACACTCGCTGGACAGCGTTCCCCATCAATTCCGCCGTCAACGCAGCTTCCTCCGCGACCGGCACATCCGCAGTTCCAGCCGTGATTGCCACAATGCCCTCCCGCTTCACGGCATCAGGGCGGCGATCCAAATAAAGCGCCCGCGCCGCAGCATGATAAACCGCCTCCGGCAGGCGCTCGCGGATTTCCTCATAAACTTCCGGCTGCAAACGGGTTGCCAGCACCCGGTCGTTTTGCGCCGCCAGCCTTTTGAAAATTTGAACGATCTGTTCCGGCGTCTTTCCCTGCGAAAAAATCACCTCAGGGAAACCGGTTCGCAAGCTGCGGTGGTGATCCACTTGAGCGTACTGGCCTATCGTCTCATACGGAAGTTGTTTAAGCGCATCCACCGCCTGGCAGGTCGTCAAATCACCGCGGCGGTAAGCTTCCAACGTCTCTTGAATACGGTTGATATCCAAACGAAAATTCCTTCCTGATAAACAAATATCCTGACAACCTGATGGAGTTTTGTTTCTAAAAACCCGCTATTCTTCCCACATCTCGGGATTATAACGCCGGGTGCGTTTAATCTCACCCCGCTTCTTTTTCGCTCCCAGCCGGGCTGCCTTTGCTGTAACGCTCGGGCGAGTTGCTTTTCGCGCTTTGGGTTTTTCCTGAGCCTTCTGGATCAACGCCGCCAGCCGCTGTATGGCATCATAACGGTTTTGTTCCTGGGTGCGATAGCGTTTGGCTTCAATGACCAGCACGCCCTCCTCGGTGATGCGGCCGCTGGCCAGCCGGATCAGGCGCTCTTTGACATCTGGTTCCAGGGAGGGTGAGTTATGCACATCGAACCTGAGCTGAACCGAAGTCGCCACTTTATTCACATTCTGGCCACCCGGCCCAGACGCACGGATAAAATCGAAATGCAATTCGCTTTCATCAATTCTTACATTCGGAGGAACCCCAATCATGCTTTAAGTATATCAGCTCGAATCGCCATTTGCCGGTGATTGTTTCAATCGTACTCTAGTGAAACTCACCTGACATTGTGGATCTTCATAATGTCTCAGTGCTTTGAGCAAATCGTCACACAGGCAAAAGTCTCCTACAATTTGGAAATCCATGCGATCCTCTGGCTTAGTTTTGGCTTTAGCAACCTAAACTTGACCAGAATCCGCATGGATTTCTCTCTACACCACCGCAAAGTGGCATCTTGAGTAAATTAAATTGATTGGCTCATTAGACCAGAAAATCGCCTTACCGCTGTACCCGGCCGGATTGATCGCCTCCTAACAGCCGTAACACTTCTTCTACTGAAACACGGTTAAAATCTCCCACGATCGAATGCTTAAGACACGAAGCTGCTACTGCAAAATCTAGCGCGTCTTTCGGGCTAAAACCGTTCACTAGCCGATAGATCAAACCACCAGAAAAAGAGTCGCCAGATCCAACCCGGTCGATTATATGGGTGATATCGTAATAAGGGCCAGCATAAAAGTTCTTACGGTCATGCAGACAACCCGACCAGCCGTTATGATTAGCATTGTAACTGTGCCGCAGGGTGATCGCTTGCATCTTCAGGTTCGGAAATTTCTCCAAAACCGCTTCACAGATCGCTCGATATTTCCCTGGATCAAGTTCGCCGCTTTGAATTTCCCGTTTCCAGGTTCCATCATCCACTCTGATACCCAGCGCAAGCTGGCAGTCTTCTTCGTTCGCAATGCCAACATCCACGTATTTCACCAACTCGCTCATCACCTCTACCGGGCCCTTGCCATATCTCCACAAGTTCTTGCGATAGTTATAATCGCAAGATATGGTCAACCCTTTCTGTCTGGCATGCTGAACTGCCGCAAGCGCGATATCCGCAGCAGTTTGGCTGATCGCCGGTGTGATCCCTGTGATGTGAAACCATTCTGCGCCATCAAAAATATGATCCCAGTCAAATTGTTCAGGGGTTGCATCGGCAATGGAAGAATTCTTCCGGTCATAAATAACAATTGATGGTCTCTGGTTTGCACCAGCTTCTAGATAATATACCCCCATACGTTCGCCGCTCCGTACAATCAGGCTGGTATCGACCCCTGCTCCCCGCAGAAAGGAGATACAGGCGTCTGCAATCGCATTTTTAGGCAGCGCGGTGACAAAGGCAGCATCCTCACCATAATTCGCAAGCGACACAGCCACATTTGCTTCACCTCCAGCAAACGTTGCTTCAAGCGTTCCAGACTGCAAAAGCCGTTCGAATCCCGGTGACTTCAACCGGAGCATAATCTCTCCCAGCGTGATAATGCGATGCTTCTTTTCGGCCATTAAGTTCCTCTCACTTCTTGAATAATTGACAACGCCTCACGCGTCAGGCGCGTAATTTCGGCATAATTTCCTTCTGCAATCAACTTTTTGTTTACCGGCCAACTGCCGCCGCAGGCATGCACATAAGGTAATCGCAAATACTCCGCCAGGTTAGCGGCAGACACCCCGCCCATCGGAATGAACTTCATCCCTGGAAAAGGTGCCGCCAAAGCCTTAAGACCGTTCATCCCGCCCATGACCTCGGCCGGAAAAAATTTCAAGACCTTAAGTCCGCGGATCACTCCCATTGTAATTTCTGAGGCGGTCGCGACCCCAGGTAGGGTTGGCAAATTTCGCTCAATGCACCAATCCACCAACGCCGGATTAAAGCCAGCAGACACAATGAAATCAGCCCCGGCAGCGACGGCTTCCTCGGCCTGCTCAATATGCACAATTGATCCGGCTCCAATGACCATCTCAGGATAAGTTGCTGTCATCACGTGAACAGCTTCCGCAGCTGCGGGGGTGCGAAACGTAATCTCGGCAACTGACAGTCCACCATCCAGTAGAGCCCGGCCCAGTGGCACAGCATCCTGCGCATTTTGTAGCTCAATCGCTGTGAGGAGCCCGTGTTTCCCAGTTATCTCCAAAATATCCATACAATTTTCCTTTCAGATTAGGGTGGCGCGGCTGTTCCATCCCGACAAACTCTTCAGTCTAGATGCCCATGCCACGTTTTCCACCGATATATACCATCTCAAAACCGCCAAATCTCCGCCCCAGCATCAATTCGAATTGTCACACCAGTCACGTGATCGTAGGCCGGGGTACATAAATTGGCAATCAAAGTAGCAACTTCCTTTCTGGTCACCAAAGTCTTCAGAGGAGAGCGGGCTGTATAACGATCCCCAAAAGTTGGATCAAATTCGGCAATATCCGGAAGACTTTCGTAAATCTGGCCTGGAGCTACCGCATTAACAGTTACCTCTGGCCCAACTTCCAGGGCCAGTTCTTCCGTAATAAACTGAACTCCGTATTTAGCCAGTCCATACACGCTGTGATTGCGAACATAAGCCGAACCAGCAGACATGCTGATGATCCTTCCCCAACCATTCGCTTTCATCACTGGAACAAGTTCTTGGGCAGTTAAATAAATTGCCTTAAGATTAACATCCATCACCCGGTCATACACTTCTTCTTTCATAACAATATACGGATCCATACTGAACGGCCCAGCATTATTGACCAGAATATCCACCTTGCCAAAAGTCTTGACAGCGGTCTGGCACAACGAGCGCACCTGGTCGCTTTTTGACATATCCCCCGAAATCGCAGCCGCCTGAACGCCATAAGAACGAATTTTCTTAAGCAGTTTCTCTGCGACCTCTGAAAGCTCCGGCAATGCCAGATCATTAATCATAACCGAGGCGCCATAACTGGCAAGCGTTTCAGCAGTCACCGCGCCAAGATTGCGATAAGATCCGGTCACAAGCGCGATTTTTCCTTGTAACGGTTTATCATTCATCACTATCCCTCCAATTAACAGAATCGCTAAGGTTTAAACTGGCTCAGAGCATCCAGCACACGATCTATATCTTCCTTGGATACCGTCGGAGCCATATGGCCTATCCGAATAATCTTGTTCTTTAATGCGCCTAATCCGCCAGCAATTTTGATATGGTGTTTTTCAGCCAGATAGGTAACAATTTCACTCGTGGGCACACCTTCAGGCCCAAAAGCTGCCGTCAGAACTGGCGACATCATCTGGTCAGGTGTAAAGGGCGGCATACCGATTTTACGCAAGCCGTCTCGAAGTCGAAGCGCAAGACTTCGGTATCGCTCCATCCTGTATTCAACGCCTTCGCGCAATAAATTATCCAGACTTGCTTTCAATGCTAAAACGTTATTGGTCGCCATCGTGATCGGAAAAGGATGCCAATCAGCCCATTCATCTGCGTATTTACGCCAGGTACGCAGATTTGTGTACCAGCCATGTCCTTTTGAGGGATTACGATCAATCCATTCCCAACCATGTTTTCCGATCGCTACTGGTGCCAATCCTGGCGGCGCTCCTAGGCACTTTTGTGAAGCGCTCGCACACAGATCAATATTCCAGTCATCCATGCTCATTGGCAAGCCGCCCAGCGAAGAGACTGCATCAACCATAAAACACACACCATAATTTCGGGCTATCTTACCAATCTCTTCAATGGGATTGATGATTGTCGTGGAAGTCTCCAAGTGAACAACACAAATCCCTTTCGCATCAGAATGTTTCTGAAGCGCAGCCTCAAAATCAGTCGGATTCAGGGGCTTCCCCCATTCGGCGTCCACCAGTATGGGGTTCAAACCATATCCCTCAGCAATGGCCTTGAGCCTTTCTCCAAAAAAGCCATTATAGCCAATGAGCACCTTTTCGCCAGCGCTGAATGCGCTCCCGAGACATCCGTCCAGCGCGCAAGATCCGGACCCAACCATCAAAAAAACATCGCCTTGTGTATTAAAAAGACGTTTAAGTATCGCGGTCGTCTGGTTGTAAAGTTCGGTCCATTCCGGCCCATAATGAGCTCGTACCGGCGCCCCCATGGCCGCCATCACTTCTTGCTCCGGCTGAATGGGTCCTGGGATCATTAATAACAGCTCTTTATCCATCATATTGCTCTACAGTCTATACACTTCATTTGTATTACAGTGAGAAGGTAAGTGACTGTGAACTCCTTTCAAGGTAATCTAAAAACTTTATTTTGGATGTTTTATTGACCTACCCCCATTTACTGGTCCAATTGTAAAGTGGTAGTTGATGTGTTTGCACCGATGAGCGGTGGAACCGGTAGCGGTGCCGCCACTGCTTGGGGTGCAGGCGACCGGTATCCAATTGAGCTATGCGGCCTGACTGTATTGTACTGTATGCGCCACTGTTCCAAAATGGTTTTCGCCTCCTCAAGCGTGTAGAAGATTTCGCCGTTCAACAACTCATCCCGCAGCTTGCCATTGAAACTTTCGATGTAGCCGTTTTCCCACGGGCTGCCCGGCTCGATGAACAACATCTTCACCCCAAGTTCCGCCAGCCAGGTTCGCATGGCGCGATTAGCAAACTCGCTGCCGTTGTCCGAACGTATATGGACTGGCACCCCACGCGTACAGAACAACTCGGTCAAACACGCCTGCACGTCCTCTGTTTTCAGGCTGCGACCAACACGGATGGCAAGGCATTCCCGGGTGTATTCGTCGATGATGTTCAAGGTGCGGTAAGCCCGTCCGTCATGTGTCCGGTCGGAAACAAAGTCATAGCTCCACACATGGCGAGGATATTCCACTCGCAACCGCACGCAGGATCCGTCGTTCAGCCATAACCGGCCTCGTTTGGGCTGTTTTTGCGGCACTTTCAATCCTTCTCTTCGCCATATCCTTTCCACCCGCTTGTGATTCACGATCCGGCCCGCATTCCGGATCAACCCGGTGATGCGCGGGTAGCCATACCGACCGTATTGGCTGGCCAATTGCACCACCAGCTGGGTCAACTTCTCTTCCTCCTCACTCCTCATTGCCCGGTAGCACTGGCTGCTCCTGGCTTGCTCTAGCGCCCGGCACGCACACCGCTCAGATACGCCCAGACTGGCTTGTACTTGCTGGACGACCTCGCGACGCCTGGCCGGGCTGATTATTTTCCCCGCAGAGCTTCTTTTAAGATCGAGTTGTCCAGCGTAAGGTCGGCGACAACCTTGCGAAGCTGTGTATTCTCGCGCTCCACCTCTTTCAGCCGTCTGGCCTGCTCGGTTCCCATGCCGCCACATTCCTTGCGCCAGCGATAGTAAGTCTGGTCGCTGATCCCGAGTGCCCGACAGACCTCGCTCACGGTTTTCCCCTGACTGGTCAACACCTCGGCTTCGCGCAGCTTGTTGATGATCTCTTCCACACGGAATGTCTTTTTTGGGGAGTGGCTAAATATCTGGATTAGAATAGAGGAATGAAAAGCTGTCCGAAATGCCAACAAACGAAATGCCAGAACAAGGCTGGCCGAACGGAATCTGGTGCACAAAGGTATCGCTGCATGCATTGTGGGTATAAATACACTCCAGAGCCTAAACCGAGAGGCTATCCAGAGGAAATGCGCAAGCAAGCCGTGCAGATGTATGTAGATGGCA
>JABLXC010000055.1 GCA_013178185.1 Anaerolineae bacterium | reverse complement strand
CGATGGGGAGATGATGCTCGCTGGTCTTCACGAGTTGCGGAACGTTGCTCAAATGTTTCTTGTGGGTAACCTTCATTCCCTTTTTCACTTCTCTTTTCGGAAGTATTCCAAGGTCGAAGCCGGAACAAGAGACTCATCTGGGCAATCAGCGCCGCAAATGCAGTGATGATGAGGACGCCTGCCATCAGGATGATCATGACGATCACGCCTAAAGCAGGTCCACGCAGCAAATCCATCAGTTGTGACATATTGACCTCCAATCGTTGAAATAGAATCTGGCGTTAATCAAGAATTTCCAACGTTCATAAGACTCTCACCTAAAAAGGTAGAGTAATAAATCAAGCAAGCCCACGAATTTGTGTGCTGGTTTCATCTATCACCCTATCTTCTGGTTCGATACCGATTGATCAACTCGCTGGCGCCTGCCAATGGATTGACCAACGACATCGGGTTGATCAGAACTTGCTGCAGCAACATAGCAAAATAGCCTAACGGGATCACCAACCACAAAGCCCAAAGAATAATCGTGGTTACATTTCCGCGTGTATTCGCAATCACAGCTGATGCGCTTTCAGATGTCCCAATCAGTGCAGCCCATTGATCTGCTGATAATTGAGCGGTGTAGGCCAGGTAGAGCCGGCTTCCGATGACGGCCAGGGAATAAATCGCAATTCCCGATTTCATATTCCACAAAAGGGTATGTTCCTGCATGTGCACCAGTAAAAGGATGATTGTGCCAGCGATCCACATCGCTGCACCCAGCCAGGGGACCGGTGCTCCCATCCCCCATTGGCTGATTACCCAAAGCACCAGAATAATCGCCGTTGTGATTTGAGCTGTGTATAAATCCGGAGTAGCAGCCTCCCGCCCACTTCGTCCTGGTCGGAAAGCTGCTCTGGATTGCACACGTTGATCCACGAAACGGATGATCAACCCTGCACAAAGAATACTTACCAGAGCAGCTCCAGATTCGCCAAGCCAGTAAACGGTTGCGAGGACGCCGTTCAACAGGTAAGTAGGCAGAGCAGCGAGAAAATCTCCAAAGACGACAAAATAATCTGTCATGAACCAATGCCTCCTTACTTGTCATAATCGTTTCGTGGGTACCACAACCCAATCACCAGTAGTAAATAGATGGCGGCAATGAAACCCAGGACGACTGTAAGCAACACACCGACCGCAATCGGTAAAATCTGCACTTTGATCTTTTAAGGCACCAATGCCGGAAGAGCTACATATACTTGCATCGTTCCATCAACCCTTACTCGCCTCGGCTGGGTGATTGGAACTCCGCGGAAGCGAGTGCCCGTGGTCACTACGTCCATTCGCAAGTTGAAGGTTCCTGGATCTGCAAATGGAACACGGAGTGCCTGGCCAGTAGCAGTACAGGTGCCGCCGCCATCACATCCGCCTGTCCATGAACCAATTCCGGGAATCAGGGTGAAATATGCCTGATGGACGAAGGCTTCATAATGGGTTTGACCTAATCTACCGGTGATCCAATCCTGGCTGGCGGCATCCAATGCTGCAGTAGCTTGCAACGAAGCTACCGCATCCGGCAAATGTTCTACATGTGTCCGGCATTCCTTGAATAACATTTCTGTATCTGAGACACCATCATTGATAGCTGATCCAGCTCCGGTATTGCAATTGGCGGTTTCTCCGGAATTGGCTGAGCGGCAAACATCTCTTTCTTCATAAATCGGCTCATACCAGGTGAAAATCACTGGAGGAACTGTCACCCTGACCTGGATATCTGCACCGCGGCGGTTTTCGGTATCTTGTCCCACAACAAGGGGATTGTTCGGCGCAGTTTTTTGAATGACGAGGACAGGTTGTTGCATAGAAACCGTTGGGTCAGGACACTCCCTTGGGGGAGGAGGCGGGGTGACAATTCCCGAGCACCCCCCTGGAATGGCCGCACAGTTTTGTGAACCATTCAAATACAACAAATACAACGAGCGTAGAGCGCCATCATTCCAAGTCATTTGAAGCAGGGTTGTGATGAATCCCCACCCGGAGAAATAGGTCCAAACATCTTGCTGACCATTGAGAACCGCTCCCCAAAATTGGTCCGGGCTGGTGTACTCTGGATGTTCCGCCTGTACCTTGCTCCAATCCAGATTATCGCCGGCAACAAGCCCAAGAAAAGAGATCAGGCTGCCGTAACCATTTCCCAGTGATCCATAGGAGCCGGTCAAACCGCTTGCTTGGGGGTTCATGGCCATAAAAAATAGCGTCGAGGCAGAGGGTAAGACGACGATATTCCCACTAGGCGTTTGATAGAGATGATAATTTGCATCAAGATCAATGGACTGGCCAAAGGGCAGTTCAATTGACATCCAATCGGGGTGATCTGTGGTAACTCCCAGATCAATCAAATCAGGATTCAGATTTCCATCCGGTTGAAAAACTTCTGACCAGGGATCAGTACCCTGAGCATAAACAGCAGATGGTATGAGCAAGGTCAAGACGACAATGATCAGGAAAAATCTTTTCACTACTTCTTTCCTTCTTCTACAGTTGTGGTGGAAGGTTTTCCCCGAGCAAGAATCGCATCGATTTCCTCTTCCATCAGGAAACGATCAAACTTCCAACCACTTTCTGTTTTCGCGAGAACAACATATGCTGTATCCTGGGTTTTATTGCTACCCGGTAAGGGAGAAGATAGCGTGATGGTCATCTCCCAGACTTGCTCGGAACCATTGTCTGCTACTTTTTCTACTGCCTGCGTGGCAGCTGTGACCACAGATTTGGCATCTACGTATTTTTCCCACATACGGTCTACGCCGGTCGAAAACAGCTCGCATCCAGCGGGAGTGCTTACCTCGCAGATACGCTCAAGCCAGGCTTCTTTTCCTTCCTGATAATTCACCTGGAAGACCTTCTCGATGGCATTGACCGCTGCAGTAGAAACCAGACTATCTTCATTGGTTGATGCTTCAGAACCTTGCTCAGTACGAAGTGGCCAGTTTTCGATAATCAGGATACCTATAGCAACGACAACTGCCAGGATGATGGCAATGATCAGATTGCGTTTTGAGACTGGAATTTCTTTCAATTTTTTCTCCTTTTCCGGTTAACGGGTTTGAAAGTTAGTTAAAACAAAAGCGACCATTCAGATCTCAACACCTATTTACACGCACGCAAGTTGTGTAAACAGGGAAGAAGCTGATGGTCGCTCCAAGGATTTTTTGGAACAGCTGAGGATTATCAGCGACCGAACAGATATTTGGTTGTGACTCTAATCATAGCAAGAAGAAAGCACCTATCCTAGGGGGACATATTTGACTAAATTAGGAAAAATGCGGAAATTAACTTGACATAGCAATACTAGAGTATTACATTATAAATAACCTAACCGATAAGGAAAACGAGCATGCCGAAAACAAATTCTGCGAGTAAACCAGTTCGATCTTTTCGAATAAGCCCAGAAGGCGTAAGTCAATTAAGAGCGATGGCAAACGTTATGGGACGGAGTGAAAGCGATGTGATTGAGGTTGCTCTAGATCGAATGTATCGCGAGGAGATTCGTTATAACCGGGTCCTAAGAGAAGGTGCCCGACCAGAAGATAAGTATCAGACAAATAAAGAGAATGAAGGAGAAAATGAAATTCATCGTAGTGATTCTTAAGTTGATTGGATGGGTTGTCAAAACAACAGTCATCCTGGCTATTTGTTCCAGTATTTTATTCGTTGCCTACAAAGGAAACCAGCCTATGCAGGTTCCTGAAGCGCCAAAAGGAATGACATACTTCGAATTCATTGCTGACCGGATAGATGCTGCAAAAACGGTAGAACCTTCACGGTGCGGGTGGGGCATGATGCTATCTTTAGCCACTCTGGGCCCAATTTATTCATTTGTTTATACCGAAGTTGGCATTCATCCGGATGGAGCTCTTGCGCGAGGCACCGCCCCAGATCCAGATATCCCAAAGGATGTGGCAAATGCTAAGTGGTATGAAATGCCTGGAATCTGGTGGAATACGGTTGAAAGATTATCTTGGACGATGTTAGGGAAACAGGCTATTTATGGATGTAATTTTAGACCAGTGTTACCACAATTCGGTTTACAATCGCCTTAAAATTATTGATAAATGGAATCCGAGCCCCATAAGATTATATTAAATTTCTCTAGATACACTCAACAATAAGGACTGCATTAAAGCTAGTGCAGTCCTTATTATTCAAGGTTTATTTTCCAACTGCTAATTTGTCCAACTGTGCTTCATATCAACTGAAATGTATACTGTTTGATAAATGAGGTTTTGGTAAAATATGTTGAAGAATACACTCGATTTTGATTATGGATTAATTTTTAAGCATTCGTAAACCACTTCCAATGACGACAAACTCACTAATCTCATGTGCTAGCACTGCAATTGGCAATGTAAACCAACCTCCTATAGCACCAACTACCAATGCTCCAATCACTACTGCAGATAGGACTAGATTCTGATTGACGACAGATTGATTGCGCTTCGCCAGGTGAAGCGCATAAGCCAGTTTCTCTAGATCGTCGGCCATCAATGCCACGTCAGCCGTCTCCAGAGCCACATCCGTCCCCGCCGCACCCATCGCGACGCCAACCGTCGCCTCGGCGAGCGCAGGGGCATCGTTGACCCCATCGCCTACCATAGCCACGTGTCCATACCGGGAAGTCAGGTCGCGTACCTTGATCGCCTTATCCTCAGGTTTCAGGTCGGCGTACACTTCATCGATCCCCAATTCGCGGGCGATAGCCTGGGCGGTACGCTCATTGTCGCCGGTCAGCATGACCACTTTTTCAGCTCCCGCGGCGTGCATCGCATCGATCGCTTTCTGTGCGTTGGGACGGATGTTGTCACGGATGGCAATCATGCCCCAAGGAGCTTGTTCATCACCCAGCACGACCACGGTTTTTCCTTCGCTCTGCAGATGATTGATATCCTCCCAGGAGCTTTCCAGAGAGATTCCCAGCTTTGATTGGAACAGGTCCGGGCTGCCAACATAAATTGTTCGTCCATCCAAACGGGCAGAAGCACCCGCCCCGGTTAATGAACGAAAATCGTTAAGATCGGCAGGTTGGACCTGCTGTTGTTCTGCGTGACGGACGATAGCCTGAGCTAGCGGGTGGCCACTGCGCCGCTCGATTCCGGCAGCCACAGCCAACAGTTCCAGCTTTGAGGTTGTCATTCGATCCGCGTCCTGGCGAAGAAGAACCACATCAGTCACTTCCGGTTCGCCGCGGGTCAGCGTACCGGTCTTGTCCATCGCCACCACCTTGACTTTTGCCAGCTCCTCGACGTACACGCCCCCTTTGATAAGCACCCCATTCCGTGCGCCGGTGCCCAGAGAAGCCACCAATGTAATCGGGATGGAAATGACCAAGGCGCAGGGTGCGGCAGCAACGATAAACACTGTTGCCCGGGTGATCCACGTTACCCAGTTTGCGCTAAACAGAAGCGACGGGATAACGGCGATGAGAATGCCGATAAGCAAAACGATGGGACTGTAGCGTGCGCCGAAACGCTCAATGAAGCGCTGGCTTTTGCCTTTCTTTTCTTGGGCTTCTTCAACCATGGTGATAATGCGGGCGATGGTGTTATCCGCAAAGGTTTTTGTCGCGCGGACTTCCAAGGCGCCTTCGCCATTTATGCTACCGGCAAAGACCGGGTCGCCCAACTGCTTCTCCACTGGGACGCTCTCGCCGGTTACAGGGGCCTGGTTGACGCTTGAAGTCCCGACCAGCACTTCGCCATCGGTCGCCATGGACTGCCCCGGTTTGACGATGAACACATCCCCAACCACCAGCTCTTCGACCGGGATCTCCAATTCGCGACCATTGCGTCGAACCAGCGCCACCTTGGGTGCGAGGTTCATCAGCGCTTTAATCGCCGCGCGAGTTTTCTCTTCTGTGTAGCCCTCAGCGGCTTCGCTAATGGAATAGAGGAAGACCAGCATAGCCCCTTCCAACGGCTCACCCATGATGGCAGCCGTAATCGCAGCGACGCTCATCAGAAGTTCGATACCTATCTGGCGCTCGAAGATCAATTCTTCAATAGCTTCGCGGCCAAAGAAGTATCCGCCAATCAAAATCGCTGCAATAAAAATAACAGTTGAGATGACAACTTGTGCACCAGCCAGACTTATAAGCCAGCCAACCAGAAGCAGGACGCCGGAAGCCACCGAAGTCAGCACTTTGGGATTTTTCCATGGTTTTGGCTGTTCAGCCATTTCCATCCCTTTTTGAGTTGGAAAACCCAGGGTGTCCAATTTTTGTTTCAGAATACTTGGGTTGGTCTGATCAGGGTCAAAGGTCAGGGATACTTTGGCTGATTTCGGATAAATCTTCAACCCGACCAAGCCTGGAAAACCTTCCAACCCTCGTTCGATGTTAGCTGCGTCATGTTCGCAGTCAAGGTTGGCAACTCTTAATTCAATCTTATTCGATTCCATAAAATCTCCATTCAGAGTAAAATATCTGGCTTTTTCAACCAGACAGCTGACGAACTTGGTAAATACTTCTGCTACCTCTCCGAAGTATATTGTGGGACAAAAAAAGAGAAGAGTTACAGTTAAATGTGCAGATAATCTTTTGGTGCAAAAAAGAGATCTATATTCTCCCTTTTCAGTACAGGACTGATTAACTTAGTGATGTATTTTTCAACGATTTTCACCTGACTCGTGAGCCAGACTTTTTTTGTGAGGGAGATTATATCGAGTGCACTCGTAAACCCCTAGGGCGACATCGGACAGTAATGATTCCGACATTGTGAGTAAGTCACCCACACGATCATCGCTCAGCCGATAATGAACGTATTTCCCTTGTTGTTCTGCTGCCACTAAGCCACATTCACGAAGACAGCGTAAATGGTTAGACGCATTGGACTGACTCATACACGTCGCCGAGACTATCTCGGTTACGGTTTTCGGACCAGAACGAAGCGTCTGTAAGATGTTAAGCCGTGCAGGATCCCCAAACCCGCGAAACAGTTTAGCTTGAAGTTGAACACCTTCAGAATTTGAGACAGTAAGCATGGATTACTCCTACATTGTTATACATTTATATATCACAATACAATGATATATTATTCTAAACATGAATTTATGTCAAGGACACGATCAATTTCGAGTAGGAACGTTAATATCAATAACCCACCCTCTCTTGACAAGAAAATCAAATTGTAATAATATAAACTATAGTTGAGCAAATGTTCAACAATTAATTAACAATAAGGCTAACTATTCCAATGACCTCTGAAAAAAAATGCGTTGTTGATGAAATGACCGCCAGTCGTATCGCCAGCTTATTTGAATCATTGAGTAATCCAACTCGCGTTCGTATTATTTCTTCTTTGTTGGATGGAGAAGTCAACGTTGGTGACCTCGTTCAACTTATTGGATTAAGCAAATCGGCAATTTCCCATCAACTAAGGGGATTGCGTGATAAACGTGTTATCCGCTCTAGAAAACAAGGAAGACAAGTGTATATTTCACTTGATGATGAACATATAAGCGAGATGTTTCAACGCGGATTGGACCATGTGTGCCATGAATAACAAACGAAATTCCACACACAATATTTTTTTGCTCATGATGATTCTTATTTCACTCTGCATAGGTATTCATTTTCTCCATGATTTACAACCAGGGCACTCAGATATTTTTGGAAGTAGTTCTGGTGTCTGTACCGGGATAATTCATTATGGAATTATTATTAGTTTTATCCCAAGTGCATTTTTCGTCGGATTACTATTTAATTATTCATTATTTTACATACTCTTCCCCCGTGTAAATAAAAATTCGATTTTTATTCCTCCGCCTATTCATTAAAAAACCGAACTTGTTGTTACTAACCAGATGCTTATTTGAGCGTCTATGTATAGCTATATTTTCATTTATCAATAAAAGAATTATTAAGGACAAATCAATGATAGAAAAAACCGTAGAAATTTCACTGCCTTTGTTGCTACCAGAAGGTCAGGAATCTTGCAACCATTGTATTGATCGGTTGCAGAGCCGGCTACAAACCCAAAAAGGTATTCTCCAAACACACCTGCACTTGGATCATGATCCCATTGATCTATGCATCCATTATGATCCAAATCTAATTTCATTAGCTGCAGTTAAACGCATTGCTGAGGAGGCTGGATCAGAATTGCGTAATGGTTACCACCACGAGCAAATACCCTTTACAGGACTTGACAGCGCTGATTCAGCAACAATGATCGCCAAAGAACTCGAAAATATGGATGGGATGCTTCATGCCAGTGTGAGTTATGCAGCCGGGTTCGCAATGGTCGCTTATGATACAAAGATTGTTTCCTTGGAACAGATCCACCGAACCATGCGTCACTTAGGAGCCCGGTTATTACCGCAACCCGAGATAAAAGGAGAGAAAGAAGCTCATGAACATGAGCACGATCACGGTACAGCACCATCCTTCCTTCCGCACTGGATTCAAGAACGCTGGACAATTATTCTAATTGCGACTGGGGGCGTATTTCTACTTCTTGGCTGGGTTGGGCAGCAATTTCTTGGCTATCCTGCAAGTGTTTCTCGGATTCTTTTTCTGCTTTCCTACGTCGCCAGTGCATACGATATTGGACATCACGCTATCCCCGCATTACTGAGAGGTAAGTTTGACACAGATGTACTGATGTTAGCTGCGGCAGTAGGTGCTGCTTTTCTAGGTGCCTGGGCTGAAGGTGCTTTTCTGCTCTTTTTATTCGGATTGGGGCATGCTGGAGAGCATTACGCTTTAGACAGAGCACGAAACGCCATCAACGCTTTAGGCGAATTGATGCCCAAGACAGCACGGGTACGGAGAGGCGATCAAATAATTGAGGAATCGGTTGACTTGCTTTCTATTGATGACATTGTTATTGTCCGACCGGGCGACCGTATTCCGGTGGATGGAGTGATATCTTTTGGAGAGAGTGCCATTGACCAGAGTCCCATCACTGGAGAATCCGTCCCTGTTCAAAAAGCTGTCGGCGACGAGGTGTTTACGGGAACAATTAACCAGGATGCAGCCTTGGAAGTGAAAATCACTCGACTCGCAAAAGATAACACTTTGAGTCGGGTCATGAAAATGGTGGCTGAGGCTCAGGGTCAGCAAAGCCCCACTCAACAGTTCACTGATCGATTTTCTGCCCGTTTTGTTCCAATTGTGTTAATTTTAGTAGCGCTTGTTGCAGTGGTTCCACCGATCGCGGGTTGGATGACGTTCTCTGATAGTTTTTACCGAGCTATGCTGCTTCTGGTCGCTGCCTCACCTTGCGCATTAGCAATTGGTACACCAGCAACAGTCCTTGCTGGAATTGCTCAGGCGGCACGCAATGGTGTTTTGATTAAAGGAGGTGTTCACCTGGAAAATCTGGGACGGCTTAACGCGTTCGCCTTTGATAAAACAGGAACACTCACGCAGGGTAAATTTCATGTAACGGATGTCATCCCCTTAGATGACTCTCCAATTGAAGATATCTTGCGATTAGCAGCGGCTGTGGAACAACAGTCAAGCCATCCGTTGGCTCTGGCTATTGTACGAGCTGCTCAAGAACGAAACCTGACTCTTCCTATGGCGAATAGTTTAGAGAATGTTCCTGGTCGCGGTGTACGAAGCCAGGTGGAGGGTCAACCAGTTTGGATTGGTTCGCTTAAACTTTTTGAAGAAAACGACGGAAAAATCGTTGATGAAACTGTTAGGCAAACAGTGTTAAAACTGGAAAACGCTGGCCGGACAACGATGACTGTCAGTCATAATGGTAAGTTTCTAGGGGTTTTGGGATTAGCGGATGTTGCACGACCTAATGTTGAAAAGGTATTAGCACGTTTGCGAAACCAGGGAGTGAAGCATTTGATTATGCTCACTGGCGATAACCAGAAAGTAGCCCAACAGATCGCACAATCAATAGGCGTTACGGATATCGAAGCTGAATTATTGCCAGAAGATAAATTAACTACAATTCAGCGTTTGAAAAAAGAATTTGGAGCAGTTGCCATGATTGGGGACGGTGTAAACGATGCCCCAGCGCTTGCAACTTCTACAGTGGGAATTGCCATGGGAGGCGCTGGAACAGCAGTCGCTCTCGAAACGGCAGATGTGGCATTAATGGCTGATGATCTTAGCAAATTACCCTTTGCAGTAGGTTTGAGCCGCACAAGCCGCACAATTATCCAACAAAATCTTGTAATCTCTTTAGGTGTAATATTTTTACTGATTATTACTTCAGTATTCGGTTTGGTGCAGCTCAGTTGGACAGTTGTTGCACATGAAGGTAGTACTATCCTGGTCGTTATGAATGCGCTTCGTTTACTGAGATACAAAAATGGATGACAAACGCAACCTGAAGATATACCGAACTTGGGCGCCAATTTACGATTCCGTGATGCGCCCCATCTATGGAGTAGCCCGCAAGCACGCTATCGAAATGATAAACCTCCAAGTCGGTGAAAGGGTTTTGATCCCTGGCGTTGGAACCGGACTGGATCTTCCTTTAATTCCCGCAGGTATCCACGTCACTGGGATCGACCTTACTCAAGCTATGCTAGAGAAAGCCCGTACAAAGGTCAGTGGGAGTAATTTAACCCTCGCTGTTATGAATGCCCAAGACCTTCAATTCCCAGATGATACATTTGACGTAGTCATCTTAAATCTCATCCTCAGCGTGGTGCCAGATGGAGCAATCACATTCAGGGAAGCCTGGCGCGTTCTAAAACCCGGGGGGCGTGTGGTAATTTTCGATAAATTCCTGCCGGAAGTCAGCCACCTCTCAGGATTCAGGGTGCTGTTGGGCTGGTTGATTCGACAAATCGGCACGGATCCCAACCGTCGGTTTTGCGAAATGATCCAGAACATCCCGAACGCACTGGTGGTGATCGATGAACCTTCTTTATTGCATGGACAGTACAGGGTAATTCTCATGACAAAATCCGTGGATACGTAAAGCGAAGAGTCCATGAGCAGAAGCATGATACTTTTCCTGGTGATTGGAGTGCCCATTTTGGCGTTGTTATTAGCCTGCCTGGGAGCTGCAACGTTTATAGAAAATCTCACTGGTTTGTTACTGTTCGTGATCGGGATCGCATTTTTAGCCGGGCCGCCTATCTACTATATGGGCACAAAGCAACCGTACTGGCTTTCGGGCAGGGGAAGGATCTCTCAAGAAGAAAAGGGAGACCTTTCTTTCTGGCTTATTCTGCCCGGTTTTCTGCTCGTGTTTTTTGGTTCACCGCTCGAATTCTCCTTTCTGCCAGTTTCGATCCCCCGCGGGGTTGTCCTGGAGGGTTTGGGGCTCCTCCTATTTGGCCTGGGATTGGGGCTATTCATCTGGGCACGGCGCACCTTGCGGGACCAGTATTCTGGGCACATCCAGATAAACGTCGATCATATACTGGTGATAACAGGACCTTACCATTATGTGCGCCATCCGGCCTATAGTGGTTACCTGCTGATGACGCTCGGCATTGTAATCGGATATTCCAGCCTGGTCGGAGTAGCATCCGTCCTTCTGCTCCTCCTGCCAGGGATCCTGTACCGTGTACGCCTGGAGGAGCAAATCCTTTCAAATCGGTTTCCAATGGAATATAAGCAGTATGCGCGAAAAACCGGCTGTTTAATTCCAAAGAAAAAGTGAATTAGCGATGCAAACTACACCCTGCCAAAATATCCATCCAATACTGGGAACCTGTCGCACGCTCGAAATAGAAGGTGTTCTGATCCATTGGGTATCGGAGGGAAAAGGTCCACTCGTACTCTTTGTGCATGGAAGCCAGGCCTGGTCGTATACCTGGCGCTACCAAATCAATGCCTTTGCAGCTGCTGGGTACCAGGCGGTAGCACCGGACCTTTTTGGCAATGGCTACTCGGCTGCGCCTAATCGGCATGACTATTCGGTTGCGGGGAACGCTCGTTTGATTGGCCAGTTGCTAGATGGTTTTCAGGCACAGTGAGTGATCTTGGTGGCCAGTTCTGCCGGCGGTCTGCCCATTTTGGATTTTGCCATCCGTAATCCAGAACGCGTCAGCGCGATGATCCTGTCATCCACCTGTAGCGTGCCCCACTCGCTGCCGGGTCTTTGGAATCTGATCCGTCTGCCGCTGGTTGGGGAAGCGGCGAGGCTATTTTTGAGCCTATCTTTAATCCGCAAAAATCTAGTGGGGGCGTTTGCCGATCAGCAGAAAGTGACCCAGGAGGATGTCGAGGCTTACCTGCAGCCGCTCCTCCGGTCTGGCAGTTGGACAGTCAATCTGCGCACCGAGCGGTGCACGAATCCAACTTTTGTCGAGCAACATCTCAAAGAGATCCGCTGCCCGGTGCTTATTATTTGGGGCCAGGAGGATGCCTGGCATCCGGTTGCCATGACGGAGGCGTTTTGCCGGCAGTTACCCAAAGCAGAAGTTGAAATTCTCTCCCGTTGCGGACATCTTCCGCATGAGGAACGACCGGATTGTTTCAACCAACGGGCTCTTTCGTTTATAGAAAGGAATGTCAAATAAAAGCAGTAAGCTTCGATCAACTCTATATAGGTGTTCCAACTAAACTACGCGAATGGCTGCATACATTTTGTATATCTGTCGGCGAAACCTCTTTTCAAAAAAAATCGCATTTAGAGAAGTAGTATCATGTCCTTTCACCTTCGTATTCATCTGTTGGTCCGGTACACTGGGTTGTAGAAGGCCTGGCAGTTTTTTTGATCAGGAAGGAATCGCCAAGACACTAATATTTGGCTTTCCCAGGATGATTGTGGGGAAGCCGGCCACTTATAGGTGAAAATTTGGTCAGTCCGCGTACTTAATGATTGACACATCAATTTAGAATGAAACAATTTTCTTCAATGTTTTCTAATAAAAAGCAAATGAAATTCTTGAAAACCATGTTGATATTCGTCGGCACTCAATTTAGCTTTGTTAGCAATCAATGAACTAGCCTATTAAAAAAATTATTGGTTGTTAGGAGAACTGAGAATATATCTTGAGACCTAGATATCCTTCGACCGTGAGATAAATAATGGGGGTTTCAAGTTCATCAGGCGAAAAAATAAACCTAGCGACCATTATGGCTTCAATTTGCCCTTCAACCAATACCATAAACTACGTAGGGCGTTCCCCCGTCCACAATAAAGGTTATTATAGTATGCACGAGCCCGTTCTACTTCGGCACGACGCCCAGAGGTAATTTGTTCAGTAGTCCATTTCGGACACCAAACAATTTGACCATTTATGATTAAATAATGCGATTTACAAGGTAATTGCCAATTACCTATCGATGGGTAGAGCGTGGGTCCATTTTCGGTCTCCTCAAATGTCCAATCCGTAGGTCCCAACGGCGTTCTGACCTTTGACCCACATCCGCAAGGACAAAGATGGGCTGCAGCACTGTACTCTTCGGAAACGTAGAGTACGCCGGTTTCCAGTATTTTGGGCATGTAATGAACGCGCTGCAGTCTAATTTTCATTTGTATTGGATTCCCCGACAATCTTGAGGTCGCAGATTTCGAAAGCAAGATTGTAAAAGGGTAGTTCCTCGGAGTAGAACCCTCGCAATTGCTTGAACCGAATGACAGCAAGACAGGCATTCATCGCATTGAGTTCGCTGATCTGAATACTTGTCTTATAGATATCATCCGTGGTCTGATGCTCTGGAGCCAGTCTTTTATCGCGTAAACTCTGCCCATTATCGGTGGAGTAGTAGGTGGTTCGCAAAATTCCGTTAATTGAACCGTTTTTCCGAGCAAGGCCCATACCTACATCGATAAACGGGATCTTCTTGGAGATGAGCAAATCAAAGATGCCAGCCCGAGACGGACCCTTATCGACACAGACAAATGCAAAGGTCGCGCCATCTAGATCATCGCTACAGGATGCGTCTAGATATTTGGGGATGATGGATAGGCCATTCCGAAAGTTCTCATAACGCGCATGGTACACCTCGGCTTTTGGCTTGTTAAACTCGCTGGCTTCAAGCCGACCCGGTGACCGAAAAGCATTGTGAACATAAAAGGGATCGAGGTCAAAAGCCCGAATCTCCCGTACAGGTGTCTTTACCAGGAAGTCCAAAAGGTATCCGCCGGTGCCACCCAAACCGATCACAGCAACCACATCATTATTGAACTTTGCAGACAGATCGGTGATCTCTGCCCGGCTTGTCATCGTATCGTGAAACTTGAATATCTGGTCGGTTACGATCTCATCCACCGCACGAAAAGTCAAAGGATTTGCCTGGTACAGATCCATGGCAGGTCCTGAAATGATTGCAACATAGCTCTCGATTTTTTCATAGAAATCTTGGAACTTACCAGCGATCCTGGGTTTGTTTGAGAAGGAACGCTGGACCACTACATCCTTGCTGACCTCACTTAATGACAACTGTGTGGCACCACCTCCCAGGTTGGGAATAGGAGTCCCATCTAAGTTGTGAGGAACAGATCCGGCGAAGAAGATCTGGTGGTCATCCTGGATTACACGATTTTCATCGGTAAATACCAGTTTTGTGACGATAGCGCCGATTTGCAATTTACGCTCTGCGTCAAGATAGGGGATGTCGCGGACAATCATGTAGTTGCTATCGAAGGCAACTGCGTACCCCTTCTCAACCAGCCGTCGGATATCGTCGTTATGATTGACCAGTATCGTATACACTAAAGATCATTCCTTCCTTGACTTTAACGGATCCGCCTGAAGAAAGCGTACCTTCTGGTTTGTTCCCATGCCCGTTCTTGTACTTTACCGTATAGGTGATCTCCGGGTGTTGTGGGTAATCAGGAAACTCCAGGGTGACCAACTCCGCGTAGGTAATCTTATCTTTAGGCCACTCGTGTGGCGTTCCATCGACGATAATAGTGACTGTCTTTTTTTGCTCTGCCATGTTACATTTTCCTTTCTTGAATAAGTGAGAATCGACGTTTCCGATGCTCAAGGATAGATTTTGTTTTTCATTTTGTTAATACCGACGTGCGGAAGTTTTTTGCCAAATTTGCTAAAAATCCAAATACACCGGTATTAACTAATTAGAATTACCTCTCTGCATGGTTGTTATCATCAAGTAGATATAAAATTAAGAAAGGATCAATAATGAACCACTATAAATTGAGGTTCGAGCAATCTGGTACCTGCCTGAAGAGAGGTTTTTGTGAATGCGAAAAAGAAACAGCTTCTAGTAGATTTCCCCTGGGAGGAGCATTATCCCAGGCTCGTAGCTTATACTGAATGGCTTATTCAAGGTAAGCGTTGGAATTCAGACACACTCCCACAGGGACAGTCCGCTGAATCCATTGTCCGGGATGTAATCGAGAAAACATTCACAGAGAAGCGCAACTGGGATCCGGATAGAGGCGATCTTCTTATGTGGCTCAAATGGGTAATCAAGAGTGAAGTTAACCATTTGGCAGAGTCAGCAGCAAACCGGATTGAGGTTCGCTTGGATCAAGCGGGTGAGAACGATTACCACACAGACGACCCCGATGTCGAGCGTCGTCAACCGTCTTTAAATCGGCGAATAATCGGATCTCCAGAAGAAATGGTAGTGGATGCAGAAATAGTGGCTGAGAAATCAGCTGAGGCTAAGGAAAAAATAGATGCATTACTCGGAGCGAGTTCAGGTCATCAAGAGTTAGAGGAAATAGTCTACGCTATCATTGATGGAAATTGTGACGCAAAACCGCAGGAGCTTGCCAAATACTTATGCAGACCTGTGGAGGAGATTTATCAGAACCTACGGACGTTACGTCGTAGGGCAGATAAAATCAGAATGGAGGCTCGAAATGGACGAAAATAAATGCAAACGAACGGATTTGGATATTGCGTCCGCATTTGATCGTCTGTTTAACGAAGTTCCAGAGCCAAATACAGACGAAGAGGTCAGGATATTTCTGGAGAAAGCCGGTTACGATATGGAGAAACTTAGGTCCGAGGGCATGAGTTTTGTCAAAAGCCTCATTGCCGGCAATTGGCGATTTGCCGATCTGCGTGATATTCAACAAGCTGGTGCAGAGATCAATGCAATACCATTGCGAAAAGGTTGGAACCGTGATCAGCTAACTTCAGCGATCGAAAAACTATCAGCTGCTCTAAGTGCGAGTAGAACTCAGCCATCTCTTGCTTTTCGAAACTTAGGCGAGTTGACAAATGACGATTTAGCAACGATTCTTCAGGAATTGGAATTTACAGCACATCGTGACGGTATCACATTGGATCTGGATTAATCAAGCTATGAATCGCCCGGAGTCTGTTGCCAATCATGTTCTGGATAGGCTTGATATATTTGTTGCGGAAGATCTTCTACTTCTAGACGAAATTGTTCATGCTCGGGGAGCTTTAATTCACGAATGTTCTATGGAAGGCGCAGAAGCTCGCCTTTTGATTGGTCCTGGTAAACCAATTATTTCGGTTTCAACTTCTAATTACATCAACCCCTATCGACGTCGGTTTAGTATTGTGCATGAGTTAGGTCACCTTGAAATGCACCGAGGTAACGGTTTACTGCGATCTTGCACAAAACTGGATATCCAGGAAAGGCCAGCTGGAAACTCAGTCGATGCAGAACAAGAAGCTAATCAATTTGCATCGGCCTTTTTAATCCCTGCACGATTCGTGGAGCGTCCCTTTGCGGAAAATGCGCCCTCCTTCGATCTTATTTCTGAATGGTCTGAAAAGCTCCAAACATCCCTGACTGCGACTGCTCTCCGTTTCACACGCTTCACACTTGAGCCGGTTGCTGTTGTTTATTCCTTTCAAGGCAAAATCCAGTACTTCCAACCTTCTTCTGAATTCACGGAACTTGGAGTATTTCCGGATGTCAATCATCCGGTAGGTTTGAATACGGGTGCGAGGATGTTATTCAATAGGAAAGAAGTATCTCGCCAATGGCACGAAGTTCGAGCTGCAGGTGGTTTCGAGAGAATAGAGATGCCTTTGATCGGGGGGATACGATTAGAGAATTGTCCATTGGGATGCCAAATTATGATGCTGTATTAAGTCTATTGTGGGTAAATGAGCCCCTGGGACAAAAAGATGATTGGTAAGCTCCTTTGTAGTTATCAAAAAGCTAACCTCTGGTATTTAATAAACTAAATTATGATGATAGGGACGATTGTGCTGCCATCACTTATGGTGAAAGGCAAGATAGCTCTTCGAAAGGTTGATTTGAAAACTTGTGCAAATTTCTCCCTTGTAATAATGATGGAATTGGGTATAATACTGTCAACAGAACCCACCACGCCTCTGCTTAGCATGCGCACCGAGGTGGGTCATTTATTTAAGGATGCTTAATCTATATGGCTTTAAAACCAGCTCTGTCTGTTCATGACCAAATAGAATTATTGCGTCAACGAGGAATGACGATTGATGATGAGAAAAAAGCCACCGCTTTTCTTCAGTCCAATCACTACTATCGTTTGAATATTTATTTTCACAAATTTATGGCTTCACCAGATCATTACCAAGATGATTTCAAATTTTCACAGATAATTGCTGTTTATGAAAATGATAGGTGGTTACGGAACAAAATCTTATCGGTACTCGAGCCCATCGAAATTAACACAAGAACTCAGATATCGCATCATTTAGCGCTGACATACGGATCAGATGCGTTTTATCAAGCAAAGATCTTCAAAGACAGCGTGAAATACCAGGAAATTTTTGATAATTTCTCGGTTGAAATTGCGCGTAATAAGAAAGATCCAGTAATTGTTCATCATCAAAAAAAGTATGCGGGGGTTTTTCCTATTTGGGTTGTGGTTGAGTTTTTCTCATTCAACACTCTCTCCAAGCTTTACAAAAACCTTTTAGAGCCAGATAAAAAAATCATTGCACAAGGCCTTTACAATGCGAATGATTACTTATTTGGACAATGGTTGCATGTATTGAGTATTCAAAGGAATATTTGTGCTCATTATGGTTATTTATTTCGGCGGGAGTATCCCATTAGGCCAATCATAGCTAAATCCTTCAAATGGGATCCAACCCAAGACAACCAACTCTTTGCGCTGTTTCTTGTAATGCGACGATTATCAGATCGCAACTTATGGCTTACTTTTATTCAGAATATTTCTGATGCTGAGAAAATCAGGCCATTTTTTGATTTACGGGATTATGGATTCCCCACAGATTGGCGTTCCTATTTGGTCTAAATTTCCATTCAACACACTCTTCCCCCTTAAGACTCTAGAGGAACGATGCAGATAGAACGGAGCGCACACCGTTCTATTTTTCATTTCCTCTCCGTTGAGAAAACCAGATGCTTCCATCCTTTCCTGCGCGCTTCCCATTTCGTAATCCGTGGAGATTCGTCAGGAAAGAGTTGTAACTTAACCCACTTAAAGCAAGATTGATTTCTCCCTGAATTGCTCTCTGGCAATTCAAGTTGTCGCAAAATACATACAGGTTTCCATTTGAAGCTTCATAAAACTTCATCCATTTCGTTTTTCGGGATATTTGATCCTTACTCACATCCCGTTCTACTTCGACGAATATTACCTCTCCTGTTTTTGGATCCACAGCAATAATATCTGGGATATAAGTTTCACCATTGGATAAATTAATAGTTTGTGCCCGTCCTCGGATTTTATAACCTTCATATACCAGGATTTCCCCGGCCTGAATATTCAGAATGGTATGCTCCGGTGAAGAATGGTGTCTTATTAGGGCATCAAATTCATTCTCCTTAGGAATTTTTCCAGTTAATACCTGGTATGCAGCTTGACCATCGCGAGTCAAATGCAGCACTGCAGGCTGATTTCCACCAGAACTGGATCCTTGCTCAACAACGCCATTTATCTGTTCAACCAGGATTGGGACTTCATTTCCTTCCGGTGACATTAACCAATTCAAGGCTTCATCCAGGTTTTTGTTTGCAGCTGATAAGGAAAGGCGATTTGCCATCTGCTTTATGATGGATGGTCGTAAAGCAATCCCCATTTCACCCATCACAAGAATTGCCGCTGATGTTTTTTCAAAGTTCTTGGACGACTGCCAGGTTTTTACCCAATCCGGAACAGGCGTAAGGCCACTCGATTCTTCAGTATCTGTTTTTTGGGGTTGAATGTTCTGGGACACATCATCCTTCTGAATCTGCCGAAGGGCAGCTAAGTGGGCTTCTAAGGCAGATTTCTCAGACTGTAATTTCTTGTTTAAATCTTGTGAGGCCAATAACGTTTGTTCCAGATCAGCATATTTCTGACTGAGTTCTTTCAAGCTCTGTTTTATATCAATGGTTCCGTCTGGCTTTTTCATTTTTGAAGCATTACCCTGCATAGCACGCAGCCGAACATGAATCAGATATGCCAGGTCATCATCGCTAAATGATTCCAATGGTCGGGTCGCTTTTTCGCAGGATTCATCGTAATCCTGATCCAGAAGCCTTAAAAGTGCGACAAGATGCTTGTGGGCATTTTCCCATAATTTCTGAGCATTGGCTTGCATTTTTTGCTCGTGCTCCTCGCTTTGCCCGATGATTTCTCTGGAGATTCGAATAGACTGATTGCGTTGGAATTCTTCTAACGTGAGATCAACCACTTGTTTTTCTCCAATTCCGATTTCATCTGGCGAGAATCTTCAAGTAATTGGATAGCCTGGTCCTGATTTTCTTGCTCTGGCGCGCTGACCCACTGTAAAGCGCTGCGAGCAGCTTCAAGATAACTCAACGTTGTCGAGAGCATTTGCTCATGCATCCCCATACCAATTGGGGGTACTCGGGTCCGATCAACTTGTTGAGCGAGCTCAACAGCATGCTGGAGGGTCTGTTGGGCAGATCTGGACTGTGAAAAGAGATCACCTTGTTGATCAGCAGCAATAATATGAGCTATCTCGCCATCCAAAATGTTCAACTCAGATATCCATAATTGTGCCGCCTTTCTGTAATCTTCCACTGCTTTTACCTCTGGCAAGAGAAGTACCGGTTTTCCCTGTTCATCCAATGGGGAAACGAATGCACCAATAATCGTAAAGATCACCGCAAGACCGAACAGTATCCAACCAAGCTTTTGCAGTTTTTCTTCAGAAATCTGGATTTCCGGTTCACTAGGATTATTCACTGTCATGACCCAATTCTCCAACTTCTAGGATTTGTGTGATGATTTCCAGATCGGTTACGGAATTTCGTTTTCCGCGCTGTTTTAAATCTGCGATCACTTGTTTTCCGCGTTCATAATCAATATTGCGGATAAATTCAACTCGTTCGGCAACGACTTCAAAAACAGGAGTCGTCGTGTTTGGCCGGTAGCGCAGTTGAATATGACCTTCAACACCGATCCGGCTGCCTTTCTGGACATGTCCGTACACCAATTCAGCCAGGGTGCCATAGACCAGCACTCTTAATCCCTTCACCGGTTTTGATTCCGGGCTGCCGTCGATCATCAGGTACAGGCGAACATAAGGGATAGGGTCCTGATTCTGGGGACGCAGATAATCAAAATAGATATCCCCGGTGATGTCGCCACGTTGCCACGTAAGATTTCCTTGCGCCATAAATTGTTGTCTCCTTTTATGAATGTTTGTTTGAATTCGGTAGTCCACAAAGTGCATCTGGTTTAATTGCTCATCCAACCTGTTTCCTCCTCGATATCCAGAACCAATCCCAGCGCATCTGCTAAAAGCCGGATACGATCCCTTTTCACCTCTGCAAAAAGCCGTCGCCAATTTTGGTCGGTTGGGGAATAAAAAGTGAACGACTGCTCTATCAGGCGGGCAAGATTTCGCGGCTGTAATTCAGCCAGTCGTTCACTCGCTCCGCCGGCTCCGATTCTGGGGTTCTCTTTTAGCTTGGCGATAGCCAGGCTGTACGGATTCTGGATGTTGGGTTGGGAAGCGCCATGAATGATCCAGGACACAAAAGGTAAAGCATTCTTTTCTTGATCGAGGAAAACCTGCCGATTTTTCTTGTCTGCGCGCGCCAACAATTTTTCCAATGACCAATTTCCACTCGAATCAGTTACCACTGCCACCGATTGACTGGTTGGATCGTTCAGCAAAATCGATGTATCTTGGGTAGAGGAGGTATCTTTTTCTTTTGGGGAATCTTTAAAGCTTTTGAGAATCTTTAAAAGGGTCTCAAAACAACCCTTGGCTTCCGGGTCGAGCGTCGCAAAACAATCATTGAGGATACCCTTGAGAGTCTCAGAACAATCCTTGGTTAAATCTGAGAGTCTCAAAACAACCTTTTGTTCTGTTTTGACAGTCTCAGATCCCACTCGCTCCGCTCGGGGACGCTGCGCGCAACCATTGCCCAATAAAGTGATCCAAGAATCTAATTCGTCTTGAACACAATGATCTTCTGATTTCACAAGAAGGGACGAAACAGCCTGTTGGATGGCTTGGTGTTGTGGAGTAAGTGGATCAATCCTCTGTACCTTGAATTTCCAACTATAGCTGCCCTCAGAATTGATCCGATGATCGATGCGCTCAACAAAAAGGGCTAATAGATCCTGAAGACGTTGCCGGCGAGAAAATTCATCAACGGTACGATCACTTAATTCATCCTTACGTTTTCCTCTCTCAATCCAGGCTGGAAGCCAGTTCGCCACAACGCGAGCGTTATTGATCCCTAGACGATTTGCGATAGCTTGATATCCACCCTCAATCCAGACTACATCTCGGATCTTGCCTGTCTCATCATTGAAGTAACACAGATTACGCAAAACCAGGACAAACATGGCAGCATCTGCTCCGAGAACCGGTAACCAGTTTTTGAGAAAATACCAGGTGACCAGGATGAAATCCCCCTGACCTAACAATCGGTCAGCAAGCTGATCTGCCAGGGTCCCAAGTTCTCCGTCGAGCCGGTGACCAATCAATTCCCGGATGACATCCTGAACGGTCTGATAGTGTGGAATCATTTTGTCGAATTCTTCTTGAGGGAGCCGCGCCGGATAATGCAAGATGTCCTTTGGATTCGCGTTGATAGCCAATTGCAAAGCAGACTGAGGGGAATCCTGGATACCATGAGCCAATAAGAAAGTTTTCAAGTCTTCAGCATCCCCAGGCGTCAGCGGTGATTCGAATAGTTCATATTTGTTGGAGGACTTTTTGGTTCTTCCTGAGCGCTTATCTACTTCATGATCGGTGTCAATCTTTCTCGCAAACCATCCCAGACTGCTACCGGGTTGTAACAAGCGAAAGAACTGAGCCCGGCTGATCCCAGCCCATTGGCAAATACGCTCAGCGCGAACGGCAACTTTGCAGCTCCCTTTTCGTGCCTTTCCACTGCTCGCCAGATAATACTCCTGCCATAATGCCATGATCAAGAAAATCATTTGTGATCCGACGTATGGCAGCCAGCGCAGGTAATATACCGGTAAGCGAACTACCCGGCTTGGCTCAATCAGGAAATTCCGTATGGAGCTGAAGTGGATATCCAACGCAATGGCATTGTCCTCAGAATCTTCTTGGTCTTGATCCTCTTCCTGAAAGAGATCATCCCCATCATCAATTTCCTGGTCACAAACAACGAAACGAACCTTAACCTCTCTGTTCATCACCCCCATAAGGAATCGCTGTAAGGTGGTCGTTAGACGGTTTTCTAACCACTCACGGCCATATGCATTTATGCATCCGATGACAAAAATGTCATCTGAAAAATCCACAAGATGGGTTGGCTTCACCCAGGTGCTAAAAGTCGCCCGCGACATATCCATTTCGAGGTTAGCAATTGCCGCTTGCCAGGCTTTCTCCGGTGAAAATCCAATGACTGCATTCATAAAAAAAATCCCTATTGATAAAAAATTAATCTCGAATAAAGTGAAATAAAGGCACAATTACAGCCTTTGTTGGAAGGACAGTGGTTATCCCATTTCTCCTAGAAAAGACCCCTTTACGGGCTTCCTGTGGTTTCAACGTCAGCAACGTCGTCTGCGTCAACGTCTGCGGCATGTCAGCAGCACGTCTGCGGCACGTCAGCATGGACGCAGACGTGGTTTTTGGAGTGAAAATAAAATTGTTGTTTTTCCAGGAAAGGTCAGAGGCCATTTGGTTCACTCCAGAAATAATGTCTTTCCATTTGTTTTTGGGGATGGTTGCAAAACTAGGCTTCCATTGTGAAAAGCCTGTGAACCTTCTATAACGAAGAAACAGACAACTTCTCCGACCGGTAACGTATGTTCCCGCGCAATCGACCGAACTTCTTCCTTTAATAAAATAGGAATTTCGAAATGTCGCTCTTATTTCCCATTGGGGGATGGCTTCTTGGTCTTTCTTGGATTTTTTCTTTTGGGTCCCGCCAATTTTCTTTTCCGGCACTGGGAATGCATCGGCTAACCATTTATGGTTTGTCGGTTTTTGAGCAGGCAAGATGGTGCTTCCTTTATCGCCTTCAGAGTACAGAGTCATTCGCTGCGCCTTGGGGTACGCTAAAAGTTTGATCTCACCATTGCGGTAAAGCCTTGCGCCATATTCAAGGAACGCCCTGAAGACTTCATCTCTAGGAACTGAAAGCGACTGAGCATCTTTGATAATCAAATCTACAACCTGCCGAGGAATTCCCCGGTACGTCGCAGTTTCGAGCCGATGTTCCTGTTCCCACTTACGTGATCTTTTCTTCCTGAGATCTGCCGTGGGAATTAAATCCAAGGGCTGTCGCTGGAGCATCGTGGTTGGCTGATGTTGATCCTCCTCAACCTCGATCATCGGATTAGGATCGCGTAGTCCTGTAAATGCGTCACGCCTGGCCATGGCGTCCTCTAATATTTCAACACGAGAGCTGCTAAAGATTTATATTCCTCAGCTGCCCGCGTTTCTGGCGCATACTCAAAAATGGTCTTTGCTTCAGACCAGCATTCACGTAAGACAGTCGCCCGATGAATGGGAGAAAGCACCTTGTCATTGAATGTTGCCTGCAGATCCTGCAGGGAGTCGCGTGACTCGTTGGTACTATCAAAAAAGGTAGGTAATATTCCCAACAATCCCCCTTGCCAATTCTTTTTGTCCCTCAAGGTTTGGATGGTCGTGACTGTCTTTGCTAACGAATCTAGTGATGCGAATTCTGTTGCGGTGGGAACAATTACCAGGTCAGCCGCCCAGATTGCACGCTCCTGTAAGCCACCCACAGATGGGGATGTATCGAAAATGATGTAGTCAAATCGGTCTTTAGTGAATGTTTTCAATAGGCCTTTTATGTATGAGATCGGTTGATCCTGGACACCCAACATCATTTGCGCAGCGGAAGTCATTGAGTTACCTGGAATCAACTGTAAGAAATCACGGCCTGTATCACGGACCCATTGGCGAATAAATGTTATTTCACTGGGAGAGCCTGGTTGGGTTGTCAAAAAATAATACGTTCCCATTTGACTATCCATACCCAACTTGGTTGCACATTGTCCTTGTGGATCAAGATCAATTAACAACACTTGTTTATTTTTCAGAGTGAGAGCATGTGCTAAATTTACGGCGGTAGTTGTCTTTCCTACCCCGCCTTTCTGGTTTGAGATGGTAATGATATTTGTAGTCATTTGATCTCTCCTTAATCGATAAATTGCAGCTGTGTTCGACCCTCATGACCATGGACAGAAATGACATCTTCGAGAGTCTGATAAACACCCATAGCATAAGGTTCCCTAAGCCAATGAATAACTGCCAAACCGCTGCTAAATACAGTTCCTTCTGCTACTTCGCCAGTCCCTGAAACACCGGTGAGGTCTTCCGCTCGAATCAACACAAATCGACGCATCTGACTGGTTGATGTAATAGGTTTTAGTTTTCGGGGCATGCATTCACCTTTAGTTTGGGTACTGCAACCTGTTCGCCGGCTCCGGTTGCGGATTCTTGCTTTCTTCTGAATCACTCTGGAATTTGTAAGATCCATCAAAAGGCCATCTTTATAAGTAAGGCGACATCCTGAGGTAATGTTTTCAAACACGATTCCTTCCGGCCAGGTTGATTTCTCGTCCCGGTTGAGGCGGATATCGATCATTCGAAATAATCTCCCAAAGAACATTCCTGGATCATCATCTACCCTGGTTGGATCCATAGTGACTTTCCACACGTAACCTCGAAGTTCAACAGAGCTCTTTTTATCTTGAGCAATAAAATAATCTAGGTCTTTATCTGACATCTTGATTGGTTCTCCGAACCTAATAAAATAAGCCGGCAAACAGGTGCGTAAATAGACGGGTAGGGGAAAAGAGTTATTCCTTACCTTATGCAGGCTTAATGAAATTGTGGAACGCCCATGACTGGGAAATCAAAAATTAACTGTGCGATGCGCCATCATTGAATCAGGGAGGATGCATCCCCCATGAGAAAACCGATTTGAACAAATTGAATTGGAAAGAGGAATGAAGAAAAGCAAGAAAAAGTACTTGACGAACCCACGATAAACAGATACTATACGAACATCGATTAGCTACCGCAGCGTGCCCGGCAAGCGTGGACCAGAGTTCGTCAGGTCGGCTGATTTGCAGAGCCCGCCGCACAAACGGCACGGATTCAGGATTTTGACTCATAACCCGGAGGTCAGTGGTTCGAATCCACTCCCCGCTACTGTTTCCAAGACGACCAGCAATGGTCGTTTTTGATTTAAGTGGTTCGAACCCCCATTGAGGGGACGGTGTCCACTCCCCGCTACTGTTTCCAAGACGACCAGCAATGGTCGT
>JABLXC010000054.1 GCA_013178185.1 Anaerolineae bacterium | reverse complement strand
CCGCTGTCAGCATGAGCAACTGGCAGGTAGCAGCATGGCGGTCAATAGCGGTAAAAATTTTGTTGGAAAGTGGTAGAGAAAGCTGGCTGAACATTTGATGATATTATATAGAACAAATGTTCTTAAAGTCAAGTAATTATTAGACAAAATCACAAAAGCGCGTCACCCCGTTTTGAGATGACTTGAAAAACGCCGCCGAAACGCGCTCCCTGGAAGCAAAAATCCGGGATAAGGCAGCGGCTGGAGAGAGCGCGTTTCCCACAACTCTCCTGTTGCTTTAGGAAAAGAAATAAAAAAGGCTCTCTCTAAGTCCAGCTCCGCCTTCCTTAAAGCAAAACGGCGGTCCCTGCAAGGCGGTCACGGCTGCCATGGGAACGGCAGCCGTACCAATAAAGGACAGATCGACCGGTTTCAAAGCCAGTAAAAATTCGGGCGCAGTGACGTACTCAGTAAAGCCACCAAAGCCATTCCCGGAGAGATCACCGAAGACCTCATCGCCGACCTTGAACTTCTTAACTCCCTTCCGACTGCTTCCACCCGGCTGGCCACATCATCGCGGGATCTTTCGTTTTGAGATTGCCCCATACGCATCGAGCGGTAATCTGCCGCGTTGATGGATACTGCAGCGACTCTGATCAAACCTTCATTGTCAATCGGAACGGGTTTTTCCAATTCGCGCAGCGCAAAGACATCTTAGGCATTGTTTTTATCAAAGACAATCGCTTTTATTCGCCGCTCTATCTAGTAGCTTTCAACCATTCTTCGAACCGGCGAGCTGGAAGACAGGGTTGGCGCGAAGCCTTTCACGATCAGCCAGACTGCCATCACCATTTCTTGCAACAGGATGGGCACATTCAAACCGCTGGCGACCGCGTCGGATGAACTGGCGATCCCGAACAGGATCAGCACACAATACACGACGCTTAATGCGATTCCGAGGAAACCCCAAACGGATAACCAGCGGGGAAGGAGCATTGTTTTATAGAAAACAGCATAATACATCAATGCGCCGATATGCCAGGTCAACAACATTGGTACATTATTCACCCAGTCGTAGGCTGATTTTAACAACGCCCCCAACGCATGAAATTGAGAGGACGCCGGAGCCCCAGCCTGACCAAACTCCTGGCTCAATGCCAGTAGCGACGCCAGGCATATTGCCACGATGATTCCATTCATGCCCTCCATCATCCTGAAGGCGGCAGCGCCAATCGCAAAGCCTTCATGGTGCTTTTTCAAAATCGGGTACAGCGAAATCCCAACGCCGGTGCAGGCAAAAGCCATCGTGAACTGCAAGATTATGGCTGCGGCTACTACGTTTTTATTGGCATAAATTTTGATCAAATAATCCGGAGCTTGCAAGATGGGGATCAGTAATGCTCCGAGCAAGATGCCTGCAGCCGTCCCCAGGATTAACAAGGCGCCCACAAGGATTGCGGTGTTTCTTTTTGGGTTCATTGGATCATTCCTCTCTCACTTCACATTCGAATACTTCACCGATGGGGACGCCGAACACATCGGCGATTCTGAAGGCAAGTTCCAGCGAGGGTGAGTATTTGCCGGCTTCGATGGCGATGATCGTCTGTCTCGACGCGCCGGCTTTTTCCGCTAGTTCCTGCTGGGTCATTTCGTTGGCAAAGAACCTCAGCTTGCGTATATGGTTCGAAATGATAAACTTTTTAGCCATGCTGGATTCCCCTGCGGTAAAAGTATAGATGGGTAAATCCTTCCAACACCGAGCCTGCGCTGAAGGAGATAAACAGGATGTTGAGCATTACCACCGGAGAATACCCAAGAACCAGCGAAACCAGCGCCGTGACGAACCCAATCCCGGCGAAGATGAAGCCGATCTGGGTGGATTTCAAATTGATCAGCCTGTCCATCTCGTCTTCAACCATTTCTGATTGGATGGATTTCTCGATTTCTTTATCATCCAACGATTCATCCTGAATTTTTTTCTTTATGGCAATCGAGATCGAAAGCAGAATGTGAAAAACGATCTGAATGACGATGGTTAACACAATGCCAATGCCAATAAAGATCAGCATGATGCCTGCCCAATGTTTGAGATCGCCCTGGGCAATCGCGCCCGAATTGTAGCGACCAAAGGCATAAATACAATAGGCAACCAACAACAAAGCGCCCGAAACGATACTGACAATGGTTTTCTTTTCCTGGTAAGACATTTTTTATTCTCCTTGAAGTGTAATTAATTGCAGACAAATAGTACAACATAATATTCAAAATGTCAAGTATTTTTTACTATCTGTAATAAATATTTGTCTGTTTTGGCGTTTGCCAGGCTGAGAAACCGAGAAGCGTATCTTTCTTTGAGACACACCCCACCCCGTCTCATTCTTGACTCTCTCAATATATAGGACTAATATTATCAAAAATATTTTAATTACTTACGCGTAAGGGGAGATTCTATGCCCATTGAGCCGATCGTTTTCATCAGCCGTAATAAGATCAAAGAAGGCAAAGCCGAAGAATTCAAAAAACACTATCAGGATAGTATCCAACCAATCTTTGACGGCAAGCCCGCTACACTTGCCCAACTCGGTTACGAAAATGAAGAAGGCGCTGAGTTTACAGTTATTCGAGTTTTCCCAGACGCGGATGCGCTGGACCAACAACTACAAGGAGCCAGCGAGAGATCGATAAAGACTTATGAATTCATCGAGCCCATCGCCATCGAGATTTTTGGTTTGCTCAACCCTTCAACTATTGTCTATCCTGAATACCCGCCCGGAGTTCCTGTGGGGTGAAGGTCAAACTGGCAATAGAACAAAAGTTGAGCGCATTCTACCGGTATCAGGAGGAAAGAATGAGAGAACTAATCGTGGCTGAATTCATCACCCTGGACGGCGTGATCCAGGCGCCTGGCGGCGCAGAAGAAGACACGGATGGCGGCTTTTTATATGGCGGTTGGACGCTGCCGTACTGGCACGATGAGATTGGGAATCACTTCGATCAGACCATGTCCATGGCCAATGCGCTGCTACTGGGGCGCAAGACCTGGCAAATTCACGGCGGCGCGTTTGAAACGATGGCAGGCGATCCATTCGCTGATGCTTTGAACAACATCCACAAGTACGTGGTGTCAACCACGCTGGCATCCGCCTCGGCCTGGCGGAATTCCACCCTCATTCGTGACAACGTGATTGAGACCGTCCGCCAGCTCAAGCAGCAGCCCGGCAAGAACATTCTGCTCGATGGCAGCAGCGTGCTGGTCCAGGCGCTGGCGCAGAATGATCTTGTAGATGAGTACAGGCTGCATGTATATCCTCTTGTGCTGGGCAGCGGCAAGCGATTGTTTCCAGCGGGGAAACGCCTCGATTTATCATTAGTGGAAGCTTCACCGCTTCCGACAGGCGTCGTGTACTTGCGCTATCGGCGCCGGGCTTAGGAAGAAAAGCGCTTTCCATAATGGAGAACGCTTTTTGTTGATTTTATGCCGCTGAAAGATATAATCTTTTTAAGGACATAAAACCTCACCCAACGGACAGGGGGAGATTACACCATCATTTTTTCTTCGACTCCCAGCCCGCTGTGAATGCTTGCCGTTCGGCGCAAGCAAAGCGGCCTTTCGCGAGGCGCTGCATACGCATGGCATAAAAAGGAGTCTCCAATGGAACCGAGCGTTGGCCTACAAAAATTCTTGCTTTCCTGTGGCATTTTTGCCCCGCTGCTTTATCTGGGGACGGATCGACTTGCAGGGAAGCTTCTGAAAGGCTACAATTTTGCAGTCCAGTCAATGAGCGAATTGAGCGCCGCCGGCTCGCCAGTGAGATCGCTGGTTGTCTTGCTCAATCTGGCGGCTGGGGCGCTCATGATCGCTTTCGGAGTTGGCGTCTGGCGGGCGTCGGGTCTGGCGCTCCTCCCTCGTATCGTCGGCGGGCTTGTGATCGGGAATGCGGCCGCGGGGATGGTCGCCACCCTTTTCTTTCCAACCCGCTTTGGCGTGCGGCCAATCTTTGCCAGCCCGGGTGTGATCATCATGTTCTTCAGCGTCCTCTTCTTCGTGCTGGCGATGGTGTTCGGAGCCCTGGCATTCGGCGGCTGGCTTCGCATCCTGTCTATCGCGATACCAGCGGCATACGTCCTTCTGGCTGTTTTGAGGTACGCAACCGTTGCGGCTTCTTCGGGTGAAGCGCAGTCCTTAATCGGAACGCAAGAACGTACCATGTCTTACAGCTTCCTGGGGTGGGTGATCGCTCTGGCGGTTTACCTCCTGCTAAAAGATTGATGGAAATGACAACGGCCCATGATAAATACGCACCAGACTATGACAGGCAAATCGAAGAATACCGTTGCTTCCTGGCCGAAGTATTGTTTGGACTCAGTTACGAATATGTAAATGAGAGGGAAAAGGTTCTGGATGTTGGAATTGGAACAGGTTTGTCATCAAAATTATTCAAAAAAAGCAGGTTTATCCATCTATGGCATGGACGGCTCAAAGGAAATGTTGTCCATTTGCAAAGAAAAAAGAATTGCGACGGAGTTAGTTGAACACGATATTACAGTATTGCCCTGGCCTTACCCAGATTCATCCATGAATCACGTCATTTGCTGTGGCGTATTCCATTTCATTAAAGACCTGGACGGAATTTTTTCAGAGATACGCCGGATTCAGAGAAAGGATGGCTTATTTGCTTTTACAGTCAAGAAAGTCATAGCCGATGTGTCGCGGGACGATTGCTGCCAACAAATCGAGGATGGAATACCAACCTATACACACAACAGAGGGTACATCAACGGTTTACTGAGGAAGTATCAGTACGCAAAGTTAAAAGAAACTATTTCTTTTGTCGGAGATTCTCCATTCATCGTCACTTCCTCGCGAAAAGGATGAAATGAGATTCCACGAGGAGGTAGCTATATGCTAAAGCCGCGTTGGCTACATGTTCTTCGATTGGCTTCTTTGCTAATCTTGCTTTTAGCATTCTCTGGATGTTCAAAGACTTTTCAAGGCGATGAGTATTCATTTTTAGCTCCATCTGGTTTCAAGACAAAGCAATTCGAAGAAGTGGAGGCCAATCCGAACAATGAACCAGCATTGTTAATATTTTCGCAAAAAGGCCGGTTGTATTTTCAGGTCTTTCGTCAGAAGATTCCCCCGGAAGGTGATCTGAAACTGGTTTTTGCGGAACACAGAGCACAAACAAGTGGAAAAACCACAAATTACCAGTTTATTTCGCAAAATACGATCGAGATGTACGATCAGCCAGCGATAGAATATGTGTACCGGGAGTTCCACGGTGAACCTTATGTTCAAAAACGGGAGATCTGGCTGGAAAAAAGCGGCTGGGCTTACTCCCTGGTTTGCACCAACCCGGCGGATTCCACGCCCGGCATCGAGATTCCGATCCCAGACCTGTGTATTCGCCTTGCGGAAGGTTTCCGGTTCAAGTAAACAAGCGGCGCTATTCAAAATCAGATTCCATTCTTGCGCTTCACTGGTTATTCATCCGAATTTTGGCAGGCTGGGCGCGCTAACCTGGCAAATCGAGCGCGAAACATTGAAACTCATTACAGGGTTGAGGGTTTCTTCTCCAGACACTAAAGGCAGTCTCTCATGAGAGCAAAGCGTGCGTTTTGTTGTTCCATTAATAGAAGGCAAATATAATTATTGCTATTGGGGTCCGGTTTGAAACAATACTGCTTCAAACAGCGCAATTAATTCGTCATCCCCACAGCTCAAGGCAAAGGTCAAAATGAAAATTACAATCTTCGCAGCGGGTTCAAGAGGCGATATCCAGCCTTGCATCGCTTTGGCCAAAGGGCTGCAAGGAGCAGGGTATCAAGTCCGCCTGGCTGCGCCGGTTGATTTTGCGGACTTTGTTCAAAAACACGGCGTGAATTTTTCTCCGCTGCGCGGGGATGTCCAGCAGATTATGGCGAGCGACCGCGGTCGGAAGTTCATGGAGAAGAGCGGTGCTAACCCAATCGAGTCGATCCGCGCCGTCAGGAAAATGATCGCCCCGGTCGTGATGGAAATGGCAGAGGATGCTTATGCTGCCTGCCTGGACGCGAATGCATTGATATGCCTGGGTGTTTTTAGCGCTTTTGGACAATCCATCGCAGAAGCTCTGGATATCCCAATAATGCATGTAGAGCCGACTCCGCTGCTCCCAACGAGATCTTTCCCAGCGCCATCCTGGCCGATACAGAAAAATTTGGGCGGATTGCATAACTATCTGTCGGGCATGGTAATGCTCCAGGTCGTCTGGCTTTGGTATCTTCCGTTTGTGAATGCTTTCAGGCGACGTTTGCAATTACCAGCTATTACCGCCAGTCGTTTCTACCGCGCCTTAAAATCGCTGCCAATGCTAAGCGCCTACAGCCCTGCGGTTATTCCTCACCCGCCGGATTGGCCTGAGACAGTTCACATCACCGGTTACTTCTTTCTCGATTCCTACACCGATTGGCAACCCTCCCCGGCGTTGAAAGCATTCCTGGAAGCGGGCGACCCGCCGGTCTATATCGGGTTTGGCAGTATGGCCGGCCGCAACCCAGAGAAACTGGCCAACCTCGTCCTGGACGCGCTGGCAAAGAGCAGCCAGCGGGGGATCCTGCTCACGGGTTGGGGAGGAATGCGCTCTGATTCACTTTCAGACCGCGTGTTCATCCTGAATTCTGCACCGCATAACTTATTGTTCCCGCGGGTGGCGGCGGTTGTGCACCACGGAGGAGCGGGAACCACGGCTGCAGGCCTGCGCGCTGGGGTTCCGTCTGTGGTTCTCCCTTTTGTCCTTGACCAGCCGTTTTGGGGCGCCCGCATCAAAGCCCTGGGCCTGGGGCCAGCGCCCATACCGCAAAAAAACCTGACCGCCGACCGCCTGGCCAGCGCGATCAACGCGGCAGTGACCGATTATGGTATCAAGAAACGCGCCAGTTCAATCGGCGAAACGATCCGCTCAGAGAATGGCGTCGAGGATGCAGTAAAAATCGTCCAGCGCTATTTTGGATGAAGCCGGCTTTGTTGGAAGGATCAGGTTATGGCAAAACACGAAAATCAGACCGTTTTACCCTACCCCCGAAACCGGCTGTTGATGGTGGATGGGGGGCGGTTGGGACGCCAGAAACATACCATTCACGGGCTGGTAGAGTTCGATGTCACGGCGGTCCGGGAGAAGATTCGCCAGTACCGGGTTAAAACAGGTGAGGCGCTTTCTTTCTCGGCGTTCTTCTTAGCCTGCCTGGGAAAAGCGATCGATCTGGATAAGCAGATGCACGCTTATCGTAACTGGAAAAACCAGTTGATCCTCTTCGACGATGTGGATGTGAATATGTTGTTCGAAGTCGAAGTGAACGGGCAGAAGACCATCCGGCCACATATCCTCAGAGGGGTTAACCACAAAAATATACGCGAGATACAGGGAGAAATCCAGGCCTTTCGTGGCGGGCACGAAAGCAGTCAGGAATCAAGGTTCATTGAATGGTTTGTGCGCTTGCCCGGATTTGCCAGGCGGATGTTCTTGTGGATCCTCTTTAAGAATCCACAGCTTGTTAAGGATTTTTACGGCACCGTGCTGGTGTCTTCCGTTGCGATGTTTGGGACGGGGAGCGGGTGGGGCATCCCGGTGCCCAATCACACCCTCCAGCTCACCCTGGGGGGAATGAGCGAGAAGCCGGGCGTGGTAGGTCGCCGCGTTGAAGTACGTGAGTACTTGAGCGTGACCGTTAGTTTTGATCACGATGTGGTGGATGGCGCCCCCGCGGCGCGCTTTATACAGCGGCTTAAAAACCTGGTCGAAAGCGGCGACGGGCTGGATGCGTTGTAGCTCATTCACACAAAAGCTTTGAACAGCGTGATGAATTATGGAGAAATCGTGAGCCATCCACAATTCCACGAGATCAACCTGGCAGGCCCATGCGGGTTCTATTGCGGTGCTTGCCGGTCCAACGTTTATTATCCTTCTACCCGGACCTGGGCGGCGCAGTCGTCGGAACACGGTTCACCTCCGCAAATCGCATATCACGCGATCAATGTGAATTTGTATCAGGATGATTATAACGCAGCTACACGCATGAATCGTCCTAATCGAAGGCGCGCCCCTCTTATGGCAGTAATTGCGGCATGAGGTAATCCTGGAACTGGTAGCTGAGAAATACGGTAATGAACTGCACGGAGACCCACACGAACATGAGCCAGCGGCTGCGATGAATGGCAGGCAGTAAATACTGCATCGCCAGAACTGCCATGACGGGAACCCAAAACATCCACAGCCTGGCAGCCTCGCCCAGCACGACGCGCAGGGCGTTTAGGGCGACATAAGCCAGGAACAGGCTGGCGTTCATAGCCGCCGTTTCAACTGGCTTGCGCTGGATTACATGGATCAGGCTGCGCAAACCCATCACAACAAAGAAAATGAAAAGCGGGAACCCAACCGCGGCTGCAAGTTCAATGTTGTTTAACTTAGCGGCTTCCCATGTCTGGCGAATTTTTTCCAGCCAGGTTGCCTCGCCGGTGAACTGGAGATCCAGCCGGGTATAGAAATCCCCCTGGATACGGGTTGTCATCATGCGATGATAACGGGTCAGGATATCATAATTCAGAAAAACTTTAAACAGCAGCATCGAGAGCAAACCGCCCAAGCCCATTGGCAGCAAAGTTCTTATGAGGTTCGTCAAGGCCTCTATCGGGTTATTTTTCTGCCAGATGACACAGGCCAGATAGAAAACCGGAATGGTCAGCAGGGGCAACATGGAAAAACTGAGGAAAATCACTGCATACAGCGCCGCTCCTATCAAAAAACAGACCCAGAACGATTTTCTTTGTAAGGCTGATAGGATCATCCAGGCAACCAGCAAGAATAAAGGCGGGTAGAAAAACTGGTCCGGGAACAGCGCCAGCATGAGAATATTGGGAGCAAGCGCGAAGGCGAGAGCGCTGTAACAGGCAAGCTGCTGGTATTCCTCCCTTCCAATCAGCCGCCTGGAAAAGCCATACAGGATCCAAACGGTAGAGGAAGCCAAAAGCGGAAAGGTGAAGGTCGCCAACGCCATACTGCGCCGGCAGGAGGCGGAGACCATCCCAGGCAGGTATTCCGAAAGCGGGATGGTACCGGATAGCTGCTCCAGGAGTGAGGATAAAACAGGGAGGCCGGCGATCTGGTTGAGTTGGAAAGCCAGCCACAACACCCCTGGAGGCTTGGTCTGAAAAAACATGGATGGGTACAAGCCTTCGTAGCGTGTAACCGCCTCGCGGCCCGAAAGCGTGGTGTTGCAGGCTTCCTCGATATAAACCCGGTGATAGGAAAGGAAGAAACGATCCGTCAGCGAGGCCGCGCCACGCCCTTCCATGAACCCAATGGCATATTGCAAGCCGATGAACAACAGGCAAATCAGCGCCAGGTTTGACCAGACGGGACGTGGAAAACGGCGGATGCGGTACAAAATGAACAGAGAAAATAAGAAGAACAACCCAAACAGCGCCACATGACGGGTAAAATCCGGCTTGAGAATGATCGGCCAATACCAGCCTGGAATTTGCTCAAAGACTCGCAACTGGAAGAGAAACACCATCCACTGAAACAGGGTTGCAAAAAAGGCTAAAACGCCAGCGCCGCAGCCGATCATTAAACCAGGATTCTGAAAGAGAGGCGCTTTTAGGATCTGCACTGCAGCCCATGCCCCACAACCCAGGCAAAAGGCCAGGAACATCAAAACCGGCCAAAGCCGGTTCAGATAAGCGTGCAAAGCAGGAAATAAAGCTCCCAGCTTATGACTTAGTTCCGCCGCCTCAGGTGCAATGGCCAGCCGGTAATAAATCAGGGCTCCGGCGAGAAACAAAGCAGCCCAGAAACCCAACCCTCCAGAAAGCATGGCGCTGCCAGAAAAGAATTTTCTGAAGGAAGCTGTAATCCGCGTGTATCTCTCAGGTGCAGCCAGGCCCAATAAAGCCATAGAGATAGAGAAAAGAATGCCAAGGAGCGGAAAGAGCGCCAAAGTCAGGCGCTGGCCCGAAAGCCCAAACAACCAGGCCTTGCTGGTACTGGAAGGAAGAGCGAAAATGCCGGCGAGGGTTAAAAAAGCCGCAATGATAACCAATATCCAAAACAGCAGAGATGCCCTTTTCATTTCCTCGAAAACTACCCTTTCAACCAAGAACAGGATAGGCTTAAAAACTTAATTGCCCCCTCGATACAGCCCAAAGGCCATTTTCCGCCTCCTTTTTATTATAGCCGCGCTGCTGTTCAGTCAACCAATGATTCCCCTGTTTGTCTGGTGAACACAAGCATTAAAAAACCGGATCCGCTAAGAGGGATCCGGTTCGAAACGCTTGCACAAGTTGTTCAACATTCATTCCCAAAGTCAGCCTGGAAAGCGCGAGTAAGCGCCATACCCCAATCTCCGATGGGCGCAAGACGGCCAAAGAAAAAGCGCAGCACGGGGGGCTCTTCGACGAATCGCAATCCGCCGACCAGCTCACGGTGGTCATACAGCCATTTCAGGCGATCTACGGCGTATTCAATGTGAGAGAGTGTGTACAGGCGACGCGGCAATGCCAGGCGCGCCAGTTCGAGATCGGCCATGACATCGTTGCCTTGCGCATCTCGGTCAGTAGAGATAGTGCCGCGCTCCATGCTACGAATGCCCGAAGCCAGGTAAAGCGCCGCCGCCAGCGCGCCTGCCGGATACACCGATTGCGGCAGATGCGGTAGAAAACGCATCGCATCGAGATGGCAGGCCAGACCGCCTGCAGGCGTGATCACCGGCACACCCGCCTCATCCAATCGCTCTACGAAATACTTGATGAAATCGGCCGCGCCGCTGGCAACCGCCTGATCAGTCATCTCTCGCAGCCCAACGGCCATCGCTTCGATCTCTTTGGTGGACATCCCCCCGTAGGTGGCAAACCCTTCGTACACCGGAAGCCACTCTAAAAGCCGGTCGTAGTATTTCTTTTCATTGGTTGCAATCAAACCGCCGCGCACGCCAGTGCTCTTGCGTCCCGAAAGGTACAAGATATCCACATAACTCATCATTTCCAGGATGATCTCCTGGATAGAAGAGTTTGCATACGCTGCTTCACGTTGCTGGATGAAGTAAGCGTTTTCTGAAATCAGGCTGCCGTCGAATACCAGCGGGATGTGATAAGAAGCAGCCATCGCTTTGACCTCTCGCAAGTTTTTCATCGAGAAGGGCTGTCCACCGATCAGGTTGGTGGTCGCTTCCATGCGTACGAAGGAGATATGTTCTGCGCCGTACTGTTTTACTGCGGCTTCGAATTTGCTGATATCCAAATTACCCTTGAAAGGGTTAACGCTAACGGTTTGCAGCGCGCCGTCTTCGAAGAGTTCCAACACTTTTCCACCAGCCAGGTCAACATGCGCTTTCGAAGTGGTAAAGTGATAATTCATCAAAACAACATCGCCGGGCTTGATGAATACTTTTGCCAGCAGGTGCTCCGCGGCGCGGCCCTGGTGCACCGGCATACAGTAGCGAAACCCCAGTACCTCGCGCACGGCATCCGCCAGGCGGTAAAAGCTCTCGCTGCCGGCGTAGGCATCGTCGGCAACCATCATCGCTGAAAGCTGATTGTCGCTCATGGCGTTTGTGCCGCTGTCTGTCAGCATATCGAGAAAAACATCTTTTGTCCTCAGCAAGAACGTGTTGTACCCGGCTTCCTCGATCGCCTCCAGTCTCCTGCTGGCGGGAGGCAGGCTGGTCTTTTGCACAATCTTGATTTTGTGCATCTCGATGGGTAGAACTTTTCCGTTGGATAGTGTTATTTTCATGATCGCTTCCTTTTTGATATGAAATAAAAAAAATAACAGCCAGGCGATCTCGCACAGACCGGATGGCAGTATTTGAAAGGGGCGCTTCCGGTGGTTAAGCGGCCGAAAACGCCCCTAAAGATAATAATACTGAAGGGGACTTACAAGAAGGATTTGCACCTGTAGATCAATAAAAGCTCACCATTCCGCAGATTTTAACACAAAACAAAAAATTGATGGGCTGTTTCGCGCCTCCCTTGAAAGCGCATCAATTTACAAGAAGGTCATTCGTTTGTGATGGTCGGCCTGGTTTTGAGCTGGGCTTTTCTTGAATGTTTCTGCTCGTACATGGTCCTGTCTGCTTCTTCCAAGAGCGATTCGATTGGTTTGGGTTTTTTCCATTCGTACCGCGCCACCCCGATGCTCAAAGACAGATGGTAGTTTTGATAAACTGGCGCGCGCGCTTTGAGGCGCTCTTGTAACCGAGTCAGCATGGCCCTCCTGGAGTTTTTGACCGACTCGATTGCCAGAATGACAAATTCATCGCCGCCAAAGCGGGCGATGATATCGGAAGAACGGAAGGTGTTCTTGAGGATGGTGGCTGTATCAATCAGTGCCTGGTCGCCGGTCCGATGCCCCAGATTGTCATTGATCCATTTCAACCAATCTACGTCTATGTAAATCAGCACCGCATTCAATTGCATCCGGTTTGCCATGTTGATCATTTGGTCAGCCAGCACAGTAAAACCGCGGCGATTGGCCAATCCCGTCAGTTCGTCCACCAGCGAAAGTTCCTGCAATTTTTTCTCAATTTCTTTACGCTCGGATATGTCGTGCACCACAACCAGATATCCAATCTTTTGCCCCCCTTTGTCCTGCAGCGTCGAGAGCGTTGTCTCATAGTAAATGGGTGCATTGTCTTTCGTGAGATGCGTTTCTACCTTCGTGGGTGCTTCGACCGCACAGAAAGGAAGCTGGTCTAACCAGTGGGGCATGAGATCTTCGGTAAACTGGCCTACCGGAACTCGGGTCCAGCCAAAAATATTCAGAGCTTGGGGATTGGCGTCTACCACCCGACACTGTACATCCAAGACAATCACGCCATCGTTCAGTCGCTCGATCAGGGCGTCGCGTGCGATTGGAACCAGATCGAACAACCGGTAGCGAAAGATGCTCAGGGCGATGGCGATGCCCCAGAGCATGAAGGCAAAGGGGTTAGGGTCCAGGCGCTTCAATTCTGGGATGGGGGATATGCCCATCAGATATACCACGTATATCAGGTAAATGGGAACGGCGGCAATCAACATGATGGCGGTCTGCCGGCGGAACAAAGCCGAGGCAAAACGCTGCTTTTGCCAGAGCAAATAATTACCAGCTGTGATAATCGTCAGGTTGTATATAGCATTCAGAAAATAGAGAGGGCCGCGCTCAAACGCGAGCAATGGAATAATCCCGCTGGTATCCACTGTAGCCGAGGTATATATCAGGTGAAGGTCTTCATCGAAGAACTTGATCGTCAAAAGCCCCGCGGGAATCACAAACAGCAAGGCAATATTTCTACGGGTGAGCCATTTTTCGTGACCCGTAAATTGAAGCACAAAGATTAAGTAGAGCACAGGAAAAGTGAGAATGCCCAGGTATTGGATCTTGCTCCAAAAGAGCATGGTGGTGAGATCCGAACTGGCGAGCTCCATGCTGTATCCCAGGACATAGACCGCTACCGAAAACATGAGCGCCGCGAAACACCGCGCCCCATTGGCTGAGCGACGCTGCCAGGAAAAAACAGCAATCGCGCCCGTCATGATCCCGGAAACCAAGACAAGAACGGCGATTGGATTAAGTTTCATTGCAAATTTTGAGGCACATTTCCACTATACGATACTTATCATAGCACAGGATCGAACAGACAGGGTCGCGCTGGTTGCGGGTTGTTTGGGTTATTAAGAAAACACCATTTCTCCCTGGAAGACGCTACCTTGAAATCACAGGATCTCAAACCCGAATTGTGCAGGAAACCGCCTGCATCGCGGTTTCTGGGGCGGATTGAGCAGGTCATGGGGATGGTGAAGAGTGCGTCCGTCTTTGAAGCCAGGCGAGCAAGGCGCCCAACAGTCCGCCTGCCGGGATGGTAAGCCAGCCAAAAAAGAAGAGACTGACGCCAGAATAGACCGCCGCGCCTACCAATGCCTGTAAAAGGTTCGCGGGGGGGTCTCCAAGGGAATCGGTGCAGCGGCTGGTCAACGCGTAACACACTGCGGTCGCCGCAAACACCAGATACCAGCACAAGAAGTGACTCGCGGTTCCGGCGAGCGCGCCGGCGAAAGCCCCGGCCAGAACGCTCCGCTTGTTGCGTTGCGCGACCAGCCGCCAAAAGGTGCCGCCCGCCAAAAAGCCCGCCAGCGGCGCCGCAACTAAAAACCAGCCGTATCCTTTGCCGCTGGCCACATTGACAACAAGAACGCCAGTGATCGCGCCAACCCCGGCGCAGGCGACGCCCATAACCAGGCTACTTTTTAGCGAACTTTGCATGCGATCACTCCATCCACTCAAGCGCAGCGCTGTTACCGTGATAGTCGCCGTGCAGCAGAAAGGCAAGGCGTCATATTTTTTAAATTGTAGCATCAATCTCATGTCTCCAGGCTATCAGGGTGCATCATTCCCTTGAAAAAATGCCTGGATGTCGAAAAAAGGAGGTTGCATTTTACAAAGATAATGATAGAATCGTTTTTATAAATATAGAAATGTATCGAGGAAAATCCTGGTGTCTGAACAAGAACAACTGACTGAATTGCTGGCTTTCTTCAAGGCGCTGGCCGACGAGAACCGCTTGAAGATCCTTGGCCTGTTGACCCAAAAACCTTACACCGTTGAGAAGCTGGCCGAAGCGCTGGGCCTGGGCGTCTCGACGACCTCGCACCACCTTTCCAAGCTCTCCAGGGTCGGGCTGGTCTCAGCGCGCGCCGAGGGGCATTATTACCTCTATTCGTTTCAGGCTGATGTTCTCAAGAGCATGGCGCAGCGCCTGCTGCACCAGGAAGGACTGCCCAAAATATCTGAGCAGGAGGGCCAGGACGCTTTTGAGCAGAAAGTGCTGGCGAGCTTCACGGACGCTGAAGGCAGGATTACTGCCTTTCCTCACCAGGAAAAGAAATACCTGGCGCTGTTGCGGTATGTCGTCAGGGCTTTCGAGCCGGGCGTGCAATATACCGAGAAACAGGTCAACGAAATCCTGTCCCGGTACAACGAGGACACCGCTCTGCTGCGCCGCAACCTGGTAGATTATGGATTTATGGGCCGCCAGGGCGGCGGCGGAAGCTATTGGAGAATAGAAAAAGCTGGGTAGACCACCCCGGTTGGGGTTGCCTGGAAAACCCCTGGGTGAAATTTGGATATTCTTCCCTTCCTAAAATTGCCTTCCTTGATTAATGTTATAATTTCGCCCTGATATGGACGTTAAAAAGCTCTTTTCTGTCCTCTTTGGCTTGACCTTGGTTACCGGGTTGGTTCTGGCGATGGCAGTCCCGGCCATGGCCAGCCCACCTTCCCAGGTCTATTACCAGACCCCTACCGCTGGCGCGGATGGTCGAATTGTCTATATCGTCAAGGCCGGCGATAGCTGTCTTAGCATTGCCCTGCTTACCGGTATGGATGTCAACGAACTGCGCCGCATCAACAACCTGGATGAAGAATGTTTCCTGGCTGAAGGGCAAAAATTGCTCCTGGGCGTTTTGCAGGAGCCTGAGGCTACGCCCGGCCCTTCGCCGACGCCTACCACCCCGCTGCCAAGCCCCACGCCCTTCAACGGCAACGGCAGGATTTGCATCTTGCTGTTCGAGGATGTCAACGGCAACGCCCTGGCGGAAGAAAACGAAGTTGCCATCCCGGATGGCGTTGTCGGCGTCTCGGACCGCTCTGGCAAGGTCTCGCTCACCGGCAAAACCACCAGCCAGCTGGATGAGAATGGTTTGCCTGTCCCTGTCTGTTTCGATGAACTTCCAGAGAATGAGTACAACGTCAGCGTGGCGCTGCCGGAAGGCTACAATCCCACCACTGCATTGAACTACAACCTGAAGCTCAACGCCGGCGATCTCAGCACGATTGATTTCGGCGCCCAGCTCAACTCTGAGGCGCAGCCCGCCGCGCCGGGCGAAGGCGGGCGCTCGCCCTTGTTGGGTCTTCTGGGGGGGCTGTTGGTGCTGGGCGGGATAGGGCTCGGCGTGTACTTTGCCTTGCTCAGGCGAAAACCGCCGCTGGAATAACCAAAATTTTCCCTCTGCATCAGCTTCCTATTTAACGTGAAGCGGCAGCCCCGCGACCATCAAAATCACGTGATCGCAAATCTGCGCCAGCCGCTGGTTCAGCCGGCCTAATCCGTCGCGATAAACTCGCCCCAGCGGATATTCCGGCACCAGTCCCAATCCCACTTCATTCGAGACGATCCACCAGGCTTCCACCGGCAATCGCTGGATTGCTTCCGTCAGGGCTGTGGCCTCGCCGTCAAGCACCGCCAGGTAGGCTTTTTCGTCAACCGGTTCCGACAGTTCCATCAGCCGGTTGCTGGCCAACAACGTAATGCAGTCAAGCAGGATAACGGCTTCCCCCCGGTATTGTTGTTGAATGATCTTTCCCACGTGCGCTGGCGCTTCCAGCGTGCGCCACTCTGCCGGACGCGCAGCCTGGTGCGCGGCAATCCGGGCAGCCATCTCTTCATCTCCGGGCAATGCGGTTGCGATAAAACATACCGTTTTACCGCTTTCCAGCGCCCGGCGCTCGGCGTAAGCGCTTTTCCCGCTGCGGGCTCCTCCTAGAATCAAGGTTGCTGTCATTGCTCACCCTCTGCATGCCGGAGAGCCGTCAGAGAACTCTCCAGATCCATTTCGTTGAACACTTCAATCGTCAGAACGATGGAGGCCTCGTTGGCCTTCAGATAGGCCAGCGCCTGGCGCAGGGCTTCCGGCTGAACATGCGCCAGCGAGGCGTGGTCGCGTTCGTTGACGCCATGCAGATGAACGACCCGCGCCCGGCCAAGATAAGCCTCCAGGTAGGACTGCGCGTCATACTCGTCCCGCCACAAGTGGCCGATATCAATGCACAGGCTGGCAGGGACGCGTTCCAGCACCCCCAGGTTGGCCTCCGGCGGGCTGCCTTCCAGGTTCTCCACGGCCAGCAGCGCCGGGTCGCCTACCCATCCTGCGACCTGTTCCAGCGCCTGCGCGGCCAGATCTTCCCAACGCGCTTGCTCGCGCGGGCTGGCAAAGACAGGAAGACCGCCCCGGTCCAGGTGCGCCACATAAGCCCATGGCCGCAGCGCCCAGGTGCATTCGATCACCCGCCGCGCTTGAAGGAGCGATGGATGATCAAAACCGCCGCGCCCATCCAGCCGCAGGTCCAGCGGCAGGTGAACCGTGTACGTCAGGTTATGGCCTTCTGCAAGGCGCGCCAGTTCGTCCACCGCCGCGGCGTCGGGCAGGTTGCTGGGCCCGCCCTCCAGGTCGAACAGGATCAACTCGACATCCTGCACCCGCCCGGCAAGAAAACGTACGTTGGCTGCCAAATCATCCGGCAAAATATAAGAAGTCGTCCCGAGCCGGTACATCCCCGCTCCTACCAGGTCGCGCTGAAGGCGAGCAGGACGGCCAGCTCACCCAGTTCTACCACTGCGCCGAACACATCGCCG
>JABLXC010000053.1 GCA_013178185.1 Anaerolineae bacterium | reverse complement strand
GCGGCTTTTACCATCCTCTTCTTGATCTTCAATTTCAACGGCCACATCCTGGCGCATTACACGGTTGGGCATTTCACCTGGGGGGCTTATTTCCTGTACCCCTGGTTCATTGGCCTGATCTTCGATCTGCTGGAGGGACGGGGGAATTGGGCCTGGACACTTAAAACATCTGCCTGGATGCTGCTGGTTTTTCTCAACGGCGGGTACCATCACTATGTCTGGGCTTTGTTCTTTATGGCTTTGCTAGCAGTAACCCGTTACAGGTATTTTGGGCTCTTGCTGAAAACCGCTCTCTTTTCAGTGGCGCTTTGCGCCGTCAGGATACTCCCGCTTTTTCTACCTCTGGGCGAGTTTGACAACATCTTCATCGGAGGGTTTCCCCTGGTTAATTCCATCTGGGAGTCGCTCGTAAACATCCAGATTCCAAACGATATCACTCTCAATGCCGGGATGACCCGTCCGATTGGCCTGTGGGAATTTACCCTGTATGTCGGGTTGTTGGGAGCGTTTTTCTTACTCTACTTTGGCCTCTATCGGGTGATCAAAAACGCCAGCGAAGAAAATGCCCATCCTGAGCTGTTAATCCCCACTGCCGGTCTCATCATCCTCTCTATGGGCAAAATTTACCAGTACCTACGAATAGCCCTGCCTGTCCCCATCATCACCGGCGAACGAGTCGCATCTCGCATGATCATCCTGGGTTTCCTTTTTGTGCTGGCGCTGGCTGTGATCGAATTACAGCGCGTCCTCGATCACAAAGTCTTCCACCCCGCAATTAAATACCTCTCCCTCTTCCTGGCATTGTTGATCTCTAATGACTTGTGGCAAAATTTCCGCTTTTGGCGTATCCGGGACGCGGCAAAAGCCTTTGAGATCAAGCCCTTTGACGCCGCCAAATACACGGTGGCAAACTATCCTGACCCCGAATACTTCACCATGCTGTGGGTTGGGTTGGCCATTTCCGTTGTCAGTTTAATTTTGCTTATCTTTCTTGTCAAAAGAGAAAAGAGGCAAATCTGCCCGGAGACTTAAAAAGAGATCGCCAGCCCCCGCCAGACGCTCTCTGACGGGGAGCTGCACAGACCCTTCGAAGCTCAATTCAAAGCGACAGCCGGTTCATCCAGCAACCTGCGTTCTCCCTCTAGTTTACGAATATCGGTCACATCCTGAGAGACTTCGATGGTTCCCCGGTAATTCCCCGCCGCGTCGCGCACCGCAAAATATCGGATGTGAATAAACTTCCCATTCATCTGGATCCAAAATTCCGCTGTGTCGCGCTTTCGGTTGCGAAAATCGCTCACAATTTGCTGCACTTTCGAAACGCTCTGCGGTGGGTGACAGTTCTGAACCTTGCGTCCGATGATGGCTGGCTGGCGCACAAAAATCCGGTCCTTTGTTTGAGAAAAGAAACGCACCTCATCGTTTTCGTCCACAAAGGTAATATCCACCGGTAAATGCGTCAGCATCAGGTTGATTTGTTCCTGACTTAGCACACCGGTTTGTAAATCCAGCCCACCTTCCATCGTTCTCACGGCAGCGCGGGCAGGTGCCATTGAATTAAGACCAGGCGCGGAAACTGGCTGGACGATCGCCCTGGACGGCTGTTCAATTTGAAAATAGCCGATTTCAGCTTCCTGTTCGCTGATCATCAGCCATTCCACCGGAGAAAGGCGTTCAATGGCCGCCGGAAAGAGGATCTTCTCTTCCTTGTAGATCATCGCTTGCATCTCGCCAGCCACTTCGGAAAATCGCGCTTTCAAATCAGCGCTGTTTTCTGGGAGTCTTTCCAACGCTTCTTTCAAATCGCGGAGGCTAGCGCGTATTTGATCGTGAATCCCCCACATCACGCTGGAGGGGCCGGTGAACCCATGCTTTTCGAGATAAGGAAAAAGCAAATTCTCTTTGCGCGAGTAATGTCGCTCGAACGTTTGCAACAGCGCAATCTGACCACTCAGTTTTTGGTACAGCGCCTGGTTATCAGCGCCATCATACGTCCCCAACGTGCTTCCTATTTCCTCAAGTAGCTGGTTCAGAGCAAGGTTCTCTTTTCGAAAGATGAAAACGGGATGGCCGGGTTGAGTTTCAGGGTCAGCATTCTTCTCCAGCGCTTCTTTGAATACAGCCACGTGAACATCGCAAAGAAGCTGGATCGCTTCAGGAGAAGTGCCCTCATTTATTAGCATTTGCTCGATTTCTGCAATCTCCGAAGAAGAGGCCTCCCGGACAAGATGACCAAACTCCTCCTGCACCTCTTCTACACTGCGACCCTGGTGTAGTTGTTCCAAGACGTTTTTAAGTTGCTGTTTTCTTCGGCTGACGTTGTTGATAAATTCGCTCATGATCTTCTCCAAAAGACGAGTTATTAATTCTTATAGCTCTAATTTCACAACAATCTTACCAGGAGGGGAAAAAACGCTCTTTGCGCCAGCGCAATCAAATCAAATAACTCATATCAATATCACCACGGAAAGGTCGTTCAACCTGTAGTCGTTTTTTCAGTTAAAATACATTGAAATGGCGCTTCAAAAACTTTCACCGACGGTCATAGAAGGCCTCACCCAGATTCCGTTGCTCAAAGATCTACCGGCTGATTTAATCGCTTCGATCCTGAATGTCGCACAAAGGCGCGCTGTCGAAGAAGGAAGTGCTTTCTTCTTTCAAGGCGATCCTGCCGAAAAGGTCTACGTCCTGCTGGAGGGCCGGGTTAAATTGTTCCAACTCACCCCGGACGGCCAGCAAGTTCTCCTAAGGGTGATCGGTCCTTGGTCTCTTTTTGGTGCGATTGCCCTGGCGCATGGCGAATTTTATCCGGTTACGGCGCAAACCGCCCAAAACTCAACCGCACTTTACTGGCCCGTATCCGTCCTGATGGGGTTTATCAACAAATCCCCCCAGTTAGCGATGAACGCGCTCCAGATCATGGCAGGACATGTTCAGGAATTTCAAGACCGCTTTCGCGAATTAGCTACCGAACGGGTCGAAAGGCGGCTGGCGCGCGCCATTCTGAGGCTGACCAGCCAGACAGGAAAGAAAGTGCCTGAGGGCATCCTCCTTAACCTACCCATAACCCGCCAGGACTTGGCGGAGATGACCGGCACCACCCTTTACACGGTCAGTCGCATCCTGAGTCAGTGGGAAAGCCAGGGGTTGATCCAGAGCGGACGGGAGAAGATCATCATTTGCTTTCCTCACGGCCTGGTCAATATTGCCGAAGACCTCCCTGCAAGGCAAACCTGAAGACGTCGCTTTTGTTTGCGCCAGCGCAAAGACAATTCCATGCCTCCCAAGTATCCTGTGAGAAGGAACCCTGAGCCTGTAAAGATGACCGATTACTCCTTCACCCCTGAAACAAGCGTAAACGACCTGGTCCAAAAATGGCCTCAGGTAATCCCCGTATTCATTCAATTTCATATGGCCTGCGTGGGTTGCAGCATGTCCGCCTTCGAAACGCTCGAAGACGCAGCTAACATCTACGCCATAGACCCTCAGCTTTTCATGCAACGCCTGGAAGAAGCAATCAGAGAATCCTCACCAGCAGTCTGACCAACCTGGTTCATTTTGCCTTTCCCCCTTTTTTTGTTTCAGCCTGCACCCAATCGAGCGCAAACACCTGGTTCAGGTGCAGCAAACGAAACCGCTTTTCATGAATCTGAAAAACGGTCATCGAGGCAATAGAAACGGACAGGCGCTGAAAATCATCCAGCCTCATTCCCAAAAAGTACGCTGTACTCAACCGGATCACATCGGCATGCGTCACGCAGGCAATCAAATCTTCTTGTTCATGAAAGCCCGCCAGAGTTTCAATTTCTTTACAGACGCGTTGCTGGGCTTCTTGCAGGCTCTCACCGCCCGGAAACCGCACCCCCGCAGGAGCGGTCTGGATGGTTTTCCAAAGTTTCAATCGCTTGAGCTGTCGAAAAGCTTTCCCTTCCCATTCCCCGTAATCCACCTCGATCAACCCAGGCCGGGTCTGGATCTCCAGGCCCAACCGTTCCGCAAGCGGTTGGGCAGTTTCCAGCGCGCGTTCAAGCGGACTGCTGTAAATTGCTTTAATGGGGGCTTTGCCCAATTGTTCGGCGAGCGCCTCAGCCTGCCGGCGTCCCTTATCGTTGAGGTGAACTCCTTGCAGACGCCCCGCCAGGCCTTTGCCGATAAAATCATTTTCCCCGTGACGGATCAACAAAAGAATTGTCATTTTCTTTGTTCTCTGAGGAGGTCGCCGAAGTCCGGCGCGCCTCTTGGCTCGCACGCCAGACGGCTAGACGTCTGGCAATGTCTGCCTCCTTCCCTTCATTAGAAGGTTGGTAAAAAATCGCCCCGTCTACTCCGTCCGGCAGATACTGCTGCGGTACAAAATGCCCTGGAAATTCGTGAGGATAGAGATATCCCTTGCCGTGCCCCAGCCCTTGAGCATCTCTGCTGGCGTCCATCAGGTGCACAGGCACTGTTCCTGCCCCTTCTTCTTCGATCTTTGCTAAGGCTTTGAAATAAGCTCCAACCGAATTGGACTTCGGCGCGGTTGCCAGGTAAAGGGTGGCTTCGGCAATTGGATAGACCCCCTCAGGCATTCCAATGTAATCAAACGCATAAGCCGCCGCTGTCGCCACCTGGAGCGCCTGCGGGTCAGCCAGGCCGATATCCTCCCCCGCCAGAATGATCAGCCGGCGCAGGATAAAGCGAGGGTCTTCGCCAGCAGCCAGCATTTTCGCCAGCCAGTAAAGCGCCGCATCTGGATCGGAGCCACGCACCGACTTGATGAAAGCCGAGATGGTATCATAATGCGCATCGCCGTTTTTGTCGTATTGCAGAGAACGCCGCTGGATCGATTCTTCTGCCGTCTGAAGGCTAATATGGACAAAGCCATCCTCCGCCGGCAGCGTTGATTCGACCGCCAGCTCCAGCGCGTTCAACAGGTTGCGAGCATCCCCTCCCGCCAGATCAATTAGATGCTGTCGGGCTTCTTTGTCCAATCGTATCTTGCGGGTGCCATACCCTCTCTCCTTATCGGCAAGTGCGCGGTCCAGGATCAGCTCAAGGTCAGCCGGCGTTAACCACTCGAGCTGGAATATACGCGAGCGCGAAACCAGCGCCCGGATCACCTCGAAATAGGGATTCTCGGTTGTCGCGCCGATCAGGGTGATCAGCCCCTTTTCGACATGTGGAAGCAGGGCATCTTGCTGTGCTTTATTCCAGCGGTGAACCTCATCCACGAATAAGATTGTCCGGCGCTGGTAGAGACTTCGCCGCTCGGTCGCCTCTTCGATCACGCGCCGCAGATCTGCTACCCCTGCCAGCACCGCCGAAATACTTTCGAAATACGCCTGGGTGTGGTTGGCAATCAATTGCGCCAGCGTGGTTTTCCCGGTGCCAGGTGGGCCAAAAAAAATGATCGAAGAAAAAACGCGATCCATTTCGATCGCCCGGCGTAGCAAGCATCCAGGACCGATGATATGTTGCTGGCCGACAAACTCATCCAGGGTACGCGGCCGCATCCGTTGCGCCAACGGCGACTCCGCCTTCATCTTTTCATCCATCGCGTGTAGAAAAAGGTTCATCACGGTTCATTCTACCATGAACCTAAATAGAGACTATTCCCCACTTCCAAACTGGGGTAAGTGGCCGAGCCTGAATCGGAACCTATCAAAGCTGCGCCAACGTCAAAGAAACTTTATCGCCGATTGACCCAATAAATTCCGGCCAGAACTGCCGCCCCGCCCAGCCACTGCGCCGGCAAGAGCGGCTCACCTGCCAGTGGGATTGCCAGCAGCGCAGAAAGCACCGGCTGCAAAATCATAGTAGGAGCTACCACCGAAGCCGGAAGGTGTCCAAGCGCATACGTGAGCGAAAAACTACCAACCATCTGCGAAACCAGCGCCGCCAGAAGAAAGGTCAGGTAAGTTGCAGTCGAATATCCCGCCAGGGGAATATCAAAGAGAAAGATATAACTTAACAGAAAGATCGAACTGCACAGCGTCACTACCCACCAGTAAGGCAGCACGCCATAATGACCTCGCCCGCGCTGGGTTGCCAGGTAATATCCGGCGTAAAAAAAGCTGGAAGCGACCCCCAACACATCTCCGATGCCCAGGTGGGGATTCGAAAGGAGGTCATTTCCAAGAACGACCGCCGCCCCGCTCAAGGTCAGCGCCAGACCGCCCCAAAATCGCCCGTTTAACCGCTCTTTCCAGATGAAAAAAGCAAACAAAGCCACCCACAACGGCGATATATTATTCAACAAGGTGGCGTTAGCGACATTGGTATAGCTCAATGCCGTGCTCCATACGGCGTGGTCCAATGAATTGAACAATCCGCTCAAGACCGGCAGAAAAATCCAGTGTGGAGAAAGTCGTATCCCTGGTTTAATAACCGCATAACGCCAGAAGAATGGAAACATTATAAAGGCAGCCAGCAGCATCCGGTAAAACGATGTCACCACCCCCGGAGCTTCTGCCCACTTGACGAACATCGCAGACATGCTGAGAGCCAAAATCCCCGCTCCCAGCGCCAAATAGGGTAGGATTTTTCGCACAGACTTTGGCACAGCCGTTTCGATGAGCAACGAAGAGGTAGGGGGAGGGGGTGAATCAGGCATATCCGACTTCGGCAAAGGAAAAAAGAGATAAGTCTGCCAGATTGTACCATGCAAGCGTTCCGAGGACGAATAAGGCCTATGCTTCCTGTAGCCGCGCAAGTAAAGGAGGCAACTCTGCCAGTGATGGGATCACCTCATCGGGCTGAATGGTATCTTCGTGATCGCGGTTTCCAGGGCTCTGCGCCCGGCGCGTGATCCACACGCTAATCATTCCCGCCAACTTCGCCCCCAAGATATCCGCTCCCAGCGTGTCGCCAACCATAACAGCCTGTTCCGGCCTGACTCTCCAGTGATCCAGCGCCATTTGAAAAATACGCGGGTGCGGTTTCCGAACTCCGACCGCCGCCGAAACCAGGAGGACATCAAAATACCGTCTCAGGTTGTTTCGATCTACCAGAGTCTGCACATCGCTTTCATCGGCGGCGTTTGAAATCAATCCCAGGCGATAACCCGCCCTCTTCAAGGATTCTAGTGTCGGGTGTGCATCCTCCTCGAGTCGCCAGTGGACCTGGGTAATGGCATACATACGCGCCAATACGCTGCGAACATGTTTTTCAGGGATGTTCCGGTAACCGTATTCAGCCAGCAGGCTTTTCAACAAAAACGCCGTGGTATGTTCAATGAATTCCGTTTCTCGTTCCAGGTAATAATCCTGGAGTCTTTGTAAAAATTTCTCTGCAAACCGAGCGGATTCCAGGGTATATCCCAGTTCTTCAAGAGATCTCGCCAGTTCATGGCTCGACTGCTCAATCAACTCAGGCCACGAAGCATCAAAATAGAGCAGCGTATTGCCCAGGTCGAACAGTACAACCTCAATTTTTCTTTCATTGGTTCTAAAAACAGCCATATCCTAAAAATCTGGTAACAATAAGATCAATATTCGCGTTGCAAGTCTAAACGGTTCAGCAAAGATTCCCCGTTCAAAAAGCGCGTCAGGTTTATCTCGAACAAATCCATAGCACGCTGCCGGTAAGATGGACTAATACCGCTGACGTGCGGCGTTATGATGGCGTTCGGTAGCTTCCAGAACGGACTGTTGGGGGGCAAAGGTTCCTCGGCAAAAACATCCAGTGCCGCCCCTCCCAGCCGCCGCTCCTGCAACGCCAGAAGCAAGGCATTCTGCTCGATGATCCCACCTCGCCCAACATGTACCAGAAATGCCGAAGGTTTCAAGGCGCGCAGCACTTTGTCATCAATCAGGTTCCTGGTCTGGCTGGTAAGCGGCAGGCAGACAACAATATAATCACATTCTTTTAGCATCGAAGTCAGAGCCTGCACAGGATAAAGACGGTGAAAGAGATCGCCGCCAGGATCGCCCATCCCTTCAACATAATAGCCATTATCTTGCGGCCTCCGGACATCGCGTTTCGTCGTCAGCACAGTCACCCGAAACGGCTGCAGCAGGCGGGCTACTTCGCGGCCGATACTGCCATACCCGACGATCCCCACCGTGCTACCGTACAATTCTCTTGGCATGAAACGTTCCCAGCGGTCACGCGGCCATTCCGCCTTATGCTGGTTTGCGGTGAGTTCTGGCAGCCGGTGGGCGAGCGCCAGCATCATCATCAAAATATATTCAGCCATCTGCGGAGCAGCCACGCCGCTCAAATGGGTGATCTCCAGCCCGGCCTTCTTGAGCAAAGGAGCGTCCAACACATCATCTAAACCAGCATAATGAAATTGCAGCCACCGGAGGTTAGGCACCTGTTCCGGCTGCGGCAATACCGAGTCAGTATAAAGCACTTCCGTTTTTTCCCACACCCAGTCCGGGATATCTTCTGGCTGGCGAGCCGGATCAACAGTAATTTGAATACGGGGCGAGACCTGCCGCAGCGATTCAATCAGAGATTCTGCAAAAGGGATTGTGATCAAAATTTCAAGTTTCTTGTTTTCGGCCATGAGTTTACTTCTATTTCAGGTATATTCCTTGTGGATCTAATTCTAATCGCAAGATGCGTAGTTCTTCATCTTCAGGAGGTTGGGTCACGCCCAGGTTCTCTGCAATCTTCAAATTCCAGCCGGTATTCGCTCTCACCTGCTCCACCGAAACCCCCGGATGCAGTGCCGTCAGAATCAATTCGCCCCTCTCATCCGGCTCCAGGATGCCCAAATCCGTCACCACCGCCTGGGGGCCACCTCCACACAGGCCAACTTCTTCTCGTTGTCTTCGTCCCTGCAAGAAACCAGCGGAGGTTACGAAATCCACCTTTTCCGGAAAACGGCGCACTTGGTGGGGTGTGATGATATAACAGCGTTTTGCCCAGGCCGCCATCTCCATCGAACCGCCAGAACCGGGCAGGCGCACGACCGGATGATGGTAGTCGCCGATTACAGTGGCGTTGATATTGCCAAATCGGTCAATCTGCGCCCCACCCAAGAAACCCACATCCACCTTCCCGCGCTGCAGATACAATGTAAAAATATCGTACATGCTGCACACCAGGGTAGAGCCGCTTACCAGGGTAGGGTCGCCAATCGAAAGCGGCAGACGGGAAGGGCGCGCCCCTACCACACCGGCCTCATAGATCATCAATAAATTGGGGGCATGCGTCCGGCGCGCCAGGTTACAAGCCAGGTTGGGTAGCCCAACCCCGACGAAAACCGTCTCCCCATCGCGCAAAAGACGGGCGGCGTTGACGGTCATCAGTTCGGCGGCGGTCGGGGGCATCTTAATATTCTCCGTAATTCACCGGCAGGCTAAGGCGAGAAGCAACCTTCAAGCGCTGGTGTGTTTCTGGCCCCAGCTTTTCCCAATAAGCAGCCCGATCGGGTACACCGTAAACCCATTCCTCCAGGTATTTGTGTACCTCTTCCCGCCGTTCGCTGAGCTTATCCCAGGCAATATAAAATGAATTATCCCGATCATAGTATCCCTGGGTATAAGATGGGTGCGCACAATACGGCGTATGGCAAACGGCGTCCACCAGAAAGCCGGGGATGAGCGTGCGGTTGGGATCTGAGCGGATGACCTCCTCGCTCACGATTTCTTCGGCGGTAAGGATCACCCGCCGCGCAGCAAACGCCGCTTCTTTCTGTTCCCCAATAATCCCCCAGATCTGGGCGTTTCCTTCCACATCGCAGCGCTGAACATGGATGATGGCAACATCCGGATTTAATGGCGGCACAACGACCACCTCTTTGCCGGAGTAAGGATCAACTACCCGTCGGTATTGGGGATTGCGATTCTCGAGATCCGTCGCCGCCGTTGGGTTCATAGGCAAAAACGGCAACCCGCTGGCGCCCGCCTGCAGGCGAGAAATCATCCCAAAATGGGAATACTCTTCCCACTCCAATCTCCCGGACTCGATCTCCTGCCGGATGATCCGCAATGACCCTACCCCCGGGTTGCCCATGTAAGAAAAGATGATCTTCCGAGCGCATCCGGCCGCCGTCATTTGATCGTACAACAAGTCAGGTGTTGCCCTAGCCAGCACCAGGTTTTTACGCCTCTGGCGGATGATCTCATGCCCGGCGGCAAAAGGGATGAGATGGGTAAAACCGGCCGCATAGATCAGATCCCCATCCGCTACGTTTCTGGATATGGCATCCGCAAGCGCACACAACTTACTCGCCATCATTTCTCCTGCCCTTTCATTCTTCTTCTTGCTTCTGACGTTTTTGTTTGCGCCGGAGAACGCGAAACCGATTGGATGGCGGCAACGGGGGCGGGCGGTTTCCCCGCAGCAGAAGACCCCCGCCGGCAGCCACCACCCCGCCCGCTGCCAACAAGCGATAGTCCGGCATATTCGCTGCACCTGATACGACGAACAAGCCGATTAAAACAACCCCGATGAGCAAAAGAAAAACACCTAGACGAAACAAGAACATCTTAATCACAGTCGAAATGATTCAGCCTTCTATGGCTTTCACCCAATTTGCAGGTAAAAATCTCGCAACGGTTAAGCCTTGCGGACGATTGTGCGAATTTGTTCATGCATGTAAAGTGGCAGATAATATACTCCACCAGCATTCTTCCCGCTTGACCCCGAACCTTTCCAGCCTCCAAAGGGTTGAAAACCAGGCCAGGCGCCCGTCGTCGCGCCTTGCGGGCGGTTGGCGTAATTGACGCCAGCTTCAATATGGTCAAAGAACCATTCTGCCTCTTCCGGAGTCCCATAAAAACCGGCCGTCAACCCATAATTGACCTCGTTGGCAAAACGCATGGCTTCTTCCAGGTCTTTAACACGGGCGACGGTTGTGATCGGCACAAACATCTCTTGTTTCCACAAGCGATGGCTTAAGGGTACATCGGCAACCAGCGTCGGCTCACAAAAAAATCCTCGCGCAAAAGCGCCTTCCGCCAGGACCTTCCCGCCGGTTAAAATCCGCCCAGCTTGCGAGAGCTCTTCCGCAAAATTCTGATAATCCCGGTACGAATTACGATTGATCACCGGTCCCAGGTTAACGGCGCGCTCAACCGGATCGCCGATCACCAGCTTGCGGGTCAGTTCAACCAGCCGCTCCACCAGCGCATCGTACACCGGCGCTTCGATAAAAACTCGCGAACACGCTGAGCACTTTTGCCCCTGTAGACCAAAAGCTGAACGGACGATCCCAACCGCTGCTTCTTCCAGGTCGGCGTGCCGCGAGACAATCGCCGGGTTTTTTCCGCCCAGTTCCAGGATGGTAGGACGAACCCAAGGGCCTTTGGCAAAATCACGGTAAATCTTCATGCCAACTTCATAAGAACCGGTAAAAGTAATCCCGCCAACCTCTGGATGATCGATCAATGCCTGTCCCAGTGTACTGCCACTGCCCGTGACGTAATTACAAACCCCTGCCGGAAGACCAGCATCTCGCAGACATTCCATTATCAAACGGGCGGTCCAGGGGGTGTCGCTGGCGGGCTTAATGACAACCGTGTTGCCAGTCACCAGCGCTGCCGCAGCCGGCCCCCCCGTCAGGGCGCCAGGGAAATTAAAGGGGCTGATCACCAACCAGACACCATAAGGCCGCAAAACCGATCGGTTGACAGAAACGTAACCGGCAATTGGATCGCGACCCATTTCTACCACATAACCCTCATTGGCTTCCATCTGAGAGCAAGCGTAGCGGAACAGGTCCGCCGTCTCGGCCACATCGCCCAGCGCCTCCATCCGGTTCTTGCCCACTTCCAACGCGACGATTGCGCCCATCTCATAAATCCGTTGATCAATGAGTTCGGCTGCCTTCCGGATAAGGCTGACCCGTTCCTGCCATTTTGTCCGGCTCCAACCCGGAAACGCTCTCTTTGCGGCTGCAATCGCGTCGTTCGCATCCTGAATGCCGCCTTTCTGAAACAGGCCAAGCACCAGATTTGTGTTAGCAGGCGAACGGTCTTCGAACTTTTCTGCAGCAAACCGTTCCTGGCCGTCCAGGATCATCCCATGCTCTTTGCCAAGCTCCTTTTTTACCGCTTCTAAAGCCTCATCGAACCTGGAGTGCAATTCCTCTGGCGGATTGAACATAGTGCCGTATGTCAGTTTAAATGCTTTTGTCATCATCTTTTCACCTCCATAACCGGATAGGTGTTCAGCAGCCAGCCAAAAAAGCCATACAGAGTTAAGTATATTCGAGGTATCCCTGTTCGTCAAAAAATCATTCAATAAAAAGGTTTCTTTCACGGAAAACCCGTAAAAGAAACCTCTCATTCGGGGTCAAGTCCTATGTTTTTTGAACGCTATTTCCAGAGGATATCGGCAATCTGGCGAGTTATCGCAGCCGGGTCGTCTGATTGCCACACCCGCCGGCCGATCGCTACCCCGGCGGCGCCGGCGGCAATTGCATCCTGCACCAGTTCAACGGTCGTCATGTTTCCAGTAGAAGGGCCACCTGCGATGATAATCGGCAGGGGCACCGACTGCACCATTTCCCTGAAAGCTTCACGCTCGCCGCAATAATTGGTCTTAATCACATCCGCGCCAATTTCCATACCGATTCTCGCCGCGTGGGCAATTGCAGCCGCATCGAAGAAACGATCTTCGGGCGGCATCATCTCGGCCACCACTGGCATCTCGAAAGCGCGGCAGGCATCAATCAAGTTGCCCAGCCACTTGTAAATTTCGATATCGCCATCCCGGCCAAAGAACACTGAAACAGCCACCGCATCCACATCCATCGCAAGCGCCGTCTCTACCGTCGCAACCGGCGTCTCTTGCGTACCTTTTTCACTCAAGCCGGCTGTCATACTCACCCGCAAGACAATGCCGGTATGAGAAGGGATAACCGGCGCAACCGCCCGGTAAAATCCCGGGGAAATGAGCAGCGCATTCGCTCCACCGGAGACTACCTGCTCTACAATCTGGCGTGGCCGATTGAGCCCTTTTACAGGGCCCAACCAGCCACCGTGATCCAGTGGAGAGAGCAAACAGCGCTGCTTTTCCCCTACAAATAAGCGGCCCAGCCGACGTAATTTTCCAACCATAACAACCTCCTTTTTCTTATTTCATTAAGATCATTCCTGAATTCCAGGGGTTTATCCTATAAATTTATTCTGCAAATAATCGGCTTGTAAAATCGGAAAGCCGTTGGTATCGTTCGAACAGCCGGTCGTAAATCTCTCTTAATTCCAGGCGGGGCGACACGCTCTCGCACGACCCGAAGGTCCGCAGCAAGGCTGCGCCAAAGTCTGCATCCTGGCCTAATGCCATGCAGGCATACGCATACAACGCCCGCGTCACCGTCTCCTGGCCGGAATATAAACCGACCGGCAACTGGCAAACATCCGAGATGATCTGCGGCATTCCTGGGGTAACTGCTCCGCCGCCTGCCAGCGCAATTTCATCCAGCCGGATGTTCAATTCGCGATAAATCTCCAACAACGCCCGCAGACTGAAGGCAACGCCCTCCATCACCGAGCGGAGCATTCCCTCGCGAGTGTGCGTCAACGAAATTCCGCAGAAACTCCCTCGCAGCGTATCCGACCAGTATGGGCTGCGCTCACCGGACAGGAAGGGCAGAAAGAACAACCCCCCTGCTCCCGGCGGCGTCTCGAGCGCCAGCGTTGCTGCCTGGTCAAAGGAAATCTCAGAAGAATAGAGCGTCTGCCACGCCCAATGAAGCGCCGCGCCGGTGGTCGAAGAGACACCGCCCAATAATGGATAAGGCAGCAATGGATAAACATAGAGCCGTCCCTGGGGATCTTCCACTTTTTGTCCTTCCAGCAGCGGGTAAAACACCATTGAAGAACTTCCAAAAGAACAGGTAACTCGTCCAGTCGCTGGGGGAGCTCCGGTGATTAATGCCAACACATCTCCGGCGCCAACAACCACCTTGAGATCAACAGAAAGACCAAACCTTCTGGCCATTTCTGGTAAAAGCGGGCCGCCGTCATCTTCCGGTTTACAAAGCGGAGGTAAGATACCTGGGTCAATGCCAATTCGTTCCAGGCGCTCCGGCGCCCAGGCAAGACGCTCCCAATCCAGCAAGGCGGCGCCACCTGCCTCGGTAAAATCGGTCAAAATTCGCCCGGTCAGGCGAAACCGCAAATAATCCTTTGGCCAGAGCAAATGACGCGCCTGCGCTATGATCTCCGGCCGGTTGCGCACCAGCCAGAATAGTTTGGGCAGTGTGTAGGTTGAATTCAACTGGTAGGGAAGCAGGTTGAAGCGCGCCTGTAACTCCGCCGTCTCCTGCGCGGCGCGGCGGTCCAGCCAGAGGATCGTCGGAGGCAGCGGTTTGCCGTCCTCATCCAACAAAACAGCCGTGTGCATTTGTCCAGTTACCGCCAGTGCCCTGCAGTCTTTAAGATTCCAGCCGTTCCGCCGCAGTTCATCCATCGCAGCGCAAAATGCAGCCCACCATTCCTCAGGGTCGGCTTCCGCCCAATCGGGGTGGGGAGATTGATAGCCATACCTCCCCACGGCTGAGTCCAGAATATTACCAGCAACGTCATACAGCACAACCTTCAGAGAAGAAGTGCCTGCATCCACTGCCAATACGAACGGACTGGCGTTTGTCATGCTTCTTCGCCGCCCACCTTAACCATGATCTTGAGCCCTTCGCGGTTCTTGACCATTTCCAGGCCGCTCCTAAGGTCTTCCAGCGGCACAACATGGCTGACCAGCGTTTCGGTATTCACCGCGCCGGATGCAATCAGGTTCAGAGCGCGATGCATATTCTTTGACGTGCTATCCGACGATCCGGTTAGAATAAACTCGCCGTAGTGAATGGCGTTCGGATCCAGATGGATCTGGTCTTTTGGATAAATTCCGGCAAAAATGTTAAACCTGCCCCCCGGCGCCAGCATCGGAACAATTTGTTCGACCAACCGGGCAGAACCAACCGTCAACGTGGCAGCGTCTGCGCCCCACCCACCTGTAGTATCCGCCACAAATTTGGCCAGGTCGGTTTCCTGGGGGTTCACCACCCATTCAGCGCCAAGCTCTTTTGCTTTCTGAAAGCGTTCTGCAACCGGGTCCGAAGCGATAACCTTGGCTCCAAAGGCGCGCGCCACCTGAAGGTGCATCAGGCCAATCGGCCCCAGCCCAACGATCAATTGAACCTCGCCCGGATAAAGCTGGAGCATGTCCTGCCCACGCACCACACAGGCCAGTGGCTCCATAAAAGCCGCAGCTTTCATACTCGCGCCAGCCGGGATCGGGTGGATATTTTTTTGCGGAACGCGCACATAATCCGCATAGCCGCCGCCAAACTGTAAGTAGGTGGGGCGCTGGCAGCGATTCTCACGCCCCGTCCGGCAGGCTTTACATACGCCGCATTTGATGATCATATCGGGGCAGACCGCCTGGCCTATCGAGAGGTCCTTCACGTTCTTGCCAAGGGCAGCCACTGTTCCTGAAACCTCATGTCCTAAGACGCGCGGAAAGGCAACCGATGAGGATAGCCCAGAAAAGGCCCGCACATCCCACGGACAGATGCCTGTATAAGCGACCCGCACAAGGACATCGTCATCGCCAACTTCATAAACCGGCTGCCGCCGAACTTCAACTTCATTGGGTTTCTCACACCACATCACACGCATTTCTTGCTCAGCCATAAGGTAAATCTCCTGTAAGATTGGTTGAATTAAGGATAAAACCGTTCCCCTCGAATATAAATCGCCTCGATATCGGCGCGGCTGGCGCGATGCACCACCGCGCTGATCGCATCCTGGATATGCCGCAGGTTGGGTCTGGAAAGATCAAAAACGATAAAACTGGCTTCCTTTCCAGGCGAGAGGCTTCCAAGTTGATCATCCAACCGCAGGGCGCGCGCCCCCATAATCGTCGCGGCTTTTAGCAAAGTTAAATGATCGATGCAAGTTGGGTCTTCCTCCAGGCCGCGCGTCATGCGGGAGGCGTAATCCATCTCCCGCAACAAATCCGGGGAAGCCAGCATCAGGTTATCGGTGCCAAGCGCAAACCGGACTCCGGCGCGCTTCCAGGCTGCCAGCCGCGGCAAGCCGTCTCCTAAAATGCCGTTGCTACGCGGGCAGCTCACCGCGATCGCCCCCGATCGCGCGACCAGGTCAAGGTCTTCCTGGCTGGCATGAACCAGGTGAACCAGCAAATCAGCCCCCCATCCAAGCGCTCGCGCCGTCTGGCTCAGACCAGTCTCCGCACAGGACTCGCGTTCAGCGTTTCGGTTTTCCGCGACGTGAACCGCAAAAATTTTTCCGGGGTAAGCGCGCCGTAATCGTTCCAGCGTCTGCGGTTCGTAGCAAGAAACATCCCGCACCCCCAGCCCTTCAACTTCATCGAGCATTTTCCGGGCAGCAGCTTCAAACTCCTGCGAAGAGCTGTTTTCGCTCACCCTCCCCAGGATGATCACTCGGATCGGCAATCCCTCGGCGGCCTTGCGCAAGTTGCGCGCTCCCTGGATATCTTGCTCACGAAAATCGGCGCAGGCAATTACCCCATTGAAAAGCATCTCTTCCAAACCATGTCTCATCATCTCTACATGAACATCCGATTGTAGTGTGTTGAGAAAGCGATGTTTCAGACCATGCGGGGGGACCACCACCTGGTCAAGAGGAAGCCCAACTCCCAGTTCTTTAGCGCCGGTGTCTCCCACATGGCAGTGAGCATTGACAAACATAGGAACCACCAGCCTGTCGGTGAGATCCACCTGCCGGGAACAATCTCCGGCGCGGCCAATCGAGGCGATGCGTCCCTCCTCAACCACCAAGGCTGCATCATGAATAAGATCAAGATCATCGCCGGATAAAATCTGAGCGCCGGTAAAACAAACGCGATTTCCCATTGCACTAGCCCTTGGTTGCCCCCATCGTGAGGCCTCGGACAAAATATTTGTTGAGGAATAACGAGATGATCACAGCCGGAATGATCGCAAAAATTGACATGGCCGCCATCCGTCCCCAACCGATTTCCACCGCGCTGAACGACGCCAGGATCCCCAGCGGTATGGTTTTCGTCTTGGGTGAAGTCAGCATCAGCGCAAACAGAAAGTCATTCCACGAATAGATAATGACATATAACGCAGATGCGACAATCCCCGGCGTCGAAAGCGGAAGCGCCACCTTAAAAAAAGCTCCCACGTGGGATGCGCCATCCACTAGGGCGGCCTCCTCCATTTCTTGCGGAACATCCGCAAAATAGCTACGCATCATCCACACCACAAACGAGGCGTCGAACACAGTATCCAGCAGGATCACCGCAAAATAGGAACCCAGCAGATGAACATCCCGCATGATCAGGTAAAACGGGATCAGCATGGCAACCGGCGGCACCATTAAAAGCAGCAAGAAGAAATACGAGCTCAAATTCAGCAGCCTGGACTTTGATCGGGCTATCGCATACCCTGCCGGTACACCCAAAATGAGAGAGAGTAGGGTGGCCCCACTGGTGATGATGACACTGTTCAAAATAAATCGCGGTGTCTTGACAGTCGTAAGGGCTTCGATAAAGTTCTTTAAGGTGAAATCGAAAATAAACCATTTGGGAGGAATTGCAAAAGCTTCCCGCCCATATTTAAAAGCCGTGATCAGCAACCAGTAAATTGGCATCATAAAAAAGTCACCATAATCGTGAGGATGGCCAGGATTATTTTTTCTAAAGGGTTCTTTTTCATTGCAGGTCTCCCAGATTACAATTGCTGCCGTTCGAGTACCATGATGTAGATGACAGATAAAACAGCAATGACGACCAGGAGAATATTCGCCAGCGCTGCCGCATACCCCATATCAAAGAATGTCATTCCGACCGTGTAAATATGAAAATTCAACACCGTGGTGACCGATCCCGGTCCCCCCGCCGTAGTTGCATAGATCGTATCGAAAACCTTGAAGGATTGCATGGTGCGTAAAAGCAAAGCAACCAACGCCGTGGGCTTTAGGAGAGGCAGTGTGATAAACCAAAAAGATTGCCACCTCGAGGCGCCATCCACCACCGCGGCTTCGTAAGGTTCAGTCGGCAGGCTCTTCAATCCCGCCAGGAAAATCACCATCAATAAGGGAGTCCACTGCCACAAATCTACCAGGATGACCGCCGGCATGGCAAGTTTTAGCTCGGCCAGCGGCCCACGCCCGACGTTCAAGCCAATTGCTTTCATGTAAAATGGGATTACGCCAAAGTCTGCGTTATACAGCGCCTTCCACACCAGGCCTACAACCAGCGGGGGAATTGCCATCGGCATAATCAAAAAAGATCGCAGAACGCGGGCAATTTGCGTCTCAGCACTCAAGAGCATTGCCAGGCCTAGCCCTAATGCCAATTCCAACGTGACCGTTCCCAACACATAAACCAGCGTCGTTTTAAGAGAATCTATCACCACAGTGTCCGAAAACGCCCGAATGTAGTTTTTAAGCCCTACAAAGGTTTGCGTTTGGTTTGGGTCGGTCAGGCGATAATCAAAAAGGCTGATTCTGAAAGAAAAAAACAGGGGGTAAATTGCTACCGCGACCACGAAAATAAGAAGGGGAGATAATAACAATAGATAATGACCATCATCGCGAAAAAAGCGCCGGAACGTGAGGGTAAGTGATTTCAATGCTTCCTCCTGAACACCGCTCTGGTCTTGATAACCAGTCGGGGATGCTTACGGAAACCCGCAAGCATCCCCCAAAAACACAACTACTGAGAATTATTTGATGTTAGCTTCAATCTGGGCCTGTGCTTTTTGGAGTGCGCTTTCGGCAGTTTCCTGGCCCACCAGGTAAGCATTCACATACGTACCGAGTGCATCCTGGATAATACTGTATTCTGGGATGCGAGGCCGGTAATCGCCGTCGCCCTTCTCAAAGGCTTCCAACAGTTTCGGGAACCACGGGTATTCCTTGTTCAGATCAGGATCGGTCAAGGTGCTACGGCGGATCGGAGCGCCGTCGTGGCGGATCCATTCCTTCTGAATCTCAGGTGAAGTCAGCCATTTGATAAACACCCAGGCGGCTTCTTGCTTTTCTGGGTCGGAGGAAGCGTTGATGCCAATGCCCCAGCCGCCAAAGCCGTACTTGGGTTCCATACCTTCGGCTACAGGAGCGGGTTCGATGTCTACCTTTCCAACGATCTTAGAAATTTCGGGGTTCTCATAACCGGCGCGGGCGATGCTCCAGCCTTCCATCATGGCAACCATGCCATCGCGGAAGGCGGTCTCGCGCTGATCCCACCAGTAGTCGGTCGATCCTGGAGGAGCGTATTTGAAGAGTTCACCGAAGAACTTCAAGATTTCCACATTCTCGGGTGTGTTGACGGCAACTTTTCCATCTTTATCCAAAATGGAACCGCCATGCTGCTGTACCCAGGCCATATAATCCTGCGCAACCGCTGAGCCTTTGGCGCCAAGCAAGGCGATACCGTACTGGCCGTCTTTGGTCAGCGCCTTGGCAGCCTCTAAAAGTTCTTCCTGGGTCTTCGGAGGTTTGATCCCGGCAGCTTCGAGCAAATCTTTGCGGTAATTGAGGACATTGGCATAACCGGCTAGCGGGTAAGCATAGTGCTTGCCCTCATACTCTCCCAGGGTCCAGGCCACCGGCATGATGTCATCAAGCTGGAGCTCTTCTTTGTCGCGGGCCATAAAATCGTCCAACGGCAGGGTGTAACCATTTGTAGCATATTCGCCCGACCACACAATATCAACGGTCATTAGATCATATTGAGCCGTTTTGCCGACAAAGTCAGCCGTCAGCTTTTGATAAAGATCCACATAGCCCAGCTCATCCATCGTGATTTTAATGCCGGTCTCTTCTTCGAAAAGCGGGATCAGGTAGCGGAAGGCGGCGACATACTGGTCAGTCATCGAAGCCAGCGTCAATTCAACCCCTTCGTAGGGCTTGGCAGGCGGCGCTTCGGTTGGTTTTTCTTCAGCAGGTTTGGCTTCAGTAGGTTTAACCTCAGCCGGTTTCGCCTCTTCTGTTTTCGGCGCTTCGGTGGTAGCCGGCGCACAGCCAACGATCCCAGCCACAAAAGCAGCCAGGAGTACGAGGCTTAACAACATTCTTAAGGTTTTGCTACGCATCTCATTTCTCCTTTTTTCTTACGATTGATTGGTGATTGATTTCCGGTTTCTCAGCCGGCATATCCCTTCGGGAGTTTCCTCCCAAGATGAGCTTCTTCGCCCTTCCCCTCTCTGCCACAGAATCTCGTGAGGGTTGAGCCAATGAGTATCGATGCTTAATCCACCACCTCCTATCTGGACATAATCTTCAGGCTTAGATCTGATCTTGTTAACCAATACGAAACGCGTGAGACTTCCAGCACCCTTCCCCTATCAACGTTCCAGGTGCACAGCATATTTATAACGATCGCCAACGCTGATAACTTTATGAAATTCGATCGGGTGCCGATCATAGGTATAAACCACCCCTTCCACCAGCAAAATTGGCGAACCGACCGGGATATGCAACAAACGCGCCCATTCCTCTGTTGCCGCAACCGCTTCAATAGTGCGGTCCGCTTCAAGGGGAGGCACCTGCTTTCGGTCAAACAACGCAAAAATGGAGCCAATCTCCTCCAATTCTTCCCGGGTAATGACAATCCCATCAGGTAGGTGGATATAAGAGACATTAAGTGCGACCGGGATGCCGTTCGCACTGCGCAGTCTCAAGGCGTAGATCAAAGGCGTCCCAACCGAAAGACTGAGCTTTTCTGCCGAAATCTCGTCCGCCTCGATCCGCTTAAATTCCAACAACTTCGAGGTGACGCTTTCGCCGCGCGCCTGCATATCCTCGGAAAAGCTGGTCAGGCGAGTCAGGCCGCGGCTGAGTTTGGTTCGAATGACAAAGGTGCCCTTTCCGGGCGTTCGCGAAATATATCCGTCATATTCCAGCGCTTGCATCGCCTGGCGTACCGTTGTCCGGCTGACAGCATATCGGTCAACCAGGTCCATTTCGGTGGGCAGCAATGCGCCGACCTCCAGGTCGCCGCTCTCGATGCGCTGAATCAACTTTTCTTTTAACTGATGGTAAAGAGGGATGGAAGAACGTCTGTCAAGGTGAAGCATTGGATCACCTTTGATGAAAATTTGTTGTAATGTAGTAACATTACTTCAAATATTATAGCCACCCAGACCTCAAATGTCAATAACCTTGTTAAAGAGGGAGTGGATAAAGGCTGGGTTTAGATGAACTGGTAGACATGAGCCGAGTAATTAGGAAAACGCTGTTTGTGCAGTTGACGATGATTGAAACAATACATGAAGAGCTTCAAGGCTGCTTTCAGTGCT
>JABLXC010000052.1 GCA_013178185.1 Anaerolineae bacterium | reverse complement strand
TACCCCGGGGAACGCGCCGCCAGTTAAGCCGTCATGTAGCGGGCTTCGCCGCCTTTTCCTATCAGATGACCATGACCCCGATGCGTGCTGGTGATAACATCATCGGCATTAAGAGCCAGGCATGCGCCCGCGGCTGTTGCTTCCTGCCCCACACAGGAGTGAATAAATCCGGGGATTAACCCACCGCGGCGCTCTTCAATGGCGCGCAATTCAAACTCGCGAATTAAGTTCATCCGTCGGAACATTTCGGCCAGCAAAGATGGTTCATAGCGGCCTTTTAATTCCTCCGGTTTCGGACCTTTACGAACTTCGAAATCGGACATGCCTACCTCGCAAAGAAAGGTTGAAAATCAGGAAGAAGCCTTCTCCCACAGGCGGTCGGCAGCTTCTCTGGTCTTTTCCATCAAAACTTCAAAATCAACGCCAATCACTTGACCGTCTTTCATTAACACATTTCCTGCCACACAAGTGGCGCGCACATCTCGCATATTGCAATAGAGCAACAACTGGTCATAGAGGTTAAAACTGGCAATTCGGGTAGGAAGATGAGGTTCGATAAGCTGCCAATCGGCCTGCCAGCCTTTTTCCAGCCGGCCGACCTTTTCGAGGCCAAGTGCTCTCGCGCCGCCCTCGGTGGCCAGGTACCAGACCAAATCGGCGGGCATCACCATAGGGCTGAGATGAGAAGCTTTATGCATCATAAATGCGCCGCGCATAACTTCATAGAAATCCGTTATGTAACCATCGCTGCCCAATCCAACAGTCACGCCTGCCTCGACTAATTCAGGGGTAGGTGCAATACCAGCTCCAACTTCGCAATTGGAGAGCGGCATATGCGTCATACGTATACCCCGTTCAGCCATCAAGGCAATTTCCTCCTTGGAAATTTGAACGCATTGAGAAGCCAACATCCCCGGCCCGGTCACACCGAGGCGATCGTAATAGAACATCGGCCGGACGCCAAAATTTTTAAGGCAGTATTCTGGTTCATAAGTGCCTTCGGAACAGTGCAAGTGGGTCAGAACGCCCCTTTCAGCTGCCATCGAAAAAGCCTTTTTAATGAAATCCGCCGAACAGGAAAAGGTCGTATGAAAACACATCAACCCACTCACCAGACCACCAACCTGCTTGCATTCATCGATAAACCTGGCGTTTTCTTCAAGACCAAGCAAACCGTTCTCCGCGCTCACCCGTTCGGTGGATTCGAAAGACAGGATACCGCGCATTCCCCGGCGGCGGACAACCTGAGCCTGCGCAGACAAACAACCGGGCAAAGCATAAGGCGCTTCCGTGCAGTCATAAAAAGAAGTAATTCCCGACTGGATCATCCTGGCGCAGTTCAGGTCCGTAGCAGCATTGATCATACTGTGATCCAGGGCGTTTTCGACCAGCGGCCACCAAAAATCTTCCAGAAACGGCCAAAAACCGGAAGGCGCTTTGCTCAACGGAATGCCATGCGCCAAAACGCCGTATAGATGAGTGTGGGCGTCTACAAAACCGGGAGCCAATACCTGACCGCTGGCTTCCCAGACCTGATCTTCAGGGTAACGGGTGCGAAGTTCCGCATTGAGCGCGACATCTTCTACCTTATCGCCCACCATTCGAATGCCCCATTCGGCTTTAGGAGCTTCGTGGGGCGTGGTGATTAACCAATCGGGAAGTATGATTGTGCCTTTAGTACTCATCTGTCATCCTCGCTGTTGGAATCTGGTGCCTTTGTCGTTTCAAAAACCGCCCATCCGGCTGCGGGTTTACCAGACGGCCATCTTCTACCAGCAGGCGGCCGCGCAAGAAAGCAGCGTGCGGATAACCGGTCAATTGCATGTTTTCATAGGGCGTGTAGTCCACCCGCTCGTGAAGCAAGGCTTTGGTAAGGGTTACTTTTTTCTCAGGATCAAATATAACAATGTCTGCATCAGACCCAACGGCAAGTACCCCTTTTTGAGGCGCCAAACCAAAGATTTCTGCCGGCGCAGTGCAACAAGCAGAAACCCACTGCTCCATTGTGATATTTCCAGCGCGCACGCCATAAGTATACATTAGCGCCAGGCGAGGTTCGATCCCCGGTACACAGCCCAAAGATTTCCGGAAATTTTCTTTTCCACTGTCTTTCTGCCCAATTACATTGAAAGGGCAATGATCCGTTCCAATCGTCTGAATACCCCCAGACTTAAGGAGCTCCCAGATGATCTTGTTATCCTTTTGCTGCCGGATAGGAGGAGCGCAAATATATTTGACCGCTTCAAGGCCATCCGGATTCCGATAAACCTGCTCATTGAGCAGCAAGTACTGGGGGCAGGTCTCGCCATAGACCACTTGGCCGTGTTTTCTTGCCCGCTCAACGGCTGAGGCGCCGGTGCCAGTTGAAATATGCACTACGTAAAGGGGAACGCCGATGAAACGAGTCAGGGCAATCACACGGCGGATCGCTTCTATCTCGGCGATGGGAGGACGGCTATCAGGATAATTGGAGGGATGCAATTTGCCGGCTTCTGAAAGTCTTCGGATACTGGCCTGGATGATGGCGTCGTTCTCGCAATGCACTAGCACTAATCCGCCGGCCTGGCGGACCGCTTCAAACGATGCAATCAATCCTTCATCGGGTAGCGCCAATCCTTCATAGGTTGTATACAGCTTAAAGGAAGTCATCCCCGCTTCAACCACCTCTGGAATCTGCGCCAGGTTATCCGGGTCGGAACGGCTGATCGTCATATGAAGGGAATAATCAATCATCGCCAGCCCATCCGCTTCAGCGCGGCGCTTTTCATACGCCTGCATGAGCGGTTCGCCGCCTTCCGGCTCGATAAAATCAATCACGGTCGTCGTACCGCCAAACGCAGCCGCCAGGGTGCCGCTCGACCAATCATCGCTGGTACGGGTTGTGGGCGTAGCCATATCAATATGAACATGTGGGTCCACCCCACCCGGAATAACCAACATCCCGCTGGCCGAGTAAGTCATTTTCCCACTCAAACGCGGCGCAATAGCCGCAATCTTGCCGCCCTGAACGGCAAGATCCATTTTCTCAACCCGTTCGCGGCTGACCAGCGTACCGCCTTGAATAACCAGCTCGTACTCCATTTTCTCCTGCCCTGTAGTCTATTTTTAAGATCAAAGCCCCTGTAAAGGTCTCGCCGGAAATATTACCGCCTTGAAGGGCTACTAAAGAGTCGGTACAGAGTTTGAAGTCGCAACAAAAAAGAAATGCCTGCCGTTGTAATGGGTAATTATAGTCGGTTCGCGCGGGAAACAGAGAAATACACCCCACCCGAATGATTTAAAAAAGAAAATACCAGTAAAAATACCGATAAAGGAATACCGTTAATTTCGTAAAGTATCACTTTACACTGTAAAGTGTAGCATACTCTCACAAAAAAATCAATCTCTTTTGATCACTTAACAAAAACTCGTGATAAATGTAACACAATCTTCTGACTCAAATCCCTTGCCAGGGACGAAAACGGCTGTATTCCAGGCCAAACTGCATCAATATCTTGCCCATGAGATGATCCAGCATGTCCTGAATCGATTCGGGCTGGCTATAAAACGACATCATGGCCGGGAGGATGATGCCGCCTTCCTGATGAACCGTCAGGAGGTTGCGCAGGTGAACGCCGCTTAGAGGGGTTTCACGCGGCACTAACACGAGCTTTCGCCTTTCCTTGAGGCAAACATCCGCAGCCCGTAACAACAGGTTGTTCGAAAAACCAGAAGCAATCCCCGCCAGGGTTTTCATGCTGCACGGAGCAATGATCATCCCCTCAGTGCGAAATGATCCGCTGGCAATCGAAGCCGCCAAATTATCTACAGGATGGACGACATCGGCCAGATTTTTGATCTCCTCGACCGTCGTTTTCAGTTCGATTTCCAGGGTTTTATCGGCGTCCTTGGATGCTACTAAATGGACTTCAAGATCACCGACTCGCCGCAAAGCCTTTAACACCTCCACCCCAAGCACCGCCCCACTTGCTCCAGAAATACCAACAATGATTCGCATTTAGTCTTCCTCCGTAGTTTGGAAAGAAGTATACCTTGATAATCTTTTGGTCAAGGATATTTGATCGAATATTTCTGCACTTTCTTGGAACTGGATGTGAGCCAAAAACCATTCTCACCATCGAACGCCAGCCCATAAGCCACGCCGGTCAAGGGGATGGTATCAAGCAGGCGACCTTCAGCCGTAAAAACATGGATACCCGAAAAATCGCTGACAAAAACCCGGCTGTAAGAATCAACCGCAATGGCAAGCAATGACTTGAACTGTCCAGGGCCGTCGCCTTCCTCGCCCCATCGGTTGATATATTTCCCCTGGGGGTCATACTTGAATACAGCGTAATTGAACGTTGCGATCAGGTAGATGTTGCCCAGCCCATCCACTGCAAGGCGCGCCCCAGAGGCGCTGTCGTCTGTAATGGACGAAACCGCGTCTTCCACCATCCACATCTCGCTCCATTCTCCATCGAAACGCAGCAGATCTTCGCTGTCCTTTACAGCGACCCACCCGCCGTCGGCGGTCATTGCAAGATCTTCATAATAATAATCTTGAGGATTATCAACCTGCCCAAGGGCCTTTCCTGTTCTTCCATCGTATTTCCAGATCTCGCCAGCATACAATGCAAAGACAACACCGCTGCGATCCGCCACAAGTTTTCGGATATATTGGTTTTTAGGGATCTGCCACAGGTTTTGAAACTCACCCGCCTCATTAAACCGCTGGATGCGGCCATCCTGAAAATCCCCCACATAAACATCGCCCGCCGGGCTGATCGCGATGGGGCGGGCATCGGTAAATAGTCCAGGACCGTTTCCCTCTCCGCCAAATGAAAGCACAAGATTTGCATAGGCAGTTGGGTCAATACGTGACCAGAGGCTGTGGAGAGGGCCTCCAGGGAGGGTAAGCGTAAACAAAATGATAAAAACTGTAAATAAAAAGGTGAAGGCCACAAACACGGTGATGGCGCACCCACTGCCGCCAAAAATCACCGGCAATATCCCCAGCCGCACCCCAAGATTGCTGCCAACCCTCTGGCGAGTTTCTAAGACCACTTTTTGGGGGTCGTCTTCTTGGTGTTTGTAGAGCTCGTTAACCACTGCCTTTGCTTCAGCGTGAGAGGCATTAAATCCCCGGCGGTAAGCATCGACAGCGCGCCCATGCTCCCCCTGAAGAACCAATTGGGCAACTTCATAAACCACACCACTTTGCTGAAAGGTAAGGCCGGTTTGGGGCTTTGAAACGTCCCTGGTTTGCAAAACGCCGCTATCCGCCAGCGTATCAATCGCTTCTTTGGCGTCTTTAAGGCTGGAGTCTGCGCTTTCGCGATAGAGCCGAATAGCTTCTAACTTATTTCCGGCGGCAACTAGGTTGCGGATTATCCCTTCGATATCTGGCGGAAGTCCGGAAAAGGAGGGGAAGGAGTAAGCGGTATCCGAAGAGGAAGTATCTTTCCGTTCCGATTTGGCTCTCCATTCCTGGGGGATTACCACCAAAGAACCACAAAACGGGCAACGGATTGTACGAAATCCGCCGCTCGGATCCTCCAGCGGCGCGCTGCAGTTCGGACACTCTAAAGTTTTCAACGCACCCATATTCAACCCTTTCCCCTATCATATTAAGATAAATTAAAGCATATTACTCAAAGAAATTCAAATGGTTTCTGTTTTGGAGCAAGCGAATGGACGATGTGAGAAGCTGAAATCGCCAGACGCGGGGATATGTCATTTCTACCAACATTGTACAAACTTTGTTTCTTCCGACGGAGTACTTTATAATAGAGTCATGACGAAGAACAGACTGATTCAAGGCATACTATGGGCATTAATTTACACGGGGCTCACACTAGCGCCGTTAATCTTACTGCTGCTCGGCCCCAGGGCGCCCAGTCGTGAATTCTACCGGGAGTTTTCGGTTGCCTTGGGGTTCGCAGGGCTATCCATGGCAGGATTGCAATTTGTGTTGACGGCACGCTTCCGCTTCCTGTCTGCCCCCTACGGCACCGATATCCTCTATGCTTTTCACCGGCAAATTTCCATCCTGGCTGCGCTGCTCATCCTGGCCCATCCAGTGATCCTTTTTATTTTTGACCCTCCGACCCTGCGCTTGCTGAACATCTTCTCAGCCGAAACCCCCTGGCGGGCGCGGGCCGGCCTGGCAGCGGTCTTAGCCATGGCGCTCGTTGTTACGCTTTCCATTTGGCGCAAGCGCATTAAAATCGAGTATAACGGCTGGCGGGTCTGGCATGGCGTTCTGGCAACGCTCTTTGTAGGGCTTGGGATGGTCCACGTCATCCTGGTCGGCTACCATTTCAACACCCCTTGGAAACAGGCATTCTGGATCGCTTACACCATTTTTTGGATTGGGTTGTTGGGATACACACGCATCTTGCGGCCGGTCTGGATCTTGCGTAATCCATATATCGTGGAAAGCGTTGTCAAGGAACGTGGAAATTCATGGACGCTTCACCTTAAACCCCAAAAAGGAAAAGTGCTCCGCTTTAAACCCGGCCAGTTCGCCTGGATCAACACCTCAGGAACCCCCTTTGCCCACCGCGACCACCCTTTCACAATTGCCTCCAGCGCCGAAGCGCGTGATCGAATCAGCTTCACAATTCGCGAATTAGGGGATTTTACCCGGACAATCAAAGAGCTTCATCCTGGGACAAAGATCTATATTGAAGGGCCGTATGGAATTTTTAGCCCGGACCATCATCCCCATGCCGCTAGCTATGTCTTCGTCGCAGGCGGGGTGGGGATCACTCCAGCCATGAGCGCGCTGCGCACGCTGGCTGATCGGGGTGAGAAGCGGCCGCTGATCTTGATTTACGCCAACCGGGATTGGGAAAACATCATTTTTCGTGAAGAGATCGAGGAATTGAAAAAGAAACTCAACCTGAAGGTAATTCACATACTCGAGAGACCACCGGAAAACTGGCAAGGGGATACCGGTTTCGTCACGGCTGAACTTTTGAATCGCGAGCTGCCCGCAGACCGGCGGCCCAACGCCACCGAGGTTTTCATCTGTGGCCCAGAGCCGATGATGGATGCAGTCGAGAAAGCCTTAGATCATCTTCGCTTCCCGGTCGGCGATTTCCATTCAGAGCGATTTGACCTGGTTTGATAGGAGTGCTGCGATGCGCCGAAGATTGACAACCTTGTTTACGCTGGCAATTGCCGCCCTCATTCTGCTTTTTTCGCTGTGGTTTGCCTGGCTCTACAGCCTGTAATAAGCTGCGCCAGACAAAATTATTCATTTTCCATAGAGAAGCGATTCTTTTGAAAAATCCACCGGAAGCCCAAAATCAATCCGAAAGCCACTGCAAGGGTTACCGCGAACCAAATGCCATATTGGCCCAAAAATTCGCGGATGAGCGGCCATTCATGGCCAAGAAAAGCGCCCGCGGCCAGCAATAAGGTACACCAGAGATAAGCGCCAGCAAACGTAGCAGCAAAGAACTTCCAGAAGGGCATGCGCGCCAGACCGGCAGGAATATTGATGATCGTGCGGATGCCGGGAATCATGCGGCCAAAAAAGACCAGCCCATAGCCCCAGCGATGAAATTGATCCTCCGCCTTCTGGATATGGGCGGGACGAATTCCAACCCAGCGCGCCATGCGATCAATTGCGGGTCGTCCGCCAAGCCGGGCCACCCAATACATGATCGAAGCGCCCGCCACGCTACCCAAAGCTGCCAGCAAACCACCCAAAAAACTGAAGGAAATCGGCAGACCGTGCGCATCAATCAACATCCATCCAGCCAAACCCAAAATCACCTCGCTGGGCGTCAAGCCGGTGGCATTTTCCAGGAACATCATTGCCACAACACCCCCCCAGCTAAAACGATCATACACGCTCTGTAGAATCGCGAAAACTTGCTCTTCCAAACCGCTCACTTTTTCAACTCCTATAAAATAAAAGACCATCACAGTTCAATACCCTGCAGTGGTCTTCTTGTACCAGAAAGAAATCGAGAGGATTTCATCCGTGCTGCAGGCCATCTGCGCAGAGGTCGCAGGCGGGTGTTCCCTCAAGGAACTGGAAGGTAGTGTACTGTAGATTGGGTAATACTGTCAAGCAAACAGCAAAGGGCTAGCCTGGATAGAAACCGGGGTTCAGCTCATAGATTTCTCTTCAAGAGCTTGCAACGCGGTCTTAACAGGTCGATGCAAACACAAATAACCTATCACAGCCAGGATGCCCACCACTCCCGAGGCATACCATAGCAAGTCCGGGTTAAGATTATCCATAATTAACCCCGCTAGCATCGGGCCCACTGCAAAAGGAATCCCCCAGGAAAATCCAAAAATCGCCATATAGCGACCTCGCATCTCTTCAGGAGAAAGCCGGGAAACAAGCGCCTGTGCAACCGGGATGACCACCATCTCCCCAAACGTGATGATCACCATCGCCAGCAAGAAGAGCACATATACCGAAACAAATCCATACATAACAAAGCCAATCGCATACAACAAGGTCCCTAGAGCCATCATCACCATAGGAGGGTTAGATTCGATCCGTCTGGTGATCGGGAACTGAAGCAACACCACCAGAATAGCGTTGGCGCTGATCAAAAGGCCATAACCGCTTTCTGGCACGGCGTGGGTATCCCGCAAATAAACCCCCAATGTGGTGTTAAGGTTCATGTACACCAGTACGCTTAACATCGAGACGCCAACGAACAGGATAAAAACTCTGTCCCGTAACACCTGGAAATACCCCTTGAAAGTTGACCCCATACTATGAGAAGACAATCCGGCGACGGCTTGTGGCCTGGTCTCTGGTAACGCCAGAAAAACGAGAGAAGCACTGATCAGGCTGATGACGGCATCGGCAATGAAGAGCAACAAATAAGAGTGTGTAGCAAGCAAGCCGCCAATGGCTGGCCCTAGCGTCGCAGATAGATTTAAGGCTACACGCAGCAAACCAAATCCCTGCGAACGTTTCTCTTCTGGCAGCAAATCGGCCACCATCGCCTGGTAGGCCGGACCGCCAGCATCTGTAAAGACACCAACCATCAACGCCAGCATAAAAAAGGCCTGAAGCGAATCAACCAGTCCCATGATCACACTGCTCAAAGATGTAGAGATCAGGCTAAAAATAAGGATCCATTTTCGTCCAAAGCGGTCGGTAACAGCGCCCCCAATCGCTGTACCGATGAAACTGGAAAACGAAAAAAAGGCGAACAAGACGCCAACCTGGGTCATACCCACATCGAATTTCTTGGAAATATAGAGGGCAAAAAACGGGAACAGCAGAAAGCCCCCCAACCGGTCGATGAAGGTAACAATCACCAGCGTCCAAAAAGGTCGGGGAAATTCATCATATAGCCTGCGAAGACGGTCATGCTGGGTTCGTATGAACATAACGCCTCCTCGATTTCAATCACCGCTCAAGAAGTCGCCAGCTCTCTCCGCTAGGCGGATAGACCTGCCTTTCTGCCAAACCAACCGGCATTGGCAGATGTGTTAAAAAAACCAGAACGCCGATCAGCGTTTCTGGTAAGATTTTAGAACTTATGTTTTATTTTGTCAAGATCGAACTTGTAAAACGCGTTCCTGGCGCTACCTGTTTCAGGCGAACAATTGAACAGCCTGTTCAGCAGGTACGACGACATTGGGTTGGGTGCGGGCCATAATGCGCAACGCCGCCTGATGAGATTCGTCATCGGTGGTAGCCGTTCCATCCGAGACCACCCGCAAATAAAAATCGCGGGCGTGGGCATCGAGTGCGGTCATCAAGACACACCCATCGGTGATGATGCCGGTCACCACAACCGTATCAACACCCAGGCAACGTAAAAGGACTTCAAGATCAGTGTTATAAAATCCTGAGTAGCGGCGCTTGATCACTGTATAGTCGCCCTCCAGGCGTTTCAGGCCGTCGATCAGGTCTGCCCCACGCGTGCCTTCGACGCAGTGAATCGGGCTGATATCCGCTTCGCGCCCGAAATCCACAATCTGGCGGCGGTGTTCTTGACAGATCCAAATCACCGGCGCGCCGCTGGAGCGGGCTGCTTCGGCCAGGCGGTTGATCGCCGGAATCAGCCCAACCGCGCCGGGCGTGAACAGGCGGCTCTCCGGCTTAATTCCGTCGTTCTGCATGTCGATCACTAACAAAGCAGGTTTCATGGCTTGTTCCTTTCCAAAGACAAATTCATTCTCGACGTGGACATTATACTCGAAATAGCAGCGCAATCACCTCAAAGCCCGGCGCGACGGAAATTTTAGTCCCTTTTTTCCTTTTGACAGCACTTTTTGATCAAGCTATCCATCCTGCGCCTCGACCCTCATACGTTATCGATAGTCAGGGTTACCTGAATAATTCCCTTGCGTTGATTACGTTGCCATTTTTACCAAAATCTTCGACTTCTATCTGTTTCGTCTCTTTCATCGCCCTTCCCAAGAAGGTTGTAAACCACGCCAGGGCGCTTTTTCTTATACAGCAGCCATGAACCCGCTCAATAATAAGATAAGGATACCAAGAACAGCATTGATATAGATTAGCTGAACACTTCGCCGCGATTGCTCGGCTGTGGCGGCGCTTCCCCTCTTGCTAAGGACGAGCGGGCGAAATAATGCGATCGCGACCATTGCAAAAGTCAACAGATGCTTGACAGAGATCAGGCCAGCATAAGCTGTGTCAAATCGGAACAAACCCTCAAAAGCTGCTTCCGCCCGAGCCTGGATCAGACCAGTGATGAACAATCCCGCGATGCTGATATAGACCCATACCCGCTGCCGCTGCAAAACAGCGTTCATCAAAGCGCGAAGCTGTGGGCCATTTCCAAGAGCCTGACGCGCTGCAGGCAAGAGCGTTAGCGTGATCATAATCACCCCACCAACCCAGACCACAGTAAACAAATTGTGCAAAAAACCAGCCAGACCAAGCATAATTCCTTGTGAAGTCATATTTCATCTCCTGTTCTTTGTTAAATTTTATCGATCCATCCAGAAAAGTCAGGGATCCCCTCCGGTTGGATCATTTTCTTCCCCCGGCGTTTCTTCGCCATCAATTTCTCCCGGCCAGACAATTTCGAACATTCGTTGGATAGCGTCCGTGGGACAGGTCTGTTCGCATAACCCCGAATAATTACAACGATCTGGAAAGACCACCACAGCAACCCCATGTTCAAGCCGAAGCGCCTGGTTAGGACACACCCTGACGCAAAGGTTGCATCCGTCACAACGAGTGGCATCGATTTGAGGAACCGGCCAATTGGATCTGACAGGCTGGTCCAGGTTCTCACCCTTCTCGGCTTCCATTTCATGTTCCTTTCCTCTCCAGGATACTGGCATCTGAGGAAAATTTCCTTGACAAAAGTCGGTTTTCAAGCTGAAAAACAAAAAACCCTGGCAAAACACAGCCAGGGTTGAGAAGCGCAGTCATGCGCGCCGCTTAATCTGCGTTGGCCTTTTGTCGCAGCGCGTCGAGGTCGAGAATGCGAATCTGGTGCCGGCTCACCTCGATCAAGCCTTCTTCCACCAGTTTTCGCAGGGCGCGGTTGAGGACGTCCGGCACCGTCCCCAGGCGAGCCGCCATTTCTGTCTGGGTGGCCCATTTGCGGCGCGTGACGGCGGCCTTTGCAGCGCCTTCCACCAGCGTTCGGGCTAGGCGTGATTCAACAGAGCGGAGCGAGAGATCCTCGACCAGTCCAACCAGGTGCTGTAAACGCCCCGCGAGGTCGCGGATGACGGCTTGGGCTAACTTCGGATGTGTATCCAGCAACCGCTGCATTGTTTCTCGATCAATCCACCACACCACCGATTCTTCCAGAGTAATGACAGAAGCCTGGTTCGGTGTCCCCGCGAAAACTGCGACGGCATTGAACACCTCATTGGGGCCTAAGAAGTTGAGCACCTGCTCTCTCCCATTGGCAGACATCTTGACCGCCTTAAGCCAGCCGCTTTCAACAACATATAAACCGCCCGCCGGATCTCCTTCCATCAAGACCATTTGATCAGGCTGAAAGATCCTGCGAAGCGCGGAGCCTTCTACGACGGCCAAATCCTCCCGGGGAAGATCGGCAAAATAAGAAACGAAAGCAAAAGGAGTTGTGACCATGCTGGTTTGATTATAAATGACTCCGACCTAACCGGACTAGGTTCGCCCAAGCCTGACTGTGCCAGGGTTTAGAAATCAAGCCCCCTTGCAAAACCACAACCTAAACAACAAAAGCCCCCTCCCAGTCGATGTCCAAATCTATTTCGGCATCTGGTGGAGAGAGGAGCTTTTCTAGATAAGTCAAGCGAAGTTCAGGAAGGTTCCTTTTCCGAGTGGTCACCCGATTTTTTGAGGCCGAGTGCTTCTTCTTTGCGTACCCCAGCCATCATCAATCCAAGCTGTTCTACTGTGGCTTCGTTGCGGTCCACGATGCCGACAATTTTTCCTTCATAGATCACTGCAATGCGATCCGACAAAGCTCGAATCTCATCTAAGTCCTCAGAGATCAACAAAGTTGCCAGACATTGCTCGCGGCGGCCTTCTAACATTTCCCTCATTTCCATTCCAGCCTGCGTGGGTGTTCGTCTTTGAACAACCGAGCTTTCAACCGTCGTAGCGCCGTTTCTCTGTCCCAACAACTGCTGGTGGATATACTCAGAAGCCCCAATATCCACACCACGCGTCGGTTGTGCAGCGATCAAAACACTCGGCCGGCGCCACAACTCACGCCCCATGATCAGCTTTTGGATGTTCCCGCCAGAAAGATTTTTGATTGGGGTATCTAACGTCGGAGTCTTGACATTAAAGGCTTCCACCAAACGTTTTGCATCATTTTTGATCGCTTTAAAATCGAAGAAAATACTGCGGACGTAGGGCGGTTTGTGATGATCCTGCAAGATAATATTATCAGCAACGCTAAAATCGCGAATCGCGCCTTCTTTCATGCGCTCTTCAGGAATATAAGATAATCCAAGCGCCATTCTTTCGCTAGGGCTAGCGTTTGTAACGTCTTTATCGTGCAAAAGCACCCTGCCTTTGCGTACCGGACGCAAGCCGGTCAGCGCTTGAGCCAGCTCCCGTTGGCCATTGCCAGAAACGCCCGCCAGCCCTAAAATTTCCCCGGCATGCAATTCCAGCGAAAGGCCTGCCACCGCGTCAACGCCTCGATCCCCTTGGACGAATAAATCTTCAATTTTCAAAAGCGTATCTCCGCACTGTAGTGGCGGCATGTCATATTGCAAGATAACTGGTCGTCCAACCATCATCTGAGCCAGCTCTTCTTTGGTTGCTCCCTGAGTCGGACGTTTCCCCACCACGCGGCCATCTCTAAGAACCGTCACACGATCGCTGATTGCCAACACTTCATGCAATTTGTGAGAGATAAAAACCAGGGCATGTCCTTCAGCGGCCATTTGTCGCAGTGTGACGAACAGATCATCCACTTCTTGTGGTGTCAACACCGCAGTAGGCTCATCCAAAATTAACACCGCCGCGCCGCGGTAGAGCGCTTTGATGATCTCCACCCGTTGTTGCTCTCCCACCGCCAGTTGCCACACAGAAGCCTTCGGATCAATTTTCAGGCCATACTGCTCAGCAAGTGCACAAACCCGTTTTTCCACCACATCCAGGTCAAGAACAAAGCCGCGCGAGGATTTCAGTCCCAGGGCAACATTTTCTACGACCGTCAATTCTGGCACCAGCATAAAATGCTGGTGAATCATCCCAATCCCTGCCCGGATAGCGTCTTTGGGAGAATGAAAGCGATGTTCTACGCCATCTATCAGGATCTTACCCTCATCCGGCTGATACAACCCATATAACTGGCGCATCAGGGTGCTTTTCCCAGCGCCGTTTTCGCCTAGCAGCGCGTGAATTTCTCCCGCTTTAACATCGAAATCAACATGATCATTTGCCAGAACGCCCGGAAAGCGTTTAACGATACCTACAGCGCGCACTTCGCCAATTTGGGGCTGGCCGTTAGAAAGTAATTTGCTCATGAATATACCACCTCAGAAATCGAGGTGCACCTGGGCTGAATCGCCAGGTACACCTCCTAAACAATTCAACCAACATTAATCCAAGGGGATTTCTATCTCACCCTTCTTAACCTTCTCAAGCAGTTCGTCGGCTTTCGCTTTCACATCAGCGGGGATTTCAATATTTTTGTTGTAGCGGATTTCAAAGCCGCCGTTTTGCAATGTAAGGGTATATACCTTGCCGCCATAAACACCGGCTTTAATGGTGGCGATCATATCTTTGAGGGTCGGCACAAAATCATAGACCTGGCTGGCAACGACAACTTCGGGTGCCAGCGGGATGTTATCATACTGATGGCCGAACCAGTAAACATTATTCTCTTTGGCAGCCGCAATCGCGCCGGTGGAGGATTGAGACGAACCATACAGAACATCCGCTCCATCTTGAATGTGGGTCTGGGCGCAGGTAGCCATCGCGGTGACATCCGAGTAAGAACCGGTCCAGATCGTTGTGACAGTCACGCCAAGGTTAGTGTCCTTCACGCCTTGCACAACGCCCTTTACATAATTACGGTTGTCGCCCGTTTCGATAGGCCCGCAGATACCAACCTTTTTGCTCTTGCTCAACATTGCACCCACAGCGCCCATCACATAACCGCCAAACTGCGAGGTGCCCGTATATGCAAATATGTTATTGATACCTTCGCTCTGGAAGGTGTTGACAGTGGTTCCCCAGGCAAACGCCGTGGTTGGGAAATCAGGTGCAATTTCAGCAAGCGAAGAACCGTACTGCGACCCATGAGCAATCACCAGGTTATAACCCTGCGATGCATAATCCCGAATCGCTGCCGCAGCATCAGGAATTTTGAACATGCTTTCTGAATAGGCGATTTCCAATTTGTCCTTGCCCATTTCTTCCTGAAGTCTCACCAGGGCATCATACATCGCCTGGCTAAACGAAGAATCTTTGGTGGTACTGGGCAAAATTAACGCAACGCGGAAAGCCTTCTCTTCCACCGGAGCGGGGGTGGCTGTGACCACCTTTTCAACTTCCACAATGACTGTGTTCTCAACCGCAGGCGCGGGCGTAGCCGGCGCGGCCGCCGGAGCGCAGCCACTGACTACTAAAGATACCAATACAAGCACTAAACTCAATTGAAAAAGCAAGCGTTTCATTTTTTCCTTCTCCTTAAATTATTTTGGCAACCAAGTGTTCTTGCATTCAAACTCTTAAATAAACCTGGCAATTTATTCCACTCCGCTGCACCTCCTGAATTTTTTTAACGCAGTTTTTCCGGATAACGAGGGGCATATCTTTCTGTAAGGATTAAGACTCGCCTCGTTCAAATTTTTTCGTCAACGCGGCTGGTTTACTGATACGCCGCGATGAAAACGCCAGCACGACGATCGTCAGAATATAGGGCAGCATAACAGCCATACCTGCCGGAATCGGGATACCCTTCAGCTGAACCCACTGTTGCAGCGCATTCACAAAACTGAACAGCAAGGATCCGAAAAGCACACCGGTTGGCCGCCATGCGCCAAAGTAAACCAACGCTACCGCGATAAACCCCATGCCATTGGTGATATTTTCTTGAAAGACATTGATCAACGCAATCGAGATAGAAGCCCCCGCGATACCGGCCAAAATCCCACCCAACGTCACGGTAATATAACGGATACCCTTCACGCTGACGCCCAAGGTGTCTGCAGCTTCCGGGCTTTGCCCAACCGCGCGTACTTGCAGGCCGAAGGTGGTCTTGTACAGGATCCAGTTGGAAACGGGTACGAGCAAGAAGGCAAAATAAACCAGGATATTATGGTTAAAGAAGATATCACCAATGTAAGGGATTTCCCCAAGCAACGGTATTCTGACTGGCGGAAAGCCTCCAATCGTCCCAACACCGCCCATCGTGGTCGTAAACAGCAAGGTGGATAGACCCAAGCCCAAAATGTGAAGGCCGATCCCGCTGATTCCCTGAGTTGCCTGGAAAGTCACAGAGATAACAGCCATTAGCAAACCCATCAGACCACCCGTAAGCGCCGCCGCCAACAATCCAAGCCACAAATTATTCGTCTTGACAGCTACAAAGAATCCGCTGTACGCCCCCATCAACATCATGCCGTCCACCCCCAGATTCAGCACCCCAGAGCGTTGGGAAAAAGTTTCGCCAATGGCGGCAAAGAGATAAGGCGTCGCAAAACGAATCCCGGAATAGATGATCCCAAGCAAAACTGGCAATGTAAACAAATCACCCATGGATTTTCCTCCGGCGGGCGCGCCGCTCTGTGAAAATAACACTGCTGACTACAAAGAGAACCACCAATCCTGAAATTGTCGTGATCAAGGCGGAGGGTACCTGAACTACCCGCTGCATCTTGTCGCCGCCCACCAGAAGCCCACCAAAGAGAATCGAGGCGGGAATTGCCCCCAAAGGATGGAGCTTGCCAAACAGGGCTACCACGATACCAGAGAAACCATAACCGGAAGAAAGGTACTCAAGCAATTTGTGATGAACGCCCAACACTTCAAAGGATCCCGCCAGACCGGCAAACATACCACCCAACGTCAAGGCCAGAGCTTCATAATATGGAACGTTAATCCCTGCATAACGGCTGGCAGCCGGGTTGAGACCCACAGCGCGAATACGGTAGCCGATGCTGGTTCTCCACAAGAAGATATAAACAAGAATCGCAAAAATCAACGCAATGAAAAAGCCGATATGCAATGAAGATTGTGGAATGGGGCGGTACAACCAGACGGAACGAGGAATGCGAGCGCTTTCCGGAAGAAACGAACCCAATTCCCGTTGTAAAGGATCCATCAACGGACCAGCCAGCAAAAAATTCGCAAATTGGGCAGCAATCGCATTCATCATAATGGTAGAAAGATTTTCGCTCACGCCCAAACGAGCGCGTAACAACCCTGGAATGAAACCCCAAAAAGCCCCGGCGGCGGCCCCAGCCAGCATGGCAAGGATCATCAGGATCCAGCCCGGCCAGGTCGGCAGTGATAAAACCAGCACCGTCGTGGCTATCGCGCCCATCACCAGTTGACCTTCGCCTCCAATATTCAGCACACCACCCCGGAAAGCGATGACGATCCCCAAGCCGACCAGTAACAGCGGCGTAGTTCTCACCAGCGTTTGGGTGATGCCAGACACATCGCCAAACGCGCCGGTGATCAACACCCCATAAGCGGCGATTGGATCAACATCCATCACCATCAAAATTACCGCGCCAATTAAAAAGGCCAAAGGCACAGCCAAGAGCGGCAGTAGGGCATCAAAAGAGCGATCTAATAACTGCTTTACCCTGGATTCATCCGACATAGGCATCAGTACCTTTCAAAAAATTATTGAAACAAAGGGGGGAATTGGGAATAAGTAATTTGTTTGATTTCCTATATTCTCAGTGTGGTTGTAAGGTCTGCAGGAAATTTCCTGCAGCAAAATCTGAGATGGTTACAAATCAAACGTGCAAACCGGGGGGTTTTTCTCGTCTGGCAAGGACAAGAAGATTTCCTTTTGATTAGACCGGTTGGTCATCCTTTGTAAAACAATTTTCCAGGAGAACTAATTGTGAATAATATCATTATTTTCGGCGATTGTAAAGTCCCTTTTAACAGTTAATATTGCAAAATACGCGTTTTCTCATCTTAGTGAACCTCCTCTATGAGATAAGACTGTCTGAATTCCTAACAACGTTTCTTCAAGAAAATCTGACAGACCGCTCAATCTGTGAGCGGTCTGTCAGAAAAAAGATCTTACCTCTTCAATTTTACCGGATAGCAGTACAATTCGCGCCCCAGCGCATCACACACTGCCGTGAACACCGCTGGCGCCACCGGCACCGTCGCACATTCGCTGATGCTCTTCGCCCCATACGGCCCCGTCGGTTCGATCCCTTCTACAAAATCTATCTTGATCTTCGGCATCTCCGAAGCCCGTGTCGCTTTGTATTTCTTCAGATTGCCGTTCACCAGCCGTCCAGCCTCATTGAACACCAGCTCTTCGCTCAACGCAT
>JABLXC010000051.1 GCA_013178185.1 Anaerolineae bacterium | reverse complement strand
CCTGCCAGTTCTGCCGCGCGCAGCCGCCTTTCACCGGCGATGAGGATGTATTGCCCCGATTGTTGATCCAGGGTGACTATCAGGGGCTGGAGGACGCCGTGTTCGCGGATGGATTCTGCCAGCTCTTGCAGCGATTCTGGGTTGTGCTTCCTGCGCGGCTGGTGAGGGTTGGGAACGATTTTTTGGATGGCGACATACGCATTCCCGCCTTCATTGGCCTCATTCGCCGGTAACAGTGCAGCCAGGCCTTTCCCCAAACCTCCTTTACGGGCCATCTAGACCTCCCTAAGTTTCTTCCAATGTTGGTATCTTTATTCCATCTTGTCCCAGCACCTCGCCTGCGAGGGCCATATAAGCCCTGGCGGCATTCGAGTCGGGCGCGTAGATCGAGATTGGCTGCCCGTAAGAGGGTGCTTCGGCCAGACGAATGCTGCGAGGGATAATGGTCTGAAACACCTGGTCAGGGAAGAAGCGCCTGACTTCTTTGACAACATCCATCGCAAGTTTAGTTCTGCCGTCATACATTGTCAGGACTACACCGCGTACTTTCAGATCTGGAAACATAGCAGCCTGCACTCGGTTGAGCGTTTGCGTTAACATCCCCAACCCTTCCAAAGCCAGATATTCGCATTGTACAGGGATGAGGACGCCGTGTGTGGCTGCCACCAGGCCGTTGATGGTCAACAGGCTGAGTGAGGGGGGGCAATCGATCAGAATATAATCATAACGATCCTTGGCCGGTTCGAGTGCATCTCTGAGGCGGGTTTCACGTTTTGCCATGTCGACTAGCTCGACTTCGGCGCCTGCCAGGGCAGGGGAAGAAGGCAGTAAAGACAGTTTGAAACGCGGGTTGTGCAGAATCTGGGCTCCAAGCGGCGTTGCGCCGATTAGTACTTCGTACGTGCCGGACTTGACAGCACGCTTTTCGACTCCCAGGCAAGAGGTGGCGTTTGCTTGCGGGTCAAGGTCCACCAGCAGGACGCGTTGTCCGTAATAGCCTAAATAGGCTCCCATGTTAATGGCGGTTGTGGTCTTGCCGACGCCGCCTTTTTGATTGACCAGGGTATAAATACGCGCCATATTTTACGCTCTCGGGATGATTTCGATCATACAATTTTCGATTTCGGACGGCGTGGGGATGCCTTGAAGGTTGGGGCGGGTTACCGAAAAAGCGGCGAGTTTTGTGGCAAAGGTTGCGGCTTCCCACGGGTCCTGGGTCTGGTGCAAACGAAAAAAGAAGGCAGTTGCAAAGATATCTCCGGCGCCCACCGGGTCTATCTCTTTCATCTCAGGTGGGCGGAACCTTCTCTGATCGCCTTTCCAGAAGATGCGCGAGCCGGCCGCGCCTTCGGTGACTGCCAGGATTGGTACATAAGATTGATATTCTTCGATTCTTGTTTCGTCATTTTCCACATCTTCGACGCTCATCACCGCCGCGTCTGCTTTTTGCAGCGTTGTATAAGCCTCTGGCCAGGTCCGGTAGTGCACCCGGTGATCACCATCCCAGCCCCGAAGCCATCCCTGGACGGTCAAGCAAACCAGCGAATTGGGAAACGCCCCCGCGAGCTCGGGGTCCACCTCGTTTGCAATTGGCCCAAGATGGACGATCGGCGTGTTTTTCCAGCAGTCTGGCACCATGCTGTAATCCAACCTCAAGGCAGATTTATGGATGTACTGGATCCGGCCATCAGGTATGTAGATATTTTCAAAGGTCGTTGTATGTTCTGCCGGATGCACATAAACCTGCACTCCTTCTAGCTCTGGCAGTTGTAGCCCTGCCGCGCAGGATGTTACCACCCCAACCCGCAACCCCAGCGCTTTTGCTGTCAGCGCCGAATACGAGGCTGTCCCGCCGAGAAGCGGTCCCTGAGGTGTGAGATCCTGAGTGACATTACCGATAATCAAATAATCTACAGGTTCGATGTTTGCTAGCGATTGCATAGGTTTTTCGGTTACTCTACCCAATTAATAAATCATTCCTCGCTTCCTGTGGCGGGTGTGTAACTGGTGGCTTGGTCTTTTGACGGTTCCTCAATCTGTAAGGCTGAGGCGGGCGTCCCACAATAGGGACAGAGGTTCCAAGGCAGCTCGATCAGCCGACCGCAATGCTGGCAGGCTTTTTTAAGCCGTGTATGGCAATTGGGACAGACCGTCCAATCCTGCTGTACTCTGCGGCTGCAACCGGGGCAGATGGGGTTGTCTTCTATCGTCTGAAGCATGGCTTCTTCTTCGAGGCTTTTCTGATACTCTTCTTCGATGGTCTGGGGAGGTCGCAGAATGAGATAAATAATAACGCCGGGCAGGAAAAGCACGGCTACAATCAAGACGGCGAGAATGCGCATCAGGTTATCGCGGGTGCGGTTGCGGATATCCCGGTAAGCCCAGAAGATCAGGCTCAACCAGAGCGCAGCCACAAAAGCAGCCCCAAATGCGGCCGCGAGGAGGACGAAGTTGCTCAATGTTGAAGGATCAAAGGTCATGACAGGCTCCTGATGCAAGAATTATAGCATGGATGAAGTTAAAGCATCCAAAGGATGGATTGAGGGAATTTAATTGCCCAAAGACAGCGGCCGGTGTATAGTTATCTGAGGCTAAATTTATGCGAACACGGATGGGACAGGGTGAAAGAGAGCAACGCTAGTTATCGAATTACAGATATCGAGGTGACCCAGCGGCCGCGCGAACGCCTGGCCGAGCTGGGGCCGCAGGCATTGAGCAACGCCGAATTGTTAGGAATTTTGCTGCGGGTCGGGATGCCCGGCGAAAACGCCGTTCAGATGGGGCAGCGTTTGCTGAGTACCTTCGAGGGGCTAATAGGGCTGCACCGCGCCACGTTTTTGGAAGTGAGCCAGCAGCGGGGGGTGGGGGCGGCAAAGGCAGCGCAGATCAAAGCCGCTATCGAGCTTGGGAACCGCCTTCGCCTGGCGAATCCGGAAGAGCGGCCGGCGGTCCATAGCCCTGGCGACGCGGCCGCGCTGGTTCAGTACGAGATGTCGGCGCTGACGCAGGAACACCTGTGGGTGCTGCTGCTGGACACCCGTAATCAGCACCTTGGCACCGAAAAGCTTTATAAGGGGTCGTTGAACTCCTCGATGGTGAGGATCGGCGAGCTGTTCCGCGCCGCGATCCAACGCAGCGCAGCAGCGGTGATCCTGGCGCATAACCATCCGAGTGGAGACCCGGCGCCCAGCTCGGAAGACATCGCGCTGACGAGAGCGGCGGTGCAGGCTGGAAAGTTACTAGACATTGACGTGCTGGATCACCTGGTGATCGGAAACGGGCGGTTTGTTTCATTGAAGGAGAGGAATCTCGGCTTTTGAGCGGTGGTCTTCGCCCATATTTTGCGCATAGCCTACGTGTGAATTTGCCTTGATTTTTTGAATGCTGGTTTGACAAAATTATTACTTCGTAGTAAGATTGGGTTCGCTCCGGCGAGGTAGCTCAGTGGTAGAGCAGGGGACTCATAAGCCCTTGGTCGTGGGTTCAAATCCCACTCTCGCCACTTTTTTGTACCTATAGTGGGGTAGCATAAAGGCACTCTCCCAGACCAGTTCTGGCTCCAAAAACCAGTGACTCCGGGAGAGCGCCTTATTAGATGTATTTCCAAAAAGGTTGGCCAAGGTCGAACTTAATAAAACCGCTTAGGGTGAAAGGATGACGAACATTTTCACCTTATCTCAGCAAAAAGATGAACCAACTCCCTCTTTGTAGAGCGGCTTGGTCGTCAGGGGCGGCGGGTTGCTCTCTTGTCCCACAACACCTCTTGAAGCCACCTCATTTATGTTGGAACGAACCGGGTGCATAGGTGGACGGCTTGACGCATTCACCAAAGCAAATGATGAAATAGATATTCACATGATTTGACCAATTATTCGGTAAAAATTTTCTTTTATAGTTATATATCATATAATTATTTTGGCGCGTTACTATTTTCTCCTTATCCGATTCGGCTGTTTTGAGGATGTTTTTGGCTCACCACTTTTTAGGAGTACAGTATGTTAGATGAAGTATATTTCACCAACTTCTACGGTCGATTGGAGAATGCTTTTTTATCAAAGGTTTATCATTACAAAGCGAAATGACATTGCAGAGCAATATAGTTTTTCGATCTGGTGATCTTTGTCGGTCTCCATTCTGAGAACAGCGATTATTGTCCCCTAGCGGATTTGCGGATCAGACATTTCAGCTTGACTTCTAACTGTTCTGTTCTATAGTATTCCTATCCGTTGGCGGGGAGCGGAAACACGTGTAACAGGTGACCGTTTGTCTGTTAAGCTAAGGAAGGAAATTCTGGTTCTGGTCTTTTTTGCCCTGGTTTTGTTTGCTGCCGGGTATTTCTTGCCGACCGGTTTCGACTGGGAGCGCCAATACAGCAAGGGAATTTTTCCGGGTTTCTGGATGCCATGGACCAGGCCGCTGGTGAGCCTGCTTAACCTGCCGGCGGTCTTTGCGATTACGATCCTGGCGATCGGCGTGCGCGCCTACCGATATCGCCCATCGCCAATGGCGATCCTCCTCGCGCTAGTCTCGCTGCCTGTATTGTGGGTGCTGCACCTGGGCACGCTGGATGGTTTGAGCCTGTTGGGGATGCTGCTCCTGCCTTGGGGCGCGCCGCTGGTATTGATCAAGCCACAGATTGCATCCTTTGCGTTGCTGGCGGGTAAGCGGTCTCTTGTAGTGACCGTAATCTGGATCTTGATCTCGTTTGCCATCTGGGGGTTTTGGCCTTTGGGGTTTCGCGAAATCTTCGCGCCCGATTGGCGGGTAGAGTGGCAGCAGGACATCTCACTGTTTCCTTATGGTCTGGTGCTGGCGATCCCGCTGTTGTGGTTTTCACGCGGCGACCAAGACCTGTTAATGGCTGCCGGGAGCCTGGCCACGCCGCATCTCTTTCCCTATCACTTCATCGTACTGATGCCGACGCTGGCTCGCATGCGCTGGTACTGGATGATTGCGGTTTGGCTGGTTACTTGGGCGCCGATTTTTATGGCTAATTGGTGGGGGCCGCTCTTCTGGCATAGCGGCAACCTGGCGAGTATCGTGTTTTGGTTGGGGATCTATTACGGCGCGGCGCAGCCCTACCCCCGTCCAGTGGGATTCCGCCTCTTCCCGGAGGGAGTATAAACCATTTTGATGCGGCCGGAGGAGCAAAACAAAACAGCGAGGGGCTGACATCTTTCCCTCGCTGTTCCAGGCAATCTTCGGAGGCTTGCCCTGGGTTTTAGACCAGGATCTCTTCTGGAACGACTAGAGTCTCGTTGGCTTTACGCACCGCATCGGGCACATTGAAATCGAGATCGACGCCCACCATATCGCGGATATATTTCTTGACCGACTGATCCCAGTATTTCTTGGTGATGTAGTATACCTTCGCTCCGCCTAGCTCATGCTGGACATCCGGCCAGGGGTAGCTTGGTTGTGCCATACCCAGTCCCCAGCGAAGCCAGCCGTTGTAGCTTTCGTAGGTGGCCCACCATTCTTTGTTGCCGATGATCTCGAAGCCGTAATATGCTTTGGCGTAGTACATGGCTGCGCCGATCCGACCGCCGCGCACGAGCGCCATGGTGTGCAGGCTGATGTTGATATCCTCATTCATCAACCGCCCGTTGGCAAAGCCTGCCCAGAGACCATCGATCAGGCCGACCAGTGTGTAGGGGTCCTTGAGGCGTTTGCGATACCACCCGAGGATCTCAGAATAGACACGCGCCCCCACAATGTCGTAGAAGTCGTGATCAACATCCAGCAATCTCTTGACATAAGCGAGCATCTGGGGAACTTCTTCAAGTTTGGCTTCTCGGATGTAGAGGGTGCGTCCGTCTTTGAGCGCAACCGTGGCTCCCGGCCAGGGCGGGAGCTTGAGGGCAGGACCCTGGAGGACAGCTTCTACTTCGCGAGCGTCTATTTCAAGGATTTCCTGTGATGCTTTGGTTGGAAGTTCGAACTTCATAACCGGTCTCCTTCAATATAGGTAAAGATATAGGATATGAACCACCTGAGATTACGACAGGTTGTCGCGGCTCAACTTATTGATGCGTTCGACGTGGGTTGGATCATAGACATCGCCGAAGCGCGTCTTGGGCATGGCTTCTTTTTTCTTCATCAATTCTGCGTATTCTTTATCATCAACAAAGGCAACTGCACGACCGATGCTGGCTTCGCCGTCCACGAAGCGCCACGGGAAGAAGCCGACAGTGACACGCCGGTTGAGCAGGAGATCAATTTCTCCGCCGAAGCATTCGGCGTGAATGATCTCAAAGGGGAACATCTCGATGTGCATTAATTGATATTTAGTATCATCGAAATATTCTTCCAGCGGCATTCCGAATTTTTTCCGGAACACCTTATCGGCCAATTTGGCCTGACGCGGCATCCAGTTGCGGACAATGGTGTTCATGGGGTGATCGGCGCTGCCGCAATCCACCGCGATCCAGCGCAGTTTCTTTTTCTTCGCCCATTCGGCAAATTCCCGGTCGGGGCCTGGATGGCAGACCATGTAACGAATTTCATCGGCGGTTGGCATATCCCAGCCGAAGTGGTGGTAGCCAGTGTGAATCACGAGGATGTCGCCTTCCTTTACTTCGACGCGGTCTTCAACCATTTTGCTGGTGTAGACGTCATAGTCGCCGCATACATCCGAGAGGTCTACGATTGCAGCTTCGTTCACTAGAAAATCCATGCTCAGGGAAGCCATGTCTTTGCCGGGCGTGTAAAAATGTATCTCGCCGTCCAGATGCGTGCCCAGGTGGTTGGAATGGGTGAGCAACTGGCCGTTCGCACCGTTGGGGGCCAGGCGTTTGAAGTACTTGACCTGCAACGGCTCATAGGTAGGCCAAGCGGGGGTTCCGATTCCTAGCGGGATGGTCAGATCAATCAGTTTCATATTGCATCTCCTTTTTCTGGTTGAATTAAGAAGTTTAGAACGCAATAACAAAGCAAACAGCGTCGTTTAGATCAATCCTGCAAGCAGCGCTAATACGACGCCTCCCGCGACGACACTTCCTAGTTGTCCAGCTACATTAGCGCCCATGGCATGCATTAAGAGAAAGTTGTCGTAATCAAATTCTTGACCTACCCGCTGGACAACCCGGGCGGCCATCGGAAAGGCGCTAATACCGGCTGAACCAAGCAATGGATTGAATTTTCCTTTTGTAAGGGTGTAAAGCAATTTTCCAAACAAGACGCCCCCAGCCATATCGAAAACAAATGCTACAAGTCCAAGCGCGATCACGCCAAATGTATCGAGCCGTACAAAGCTCTCGGCTGTCATCGAAGCTCCAATTGTTAACCCAAGAAAGAGTGTAGTAAAGTTTGCGATCTCGTTTTCGGAAGCTTTCGTCAGCCTTTCGACGACTCCTGATTCACGCATTAAATTTCCAAGCATGATGGTAGCGATCAGAGCGGATGCAGCTGGGGCGATCAGGCTCACAATGATCGTGACAGCGATCGGAAAGACGATACGAACAGTCTTTGAGATTTTGCGTTCCGAATACGGCATCCGCACTTTGCGCTCCGCGCTGGTTGTTAGCGCTTTCATGACCGGTGGCTGGATGATGGGAACAAGCGACATGTAGCTGTAAGCAGCTACAGCAATGGGGGCCAGTAAGTTTGGGGCGAGTGTTTTTGCGACGATGATCGAGGTGGGGCCATCCATTGTCCCGATAGCTGCAATTGCTCCAGCTTCTTTAATATCGTAGCCGATGATCAAAGCCACCAGCATGGTAATAAAAATGCCAATGTGTCCGGCTGCACCCAAAAATACCATCTTTGGATTCTCAAAGAGCGGGCCAAAATCTGTCATCGCTCCTACTCCTATGAAGAGGAGAAGGGGGAAAAGCTCCGTCTCGATACCGGCTTTGTATAGTGTCATTAAGAAGCCGTGTTCTCCAAAGACTGTGGTCAGGGGCAGGTTGGTTAAGATCGCTCCAAACCCGATCGGCAGGAGTAAAAGCGGCTCATAATCTTTAGCAATGGCCAAGTAAATGAGCACGATTCCAATAAGAATCATCACGATCTCTTGCCATGTGAATGCGGTTGGAGCCTGGATGAGAATGAGCAATCTTGAGAGGTCCATGCCTATCCCTCTACTCGAGCCTGATCAAGATATCGCCGAAGTTCACTTTTTGACCATTGGACACTTCTACACTGGCGATAACGCCATCTTTGGGCGAGCGGATAGCGTTTTTCATTTTCATGGCTTCTAGTGTACAAACTTGTTGCCCTGCCTTGACGTTATCGCCGGGTTTAACATCGATCCCAACGATTGTGCCCGGCATGGGGGAACGAATTTCGTTACCGCTATCTGTAGATGTGAGCGTGGCTGCAGCGGGGCGCTGTTTTGCGGTCGCGATAGGTTTTGGTGAGATTGCTGGAGCGGTTGGTTTGCTGACCAGAGGTTCGGAAGTGGTCGTCTCGAGGACTACGTCGTAATCTTTGCCGTTTACTGTGACGCGCACCGGCATTGAGGCTAAATCGCCAACCTCGACCTCGTATGTTTTGTCATTAATCGTAATCTTCTGCTTCATCATGGGACCTCATCGTTTATTTTTTCATCCGCGTTTCTTTGACGGCCTCAAGTAAATTGGCCGACCACCAGGAGCCGCGCCCTTGCTGGAGCGCGGTTCCAAGTCCACTTTGCGTGCGAAGGCGGACATGTTGAATAGCGACAGCGATCACAGCCGCGATTTCATCATCCTCTGAAGATGTTTCAGTTAAGGCGATGGGCTCGGATGCGAGTTCGGCGGCTGCTTCGGTATCGGCTTTTTCGGGAAAAATCCGTTGTAGCCCGACAATTACAAAGTAAAAGATGGTCGCAGTGATAAAAAGGACGACAATCCCGACAGCACTGACGTACAAGCCTTGCAAAATTGGGTTCAAGCTGCACCTCCTTTTCTTCGTAGATTGCCTAAAGCGGAATGTTGCCATGCTTTTTGGCTGGCAGCCTGGTTTGTTTATCGCGTAGCAGTTCCAATGCGGCAATCAGGCGAGGACGGGTCTCTGAAGGCAGGATCACATCGTCAATGTGGCCCCCTGCGGCAGCATTGTAGGGATTGGCGAATTTTTCGCGATATTCGGCCACCAGGCGGGCGCGTTCGGCTTTGGGATCGGCGGCTTCCTTAATTTCCTTGCGGAAAAGGATATTCACCGCTCCCTCAGCGCCCATGACGGCGATCTCGGCGCCAGGCCAGGCAAAGACCATATCAGCGCGCAGGTGTTTCGAGCCCATGACAATATAGGCGCCGCCATAGCCCTTACGGGTGATCACGGTAAGTTTAGGAACAGTGGCTTCGGAATAAGCGAATACTATCTTCGCGCCATGGCGGATGATGCCGCCATGTTCTTGCGCCACACCTGGCAAGAAACCAGGTGAATCGGAGAATGTAATGATGGGAAGATTGAACGCATCACAGAACCGAACGAATCGGGCGATCTTATCAGCAGCGTCAATATCGATACTACCAGCCATAAAGGCAGGCTGCTGCCCTACGACGCCAACCGATTGGCCATGTAAACGGGCAAAACCGACAATGGCGTTACGAGCGAAATTTGCATGAACTTCCAGGAATGATCCTTCGTCAAAAACCTTTTCGATCACTTCGTGCATATCATACGGCTCATTTGGGTTTTCCGGAACAAGAGTATCCAGCTCTTTATCCATCCGAAAAGGATTATCAGTCGGCTCGAAGGCAGGGGGCTGTTCGAGGTTATTCGAGGGCAGATAGCTCAACAACAGGCGAGCGGTTGCCAGCGCCTGTTCTTCGTTCTCGGCCGCGAAATGAGCCACACCGCTCACGCTGGAATGGGTGGATGCGCCGCCCAACGTCTCAAAATCCACCTCCTCGCCGGTGACTGATTTGATCACTTCAGGCCCTGTGATGAACATGTGACTGGTGTTCTGGGTCATGATGATAAAGTCGGTGATGGCAGGGGAATACACCGCGCCGCCTGCGCATGGCCCCAATTCAACGCTGATCTGCGGGATGACGCCCGACGCCAGAGTGTTGCGATAGAAAAGCTCGCCGAAGGCCCAAAGGCTCCAGACGCCTTCCTGGATGCGAGCGCCGCCGCCGTCACTCAGACCGATGACAGGAACGCCGGCTTGCATGGCCATATCCATGAGCTTGGCGATTTTAATTCCTGCTACTTCACTGAAGGAACCACCCATGACGGTAAAGTCCTGGGCATACAGGCAAACCCGGCGGCCGTTGATTTTGGCAAAGCCGGCCACCATGCCGTCTCCAGCAACGCGGGATTTATCCATTCCGTACTCAGAATGACGGTGCAACATGAAGGGTAAAACTTCCTGGAAGGAGCCAGGATCAACAAACTTTTCGATCCGTTCTCGGGCGGTTAATTTCCCTTTGGCATGCTGCGCTTCGATTCGATCTTGGCCTCCTCCCTGTGCAAGCTGTTTTCTCATATCTTTCAACTTGCCGATTTGGGCAGTTTGAACGTTTTGGGTTTGTGCTTTTTTGTCGTTCACTTGGGACTCCATAAGTTTTGATTTTCCTCTACTCTCTTTTTCTTTTGTACGTTGAATCTTATTAACCCCGTGCAGATGAAAAGATGAAGATCCAGGTGAAAATTAATCGTTATTGTTCGTGCATTCAACGGCAGCTTTAATCGCCGCGAATCCCTTATTATTCAATTGAAAAGCTGTGATGTGGAACTTTTGATACTATTCAGTTTAAGACACATTGTCAGACAAGGCAAGTGATAATTTTCGGGCTGCTGTTGTGACTTGTAATAATTATCGCTAGTGCGTTTTATCACGGCAAAACCAGCATGCTTTTCAAATCTTGTGCAGCGCTCAATCAGACCGGCTGCATCGGCGATTTTGCCGATGCAGCCGGTAAGTCGCGTTGGTTATTACTTGACAATACCTGCATCAAGCATTGCCAGGTAGATCTTCTCAGCGCTCAAAGGTGGATGTGGAACGCGTACGCCGGTAGCGTTGTAAATCGCGTTGGCTAATGCTGCGATGGTTGGCACCATCGGATGTTCGCCGATACCGCGCGCTCCGAAGGGCCCATCGTCCTGTGGGGCTTCGACGATAATGGCTTCGATCTTCTCTGGTACATCGGCGCTGGTGGCAATGCGGTAATCTACAAAACTGGGATTTTGCATGTGGCCGTTGACAAGCTTCATTTCCTCAAAAATCGCTGAGCTCATACCCTGGACAAACCCACCCTCGATCTGAGCGCGAACCAGGTCGGGGTTGATGGCTTTGCCGACGTCGAAGGCTGAGACTGCCTTAAGGATCGTTATTTGTCCGGTGTCCAGATCAACCTCAAGATCAACGGCTTGCGCTCCTGTGGTATAGTGGACGACCGCTCGTTCACCCTGGCCGGTTTCCTTGTCCAGGCCGGTGACATAAGTGGGCATAAAGTTGCCGCTGCCGACGACCGGGCCGCCTATCCAGCCTTCGTCATTGGGTTTGGGGATGCCGTAGACCACAATGTTTTTCAATGAAATTGACTCTTCGGTCTTATATGAGATGACGTAGCCGTCTTTGATATCCAGGTCCTCGACGTTTTCTCCCCATGCTTCTGCAACCATGTCCAGGATCCGCCTCCGGGCATCAAGCGCTGCATTGCGAACTGCGTTGCCCATGCTCCATGTCAGGCGGCTGGCAACCGTCTGCCATTCGTAAGGGCTGTATTGTGTATCAATAGGTCCCTTCACTTTGACCGACTCAAAAGGCACACCCAATGCTTCTGCTGCAATTTGCGCCATTGCTGTGAATGTTCCCTGACCGATCTCCTGTCCCCCGATCATCACGGTGACTGAAGCATCTTCATTTAACTTAATCAATGCACTTGAACCAGCATTTGGCGGCATGGCAGGAGCTTTCCACATCACGGCAATACCTTTACCGCGCAGTTTGTTTGGCGCGCTGTTTGGCTCCTTGACGCCCCAGTTGATGGCTTGAGCTGCTTTGTCAATACACTCTTTGATTCCCGTTTTGTGCATCGTCATACCGGTCAGGATTTTATCGCCTTCCTGGACGACGTTTTTCTTCAGGAATTCGACCCGGTCCATCCCAATCTTCTCGGCCAGCATATCCATTGCCTGGACGATGCCGGTGTGAACCTCCGACATACCAAAGCCGCGATAAGCGCCGCCGACCGGGTGATTGGTGTAAACGCACAAGCTGTCTACTTTGACATTGGGGCAGTCAAAAGGACCAGACCCTGAATAGCCGCCAGCGCGAGTGATATTAACACCGTAATCGGTATAACCGCCGCCGTCCCAGTACATGGTATTTTGTAACCCAAGCAGGTTGCCGTCCTTGTCGCATCCGACCTTGATTTGTGCGACCAGACCCTGGCGGACGAAATTCGTATAGAATTCCTCTTCGCGCGTCAGACGGAACTTGACCGGATGACCCTTTGCTTTCAGTGCAATGGCGACCGGGATGGCCTCCATGGTTACGCCTGCTTTGCAGCCAAATCCGCCGCCAATAAGGGGGGCGATGACGCGGATCTTGCTTTCTGGGATGTCAAGAGATTTCGCAATCAAATTTCGCTGGGCAAAAGGAGATTGTGAAGAAGCCCACAGCGTGACGTTTCCCTCATCGTCTACTTTGGCGATTGCAACATGCGGTTCGATGGGCACATGCTGAACATGCGGCACCCGGAAGGTATATTCAACCACCGCGGCGCATTTCTCCCACACGCTGTCTACATCACCTTTGCGGACCTTGAAGTGGTTTGAGATATTCGTTCCAGGTACAGGGAAGATGAAATTGGGCCATTCATAGGATCCCAAATCGGGATGTACCAAGGGGGCCTCTGACGAAGCGCCATATACCGGATCGTGAACGCCTGGTAATGGTTCGTATTCGACTTCGATCAGATCCACTGCTTTGTCGGCGATCTCTTCAGAAACGGCAGCGACGCCAGCGACAGCTTCACCAACGAAGCGAACCCGGTCGCGGGCGAAAATAAAGCGATCTCGCAGATATAAACCAGTTCGATTCGGAAAATCTTCGCCGGTCACAACAACCTTTACGCCCGGCAACGCTTTGGCTTTGCTGATGTCAATGCGCTTGATCAACGCGTGGGCGTAGGGGCTTCGTTTGGCGCGTGCATGTAATAAGCCTGCTCCGAATTGAACATCGTCGGTAAATATTGCGGCGCCAGTGACTTTCTCGCGCACATCGACGCGCGGTTTTGAAACGCCAATGTTCGTTGTGGCCTTATCTTTGGTAGGGGCTATGGTCATGATCCACCTCCTCTATTGCACTTCAGCCGCAGCTTTGACGGCGCTCACTATTCGGTTGTAACCCGTACACCGGCAAAGGTTGCCTACCAATGCCTCGCGGATTTCCTCTTCTTTCGGGTGCGGGTTGCGGTTAAGCAAGGCGCGGGCAGAGATCAGCATGCCTGGTGTGCAGAAACCGCATTGGACGCCGCCTTGTTCGATAATAGTTTTCTGGATGACATCCAATTGTCCATCTCTTGCCAGACCTTCGATCGTAATGATATCTGCACCATTGCACTCGGCTGCCAACACCATGCAACTATTGACAGGCTCTCCGTTCATCAGAACGGTACAAGCCCCGCATTCCCCAGCCGCACAGCCATTTTTCGTGCCCGTTAATGCCAGTTTTTCGCGCAGCATTTGTAGTAGTGTCATATTCCCTGGTACATCCACCTGTTCTGTCGATCCATTGACAGTCAGGATAATTCGATGAAAGGACATACTAACCTCCGGTAACTTAAGAGTTGCGATGATGGGCTTATTTTTTGATCTTCTGCCACACGTCTGTAAGTGCCTGTCGTGTCAGGTTGCGGATCATATACTTTCTATAACGGGCAGAACTGCGCACATCATCAATGGGTGTACAGGAATCCATGGCTGCCTGAGCAGCTTCGGAGATAATATTTTCATTTAAGGGTTTATCGGCCAGAATTTGTTCGGCCTTAAGTGGAACAAGTGGCACAGGGGCAACGGAAGCCAGAGCGATTTTGAAGGTGTAACCAGATTTTGCGTTTGAATCTGGATATCCCAACACGGTTACGCCAACTATTGCCAGGTCGCTGATCTTGTTCCGGCCAAGTTTGATATACCGGCCAACATGGTTTGGGGGCGGCAACGGAAAGGATATAGAGGTGACAATATCGCCTGGTTCGAGGACGGTTTTACCCGGTCCTTTGAAAAAGCTGGCAAGGGGTTCTAGGCGTTTGCCTTTTATGCTGTGGACGTTCAGTTTGCCGCCGTAAACGATACAGGCTCCAATTGTATCGCCAGCAGGTGAGGCATTGCAAATGTTGCCCCCGATGGTTGCGCGGCTACGGAGCTGATAGCTGGCAACTGTTCGGGCTGCTTCGGTGAGCAGTGGGTAATGCTTATTAATATCCGGGTGGGAGACGATTTTGTTCATCGGGACGGCGGCGCCAATCGTGAGACCATTTTTTGGATCAAATCGGATCTCATTGGTGCCGTCCAAGCCTTTTACATTGACGAGGTATTTCAAGTTCCAGGCCCCATCTCGAAGCCGGACAAAGCAATCCGTACCTCCCATAAATGGTTTTGCTTCACCAGTGTGTTCGATCAGAAACTTGCTGGCTTCGTCAAGGGAAGCGGGCATAACATATTCAAGTTCCGGTAGACCGGGGTGAGGATTGATCATAGGTGACTTCCTCTCTAGGCTGTATATTTATGGTACAAAAGTGCCGGGTTGGACTATTTTTAGTGCTTGGCGTCTCTCGTTGATAAGAACAGAAAAAGCTACAACTTCTGGATCGCGCTTTCGGTTTGGGTGACGGAGATTTTTATCGAATGACCTCCTTCGGTTTGCGAAATTCAAAAGAATTAGAAATGGAATTCTGAACTTGTTTGCTATGAAAGATTAGTTAAAGATTGGAAAAAATGATAGGAAATTTCTTATTCAAGTTGTCTCAAGGATTCTCAAGAGCCTTGGATAGGTTGAATAATGAAAATGGTAGCATAGTTGTAATTGTTTGACAAGTTCGTTTCGTCACGCTTTGAGGCATGAAGGGCATAAAAACTGCTGTGACAATAAACACTATTTCAGCGACCTCACTTGAAACTGAATGCAAAGATCAGCACACCGCCAGAAGTAGCGATCCACCAGTATTGGTCATAAGGGGTATCCATCCAATTCGCAGTGTACATCACCACACCTACCAACATCAGAACAACCCCCAAGCCAACGAGCCACCAGCTCCGGACCTGGTAACCGGTTTTTTCGATGGAGCGGAGAGCTTCAGGGTTCGCTTTCTTTAGCTTCCTGCGTTCCAGCGCTTCCTGACGTGTCAGGCGGCGCTTGCGGCCCCTTAACATGGCAATTCGTAAATAAAAGACCAGCATGGCAACAGCAGTAACGATGATCCCTGTGTTGATTTCAAACATCATTTTCTCCTTAATCTCTGTTCCACGGCTTTTTTAAAAGCGGTTTTACTGGTCTCTATGCCTGTGGCGTACGTCCGGAAGTTGGCTTGGGGCGTGAGTTCTCCGAAGACTGTGCTGGGTGGGGGGGTGATGCTATCGCGCCTTTGCAATACGAATGCTCTTGTGTTTGGCAGCCTGACCCAGGCAAAGCGCCTCTCCGGTTTTGCCAGCAAAGCAAGAAAGTAAGCATCCTGGTCGTGCCGCGGCCGCGGCAGTGTGATGATCACCAATTTTGTGTCTTTCTCTTTTTGCTGGATTTCAAAATTCATCCCCTCAAATGGCGTCCGATCAGCTTCATCCATGCGGTCGCCTACATGGTCCCACCAGAATCTCAGAAATTTAAGCCCATCTCTTTCGATGAACTCCATAAATCGGTTGGTCTGAGAATGAAATAAGATTGGGATGGCCTCAAAAGCAAAATTGAACTGGTGACTCTTATTTTTATCCATGCACTGATATCCTATTATCCTCGTATTTGTCCTAATTGCTTTGCGCACGTCCGAGATGTTTTCTTAAAAAATCTGCGAATGTGGCGGGGTTTCGCTTCAGCAGCCAGCTTAAAACCTGGGGGTTTCCGGAAAAGTGATATCTTTCGTAATATTCGAACATTTTGATGAGGGTTTCCACCGCATAGGCATCCATGCCGCTGGCCAGAGCATTTTCAGCCCATATGGTACGCGGAATGACCTGGATCGCGATGTTTTTTCCCAATACCTGGCTAAGGGTATGGGCAACTTCGACCTGGGACAGAAAACCCGGAGCAGCAAGTTCATATGTAGCGTTTATGTGTTCAGGCTGGGTCAGGACTAAAGCGGCAGCTTCGGCTGCCTCCTCGAGGTCCACCATCGTCAATCGTGTTTGCGGGGCATAAGGGATCGGATACACGCCATCGCGTACGATAGAAGACCACCCTCCCAGAATATTCTGCATATACGCGGCGGGCTGCAAGATCGTGAAAGGCAATCCAGATGCGAATAGTTCCTCTTCTACGCGCATTTTATTCCAGTGGTGTGGCATGGCTTCTATCTGTGGATGCAAAACAGAATGATAGACAAAATGCGTCACCCTGGCTGCTTTGGCCAGGGCAATCAGTTGCCTGCCAATTTCCACTTCCGATGGATTTACATTTGGGCAAATGTAGTAGACGGCGTGGACGCCCTCGACGGCCTTTTTTAGATCCTCTGGCTTTAAAAAATCGCCTATTATTACCTCAGAAGCTCCCAGGGTTTTCAGGGTGGCGACCTGCGACTGATGGTGAACCAGGGCGCGCACCGAGGCGCCTCGGAGTTGAAGCGCGCGGGTAACTGCCCGTCCGGTTTTTCCGGCTGCGCCTGTTACCAGGATCAATGTGGTTTCCTTTCTAAAAATTATAACCTCTACCTTATGCCAAATGCATTTTGGTAACAAGCTCCCCGGTGAATGAGGACCACCGGGGAGCGCTTTTTGTGGCAACCAGGAGTCTCCAGGTGAAAAACACTGGTCAACGCTGGTTTAGACGGTCCAGGATTACTGGAACTGAACCTCACCGCGCACGACAGGCGGTTTCCAGACCCTCAAGATCAGGTTCATCACGATGCCCACAACCGCGCCGGTGGCAATCGCCGGCCAACCGTAGGGGAAGATGCCCTGAAGCAGCGGGATGGGCAGAAAGCCGCCCGGAAAACCGATGTTACCGCCAATGCCCACGATCAAGATCGTGGCGCCGATGGCCAGGTTTGCGGGATCATAGAGATTAACTTTTTCAGCCATCATGAGCGCAATACCCTGCATGCCGATGACGCCGAATAGATAGATCGAGAGGCCGCCAGAAACCGCGGTTGGGATGCTGTTGACGGCATCCTTCAATGGGCCGATAAAGCCCAGCAGAACTGAGATGAGGCCGGCCGAGATCAAGACCGTTCCAGAGTAGTTGCGGGTGATCACCATCAGGGAGTTGTTTTCACCGTAGTTGGTGCCAGCGGTGGAGCCAAAGATGCCATTTACGAGGTCGTTCAGACCATCCAGCATCAGGTTCAAACCGATGAAGCGGTTGAGCCCGAGCTTTTCGCGGCCTTGTTCTTCGGCAAGGTGATCAACATACAGGCTAATCTGGTACAGGTGGGCAGTGGATTCTGGGATTGTTGCGATAGCCATGACGCCGACGCCCACCAACACCGTAACCGTAAGCGGGTGATTGAAAACTGGGAAGGTCAGTTGCGGAACGGTGAGAAAAGGAGTGACAAACTGAGGATTCACCAGTCCCAAGGGGATGGCAACGATGTAGCCAACAATCCCCGCCAGCAGGATAGGTAACATGCCGATAAAGCCCTTACCCTGCAGATAGACCGAGAAGATGAATGCGGCCAACAGAGTAATGACGGCAGCCAGCCACCACTTGAGGGTCAGATCTGGCGTGGCAGCAGCATCTACACCGCAGCAAGTACCGGCAGCCATGCTCAAGGCCGAGTAGCCGAGACCGATACCAATGACACAAGCGACCGAGCCCGTTACAACCGGAGGCAGGACCTTGTCGATGCCTGCTTTACCGCCTGTGGCGCGGATGATCAAGCCTACAATCACGTTGATCAAGCCCGTGGCGATGAAACCGGCCTGCACAACCGAGATGGTTTCGCGCGTGGCGGCCTGACCAAATGTGAGTTCAGGTTGCAAGACGGCGACAACGGCAGTGACGGCAGCAATGTAGCTGAAGCTTGAGCCATAATATAGAGGGATATAGTTTCCCATTGAAAACTTCGCGCCAAGCAGAGCTACAACCGTGCCCAGGCCTGTAATGGTAAGAACTGTGGATACATCAAAGTGCATCAGCAGGGCGCACAGCACAGTGGCCGGGAACATGGTCAAAACGTGCTGGAAACCGAGCAGAAGCATTTTTCCGAAGGGTGGGGTATCTTGCGGAAGATATCCCATCACTTTAGGAGTGGTAGTTGCCATAAGTTTCTTCCTTCCATCATTTTAGAATGATATGGTTTTGTTGAAGTGCTGAAACTACTGGATTGGTTTGAGTTTTGACCATTTGTGGGTGAAAAGGATCAGAATGAAGAAAATATCGGCCCCACCCTGGTGTCAACTCTCCCCGTCATAAAAGAGGCTTTAGCGGATCGTTCTATAAGCACCTCCTTTCATAAAGCTCTGTTGCCCTTTATTAAATATACCTAATATTTCTAGCCCCTAGATAGGATGAGGGTATTGCTACCCTCCACAACCACGAGCAATTAGGGCGACGATCAGGAATAAAAGGGCAACCGGCACAATGTATAGCAGCATTCTTACTTCTGCTACGTTAGTTAAACCCCCAGCCATGTCTTTCGCTACGTTCTTCGCGAATTCCGCTTCGGTTGGGGGTTTAAACTCAATAGGGGTATTGCCAGATTTTGCAGCCAGACGGGCCTCTAATGCCTTGTCCAACGTCTCAAAGGCTGACTTAATCATACTTTTGCTGACGCTGTCGATCATGCGTTGACCAACGCTGGCCAGAGTCCCTCCAATGGTGACTTCTCCATCATACTTCATCAGGGTGGTGGATTCTCCGTTTTCAAAAAAGTGGACGTTGCCTACACCTTTGGCAAAACCAGCTGCGCCGCGCCCATCCACCGTGAGGGTACAGCTTTCAGGAAGATTTTCATTGGAAACGGTCAGTTGTCCGGCGAACGAGCCAGAAACCGGTCCAATACGGACATTCATCATACCTTCATAGTGTTGATCATCAATTTTTTTTAATGATTGTGTACCCGGCATTGCGCTGGCGAGTACTTCGGGATCTCGGAACATTTCCCATACAGCTTGTCGCGGGCCTTTGAAAACGTGCTCGCCTTCGATCTTCATTGTATCTTATCCTCCTATAATTTTACTCATTTATTTTTAATCCAGGCAATGTTTCTACCAGGAAAATTCACTGCTTTTTCTGAAGATATTCAAAAATCCTGCTGGGGTTCAGGTTCGATTCCATGATTTCGACCTGACCGTGCAGAGCATCTTCTACTGCCTGTACGAAGGCAGCCGGGGTTGGTATTGCGCCGGCCTCGCCGACTCCTTTGATCCCTAAGGTATTGAGCGGCGTTGTAGTTACCAGGTGGCCCAGTTCCATTTTTGCAGGCATATCGGTCGCCTGGGGCATCAGGTAATCCATAAAGGACGCGCTGAGCAACTGACCGTTATCATCGTAAACCATCTTTTCATAGAAGGCATTCCCGATTCCCATCGAAATCCCGCCATATACCTGCCCTTCCAGGATCATAGGATTGATTGCCGTGCCGCAGTCATGCACGATCACGAAATGCTCGACTTTTACCTGCATGGTCTCTGGATCCAGGTTCACAATCATTGCCACCGCGCCGGCGCCTGTGGCGCCATAAGGTGGCCCATAATAGGCGGTTGCTTCCAATCCGGGTTCGACCCCAGGTTCAATCGTGCCTCGGGTAGGATTGGCTCGTAATGCCAGGTCGCCCAGCAGCATGGACTGGCTGGGGTTGCTTTTTACCCATACTTTGCCATCCCCTACTTCAAGATTTTCTTCTGGCTCTTCAAAGATTTTGCTGGCGAGCGAAAAGATCTTCTCGCGTACTTTGACCGCTGCGTTGTGGATGGCAGAGCCGGCTACGGCGGCGCCGCGAGAGGCAAAGGTGCCGGCGCCCCAGTGGAAGTGAGCGGTATCTCCCGTGACAACATTGATGTCTTTTACATCAATACCGACCTGTTCTGCGACAATCTGTGCAAAAGATGTGAAATGTCCCTGGCCTTGGGTACTGATACCGGTAGCGACGTTTACTTTTCCATTTGCCCCGATGGTGACTCTGGCGCCCTCATAGGGCCCGACGGCGGTTCCTTCAGTGAAGGTAACGATTCCTATTCCAACGTGTTTCCCTTCGGCGCGTAATTTCGGCTGGATTTCCTTCCTGAATTTTTCATACCCGACGATTTCCATCGTCTTTTCCAGGTTTTTCTTGTAGTTGCCGCTATCCAGGACGCCTTCCACGAAGTCTTGCCCGATGATCCCAGTTCGCAGTGGAAACTCATCGGGAATCAGTAAGTTCTTCATTCGAATTTCTGCTGGATCCATGTTCAGTTCCCGCGCGGCTGCATCCATCAGGCGTTCCATGACAAACACGCCCTGCGGCCGACCTGCGCCCCGAACAGGCGTGACAACCATCTGGTTCGTGAACACCATTTTGATCTGGGTGTAAAAATTGGGCACGCGGTAATTGCTGACCGTGTGTGTCTGCGTGTTGAGGGGCACTGTCATCCCATAGGGATCGTAAGCGCCGGTGTTGTGATAAAAGACATCTTTTACGCCCAGGATTGTTCCCTCTTTGGTAAGCGCGATTTCAGCATAATGAACCTGGTCGCGCTCTGAAGTAGTTGCCAGGAAATTTTCCCTGCGGTCCTCGATCCACTTGATTGGCCGTTTCAATTTCATGGCAATCCAGGGCAGCAAAACATCATCTGCTTGTGAAGTCATAATTTTGGGGCCAAATCCTCCGCCGATGAAGGGGGTGATGACCCTGACCTGATTTTCAAACAGTCCCATACGGGCTGCGATCGTATTGCGAAGTGGAATAGGCGCTTGCGTAGTCGCCCAGACAGTCATTTGGCGACTGCGCTCTTCCCATTCCACGACGAAACCACGGTTCTCCAGCGCGGCGCCGGCGTTCCGGTTGACAAGAATTTTGCGGCTGATGACAACATCGGCTTTAGCTCGCGCCTCTTCATAGTTCCCTCTTTCCTGGACAACATCAGCGGCCAGGTTGGAATCGAGATCTTCATGCACCAGGGGCGCTCCCGGCTCAAGCGCTTTTTCGAGATCGTTGACCGCGTCAAGCGGCTCGATTTCAACGATAATATCGTCGAAAGCATCTTCAGCAATGTAGCGGCTCTCTGCAATGATGACAGCCAGGGGTTCGCCCGAGAAGCGAACCTTGTCCTTTGCAATCGGGACCAACGTCCGGGCATTAAAGACAGAGCCCTTGATGGCCGTTGGCGGGGGAACCTGGAGGGGACCAGGCCGCCAGAAGTCGCCAAAGTCTTCGGCAGTGTACACCGCGACCACTCCGGAGCGCTTCAGCGCGGCAGAGTAATCGATCTTTTTAATTCTTGCGTGGGCAAAATCGCTTCTTAAAAACGCAGCATGCAGCATACCCGGCAAATCAATATCGTCAATAAACCGGGCTTTGCCGGAGAGCAGTTGGGCGTCCTCATTCCGTAATATGGGTTGGCCAAAATATTTTCCTGCCACAGTATCACCTCTTCACTTTTAATCTAACGGGGCATTTTTTCAGACGCCAGCTTGACGGCCTGGATGATATTCTCATAACCGGTGCAGCGGCAGATATTCCCATCAATGGCTTCGCGGATTTCTTCCTCGGTAGGTTTAGGGTGTTTTTCAAGGAAGGGGATCAGGGTCATCAAGAAACCGGGGGTGCAAAACCCGCATTGGAGAGCATGTTTTTCATGGAAAGCTTCTTGCAAGGGGTGAAGGTTCTCTGTGGAGCCGAGCGACTCGACAGTGCGGATATCATGGCCGTTTGCTTGAACAGCAAAGATCAAGCAAGATCTCACTGGTTCGCCATCAAATAGAATGGTACAAGCGCCGCAGATACCATGCTCACAGCCCACATGTGTTCCTGTGAGGCACAGGTCATGCCGTAAGAAATCGCTCAACAACAATCGCGGCTCAACAGCGCGGTCGTAACGAACGCCGTTTACGTTAACAGTAATAGGGAATTTATCCACGTTAGACTCCTTTCTTGGCCCGGTCGAAAGCAATTGTCAATGAGCGTTCTACCAGCACTTCTACCAGATGACGGCGGTAATCGGCCGTAGCATGAATGTCCGTTGCAGGATCAATCTCATTTGCAGCAATTGCCTGAGCCACTTCTTTGAATGCTTCTGCTGTGGGTTTCTGCCCCACCAGGATTTCTTTCGCTCTTGCGGATAGAATCGGGGTATCGCCAACGCTGATCAGCACGACTCGCGCCTCTTTACAGCGGTTTTGATCATCCAAAGTCACTACAGAAGCCACCGCTGCCTGCGCATAACCACCTCGCTGGCGGGAAACTTGCTGATAGCTCGAACCGGTATGCGGTAAGTGGGGGGGCAAAACGATCTCTACCAGCATGTCATCAGGGTCTAGAACGGTCATAAATGGACCGGTGAAGAAATCAGTTGCTTTTACCCACCGTTCTTTACTCTTGCTTTGAATAAACAGGTTGGCATCTAGCGCAATCGAAATGGCAGGAAGCTGCCCAGCAGGGTCTGCGTGAGCAATAGATCCTCCAAACGTACCCCGATTTCGAATCTGCGCGTGCGCAATGTTTGGCATCACTTCGCCCAGTAGAGGAAACATTTCGATAACTTTGGGGTCATGTTCCACTTTGGAATCGCGAGTCATTGTTCCGATGGCTAAACCGCCTTCACTGGTCGGTTTGATATAAGCCAGTTCGGGGATGTTGTTCAAGTCTACCAATGCGCCTGGACGGGCCATCCGGAAATTCATCGCTGGTACGAGACTCTGCCCGCCAGCCAATATTTTTCCGTCGTATCCGAGTTCTGCCAGCTTATCTAGCGCTTCCTCCACACTGGTTGGTGCAAAATAGTTAAATGGTACTGGCTTCATGAAACGCTCGCCTCCTATAAATAAACCAGATCATCCATAGAATACTACAGACCTCCAGGTGAAAAGCGCGTCCTGGAGGTCTGTAAATTGTGGTTCTATTTGCCTTCTTTGAAAGCGACGAAGCGTCCCCACATCGATTCGGCTTCCATCGCTTTTTGGACAAAGCACCCGATATAGTATCGCCCGCTTGGAAGAATCCCTAGTTGATTGCCCAGGTTTTCAGCATGAACGATATGATGCGGAAACAGGTTGAGGTGCATATCCTGGTAATACTGGTCCAAGGGGAACATCTCATCCCAGTCTTTGCCAAAATCTCGCTTCAGCTTGGCATTGGCCTCGGCAAAGGTCTTGGGGTGCCAGATGCGCTGGATGGTGTTCATCGGGTGATCTGCTGCAACGCAGTCTACGCCGATCCATTTGATCTTCATATCCAGCGCCCATTCAGCAAAGTCGGGCGATGGACCGGGATGCTTGATCATATAGCGGAACTCATCTGAATCTTCACTGATCCAGCCGTAGCGCCACCAACCGGTCTTGATAATCAGAATATCGCCTTCGCGAATATCGACGGCTGAGGTAATCATCTCCGGGGTGTATACGCTGGAGTTGCTGACTTTATCGGAGATATCTGCAATGACGCCGGGGCCGACCCATTCTTCAAGCGGGGTTTCTCCGATGGTGCGGCCGGCTGGCCAAAAGTGTTTTTCGCCATCCATGTGGGTGGCAAGGTGAATGCTGGCGTTGCAAATGGAGCCGTTGCGTCCCATTCCAAAGTACTGCCCGCCAACGCGCTTGGTGTAGGTTACTGTAAGCGGGATGTAGTTCGCCCACTGCGGCGATTGGACGCTAAAAGGCACCGACATATCGTACATCTCACAGTCGTCCATCGCCTTGAAGAATTCGTCCTCGCTCATCCAATCGGGAGCCGTCCAGGCTACTACCCGTGCCCAGGCTGCTTCGACCTCCATAAACGGTATCGGCTGAATAGTAATCCAGGCTCGTTTGTTCTTGAGTTTGTCAATATCCCCCACGATCGCTTCGGCTAAAACGAGGTGAGCTTTGGGCATTGTGATGTGGGTCATCTCATAATATTCGTCCTGCGGGAACATCTCGTCCCATGTTTTGCCGTAAGTCGCTTTTAGTTTTTCTTCTGCCTTAGCGAAGTGGTTCTCATGCATGCGGCGAATGGGGGTATTCATGGGATGTTCGGCGCATCCACAGTCAACGCCGATGACTTTTAACTTCATATCGAGTGCCCATTGGAAGAATTCAGGGGATGGGCCGGGATGCCGAACATAGAAGCCAAACTCCTTCGATTCTACTCCGCCTTGAGCGTCTGGATTGACGGTATCGGGCAAGTCCCAGGAATAGCGATGGTAGCCGGTATTGATAATGAGAATGTCACCTTTTTTCACGGTGGCTTTTTTCATAATCATTTCGGGAGTGTACAGGCTGTAATCCGACACGACATCCGAAATATCAACTATGACGCCAGCGCCGCTGAGATCTTTGAGGGGAATATCGGCAATCGCGCGCCCACCGGAATGAAAGGCTCTTTCGCCGACCAGGTGAGTGCCGACGGTGTTGCTCCAGTTGAGGATTTGTCCATTGGCGCCCTGACCGCCACCGTAAGCGCCCGTTAATCGTTTGAAGAAGTGCACTTCCAAAGCCTTTTCGCCCGGCCAGGGGGGAGTGAAAATGCTGCATCCCTGGGTGAGGTCATACATTTTGGCTTCGGCCATCATCTTAATAAATTGATCTCGATTCATAAGAACCTCCGGTTCTGATCAGGATGGATTGTTAAAAACCATATCGCTCAGCAAAGGCGACAAGAGCGTCTTCAAAAACTTTCATTGGAGCAGAGACAACACCAGCCCCGACCTGTCCAACCCCTGGATTTTTGTGGGCTACGCCGGTATTCACGCGTGGAGGTAGATTTTTCTCGATCACCTTGCGAACATCAATGCCAGTTGGGGTGCCTCGGAAATCGAGGAAAGGAATGGTGAATTGCTTATGTTCCGCATAGGTAATCTCATACATATCCAGCGTGGTGTTGATGGCATCTTTGGGCGCGCCGCCGATGAAGGTGACCAAGGCAGGTGCGGTTGCCATTGCGAAACCGCCTATGCCTGCCGTTTCGGTGATGGTGCTGTCGCCGATATCTGGATTGGCGTCTTCTTCTGTGAAACCGGGGAAGTAAAGCGCCTTCACCTTGGGAGCTGGCGCGGTGAACCACTGGTCGCCAAGCCCACTGACGCGGATGCCAAAATCTGTGCCGTTGCGAGCCATAACGGTGACGATTGTACTGCCTTCAATGTTGTGACCGGCATCTGTCATTGTCTTGCAGGCTGCCATGACCGGATTTAAGATGCTCAGAGCGTTTTCGCCAAGGAATTTTATGATCTCAAAAGCGGTTTGAGTATCGCGCGCTGTCTTCGCGATATAGGGCGCAAGTTGCGCAGTGTACAGCACGGAGGCAGCGTCTAACCGGTTATGGCCATCATCGCCCATGTGCAACGCTTTTGCAAGCACGGCGCGGATGTCAATGCCGCCGGCGGCTTCTAAGGCGTTCTTTAGGGTTGGCGCCATGACGCTTTCCATCCAGTGAAGTTTATCAATCACTTCCGAACTGTAAGCGCCCATCCGCATGACTTTGCCGCGTCCCTCATTGAGGTTGGAGAAACATTTATTCCCGTGGGTCTTGTTTTCGACGATATAGCATGTCATGGAAGGGGAGATCACCCCAGCCATTGGGCCGGTGCAGCCATGATGGTGACAGGGTGAAAATTCAAATTTTCCTGATTTAAGGAGGGTTTCTGCCTCCTCTGGACTTTTTGCTCTACCTTCAAAGAGAAGCGCTCCGATCATCGAACCGCGCATCGGTCCGGCCATGCGATCCCAAGTAATCGGAGGGCCAGCGTGCAGCAGTAAATTCTCATGCATCCCTGGAACAACATCTAACGCTTTGCCCATTCCAGTAACAACTGGCCGGGCTTCCATAAATCGTTCTACGGCCTGTGCATTGGCTTTTTCGATATCAATCATTTTCTCCTCCGAAATAAGATTGCTTTTGTTGAAGAGCGAAAAGCTCCATTTGTTTAGGCTTGCTTCTTCATTCGTTCCAGGATGTTCATCAGGCGCTCGTTTCCGCCTGCTGGCGGTTTCCAGTCCACATGGATGGTGGGGGCAGCTTGTGCAATCAGGTTCTCGGCAAAGGACTCGAGGCCGACATTGATGGCCGCCAGCGGCTTCTTTAGGGTTGTCAGGTCAACTGGTTTTCCGCCTGGCTCTTCTGTTGAACTCTCTCTATCTGCCAATGCCCGCAACAGGCGGCCTGCATACCGAACAACGACTTCATTGCTGGGGTCTACCCAGGCGCCGGCATTTTTAAGGAGCTCAATTTGCCCGTTAAAATCTTGCGGGTCTTCATCTGTGCCGGTGACAACTGCGATCACTTCGAGGTGCCGTCCTGCTTTTTTCGCCGTTTCTATGGCTTTGGCAACGGCGGGCGCCAGTTCGCTGGCCGGGTTGGGATGCGACCCATATCCAATCACGACATCGAGCATGATCACGGCAACTTCTGGGTCGGCGGCTTCTTCAAAAAGTCGGCGGATGCGGAGTTCATTGTCCATCATGGGATGTAAGCGACCGACGGTAAACTCGTCTTCTCCAAGATCAACGATCGAATGTTCCTGGCTGACCATTGAGTTTGCCATCTTATACTCTTTGTTGATTGGAGCATTCGCCCATACTTTGGGAACGTAGTTTGCCAGAATATGCTGAGCTTCATAAGCTAATGTGCCACCTGAAAACAATCCGCGGAAATATTTTTGTCCCGGCGCAAAACGGTCTAACCGCAAATTTTGGTTGTCATCCATTTTGGGTGGGTTGTTTGCCAGGTCAACCGCCAGGCGCGCGGCATCATCCAAACCGGTTGCAAAATAAAGGTTGTCTTCTTGCAAGGTTGTCAGGGCTCTGGCGATGAAATTGACCACGACTGGTTTCCCGGCCTTGCGTGCAGTTTTTAAAACTTCCTCAGCAACCCTGGGTGATGGCGGTTTAGAGGTCAGTACGATGACTTTTGTGTCTGGATCTCGTGTCAACACATCTAATGCCTGAAGAAAGGTCATGGCGCCAACTTTTTCGGAAAGGTCGCGCCCGCCTGTACCGATGCCGTGCGTGATTCCGCTGCCGAGCTGGTGGATCCGGGCTGTCACTTGTTGCAATCCTGTACCGGCGGCAGCCACAACGCCAATGGGGCCATTTCGCACTTTGTTGGCGAATCCCAGCCCTATGCCGCCAATCATGGCCGTCCCGCAATCAGGCCCCATAACAAGCAAGCCCAACTCGCGGGCTTTTTGCTTGAGGTTGATCTCTTCTTCTACTGGAACATTGTCGCTAAAGAGGAAGACATGTTTTCCTAGACGAAGCGCTTCGCGAGCTACTCCGGCTGCATACCGACCTGCGACCGAGACCAAGACCCAGCTGGATTCTGGCAACATTTCTGCCGCCGCTTCGATGCTGTGAGGTTGGTATTCTTGATCATGCCCGGATTTTCGGGCGGTTAACAATTCGTCTACTTTGCTTAACGCTGCACTGGCTGATTTTTCGTCTTCGCCGCGCACGACGATGACTAAATCATCTGGCTTGGCGTTTTCCACTTCTGGCGTTACCAAGTTGATGTGAGCAAGCAATTCTTTGTTCGATTCTGTGCCCATAATCACACCAGCGTCCTGTATGCCGGGCAAGCTGGCCAAAGAACGCTGGAGTTGCATGAGTTTCGCCGAGTCATAGTAGACGCCGCTTCGAATTTCTGTCTTAATGGTTGCCATTTTGTCTCCTAGAATACATTGGTATCATTCGACAAGAACTTTGCAGCTTATCGTTAAGATTTTTGTTCGTCATGATTAACTTGATCGAATTCAGAAGCTCACCATTAGAGAAACCGGTGTGAGACAGGATATCAAGTGGCTTTAATCAATAACAGATCGAACGACGAAGATAGAAGCTAATAAAAAATACAAATAATGTGGGATAGATTCAGTATAGCAACAACTAAAAAGGGTGTCAAATTATCTTTAGCTAAAATTGTTAGACAAATTACATATTACATCACGGGTTGATTCACGATTAATAACAGGATTTATGTAAATAAAAATTTTGACAAATGGTCAGCATCCCCATGTATCGGGGATGCTGATATAGAGAAAGGATCGGGTCTAAAGCTCCGCAGTATCCGGAACGCGGAAAACGGCATTTGCTTTCCGAACTTCATCGGTGACATTGAAGTTCAGGTCTTCGCCGATCATTTGTTTGCAATAGTCCTTGACGCCGGCGTCCCAAGCTTCTTTGGTTAGATAATAGATCCGGGCGCCGCCCAACTCATGCTGAAATTGAGGCCAGGGTTTTGTCGGTTGCGCCATCTCAAGACCGGCCATACGCCAGCCGCTGTAGCTTTCAAAAGTGGACCACCATTCTTTAGCACCTAGCAGTTCGAGGGCGTAATAGGTTTTGGCGTAGTACATTGGCCAGCCGGCTCGAACCCGACGTGAAAACGCCATAGTGTGTAAACTGATTGCGATATCTTTGTCGAACGCGCGGCCGTTTGCGAATCCGACCAATTCCCCATCCACCAATCCAAGCAGCGTGAAGGGATCTTTGATGCGTTTGCGAACCAGCGATAAGACCTCTCCGTAAACGCGCACGCCAACGATATCATAGAAGTCCTTTTCGACTTTCATGACTTTTTCCAGGTATCCCAGCAATGGCGGGATGTCCGATTCCTGGATTTCGCGAATATACAGCGTCCGCCCGTCCTTCAAAGTTATCATCGCCTCGGGCCACTTTGGCATTTTCATCGGCGGCGCTTGCAGCAAAGCCTCGATTTCTCGGACATTTACTTTGATTTCTTCGAATGAAACAGGGGTTGGCGGTTCTAATCTCATGTCACTCCTCTCCATGACCTATCAAGTTGTGAAAAACTAAGGGGGTACAAAAATTAGTATAGCAATCGCATTTTGCGATGTCAACATGTTATCAGACAATGTGATTAATAAGTGAAAGATGTAATATTCAAGATATGGCAATTAGCATGTCAAATTCAGCTTTCACATGTCAAAACTACTGCCATTCCGACCAGTGTATCTGCTCCAGAGGAATGCCCTAGATGGCTGATTTCCAGGATGTTTTCTTGGATATCCTCTTCCCCGTGCATGATATTGTCTATGGTCTTGAGCAATCGCTCATCGGCGATACCCGTTGCCGCCTGTTCGATGAGGTTAGCACTTAAGCGGGTCGTTTTCCTTTGAGCGCTCGAGATTAGCTCAATGTTGAGTTCCCGGCGGGGGTAACCAGGACAAACCAGTTCATGCCACCGGTTTAGAGCCAAAAGGATGCCGGCGGCAAAATCGTCCCCGGAGGGAGTTAATCCACGCCCAAATCCCAAAAATCTCTCCAGGATACGATGCGTAACTCCGTTGTTCTTTTCCCGCAAGGCGGTTTGCAACGTTTCCAGCGCCTGACAGAGAGGTTCTAATTCAACGGGTATCTCCCCCCCGATTTCTTTGAAAATCACCCCAAGAAGTGGAGTGAAGCCCATCTCCCCTTCTTTTTCCTGCACAACGCCTCGCGCTATTTTCTTGAGCGTGTATAGCCTCTGCTCTGGCCTGCTGTTTGTTAGAGTAGGTTGCGTGGGATGCCAGATGAGGTTTTCATTCCAAATCAGCCGGGTTCTGATCTCTGGGAAGAAAACTTCATTCTTTTTCACTTGGGCTGTTGAACCCACCTTCAATTTTGTAAGCGCTTCTTGCTTTACACCCAGGTTAATCGTCAGGGGGGCGCGATTAGAGCCAAAGGAGATGAACAAGACATAACGGTTTTCCACGAGGAGGAAAACCCCTTGAGAGGTGACGCCGTTCACGACAGTGGCCGGTTGTTCGGCGAGAATTTTGTCGGCAAAAAATCCTGCAGATTTTACCTTGATCGGAATTGCAAGGGGCGCCTTGTAAATGTCTACAGTTTCCATATTTTTCCTGGCGCAAGCATCAGGTGGGTTGAGGATTTTATTTAATCTTGCGTTTGCTTTCAGAATCAGGTTATTATTATAATAGAATTATAAAAAATCGAGGTTGATGATGGTGATCCACGTAGAATTCACCGGCGCCGCTCAAATGGTAACGAACCAAAAGAGTGTTGATCTGGAAATTCCTTCTACCACTACATATAAAGAGATCGTGCAGATCTTGGGGAAGAAATACCCTTCTTTAATTGGTATCCTGATCGATCAGGATGGAGAGACGTTATTGAGCTCAAATATGTTTATTATCAATGGTGATATGTCATTGCCGGCCATGATCATGGAAGAGTCACCCAGAGACGGCGATCGTTTGATCTTGATGTCGTTGATCACTGGAGGTTGACTCACTTTACAAAAGTGGATTGCTTTGCAAATTGCCCTATTATAGCGTAAAAAACTTTTCCAGCGTTGCAGGGTCAAATTGCCGGGGAAAGAACGATCCACTGCTTTTGTCCTGAACATAGTCTCCCCGGTAATCTCCTGAAATAATCCGTTCAATCCAGGTGATAAGGTGGTCAATCTCTTCCTGGTTGGTATAACAACCAAAACTAGCGCGCACCATTCCAGGTTGTTGGCGGCGGTCTCCCTGTAAGACCTGCTGTTTGAAGTGGGCGAATTCCTGTTGGCTGATGTTTAAAAGACTGATCAAATACGGATGGGCGCAAAAACAACCATTTCGGACACCGATACCCCCTTCAAAGGACAAAATTGCAGCCACTTTGCCATGCTGGATGCCTTCAATCGCAAATGGGATAACGCCCACGCGGTCGCCCAGCCGGTTTGGATCTCTCGAACCGTATAATCGCACTCCCGCAATCTGATTGAGCCTTGTCAAGGCGTAATGGGTCAGTTCTTTTTCATGATCCGCAATGGCTTGCATTCCTACTGCCATTAACTCTCGGATGCTGGCGCCTAAAGCGACTGCCCCTAAGACGTTGGGACTACCAGCCTCGTATTTATCCGGGGCTTTAGCCCAATAGACTTCGTCGAGTGTGACTATTTCGATAACGCCACCGCCGCGGAACACTGGCTGGGCTGCGTCAAAAAACATTTTTGAGCCAACCAATACCCCTGTTCCAAAAGGCGCGTACATTTTGTGCGCCGATAGGCAGATGAAATCAAGGTGGTCGAGGGAATCATGAGGCCGCATGTCGATGGGACGGTGGGGCGCCAATTGGGCGCAGTCGACCAAAATCATGGCGTTGTACTGGTGTGCGAGTTTGGCAATTTCATAGAAGGGTGGGATGATCCCCGTCACATTGGAAGCGCCCGTTGTGGCCACCAGGCGTACTCGGCCTTTAAAAGACTTCAGGATATCCTCAAAGGCGTTCAGATCAAAAAAACCATCCGGTTGAACTGGAAAATGTTCTACGGTTGCGTGCTTTCTCCAGGGAAGATCATTGGAGTGATGCTCCATAAGCGTAATAAGAACGACATCTCCATCTTTCCAATCAATGCTATCTGCCAGGATATTGGTTGCTTCGGTTGTGTTCTTTCCAAAGATTGCTACATCCTTTTCGGAATCCGCGCCGACAAATTTGATGATCAATTCTCTCGCTCTCTCGTAAGCTTGCGTGGAGATCAAAGACTTGTATCCTGCCCCGCGATGAATGCTCGAGTAGTACTGCAGCAGTTCGTTCACCTTTTCTTTCGCGCTTCGGAGTGATGGGGTGCTGGCGGCGTTGTCGAGATAAATATAAACCTGCTCGCTGCCATCCAGCAAAGGAACTTTTTGATCGATTCCAATGATGCGAGAGCGCAGGCTGGCAACAGTTTGTGTTGGATGGGTGTCAATTGAGGACATGGTTGGTTCATCTCCTAAAGCGGTTCGTGTATAGTGTGTTTTCAAGCGTCAACTCGGCCGGTGTTTGTAACATCAGCGGTAGGTAAATTTCAGAAAAAGTCACAATACAAGCGATCCCCCTCTCCCAATCAAGGTCTAGAAAGCAGTACCTGAGCCAGCCAACAGCAATGCTGCCCACATGCCCTGCCAGGATTTGTACCCCCGCACAGTGCGGGAACGCATTTTCATTTTGCCAATCACCTGCTCGGTGCCATTGTTGGTCC
>JABLXC010000050.1 GCA_013178185.1 Anaerolineae bacterium | reverse complement strand
TGATAAAGTACGTCGCCTGTGTCTTGGGGCTGACGCGGTAGTCGTAAAAATGGTAGGCGCCGCGCAGGATGCCGGCTGTTTTTGCGTTTTGCCAGTTATATTCAAAGTCCGAGTCGGTGAAGGTGGCCTGGCTGGCTTTGATGAAGGCAAAAACGGCGCCGGCTTTTTTTGCTTTGTTCCAGTCTATTTGTTGTGGGGTGTTGTTGTCATCCTGCCAGAAGGACACATCAATTCCCAGTGTTCTATCAACCATTATCGAAACCTCGCAAAAAAAGCAGAAATTGGCTCTACCATACTAAGTAACGCGGAAAGTTTTTCATTTTGTGCCTGAAGAAGCGGGACAAGTTCCGTTGGATACTCAGTATCTGGGGGGATTGGATTAGGATCGGGTTCTGGGTCAGGAACAGGTATAGTTCCAACTGGCATATATTGACACCAATTGTAAAAGGCCTCTTTCGTTCCAAGAAAAGCGCATAACCCGGCGTTTCCAGAACCCGGAAGATTATGTGAAGGATATGGGTCAAACCACCAAAACTTGCGCGTTGGGGTAAGAGACACAGCAGGCGCGTCTACTTCTAATAATTTTTCCCGGAAACTATCCCAAGTCAAATTTTGGTAAGGGAATCCATCCACTACGGACATAGACGGCCAAGACTTAAGCCCAGTGGATGGATCGGATAAATAATTTGAGGTTTCTGGGGATGCTGAAATAATTACCTTACGGTCAGCAATAGCAACATCTTTGACTGGTTTATAAAACCATTCATGAAACTGTTCTGCTTCATAATTCATGATACGAGTCAACCATTGTGCATTAATCAACGATCCATTTTCATAAAACTTTGATTCGTGATAGTGCAAGACAATAAAATGATTTCTCTTACTCGTCTTTAACCCCATATACTTTTTGAAAAGTGGGTCAGCAGCGCCCTTTCCCCAGCGGCTATAATCTGCTAATGGCCAGTTTTTGTCGATTAGCGCTGGGTCAATATAACACATCAAACCGCATGGAATATCCAGGTCATACGCAGTCTGGACATGCGATTCCAGTTTTGGATCATACTCCTGACCACCAACACCATCTACCTTAACCATTAAAAAATCAATTTTTCCTTTGAGTAAAGCTTTATCTAACGTGTGATTGAAATTTACAACAAGACCAATCGGGAAAGTAGCGGACAGCTTTGTCATTTCTTCTCCTTATTAAAAACATAATCCTATAACATGATGATGCGTGGGATGAAACTAATCACGCCATAAGCCGACGTCGGCGGCGTGAAATTCGAAGTCCAACGCGCGATGCCTTTTGAAATTCTTAACTCGTCGATATAAAATGCGTTGCCGTTGACAAGTGTAGAAACTCCATCGCCGCCAATATACAGATTGTGGCCGGAATTGTTCAGGTTTAAGCCAGTGATGGTCGCCGTCGAACCATCCTGCGTGCCGTCAACATAGAGCTTGGCGTATGTGCCGTCGCCGACCACGGCTACATGATGCCAATTGCTGTCACAAATATCTACAGAGCCATTAATAACCGTTGAGGCGCCCATCAAAACAGAAATCGCGCCGGAGGCTGAGTTGGGGAAGTAGATCGCATATCCGGCAGTACTACCGGTATACTTATCGATGATGCCGCGGTAATTAACTCCGGGTTTTGATGCTGCACGAAACCAGAAGTCAATTGTAAATGTCAACCCTAATTGCAAATCTGCGGTATCGCCTGCATAAATCTGGTCATTCGATCCATCAAGGTACCCAGACGCCGTGCCAAACTTAAACTGGCTAGTCGTATTGAGCGCGCCACCGACGGATGTCCAGGAAATACCACTTTCGTCGATGAACGTTGTCGAGCCGTTCTCCCCATCGAAGTGCATCAATACTTTTGTGTAGCTGTCATCAACTGCCATGCTGTCTCCTTACGGTAACTGGAACGATAGGATAATGATTAATCCTTTTGTTCCCGTTCCAGCGGCAGTGCAACTTATCTGCAGCAGGTCGCCGGTTGCAACGTCATCATGCGAGGTGTCTATTACCGGAGGAGTTGTAGCGGTGTAGCTGTTGTACTCGTTGGCGTCGATGGTGATCGCGGTAGAAAGCATAAACGCCGCATCGGTCGCATTGTATATTTGAAATGTTGGTGAACCAGAGCTTGATGGAGTCGTGACTACTGCATGAGCGCCAACCAGGTTCATACCGTTCAGTTCTGCAGGGATTGGTATATAAACATTTCCAACGTGGGGCCCAACAGTCAGAGAAGTATTAATATCCAATAAAATTGCCATGATAACCCGCTTGCCGAAGGTACTTCCGGCCAATCCGGCGGGCGTAACAGCAAGATTTGCCGCGCCGCTAGTCGTTTCCGCTGCCGTTGCCTGTTCAATGATTCCTTTCACACTCTCGCTGGAGTCTGGTATAGCAGACCATGCACCATCGCCGCGCAAGAAATTTGAGGTATTGTTGTTGAGTTTCGGAAGTAGACCATGCGCGCTGGCGCTGGCGTTTAAATCTGTGTTGTCATCTGGTGCAGCAAGGTCATCCAGTTTTATTGCATCTGCTCCGCCGCTCTGATGGCTGGTCTTGTGTGCGCTGGGTGTAAATGATGCGGGCTTGTCGGATACACCGCTCCAGGGAACGGCGTCGGCTGCATCGGCGCTGTTGACCTTACCATCATTATTGGTATCATAGGTGGATTTGAGCATATCGCCCGACCCCCCTCCGCCGCCGATCTCGGTTTCTGTCCCGGACGAGTCTTTTTTATAGAGTTTGTTATCCGTTTTTGAATAGATTTCTATCTTCCCGGCTGCCGGAGCATCCGGGGCTGTGGTCTGGTTGCTGAGTACGATCTTGCTCATTATGTAACCTCCAAAACTGCGTTATCCGCAATTTCAATCGAATATCCGTCCGACACTTCCACCCATTCTGGGTAGATGATTCCATATCCAGCCTGGATGACTAAGTCTTCCGCTACCACCCGATTGACCGCTCCACCCCCACCACCGCTGCTTACCCCATGTGTATGCTGCATGGGAAAACGCAAATCCACAATATCCGCTGTTTCACGGTTTAGCACAATGCTCATATTTCTAGTTCGTCTCACCGCCGCCAAACAATATAGAACATTATCAGATGGCAGTGGTTCAGGGATGTGCGCTAATGTCAACGTTCCAACATCTACTTGACTACCTCCAATAACTTTCACATTCCCATTGATATCTATCCCGATCAGGTAATACATTTCTTTGCCGTCATCCGGTGCTGGATACCCGCCGAAATCAATCACTTTTGGCACAGGTTTTCCGTATGGGTTAACGTCCGCAATCAATTGATAGTGCCCATTCAACCAAACTATGCCGGGATAGATAACGACTTTCATGTTGTTGTCGTATGGCCAAACAGCTAATGGCGTAAATTGCTGTAGGCGTACTTTGACCACATCCGTTCCCCCCAATGGACCATCACCCATAAATTCATGCATTGCGGCATGTGCCGCCACATCAGGCGTATAATCATGAGCGCTAACCGTATTTCGTTGTCCAATTACCCGCAGAATATTTCGCTGCACTGAATCATAACCGACCCACACATCCAAATCATTGATCAGTGGCGTATTTGTGCAGGCCGCCATACTGACAATATCAGCAACGCGAACGTAAACAAGACCCGTTCCCGCGATCACCTTGCCATTTCCATCTCCTAATTTTGCCGGGTATACCACAGGCGTATCCTGCTTTGTTATATTTAACCGTTTGATTACTTCCTCAACCTTGCGCATCGCCGACTTTTCCTTACTCTACTCTACTCTGGAAGCGGACAAACGTTCCAGAGCTCCAAAGATAGCAAATTAATGCGATATCTCGCCGCACGCCTAATATCAACATATTGCTGCATGACGATTAGAGTTTGTCCATCATTCTGAATGTCGAAATACACGCAAATATATGTATATTGTCTACCAAGCGCTTGTGATTCTTTGAATTCTTTCCACAAATACGATGGCGTGAACTGGCTGTCTGGAAAATCTTCATGCCATAAATATGTTAAACTCAGCGAATCGCTGCGCAACATTCCGTGCGCAGACAAAATATTGCCTTTGTTTTGAAATGCTAATACTTTTTGTTTGATAATAAGCGGATGGTCAAAAAATTCGTTATAACCTCCAAGCCGCAACTTGCAATAAACACCATTGCTGTAGTTATACGTCAGCATTGCATTTTGGATACTCGCCCAAATGCCGGCGCCAGAATAACCCCACGACAATTCCCCATGTATAACGCCGGGATCGTCCCAAAAATGTTGTGTTTCCACTTCTGGAAAAATGATCGTCGGGCGTAATAAATCGGCCTCGATAGCAAGCCCCACATATGCAATTTCTGCGGCAACCGGCGGCTGGAATGTTCCAGTACGGTATTTAGGATCGGTGACGGTGTCTTTTATGCCGCTGGCAACAATTTGCCCAGCGGAATTGTAAGCATACACATTATAGAAATCGTTCTCGCTTGTTTCTTGCCAAATATCGTTTTCATCTTTTTTGAAAAATTGCCCGCGAACACCCCATACAGTTTTATTATCGTGCCCACTGGAACGGATGATCAATCTCGCTGGCACGAAAATTGTATATCTGCTGTTGCTAATCAGCACGTACGGAATATTCCAGATAAAAGGCCCATTTGCCGGAGCACTAATCGGGCAAATCGGGTAAATCGGGTTAGATTCCGGCGGTAGCGGCTCATTGCTTGGAAGCCAGGGCGGAGCAAAAAAACCAGGCGTCAATGCTGGCCATTGTGGACTGTTGAAATCTAACAAGGGTATTTCCACTGTACCCACGATTGGCGGATCGCTGAAATACTGAGCTACGCCGGGTATCGCGAAGGTTTCTGGTTCGGCAAAAATGGTTTGGGTCAGCACACCGTTTTCAAAATTGTATTCGATACGGGAAGGGATGACATTACCAGCATAACTAATCCTTGCTGGTGTGTCTGTAGCTGCAACATTGATATGAATAAACGAAAACGGCACAATTTGAAACAAGCGGATGGCGCCTGTCAGATGAATAGAGAAATCATACTCGCGTTTTTCCCTGGCCAACAACAAACCAGCCAGTTGTATAGCATGCTGCTGATTGACAAACAACAATTGCTCTTTGCTAGTTATCTTGCCATACCGACCATAAACCAGCCCCGGCGCAGTGGCAAAAACCGGCTTCCAATTTTGATCTATGCCAGAGACATGATATTGATGAATTTCAGGATTCCGGCTTTGTATCTCAATCCTTTGAAAATCGTCTTTGCTCAATTCCAAAACGAGCGGAGCATTCCGCTCGGCGGGCACCAAATTGGGATGAATTTGCACAAATAACCTACTACAGGCATCGCAGCACACAATTGCCAAAATGCTTTCTTCGGCGATCAGGCGCATCTGTTCCCAGACACTGCCAACCGCATGAAAAGCAGGCGCAATCCGTCCATCCCCGCTTAACAGAATATCCACACAATTAGATAGGGTTGTCCGCCAATACAACAAATGGAACAACATTTTGTCTACGGTCAGGCTTTGTATTTCCGTCCAGGCTTCTGGAGTGCGGTTGACGTTTTCCACCCCAGCCGGATACCCGGCACATAATTTCAACCAATGCTGCGCCCCCTTGATACTGAGTATAGACAGGCCGCCATTTTCATCCACCGTGCAATCTTTCTCGTCCATCCATCCTATCGCCAGAACATTATCGCCGATCGCTTGAGGGAAATCTTCAGAAAATAAAACCACCTTAAGATAATTCCGAGATTGGCTCTGCAATGGATTCGTCAGCCGCACGGAAAATTCAAATCCGCCTTCGTCCAAACTACCGGAAAAATGCTCCAACTCCACCTGGTGAACCATCGGAGAGCTTTCGTTATAAACATAAACACTCCGGTAACCACTGCTGGATTTTCCATTTTCCGCCGTCACGGTGCATTCGAGTAAAATCCTTCCCGCTGCTGTTGCTGTCAGCATCGGCGTTGCTGTGTCTGCATCTTGCAATGTGGCTGGCCCGCGCACCACGCTCCACATATAACTGCTGATGCTTGACCCGATCACCCATGACTGAGATGCGTCCAGTTGCGTCGAGATGCTCGATCCGTCCAGTTTCAACACTCGATCTGCTCCCATGCATACCACCGGCCTAAATGCATTGTGCTGATCGCTGTACGCAACATCATAATCCATATAAATGGTCTGTTCTGATACACGCACATGTTTGGGCCAGATAGCAAATTCATCAATCACAGTCACGTACAGACCAGTTTCCCACTGGATTTCGGACGTCTCGCCAATATAGGCGACACTCTCACTCCAAGCCTTACGCACCCTAGCAATACCGCGATCCCATCCGCCAGGTGTCGACCCAATCAATATTGTCATATCTGGCAGCACACTGGCTAAATTTCCACTGGCGTTAGTGTACGTGACCTCTACAATCCGATCATGGGTGGTAAACGTTTGATTAACTTGTGCCGTATAAACGATTGTCGGATCATCGATGATGACATATAATTTCGTCGCCAGACCATCGGAACGGTATAGCGCCAGTTCTTGGGACGTTAACGATCTCATAACAACTCCAGGTGTGTAAATTCAATCGTAAATTCCAAACGATCCCGGCGCTTCGATGGATCGCGTTCTTCTTCGTTCGGCCAGTGCATGATAGCCCGGTAATTGTGATATGCATCGTCATTGGCCAGCGTGCGGATATAAACCACAGCCGATGATCCCGTACAATAAGTTTTCAGTGTGTGCCGTTGGGATGAAGTTAATAACGAAAACACCCACGAACAAACCGGATATCCTCGACCAAACGTTCGCCCGCTGGCAGCCATCACCCGCTCGGCATAATCGCGGAAAATCGAACGTGGTACCGGCAAGCCTAACGTTTCAATCGCAGCCATGTTTGCCTGGGACATCCCTATTCTATAATCAGCCACATTATCCTCCCATTGCTCGCATCATTGAGCGGTCCCGGCGCGATAACATCTGTTCTACCTCCCGTAGGACCTGATTCAACGTCAGCGAAGACGTTTCAACGCGCATCTCAATTATCCGATTGGAAGACGCAGAAGCAGCAGATGTCAATATATTGCGCGTCAGAGAGTTCGGCACAATCGCTCCGCTCATTCCCGGCACAAACAATTCCGGTCCCCGCTCTCCGACAACGTATGCCTGCCAGGCATTCACCGCTCCACCCAAAGCCCGTCCTTGCGGTCTGCCTATCAAGAAAGACTGCGCCTGTTGAGTCAGCCAGGCTTTATAGCGTGCCGTCAGTTCCATCCCTGCCTTCTGCAGCGCAGCCTGATCGTTGAGCGCCAATGCCCGTAATATATTCAATCGGTTCTGCTCCGCCATCTTCAACTGCTGCAGTTCTGCCTGCGTTTGCTTATCGAATTGACTCAACCGATCCTTCCGCTGTTTCTCCAGCCGCTTCAATTCTTCCCTATGTTGGGCGTCCAGCTGTGCCAACTGCTGCTGACGCTGCTTCGCCATTTCTTGTAATTGGATTCTAAAGTCCTCGATCCGTCGCTGACGCTGAAGGATAAACTGCGCCTCCATCTCCTGAATCTGCCGCGCAAAATCCTCCGACCGTCTCTCCGCCTGGATTCGGTTCGCTTCTTCTTCCTCTTGCCGCCGCCGTTCATAACTACGTTTTTCCCGGATCATCCCCAGCGCGTCTCGATCCTCGATCAGGCTCTGCATCCGTTCTTCGTGTTCGTCCTGCATGGCGCGCATTCGCCGTTGATGGTCTTCTTCCGCCCGCTGCACGTCCACCTGATACCGCTGCGCTGTCTCCAAACGGCTGCGATAATAATCCTGCTCGGTCCGTCGTTCGCTGTTGGCAAAATCTGTTAGCAATCGCAGCCGTTCCTCAGCATACTGAGTAATAAGGGCAGCGCGGTTCTTCTCATACTCGCGCTCCATCTCCATCCGCTGTTCAGTAAACTGTGCCACGATCTGATTGCGCTGCTCCGCTGCCTGTCGTTCGTAGGCATTGCGGTTATCCCGCGCCGTTTCATATTCTTTGAACGCGTCCAGCCGCTGCTGCATCGCCTCCGCTTCTTTCTCTTTCGCCTCCGCGCTTTGCTCAACCGCCTGCGCGTTCTTCTCCGCCGCAGCCGTGTTTTTTTCGATAGCTCCGGTCGCCTCGCCGATTGCCAGCGCCCATTTTCGCGCTCGCTCCTCCGACCCGCCCAATCCATATTGCCCTGCGTAATATGCCGCGATGGTTGCAAGCTGCCCCGGTGCATTTTGCATATTGCGCCGCTGTCCAAATTCAGTGTGTGCAATAGCGCCATAGCCAAGCGTTGCCGCAGTGCCGACAGCCGCGGTCGTCAATACATATGGATTGAGCAGCGCACCACCGCCAACTTTTCCTAACCCACCCGCAAGTCCTGTCAGTCCAAGCTGTTTAAGCGTCCCTGCCAGTATGGTTAATGCGCCAGCAGTTTGCAGAGCTTCGCCGGCTATCTTAAACCCAGCTCCTGCCCCCAACGCAATTTTTACCACCTCAGGATTTGCCTCAACAAAATCCGCCAGCTTTGTCATAAAATTGGATGCTTTTTCAAGCAGCGGTAAAAGTTCATTGACTGCCACGCGTCCAATCCGCAGCCAGGCGTCCCGAATCCCCTCCATTTCGCTCTTCCACCGTACGACTAATGGATCGCTCTGCGCAGCTGTGGACAAAAAAAGCTGCGAAGCCTGCATAAGCGGAGACAAAACCGCATTCCCTATACCTCCCAAATATTGCCCTGCTTGCGATATTTTCTCGCCGATATCACGCAGATTGTACAGATTATCCCGAATATCTTGCGAACCTTTCGTTATCCCTTTTATTTCGCTTTGCGCCTCGCGCGCCGCATCAGAAATCTGCCGCATCTCCTGCTCTACATCATTCAATTCCTTTTCTAGAGCAGAAGTATCCTGCTGCGTGGACCGAAACACTTTCAGCGTTTGTCGTACTTCTTCCGCCCGCTGTTCCAACTGCTTAAATCTCTGCATCAATTTCGTCAGACCGGCTTCAGCTTTCGAAGCGTCCGACCCAAACATCAACATGATTTTGACTTGTTTATCATCCATAGCAATCTTTTTCAAAAAATTTCGTATAATGATTTAGGAGCAGTTCATCATGATCATGTTCGGCAGTTCAAGACGCAGAAAAGACGAACCCGATAACATAAACTGGGAAAAATATCGGGATGTGCTCGAATACAACCAGGAGAAGAAGCGCACAGTCAACCGGTTAAAAATCTTGGGTTTAATGCTTCTTGTTCTCCTTTTGAGCGGTGCATGTCTGTTGATCATGTTTCTGAATGCTCTGATTTAGCCAATATCCAGCCGCAGTAACGCGCTGTGATCAAATCCTCAGCCCAATCCTCAGGCATACTCAGTACCTCCTCCACCGTCCAGTTCCAATTGGATAAATCTAACAATTGAATGACGCGAGCAACCTGCTCTATCGGATGATGAAAATTCACGCGCTCCGGCAGATTAGGCACGCCCGCGTCTTCGCCATAGTAACGCGTCAGCCAGCGGTAAGCTTCGAGCGTTTTTTTTCCTGCTCTGCCGGTTCCGGCAAACGCGGTTGCCAGTGAGGATTGACCTCATACGCCGCTTCAAGCCAGGCATCAGTAATCTGATCCGGCAACGCAAGAAATTCATCGAAGGTCAGTTCTTCAACCGGCTTATCCTCAATCTCGCCGTTCGTGCAAGCCAGTAAATCAGGATACATAAATCGGCGGGCAAACCAGATCAGAGGATTGTCATCATTGCCTGCTTCGGCAGCAAGCTGTCCGCGCCGCAGCCCCATCAGCGTAGTCGCCTCGCAAATTTCCAGGCGCGCTGTTATGTTTCCGGCTGTCAGGTCCAGTTTTTTCATCCGACAACCTCGCGCAAAACTACAATCACATCATTATTAGCCGGCGCAGTCGTAAACGTGATATCGGTCACGGCTTTGGTCAAACCGCTGGAAACCTCTACGCCATTCTTCCAAACCTTAATCCCATCGGTCGAAACTGACGGATATTCCGTCGGAAAATTGAAAGCCGTTGTCGTCCCGTCACCCAAAAATGAGCAGATTCGCAGTGGGTAGTTGCTCCAAACTTCCAACACTTGCGCTTCCAAAAACCCCTCAGTGTTGTTGGAAAACGAAACGCCCCACAGGTGCTTTTTGACCCGATTCGGCGCAACCTGGTACTGCGTAACCGCTTTGTCTGCGCTCATACCTGGCGATTTGCGCACCACCTGCGCAGATGGGATAATAAAGCTATGCCAGTAGGTTTTACCCGTCTCAAGGCCCTTCGCAGCCTGGTACAACAGCAAAGCCACGCGTGGTTCAAAGCCCTGCTTATCGGTTGCAATGCCGATTACAGTGGTTTCACCCACCGTAGCTACTTTCGTGCCGTCCAACAGCGCAGCCAGCGTTGGATCAGCCGCTTCCACGTTCAAGCGCGCGTCCGCCCCTTCTTGCGGCGGTAGATATACCACCTGGGTAATGCCGTCTTCGCCTAAACCAGTCAGCTTGCGCGCATCAGGAATGGTCAGTTCGAACGCCGTCGAACCTTTGAATTGGCTTCCCTCGTAAGCGGTCGTCCCGCTGGCTTTTGGATATCCATTCGTATCCAGTTCAAACACGCTCGCATAGCGCAGTCCATAATTTAGAGTTTTCTCAGTTGGAGCTGTCATTTTGTTCTCCTTCTATTTGTCTTTCAGGTAAAACTTCAATCACCGTTCTTGAAATGCCGCCGCAGATGCAGATATATACAATCTTTCCGGCTTGTTGTACCGGCATCAGTTCCGCATCGCAAAGCGGGCAGTTCTTTTTGGATATATTCTCTTTTTCTGGTTTCATGATTCCTCAACACCTTTCCTTTTCAAGCCGCTGAAGCGGCGTTCGGTATTGATTTCATGGCGGTTCAGCGACTCGCGCATCTGTGCCACTTCAATCGCGATGCACTTGATTTCCTCTGCCAACCTGGCGACAGCCGCATTCTGCGCGTCGCGCAAATCCTTCAGAAACTCCCGCCACTGCGTATCACGGTAAGTACGTTCTTCGCCATAGCGCTTCATCATCTCCAACACAAACCAGATGAAGATGCCGACCAGAGGAATTTGTGCAAGTAATGAATACAGTGATGTGTTCATACGATTACCGTTTCGTCAGCGCATACGTCCCTTGATTGGCAACAGCCACCAGCAAAACCGCCCGCACCAGGCCGATCAGCCCTGCTTCATCGCAGGCAATAGACAAACCGAGTTTGTCGGCCAGCCCCGCGCAGCTCAACCCATAAATCACACCGGCCACAACCACAACCAGCGCCAACATGATCAGCCGCTTCTGTTCTGCGGCTAATTGGTCATATTTCCCGCTCAAACCGGGAATGTGAGAAAATGCAAGCGACAAAACCGCGCCTGCAATCATCGCTAAATCTTCTGCGGTCATCTTTTATCTCCTATTCATATTTTGCAATTTGTATCGGAACTACCATTGTCAAATTCAAACGATATTCAACACCGAGATACTGCTGCCCGGCAAACCCGATCACCTGAACACCACTATCTCCCAACCAAATCGCCTTCTCAACAAACGGCAGCGCCGAATCCTTCGTCCCGTTGCCCAAAAGCGGGTGAGCCAAGAACGCATTCCTCACGCTCAACAAAAATGGCTCTACCGCCTTCTCCGCCTCCCCATCTATCCCGCTCAGGATCGGCTTCACGTACAACCGCATCAGCCACGTCCGCGTTTCCTCCGCTAAACCTTCACTCAGTATGGCAACTGTCGCCGGACCAGCGAACGTACAAAACGCCGGTAAATCCGAATCCGCCAGCGCTTGCGGAGCGCGGGTGTATGCCCGCTTCACCCCGCTTACCGCCGCCTGAATATCCGCCAGCCGCTGCCGAATCTGATCCATCGTCGCCGTCATGCGATTACCCTCTTATACGGCTTCAACATCTCGATCACCCGCACCGGCAGTGCCTTCGTATAGGTCAGCGTACCCAGTTCAGCCACTCCAATCGAATCGCCCAGCCCGCTCTTCACCTCGCGGTAAAACCGCACCACCAGCAGCGTCGCCGCATTTACCAAATCATCCGGCAGCAAGCTGAACCCGCCGATAAACGAAATCTTCACCCGCACCGTGCCGACCGCATCCACGCCCGCCGCCGATACCCGGTAACCGCCGATCTCAACCCTCGCCGGATCGATCTCCTGCCAGGTATCTTGCGAAGAAGACCGATACGCCAGCGCGCTCACACTCTCCACCACCGCCTTGCGCGGATAACACAGCAGCATCCCATCTCTCGAAACAACCCCAGCCATTAAAACATCCGTCAGCGTCTCCCGCGCAAAATAGTTATCACATCCGACCACACCGACACAGTAGCGGTCAATCGTTCGGCTCGCTTGCGTGATCAGCGCGCTCAATAGCGTATCATCGGTGGTTTGATTGCTTCCGAGAGCGAGCTTGACGCTGGTCAGGCTGGTGTAATCCGTCATCTGCCCCCTCCTTATACTCAGTATTCAACGGCGCAATCATGCCCAACTGGAGAAAATCCCGCGCCAGTTCATCGGGCAGTTCAATCGTGCCGTTTTCGACTACGCTGGTAAAATCTCCCTGGCTGATTGAGGCAATCGTTTGATCAATCACCCGATACTTCATCTCTCACCTCGCAATCAACAGCGCCAGGAACGTAACCGTACTTTCATCGGTCAGGCTTACCTGCTCGATCTCGTCATCTGCAGCAATGCTCGAAGCAAACTTCGCCCGCGCATCGCTGAAATCAGTCGTGTCGATCACCGCCGCAACAGCATCGCCTTCCCGCGCGCCGGTCAGCGTGCAGGTCAACTCCGGCTCCTCTCCGCTTCCATCCACACCAACGAACGGCAGCAGACGGAACATACCCGGCTTCAGTTTCGCGCCGCTTACCGCTTCATCCGCAAGCTGCTCGGTATCAATCGCGCCGTCCTCCAAATGCTTGCCCGACAGTCCGGTCTCCAAAACTGTAATCGCTTCATCCAATTCGCCATCCGGCGGCAGGAATACCCCTTGCTCGCGCCCTTTACCGTTGAGCAGAAAATCCCTAATCACATGAAACGGTATCATCACTCATTCCTCCAATCCGACCGCCGGACCGTAGGGGCGGACCTATGGATCCGCCATCCGCCCGGCGGTCAGAGGTTCACTTACGCGTTACCGATATTGGTGATGATCCCAACCGATGGCGGGAAGTAGTGGGCAAAAACGCCATCGAAATAAACGCCGCTTTCATACTTCCGAGTCCGCTGCGGCCATTCGATTTGATAGTAATCCTGGCGCAGGCGCATCTCCATCACATTCGGAATACCATTGATCGGGTAAGGCAGCTGCTCGGTTACTGTAACCAGTGTGCCTGGCGGAAGATTGGGATGAATTTCCAGCGGCACTTCCGGCGCCACCCCCATCGCAAAGCGGTTCAGCAGGCTCTTCACCCGCATTCCGGCGGTGAATTCCATGCCGGTTACATACGGAATTTGCGCGGCAGATGCTGTCAGGACCTTCTTGGTGATGTTATCTGCTTCCTGAGCGTTAACATAAATCCTGGTCGGCGAAAGCCGGTAATTATCCCACATCGAACGGAACATCTCGTTGATTTCGGTGATACCGCCATCGCTCGAAGCCGAAAGCCCCGTGCCGCTGCCGGGTGTACCGGTCGCCATGTTCTTGATATATGCCCCAGAACCACTCGCCCATGCCTGGTACAGAATGCCGTCATACCCCAGCAGGTTCTTGGAATTATCCGCCGTGATCGCACTGGCATTTTGCCGTTCAGATGTCTCCAGGCTGGTCAGCGCTACGCTGTTGATGGTGGTGATCGCCTGCAGCAATTCATTACCATTCGTGCCGACATACCACGCGTACGCCACCGCGCCGGGCACAACCGGGGTGCTGGCTTTGATCATGTTGGTCGAACCGGTCAAAGCGCCGGTGCTGGTGGCGCTGGACCTGTTGGACGACCCGCCGCCGTAGGTGAACGCCGAACCGCCGCTGGCTGGGGTAACGCTCACCTGCCCAACCACGCCATTTGTCAGCGAAGATGCAAGATAGCCGTACAGCGTCAACGCCACAACGATCACGTTGTATGTACCGGCGCCAATTGATCCGCCTGAACTCTCCGCAGTCACGGTCGGCGCGGTCGGCGTTCCCAGCGCAACCGAGTAGTTGCCGCCCAGATCAGCCAGTTCTTCCTCGATCATGGTTGCCCAAAGCAGCCGCTGCGCCTGCATCGATCGAATATCTTCAAAACCCAGCGCGGCGCGCTCCGCCTCGAAGGTGATACTGTCTTCCAAACCAAGCGTGCGATAAGCCGCGCTTTTATCCTCCACAGAAGTGGTAACCACGCCATTGCGTTCGCCTTCCAGCACAAACCCGCGCAAGCGGGCGGTGTTGATTCCGGTAACCGCCTTCCAGTTGGTCGAAGTCCCGCCTCCGCCTGTCACACGCGGCGTCCGATTGCGAATCGGGGTCAAAACCGGTACAAGATTTTTTGCCGGCGCTTGCAGGTCATAAGCCACCAGCCCGGTCGCCTGAGTCACGCCTGTTTTTTTCAATACGTTTGGGTCCATCGGTTGACCCAACGCCTTCTTAAATTCGGCAATCGCCTGTTGTGTTAATTGAGAAAGATTGTCAATCATCCTACATACTCCTTACTTTGTTTGAATCGCTTGAATTTCCAACCGCGCAATTTCGTTGCGCAAAGTCTGCTCCGCCAGCGGATCGGTTACCGATTGCAGCGCCGATTTCAACGCTTCGGCTTTCTGCAAAGCTGCGCCAGCTTGCGGCGTCAGCGTCCCCAGCTCGCGCAAAACGGGACCGCTTCCCCCGCGCTTACCCAGCGCCTCCACCTCCACCGCCAGTTTTGCCAAATCCCCGGCAACCTGCTGCTTCAACTCGTCCAGAGATTTTTGCATTGCTTCTTCCGCTTTTGCCAGCCCGCGCACCTTCGCGCTCAGCTGCATCTCGCCGCCAACGCGCTCGATTAATCCAAATTCGGCAAGGATTGCAAGGACGATCTCACGTACCTCCTCAGCAGTCAGCGCTTTCGGCTGTTCCTCAGCCGCTTTTTCTTCCCCGTTCTCCGGGCTCTCTTCGCTTTCAGCTACCCCTGGCTCTTGTCCATCATCCTTTTCCTCGGATTGATCTCCCAGCATCGCAGCGATTTCTTCGGCGATCTCCTGGATTTTTTCCTCGTCCAGTGTCTCGCCCTCTTCCTGTTTGAGTAATTTTTGAATCTTCTCTTTCATTGTGTCTCCTGTCTTCAAAGGATAAACTACACAACTGCCATCCGTCTTGACCATCTCGAAGGTTGCCCCAGGAATACAGGGCAAATCCACCATCGAAAGCTCAATCGGGATAGCTTCGTAGCGCACATAACCCTTGTTCAGCGGATCGGGCCAGCGCCGGCCGTACGTGCCGCCAATCGAAAAGCCGGTGAACACGCCCTCAATCACCTTTTGCCACGCTTCACTGTCCACCACCTTTACACCTACACGAATGGCTTTGGCAGCATCATCGAACAGCAATTTGATCACCTTGCCAATCGCTTTGCTGGTATGGCTCTCGCGCACATTCCCATAGGATTTGCCGCCGCTGGCTTTTTGCACCCGCTTCGACCATGCCCAGAAGTGTGGTTTTGATTTCTGATAATCCATGATCTCACCGCTTTGGTCGGGCTGTTCGATTGCCGCAATACCCCACACCTCGCGTTTCGCCTCGATCACCTTCTCCAGCGGCATGAAATAGGACAAACCTTTTTCGGTTTTCTCCTCTTCGGCTTCCTCAAAAGCGATTGGCTCGTAATCATGCGCCTTCAGCCATTGGCGCGCTTCCTCGGCGGTAAATTTCCCCGCGTCGAAGCGGATCGCCTGCAAGGTCATGCTATCTTCCCCCTTGAGCTTCCCGAAAATTGCATGAACCCCTTCGCCGAATTTATCGTTCACGCGGCGGAACGAATCGGCGTCAAACTTTTCCGGTTCAATCAATCTAGCAGCATGTTCATTTGAATACGGCATGCACAAACCTCCAAAACAAAAACCGGCGAAAGTAAGCAAACCACCTTGTGGTAACTCGCTTACTCTCGCCGGCTCTACCGACTTTGTGAGAGTGTTACTGCTTACCTATCCGGGTTCTTCCACAGAATCGGCACGCAGCCTGCCCTTGCGGGCTAATTTGTTGTTTTGATTGTAGAACAAACCTGCTAAAAAGTCAAGCCGTCTTCCCTAAAGCAGCTTATCTTGCACCGCCCGCTTCTTCTCCACCCGCGCCTTTCTAAAGGTATGCCCACCCAGTGCCAAGTCATAATATTGCGGTTTCGCTTTCCCCGTCAACAAATCTCCCACCGTCAGCACCTGAATGCGCGGCACATCCCCCTTTGGCGATGGATAAAACCCTGCGCTCACCGCCTCGGTCAGCAGCGCCTTCGTCGGCTCCGCCAGCGTAACGAACAGCCCTATCGCCGCCTTCTCCCGCTCCACCGTCGCAATCAAATCCTTCACCATCCCCACCGAAACATGCTCCCCCCCCTTCACCGAGACGATGATCTTCTTCGCCCCCGTCTCGTCATCCTGAAAATAAATCACCCCGTCAATGCCACTATCCGCCCCTTTCTTCTTCCCCTGATACGGCTGCGCATTCACCAGTGAACATGCCCACCACTGAAACTGATACTTATCCCGCCGTGCCAGTTCTCTTGCCCCGTCCAAATCCTTTGGTGTACCGTATACCTCAAACTGGATTCCAGGAAACGCATCCCGCATCCGCTTCTCGATCAGGCTGATTGCCAGATGGGTAATATCAATCCCGATCCACTCCCGCCCCAGCTTCTGCGCCGCATGTACTGCCGTCCCACACCCGCAGAATGGGTCGAGAACGAGATCGCCAGGGTTGCTGCTGGCTTGGATAATCCGCTCCAGCAAAGCCAGCGGCTTTTGCGTCGGATAGCCAAGACGTTCGGCAGCTTGAGAGTTGATAGGGGAAATATCAATTATGACATCCTGAACAGGAATGCCTTTCCTATCATCCAGATAGCGTTTCAGACGAATACCGCCGCTTTTGGTGAAATACAACCTGCCTTCTTTATCCAGACGTTTCATCGTTCCCAATGGAACACGCCATAAAGAAGTAACACCTTTGTATTCATAAGTATAACCACCGCCAGATAGTCCTTTGGCAGTCAAGTTATCATCTGTCCATTTGCGTCCGTCTGGATCGGTGAAGCGAAATCGTTTGATGTATTCATCATCATATTGGACATATTGAAGGTTCCAAATGAATTGTCCGGTTTTGGTGTAATATAGGATGACATCATGGATATTTCCAAACCTTTTTGGATCGTTATGGCTGCTCGTCCGCTTCCAAACAATCTCATTCCTGAAATTCTCTGCCCCAAAAACCGTATCCAGCACAATCTTCAAATAATGACTCGCCGTCGGATCGCAGTGCAAATACAAACTCCCCGTTGGCTTTAACACGCGGTGCAGTTCCAGCAGGCGGTTTGCCATCATCACCAGGTACGCCATCAAATCGCTTTCCTTCAAAAACCGCCGCAGCGCCTGGATCATCTCCGCCGCGTCCGTGTTCGGTTGGTGCAGCAGTTCGTAATACTCGCGTTCAGCCTGCTCGCCCCACTGCCACGTATCCTCAAATGCCGTGACCTGCGCATCCGAAGGCTGCCCCTTTGGCGACTTGAACAGCAGATTATAATCCCGCTTGCTGTTGAACGGCGGATCCAGATAAATTAAATCCACCGATCCATCCGCAATCTCCGCCCGCAATACATCTAGATTGTCGCCAAAGAATAGTTTGCCCATGCCCCCATTTTATCATTCTTTCAAAGCGCCGCTCTTTGTTAATTCACCTGGTGGCGGCGGAGGTGGTTGCGGAATCGGCTTAGGCGGCGGTTTTGGTTTGGATTCATCCGGCATACAACTATCCCAAAACACTCAGTAACAAAAGCAGCACAATAATCATTGCAAATATCCATGCCGCCCAGCGGACATTTCGCGCCTTTATCTCATTCACCCGCTGATTATGCTGTATCTGCGCCACATAACCGCTCAGTATATTCAACACCGCATCCCGCTTTCCTCTGGTCAACAAATAATCCGATAAAACATCCCAGTCCGCTTTGATTGGCGTTGTATAACCATGCGGAAACAAAGTTCGGATGCAAAGCCAAACCATGACAAGGTATAAAGCCGCCGCCAAAGCAAGTCCCCACTTAACAATGTTCGAGACAGAAACGCTGGAAATCTGCAACACGCCTACCAAGCCCAACAGCAGACCCGCCGCGCCAAGCAGCGCAGAAGCCTTATGATCCAACGCCTCACCCGCCTGGATAAATTGCTGATAAGCTGACCGCATTTCTTCAAGTGCAAGAGAGAAACCAAATTTCATCTTTTTTTTCTCGCTCTTTATTATATGCTTGCTACTTTCTCAAAACGTTTTGAACCACCTGCTCCACCGCCTCTTGAAACAAACGCATAATCTGCTCCTTTGTCTGCTCCAGCGCCGGTTCAAAATATGGATGCGGTTTTGTGCCAAACCTGCGAATATGCGCCCAGATCGCCCGCGCCACTCGGCGATTTTCGTCTATTTGCTTCGCTTTACTCCCTAACCGTCTGCCCGTCCGCACTGAGTATATGCCAGCTAACTGCTTGATGCGTACCCATTCATAGAGCGGCTGCCCCGGCTCGGTGATTGAAAGCGGCGGCGTGTGCGGTTTACTCCCATACTCTACCGCCTGCGCATACGGCAAACCCCGCCCCGCGCCGACTTCTACGAATATCGCGTCTTTCGTCACCTGCACCTCGCCGGAAGAGACGCTGCCGCGCAGGTCGCCGGTGGCAACGCTGTCGTTATCGGTCAGATTTTGCTTGATCTGGTCTTCTAGCAATTTTCCGGACTGTGCCATCGCATCATGGATGGGAAAATAAACTTCCTCTCGCAAATCACCGCTTTGTTCAATTAATTCTATAAGTTTCTCCAAGCCCTCAATTACCAAATCTTTTTTGGTTGACATATTGAAATTGCCTCTTATCTATGCTAAAATAACATTGCGCTTGGGGTGTAGTCGCCCAGAGCACGCCTTGAGAAGACCGGGATGG
>JABLXC010000005.1 GCA_013178185.1 Anaerolineae bacterium | reverse complement strand
GGCGTTTTTCAAGTCATCTCAAAACGGGGTGACGCGCTTTTGTGATTTTGTCTAATAATTACTTGACCTTAAGAACATTTGTTCTATATAATATCATCAAATGTTCAGCCAGCTTTCTCTACCACTTTCCAACAAAATTTTTACCGCTATTGACCGCCATGCTGCTACCTGCCAGTTGCTCATGCTGACAGCGGTCATATGTTGTACCCAGCGAGTGACACTGCTGGACTGCGGCAATCGTTCTGATATGTATGCGGTTGCCAGGCATTTGCGTCTGCTTACCCATGACCCTGTCACTGCCCTCAAGCGTATCCGGGTGTCACGCGCGTTCACCTGCTATCAGGTGGTCGCGATGCTGACGGAGACTACAATTGCACCGGGCGAGCCCGTGATTTTACCGGATTTCCTTTCCACATTTTTCGATGATGAAGTAAAAATCCCTGATGCTTCCCGGTTGTTTCAAAAATCCCTGATGAAATTAAAAAGCATCAGCGAAACTTCGCCGGTCCTGGTCACTGCGCGCCCTGTCCCCTCTCAAGCGAGCGGTAAAGCCTTTCTCCTGAACCGCCTTATTCAAGCATCTCATGTGGTTTTTGAGTCCCGGGCTGTTTTGGAACCGCCTGGTGATCTCCAAATGCCCTTATTTGCAGAAAGTTGACTTATGGGACGCACAATCAGTTCGATCACTCAGACGTGGCTGGCGGAGAAAGCAGCGCTTGAACGCTACAAACGTGCGCTGCGTAAGAGCGACCAGGAACTCTTGAAAGAGCTCTTAGTCCTATCCCGTTTGCATTTGGCAGAAGCTTCGTTTGCCAGCAACATCTATCCGATGGATGCGTTCTTGATTTCGATGGTCATCGAGATCTATAAGCAACTAAAGTCCCTTCAATCCAATACCATTCCCCAGGAGGTGACGGTTTCGTCACCTTCTGAACTGATTACCTTGCTGGATCAGCTCTTGGAAGAGGAGAACCTTCAAACCGGCAATCTACCTGTTAAGTTCAAGGACGACCAGGATCCAGACGAACCTGAGTATGTGCCCTTCGAAGAATGATGTGACCAGAATTAAGGGATGGCTGCTTGATCTGTACCCTGATCCAAACCAGGGGATCGTTCTATGGATCATCACCTGGGAGGACGATCTGCGCCTTGCCGTGCGCCAGTTTTTTCCCGTCACGTTTTATGTTGCCGGGGACTTTGCCACCCTGCGTAAAATCTGGCGTGAAATCCAACACGATCCGCGAGTGATCTCGTTGAGTCGCGACCAGAAACAGGATGTATTCATTCCAACCCCGGTGGATGTGATGGCGATCAGGGTTCAATCTCCCAGTGATCAAGCCAATTTATTCCACATGCTGCTCGAACGCTACCCAAACATAACCTACTATGATGCCGATCTCCCGATTCAGGTCAGGCACTGTGCTCAATTTGCTACCTTTCCTCTTGCCCTGTGCGATTTCATCATAGATGAAACAAACCAATTGATTGACCTTCAGGCGCTAAATTCCCGCTGGGATATAAATCCTGAAATGCCGCCGCTCAGGATCATGGAAATTTATCCCAATACCGACCCGACGAAAGCAGATCCAGACTCGCTGCTTCTGTCTTCGGATCGTTTCAAGAGGAGTTTGCGGCTGGATGATCCTTCGATCTACATCCGCCAGCTTGATGAGCTGCTGCGGACATACGACCCTGATATCCTGGTCACCGAGTGGGGGGATAGCTGGCTGATCCCATTTTTACTGGATCAGTGCAAAAATACCGGCTTGCCGCTGGCGCTCAACCGTGACTCCACTCGTGAAGTTCGTTGGCAAAAGGAAACAACTTACTTTTCATACGGGCACATCATCTACCGCCCAGAGGAGGCTCATCTCTTTGGCCGCTGCCAGACTACTTTGAAGATCAGATAGCAGCGGGTGAAGCGATCTACGGTCGTGATGATGAAGATTCGGTTTTTTTGTCCCCGCTGAAGGTGAATATCTCGTCCACCTCTGCTTCGTTGACTTGTTCGGGTGTCGGTGGATCGGGCATTTACTCTGCTTGCGCTTGGATCCATGGCGAGACCGTGTGATGATGCAATCCGAGATGGCGGGCGATCCGCCGCAGGCTCATCCCGTCCACGTATAACTGCATCGCCTGCTTGCGTATTTCAACCGTATAACCATGTTGTTTCGGTTCAGGCGTGTACTTGCACTGACAATGCATGCAGCGGATGAGTTGTGAACCACTTTCTGATTTTCCGGCTTTGTTTTGCCGGGTTGTTCTAAAACAGCGAGGACATGGGTGCATATCCCTATTTTTTAGCCCAGTTCTATAGCCACTTCCTATAGATACAGGTTGATCGTGAGATCTAGATAATATGACCAATTGGACTTGCAGTATGCACGCGCTTTGAAAAGACGACCCATCCGACTACAGCCCACAACACGACAGTTATTATGAGGTAATAGATCACTAGGGATATGCCTGTTGTCGCCGGTAAGAGTATCCACGGAGCACTGGCGGTAAGACTTGCGTGCATAAGTATACACAAGAGTAAACTTTCGGTATGGTCATAAGCCCAGACCATAAGGATCCGGTAAGCCGGAAGGACACCAGCGTAAAAGAATAGTGGCGGGATGAAGTTGGTCAGTGAGAGTACTCCGGAGGAATCGCCAGTTGCCCAGTAAGTGGGCAACAAATGCCACAAACCATGTAGAAAACCCACTATAAGGCCGGTTGAAAACACACCGTGAAGCTGCCGAACCGTGGGAACCGCAAAACCAGTCCAACCTAATTCCTCAAGTAGACCGCCAAAGAGTAGGCCGATCAAGATACCTCTCACGATTGTTCCGACCTTATCCTCTGCAGTGGCGATGATGGGCAGAAATTCCTTGGAGATCAAAGAAAGAAGTATGGCTACTACGCCTACAACGAGAGGAGCGATAAAGAGGGCTACCGCATACCAGCGGAAACCCACCCGCCATTTGAACAATCGAGCTCTCATGGAGCGAAAACCAGCACGCCCCGAAATAATACCGGTCATCAAAAGGCTTCCGATAACGGGACCGAGGAAAAAAGGCATGAATACAATCGGCCAGACCTTAGCAGATTGATCCGGATGCGCTGGCATGCCATACGGACGACCAAGAATGAACACACCACCCCATGAGAGAGCAAACGTAATAAAAAAGTAGAAAAATACAGGATGGCGTAGGATAAACGGTTTTATCGTCGACATGGCATTTTCCTTTCCGGGCGAGCCAAAGACACCTTAAGAATTGGTTACTACACTTATCTGTTAATTACGTGGGTTATTGAATACTACAGTGGCGTCGTATAGCCAGCTTTTTGAATTAGGTCAAACTGCGATTTCGATTAAAAATAATCAATAGCAGCGAAATCCAAAAACATTATACACAAAAATCCCCTTGGAATTAGTGCATATTTGTGAGCCATTGTATTCCTTTCAGCAGCTACAAAATGGGAAAGTTGGGATGAAAAACCCACCCAAGAAGAGGTCTTATTAATCAATAACAGAGACACCCGAAAGAGTATCTCTGATTCGATATGACTGCAACAACATCAATTCAAAATAAGGAAAATTTTCAGAAACCTTTGAAGGCGAAGGATTTCCAGAGCAATAATTGAGCATCTTTCGCCGTACCCTCGATGACAGTCTATTAGGAATTTATACTTTTTAATCAATCTCGATTTAGGTCATTATTGTGTTATTTCTTCAGGCGGTTGATACGTACCAGGAGTCTGACCATTGCATAGACATACAGCATCATGATAAGACTCATTGCCAACTTGGCGGTGGAATAAAAATCATAGAATCTGCTTTCCAGCGAAATTGGCCGCGTGATCATCCAAACAAAGATGGGGAGGAAAACGATCAAAGGTAACATTATAAGGGCATATTTTTGGGTATTGGAAGCTTTATCCGTGTATATTTCCGGCATCTGGCTGCCCTGTTGGCGGGTTCTGAAGTACTGCCAGTTGCCCATTTCTCCAACGTGCTCCCAGCCTGAATCTTGGAACAGTTGGAGATAATTCTGGTAATTCTTGCGATCAATGATGTAGTCAAGACGGTAGACATCATTGCGCGGTTTACCAGCTGTAAATGTGTATGAGCCGGGAAAACCTAGGGACTGCAAGTGCCAACCTTCACGCGCCATCTGGCTCAGCCAAGCCTCTTCCTTGTCGTCATTCCAGGCAAAGAACAATTTAAACTTGCGAATAGTTTGGTTTTCCATTTGATTACTCTCCTTTCAACAACTATGAATTTCTAGTTAGGATTTCCACCCTGCGCAGATGTTCTTGCAGTATGGATTTACCTTTAAAGGTCAGGGTGTAGGGTTTATGTAGTTCTTCTTCACTAACTTTGAGAATCAAGCCGTCTTTTTCGAGCGTCTAGAAAGCCCTATAAAGTGTTCCTGGCCTGACCTTTACATTGGTTTCGCTCAGCTGCTCAATCTTCTGCATCACGCCATATCCATGAAGTGGTTCAATCAAAGCAAGTAGGATGTAACAGGTCGCCTCAGTCAAGGGTAGGTATTTGTTAATATCTTTGTCAGTTGGCAAGTTGTTCTTTCCTTATAACGATTTGCGATATATGGTGTATCAGTATATTGCCATGCGATATAACGATTGTCAATATATATTTGAGAGCTAGGTTATTGGGTAATGAATTGAGGCTTGTGCCTATCTTTCGGGAAGGGCAAGGATCCAGCGAAGATCCCCCATTAGGAAGGTGGAATTTCCCCCTTGGGTGATTAAAACCTAAAAGCTACTTCTTGGTGGTGTTGCTAAGTATTGGAACTTGACCTTTTTGCTAATATAAGTGGCGGGAGGGGATTCAGTCCTGCGATCAAAAGGTTATGACCCTGAATCCTGAAATCGAGTACATAAAGACCAATGTTGGGGCTGATACTAATTGAGCGAAGACCCATCTTCTCTCTTTCTGTGCGTCTGAGTGGAAGGATTTATTCAAAAAGATTTCACAAGGGTGCTGAAAATTTTCTCGATTTTTTCCATAATATGTACGGCTAAATGCAAATAACCTATCAACATCGATAAGTTTTTACGTTTGGTAGGTGTAACATTCTTTCTGTTATTAGGGCAGCGTCCCCTGGCGGTGTTGCCAGTTTCACCTGCCATAAAACGCCGGGGCGCATTTCCCACGTCAGTCGATGCGAGGCGAAGTGTCCGCTGACATCCGGGCGATCTTTAATTCAGCTGATTGGAATGCTGCCGAAAATGGCTTTCAAGCGGCCATCCAGAAATATGCGGCCTCTACTCCGCGGCTTTCTGCCTGGATGGAGGAGAACCAGGCAGAAGATCTTCGTCTCAGCCTTGAAGACTTCTCAGAAAATGACCAGATTGAATTTTCAACCTTCGTGGAGATCAGCAGCAGCAAAAAGTTGGACCAAATTTTAAAAAACCTGAGAAAAACCGTACGGCGATGTTAATCCAGTTGACGTAAAATGTCCTGTCACAAAAAGACCTATTATGGCCCAATGAAATCAAACGGGGAATTCTCAAGGAATTTCTGCAGGTATATACCCTGGATTATCTTTACAATCACCCGGTTTATCGAAAACTTTATTTTATGGCGGCACTTGCCTGCAGCAATATTCGGGTCAAGTCACCCCTGCTTTAAGCGATTTTGGCATTTGACATCCACGGAAAAGGACCAATTACCTCAATGCTATTTCAGGTTTTGGTACGGCACATTAAAAAACGCTTTGGTATGTGATGGTGCACAATGCGCCGTACCAATACTGGTGGATTCCCTGGTCCCAGGATCCTGATGCACCCGTTCAGGTCGGCGATCTGCTGGTGTATCTATCCTACCACCGGTGAAGCGTTTGACGATAAGACGCTCGCTGAATCTATCACCTAGGGATCATTTGTTAAAGATCGGCTGCCTTTTTGCAAATAGACCCATCAGGTTCATCATATTGCACAACCCGCACATCGGGTTCGCTAATTTTAGCTTGCGGAGCAAAAATAAGGCGAAGACCAACCATCAAGTACCAAGAGGCTGCTCCTACTGGATCGCTGTAGCATGCGTTGAGCGCTATCACAAGGCGGAAATTCCCTGCCCCTTATACATATACAGCCAGGATCTCTCGGATGCAATGGGTAATGATCGAGATATGCCCTTCACCTGCGAAGTATTTCGCAATGCAATTAGGCAGGTGACTGGCCTGATACCGCCCCATTGCTAACGGGACATTCGTATCTTCTTTGCCCTGCCAGAGATAAACCATGGCCTGGATCTCAGATAATTTGAAGCCCCAATCGCTGGCAAACAAACCCCCTTCATGGACCACGCCGCGCGGGCTTTGGCGGAAGGCCTCTTTATAATCCTTAGCCATCCCACGCAGAACTTCCGGATTCTGCATCACTGTCTGATCCGGTTTTGCCATCTGCGCCATTCCAGCCCGCATCAGTTTTTCGCCGTTCGCCGTATTATTCCATCGATAAATCAGATTGAGCAACCAGGGAACCTGACGGGAAAGCGTAAAGATTTGAACATTATTTCGCAACATCCCATCCAGTGCACCCGGTTCGGTCACCGGGCTTACACCGGCAATCACGCCTGTCGTTTTCAGCCGTTCAGGAATGCGAACAGCGCAGGCCAGGGCATGGGGACCGCCGCCCGAATAGCCGAGGACGCCAAACATGTCCAGCTTCAGGGTATCAGCCAGGTTGCAAACATCCGCAGGCCAATCCAACAAACGCCGGTTCGGCTGGAAGTCCGAATGGCCCATGCCGGGCCGGTCCGGCGCGATCAGGCGAATGCCCATTTCTGCAGCAATCTGCCCGCTGTATTCTCCATCGTAGCGGGAGCCGGGAAAGCCGTGGAAGAAAAATACCGGCACGCCCTCGGGGTCCCCATACTCGGCATATGCCAGCTTCCGCCCGTCAGGTAAGAATATGGTGGTAAAGTCCTGCCTGTTCATGATATTCTCCTCAATTTATGATAAGCATAACCTGATTTTATCTCTATAAATTATTTTTACCCTTATCCAAACGAAGAAAAGTTCGACTTGTCCTTTGATGCGAATACTAATCCCCGGAATTAACAATTGAATAAAAAAGCGCCTTCAGAACAGAAATGGAAGGCGCTCCCTTGTTCGTCGAAATGAACGGGTTACCGCGTCCCGGAAATCACCGATCGGAACTTATAGCCGTATACCAGAGATGTACCCCGTTGGCCGATCCGCTTGCGGTTGTGGAAATCCGATACTGGCAGGTCATGTGTTTGTTTGCTCGAACGTTTTTGGCGCGGTTATTTTCCCGTCAACGTTTCAACTGCCTGTTCCAGCGTCCATGCAGGTTGCGGCGGTGACAGGGTGTGGGTGGAGCGCAGTTCGTCCAGTAAGCGCGCGGCGCGGTCTTTCGTTTCCGAGGTCGCGGCGGGGTGATTCAGGATGAGAGTCAGCCAGCCAGCCGCGGGGTTTGTGTCGAGCCGGGCCGAGACATCGGGGAGGTGCACTTCAAGTTGGGCGAGTCCTGCGAGGGTCATCAGCATGAGCGGGGCGGAGTTGATTCGGCGCGCGTGATGTAGGGAGTTCAGATAGAGCGTTCGGGCTTTGGCGTTGTCACCTGCGAGCAGGGTTGCGTCGGCGAGGTAGGCAAAGGTGATGGCGATGTCCCAGCCCTCAAAATATTCGCCGAAGATTTCGAGACTCTTTTGGAAGCAAACCTGCGCTTGGTCATAATGACCGTCTGCCATCGTTGCCAGACCGAAGTAGCGATACGCCGTGCCCATGCCCCAGCGGTTTTGAGTCTGTTCGCACAGGGCGATGCTCTCGCGCATGGATTCTTTCGCTTCGTCGTAACGCTTGAGCGCGATCTGCGTGTCCACAAGGAAGTTCAAACCGAGCGAAATGGAATGCGGGTCGCCCACTTTGCGAAAGAGCGCGAGACCTTCCTGCATTTGATCGTAGCCTTTCTGGTATTCGCCCATCAGGCTGTCCACGTGACCGAGGTTGTAAATTCCATAGGCGATGAACCAATTATTGTGAGAGGCGCGGGCATACGCGAGACCTTCGGCGATTTGCGCTTTGGCTTCGAGATAATTGCCGTTCAGATGTTTGAGCGTGCCACTGAAAATGAGCGCGTCGGCGAGGAGAAATTGCGCATCCACCGAACGAAGGATGGCAATGCTTTGATCGTACAGTTCCTGTGCGCGGGCAAACTGACCACTGCGAAAATACAGCAAGCCCTGCTGCACGAAGGTCGTGCCGAGGACTTTGTTGATGTGCGTGTCGCGCGGTTGATCATTCAACGCGCACACGAGCAATTCCAACTGCTCGATGCCTTCACGGATCATCCCCGACACTTCGTAGTACCAGCCAAAGGCGCGGACAGCCCCGCCAAGTGAGTCGAATTTTTTGTTTTGGATGCCCCACTCCCAGGCGGCGCGCAGGTTGTCTAACTCGGCGGTTATTTCGCGCATGGCGGTCTGTTGAAGTCCGCTTTTCAATTTCGATTCGTGGTTGGCGGCAAAGGCGAGATAGTGTTCGCAGTGACGGTCGCAGGTCTGGTGACAGCAGGACTCGTCCTCTTCGAGGTGAGAAAAGGCGAATTGACGGATTGCCTCATGCAGGCTGTAGCGTCCAGCCTCGGCGCGCTTCACGAGGGACTTTGAGACGAGCGACGCCAAAAGTGGCAGACTTGCCCCCGTGACCTCTTCCGCCGCGGCGCGGTCGAAGCCACCGTGAAAAATCGAGAGGCGGCTGAGTGTGCCGCGCTCTGTGTCGGATAACAACTTCCAGGAATGGTCGAAGGAGGCGCGCAGGGAACGATGCCGCTCGGGCAGGTCGCGCATGGAGGCGGCGAGAAAATCGACGTTGGCTTCGATCTCGTGCGCGATTTCCGCGCAGGTGAGCAACCCCACCCACGCCGCGGCGAGTTCAATTGCCAGCGGGATGCCCTCGACGAGGAGGCAAATCCGTGACACTTCGAGCCGCTCCGCTTCGCCGACTTCAAAATTGGGCTGGATGTGCCGCGCCCTCTGTAGGAACAACACCGCTGCGCTGTAGTCGTCCAGCCTGTCCGCAAACTCGACTGGCGGCACGGGGAGTCCGTGCAGTTCGTAGGTCCATTCGCCGTGCAGGTTCAGGCGTTCGCGCGAGGTCGCCAAAATTTTCAGGGACGGAATTCGCTCGAGGAATTCGGACACCAACTCCACCGCTTCCGCAGACTGCGCGATGAGATGTTCGAGATTATCCAGCACGAGCAGCGCGGATTGCTTCATCGCGCTGGACATGTGCCCGATCAACTGCTCCTTCAAATCGGCGGGACCCGAAAACGAAAACTTCAACGCTTCGGCAACCGCAGGGACGATTGATTCTGCCGCATTGGCCGAAACCAACGGGACGAAGTAGACTCCGTCGGGAAACCTGCCGCGCTGGCGGGAGGCGAACTCAATCGCAAGCCGTGTCTTACCAATGCCACCGACGCCTGTCAGCGTCAGCAGGCGGCATTGCGGATCGTTGAAGATTCTTTCCATAGACGCGAGTTCGGGGTCGCGTCCCAGAAGTGGGGAAGAGGGCAATGGCAGATGGTGAGAAGCAAGTTTGATTGGGAAAGAGGCGAGGCGTGAGTCGGGTTGAGAGGTGCGCAAGCGTCCAAGGGCCAAATCCCCGCGCGCGACGCGGATGAAGGTGGGTTTGTCGTCATCTGAAATTTGAAGGGCGTCGGCGAGCAGCGCGGCGAGTTGTTTGGAGGGTCGGCGTTCCCCTGATTCGATTTTGCGCAGGGCAAAGACGGAACAGCCCGCGCGCACCGACAATTCCTCCTGGGTCAAGTCGAGCGCTTTGCGGCGCGATTTGATCCATTCTCCGAACGAAGCGGGTGTTTCGGTTTCCATGCTCCTCATTTCATGGCGATAACAAATTGTAGCACAGTTTGGGTGAGTTTCTGGGTGAGTGAGTTGCCCCACAAGACGCAAGCGTGGAGGTTTAATGGCGTTAATCAAACATTCCCAAAGGAGTTGAAATGAACATCTATCTCTTGAACTTGCTCAGACTTGTCCACGTGGTGGCTGGCATTTTGTGGGCGGGCGCGGCTATCTCCTATCTTTTCTTTGTCAAGCCTTCGGTCACTGCCATCGGCGCGGCGGGACCACAATTCATGAAGAATTTGATGGAGCGACGCAAATATCCGATTTTCATGATGGTTACCAGCCTACTGACGGTGATAGTAGGCGGCGCATTGTACTGGGTCTTTTCGGGCGGATTCCGTCTGTCGTATCTGACGTCAGGCGCAGGGTTGGGCTTCACCATCGGTTCGATTGCCGCGTTGGTCGCCTTCCTGTTCGGCGCGTTTGGCATTAGTCCCACCTCCGCACGGATGGGTGCGTTGGGCGGACAGATCGCCGCCTCTGGGCAAGGTCCCACACCTGAGCAGATTGCTCAAATGAAGTCGTTGGAAAAGAGACTCAACTTTGCTGAACAAGTTGACTTCATCATGCTGGTCATTGCCATGCTGACCATGGCAACGGCTCGCTATTGGAACTTTTAGTTATCGCTGCCTTGTAACGGTGGCGAGGTATTTGTAGCAGCATGAACTTGTTTGAGAGGATGCGCGCAAGCGCATCTTCTCGAAACAGTAAGGAGCGAACCATGAACAAGACCATCTCTCAAATCGCATTGAGCGGTGCAGAAAAAACAGTCGCTTACCGATTTCAAACCGTGTGGTGGACGCCCGCCGCCGTCGAGAACGTCTGGGAGATTCTGGCTCACTACTCGGCTTGGACAACTTGGTGGCGCGGCATCCGCAAGATTGAGGTTTTGCGTCAGGGCGATGAGAGCGGCGTCGGTACTATTCTGTGTCAGGGATGGCGCAGTTGGATTCCGTATACACTCGTCTTCGACCTTGAGATGATTAGGATCGAAAGCAAACGATTGCTCGAGGGGCGCGCAAGCGGCGACCTGGAGGGCATCTGCAAGTGGACGTTCACTCCAGTCAACGGCGGGACGGAGATCCGCTTTGATGTGGACGTTCGAACGGGTCGCTGGTGGATGAACCTGCCCATCCCGTTTGTGCCGCGCATCGTACGCGCGAACTTCGAGTCCATCATGCGCTGGGGTCGCGAGGGACTGGAACGGAAACTCGGCGAGCCCGTCAAACTGCGCCCGCCGCTCTTGTAATGACGGTATTGCAATTGACAGTCACTTTCAAAGTGGCTGTCACCTCCTATGAGGAGAAACGATGAAACAATCCTCTTTCGCATCCATCACGCTAAAAACTGCCGCTGTTCACACGGTAACATATTTCATCATCGGCGTTCTGTCGTTCCTGTTCCTGGACTATACCGTCAAATATGCTGACCCCGCTATTGCAAACTTTGTGCGCCAGACCGACCATCCACTCGTGATGGCGGGACCCTTCTTTCAAATCCTGCGCGGACTTCTGTTCGGAATCGTTTTCTACACTCTGCGCCAAAGCATTTTTCCGCACAGACGCGGCTGGCTGACGTTATGGCTAGCGCTGGCGGTCATTGGTATTCTCTCGCCTTTTGGCGCCGCGCCCAGTTCCATTGAAGGAATGATCTACACCGTTCTGCCTGCCTGGTTCCACATTGTCAACTTCCCTGAACTCTTCATCCAATCGGGTTTGCTTGCCTTCCTGACTCATTACTGGTTCAATCATTCCGAAAAACGGTGGCTCAATTGGTCGGTAGGCGTCGTAACTTCCGTCATTGTCCTGTTGTCGTTTTTGGGCGCGTTGTCTGCGTTCGGCATTCTCTCTAAAGCAGGGACATGAAAATGAAAACCTTCCTCAAACGCCACTCGCTGGTCATCGGTCTCGTTCTGATGTTCCTTTACACATGGACAATTGACCTGTCCAATTCGGGCGTACTGCCGTTCAAGGTTCCGTTCGTAATCTGCCTCACCCTCGGTTGGGGATTCATCTTCGCTTCCCTCTTGATGACCTGGCTTACTCTTGGTAAAGAGGAAACGGCGAAGCTGTTTAAGCGTTTCTTGATCTGGCATGTCGAGTGGAGGTGGTTTCTTGCGGCGTTCCTCATCCCGATGATCTTTGTCTTCGCCATTCTACTGAATTGGGTCATCACCCAAACACCGATTGATTTCAGCGCGGTCATGGCGCGCAGGATCTTCGGCGAGGAGGCAACCTTACCCGCCTTCATCCTGCCCTTCTTCCTCGTTGATTTTCTCACGAACGGCGAAGAGATGGGCTGGCGCGGCTACGTTCTGCCGCGCTTGCAGGCGAAACACAGCGCGCTGGTTTCGAGTTTGATCCTCGGCTTGTTGTGGGCATTTTGGCACCTGCCTAAGTACCTTGCGCCAGAAAACTCGTCTTCGTTTCTGTTGGGTTCAGCCAAGATACTTGCGGAGGCTGTCCTGTATACGTGGCTGTATAACAACTCCAAAGGAAGCCTGTTAATGACCTCCCTCATGCACTCGCTTGGCAATACAGCAGGCGTCTTCCTGCCGCTGGCAGGCACGATTTCAGGAGCCAACACAGGGACATTGGTCATCGTCGTCGCGCTCGAAGTGGTTGCGGCAATCGTTATGACCGTCGCCGCGGGTGCGAAGAACCTCTCGCGGACGGAAGAGAAGCAGATGCAGGAGTAATCCCATGTCTGCGCTGACACACAAATGCTTCCGACAATGGATGGAAACCTGCAGTCGCGCCAGCGTGGAGAGTGAATTGCGCGCCTCGGCGAATCTTTTTGCGGTGAATGCCAGATATCATGAAAATCTTTTTGAAGAACCCTTCACTGGGCGCGAAGCCATCTACGATTATTGGAACAAAGCCGCGCAAAACCTGAAGGACAATGAATCAACCTTCCAGATTCTTTCGGTGAAAGATCATCTTGGCATTGCCCGCTGGCAATCGCAATTCACTGTCATCGAATCGAGCAAACGCTTCGCGCTGGATTGCCTGTTCGTGGTGGAATTCGACGATGATGGATTGTGCCAGACCTTCCGCGAATGTTGGCATATTCAAGAAGTTTAGTAGTGAAAAAATTATTTTGCGAATGCCATACAAGATAAATCTTACGGTACAGTTGAGAATCAAAATGAACCTCCTCGAATTCAACGACGTTGACCCCTTGCAGGTTTTGCATCTCACCCTGCTCGCGCTGAACTTTCCGTTCACGCCTGAACTCGCCGCGCATATGCGCCGCACCGACCCGCGCCCGTTCCCGTGCTTCACGGTCAACGCGGTGGAGGATGATCTGGTCTTGGGACAGGTGGGAGTCTTCCGCCTGCCGATGATTTCGACGGAAGGACGTGAGGATGTGGGCGGAGTCTGGGCGGTATCCACCCATCCGCATCACGCGGGACGTGGATTTGCCTCTGCTTTACTGGAAGAGGCTCACAGCCGAATGCGCGCGGCGGGTCTGCGTTTCTCCACATTGGGAACGAGCCGTTCGGGCATCGCGTACCTCCTCTATCAAAAACACGGCTATGTGGACATGAACGTCTGGGCAACTGCATTGACACGCTGGGAGACAGCGCACCAGCCCACTCGTCTGCGCGCGGAGTGCGCCCAGCCTGCGGAAGAAGAGGGATACGGTTTCGTCGAAACAATATATCAAAACCTCGCCAAAGCGTATCTCGGTTTTGCGTGGCGTCATCATCCCTTTGTCCGACTGCGCGATAAGGTCAAATTGGATGACATCTGGGTGATCTGGGAAAACCGCGAACCTGTGGGGTACGTTTTTGCTCACAAAGAAAACCAGTTGTTGAAACTCGATATTCAGATTTTGCGGACAGACATCCACGCCGTGGAGGCCGTCGCCGCGATTGCGTCGAAGTTGAAAACGTCTTATGTGCAGGTTACGCTGAACCGCCCATCGGATATTGACGATTTCCAGCGCGCGGGCTGGCAGGTTGCGCATCCAAACTGGGAGGCGTTCATGGTCAAACCGCTCATCCCTGAAGCGACCGCCGACGACGCCCGCCGTCTCTTCGGCATCGGCACGGATGGTTTTCTCATCTCATGGCTGGACGTGACGTGACGGAGTTATCGCGCTTGAATCGCGATATTGGTAATCTCAATGAAGGCTGTATACTATCCGTTCGATGGCATTTCCTCTTAATTGCGACCAAGATCAGCCTGCCGCTTTTGCGGCAACATCTGGTTCCCAGATCAAAAGTCCTTGGGTGACTAATGAAGGGTTTACAGGACACGTATCTGCTCATCCTGGTATCCGCTCCAGCGGGATTTCCTGTTGCCTGGGGCATGCTCGAAAAATCCGATCACGATCTCAAACAATTTCTAAAGTACGTCCTGACCTCATTGGGGCAGGCGTGGACAAGGCTTAGGACCAGCAAAATCTTAAAGATAGAAAATTGTTTGCGATATGTTCCGCAGAAACCCAAAATTACAATGTAATTGTGCCAGAGGAATCAAAAAGCGCCTTCCATTTCTGTTGGCGCTTCCTTTTTCTCAAAAATAAACGGGTTACCGCGCCCCAGCAAGCGCTGGTCGGAACTTATACCCGTATATACGACTCGGTCCGCGGGGGAGAGGTGAAGGTGTCGATCTAGCCCCAAGCGTTACCGGCAAGGGCGGTATTCGACAGAAAAAACTACCGGATATCCAATCCGCGCTTGACCGGCGTACGTGGTGTTAGACCGTTTTTGAATTGCGAGATTCCCATGTTTCAACCAAAAACAACGCTACAGAACCAGCCAAGTTTACCGCAAGTTCTGCATGTCGAGCCGCAGGACGAACAGTTTTTTTGCCTTGTCCGTGGGCATCTCCTAACCTGTTACGAAGTGTACCTAGTCCATTTACGATAGCAGAACAACTGCCCAATATTTGTTTGAATACATCCTCTGTATATTGGCTTGGTGAAAGGCTTAATTCTGTAGACGCCAAGTGATAAAGTTGAGGCAAATCGGTTTTGGCATTGTATTCAATGCCTTTCTCATCCAGAATATGCTTACAAATAGTTTCTATTAAAGTTCGGGCCGCAGTAATTGCCCCATCAGGGTCTGATTGTCGCCTGTCTAAAGCTTTTGCCCAAACTATTTGTACACTTTCAGCATTAAAACGTTTCAAGACTTCGGAAATTGGTTGGTCACTTGGGGTTTTTGAGCCAGTTTCCAAAAATTCCAGTAAAGGAGTAAATTCATTCCAAATAAACGTCCGCCTTTCTGCATAAGTTGAGAACTTATATTTTATGAACTGCCAAAACTGTGATAAATCTCGATTTAATCTTACCCATGACGGTAGTATAGACTTGGTTGCAGGGTTATCAAGGAAATATTGGCGCAATTCCTGATACTCTGAATTTTCAGCTTGACCACCTGTAGCAAGATTGATCAGCAAATTTTGTAGATATTGTGCTCGTTCAATATCGTTTTCTAGATTTTCCATTGACACTATCTCTGAAGGAACGGGGTAATTATTATACAGAATCTTAATCTGCATCAATTGTGTCGTAAAATGCGGGGAGTGGATAAAGGCTGGGTTTAGATGAACTGGTAGACATGAGCCGAGTAATTAGGAAAACGCTGTTTGTGCAGTTGACGATGATTGAAACAATACATGAAGAGCTTCAAGGCTGCTTTCAGTGCTTCTGGACAGCGAGAAAAGCAGCGCGAGCGTCGCGCCAGGCGAGCTAAATAGTGACGCAATTCAGCGTTATCCCCTTCGACCGAATACGTGTCATTTTTACCTTGCGAGACTTCATATACGCCCCAGTGATACCACAAACGATCATAGGCATCAAAAGCGTCGCTGTAATACCGCTTCGCCTTTGGCGCCTCATCCACTAATTCCTGGATGACCTCTTGGGTTCTCTGCCAGACTACCCGAAAGCCCAAAAAACAGCGGGTAAGCCGATCTACGATCGTGATGACGAAGATTGGGTTTTTTTGTCCCCGATAAAGGTGAACAATTCGTCCATCTCCGCTTCTTTCACGTCGCTGGGCACAGGTGGATCGGGCAGTTGCTCCGCTTGGGCTTTGACCCAGAGGGAAACGGTGCGATGGTGCAAACCAAGATGACGGGCAATCCGCCGCAGGTTCATCCCATCCACATACATTTGGAGTGCTTTGCGACGCACTTCTTCGGGATATGCCCATGGCTTGGGGTTTGGGGTGTACTTGATCTGGCAATACATGCAGCGATATCGTTGACTGCCACTCGGTGTCTTTCCAGATCGGTGCTGTCTTTCAGTTCGATGACATTTCGGACATTCGTTCATGCGTATATTATAACCCAAGATTTAGCCACTTCCGTTAAAGATTTTCCTTCTTAGCGCTGGAATTAATGTCAAAAGAACAGTTGCGCCTCTCTTTGAACTGCGATAAACTGGATAAAGAATGCATATGATCTTTCTGGGAATCGATGTATCTACCAACCGGCAACCATTTACGTTCGTAGCGCTCGAAGGAGAACGGCGTCTCCTGGCCATTGGCGAGGGCGAGCTTCTGGAAGTGCTGGCTTTTGCCGCTGGCCAGACGCTGGCCATTGCCGCCATCTCAGCGCCGGGGCGACCCAATCAGGGCCGGATGAAAGACGGTAGAGTCAGAAATGAACTGCAACCCCCTCCACCACCGGGCAAGTACACCAATCTGCGCCGGGCTGAATACGAGTTGGAGCGCCAGGGAATACCAGTCCCCCATACGCCTTCAAGAGAGGAAAACTGTCCTCCCTGGATGAGGAAAGCTTTTGTGCTCTACCGAAATCTGGAAGCAATTGGCTACTGCCAGCACCCTTCCGAAGAGCCGCGCCAGTGGCTCGAAACCCTTTCAGAAGCGGGGTTTATTTCGCTGCTTGGCCAACCCCTCCTGCCAGCCGCGACCTTGGAAGGCAGGCTCCAGCGCCAGCTCATCCTTTACGAACAAGATCTGCCCGTCAGCGACCCCATGCGCTTTTTTGAAGAGGTGACCCGCTTCCGTCTGCTGCATGGCAATCTTCCTTCAGGGAATATCCTCACAGCGCCAGAGCTGTCGGCGATGATGGCTGCTTTTACTGCCTGGCTGGCTGCCAACCACCCGGAAAGAGTCTCCCGTTACGGAGACCCACTGGAAGGCGAAGTATTCCTTCCAGCCAGAATCTTTCCAGAGAAAAAAATCTCTCAACCAGAGTCGCCTTTTCAAAACAAGGCCTATCCGCTTCCATTGATAGACGAAGGAGTTGAACGATGAATCCAGCGTTATGGATCAAAGCCTTGCGTGTGATCCCTCGCATTTCGAAAGAAGAGTGGGAAAAACTCGATCTCATTTCCAAATTATTAATTTCTAGCCGCGCCGCTGTTGTTGTCATGACCTTTATTTCCGCCGCCATCGCCGGTTTGCTGGCGCTGCGAGACGGCCAGTTCCACCTGGGAAGGTGGATTCTTCTCACCATTGGCCTGACCTTTGCGCACGCCACGAATAACTTGCTCAACGATCTGACCGACTACAACCGCGGTGTAGATAAAGATAATTACTACCGCACTCAATACGGACCACAGGTCTTGGAGCAGGGGTTGGTGACCAAAAAGGTGCTGCTCAGCTACGCCGCTCTCACAGGCGGCATTGCGCTGGCTGCGGGCATCCCGCTGGTGATCTTTGGCGGTGTTCGCGCTCTGCTACTGCTGATTGCCGGCATTGTGTTCGTCCTGTTCTATACCTGGCCGCTGAAATACATCGGGTTGGGGGAACTCGCCGTCATCATCGTTTGGGGGCCGCTCATGATCGGCGGCGGGTATGATGTCATCACCGGCGTCTGGGATTGGAACGTTGTAATCGCCAGCCTGCCGTTTGCCCTCGGCGCGACCACCGTTATTTTTGGCAAGCACATCGACAAACTTCAGGAAGACAAGGCCAAAAACATCCACACCCTGCCTGTCATCCTGGGCGAAAAGCTCTCCCGTTCTGTTGCCATCGGGATGATTGTGCTTCAATATTTGCTGGTCTTTTACCTGGTAGCCGTCGGATACTTTTCCCCGGTGATGCTGGCGGTCGTGTTAGCGCTCTACGACGCTATTCGCCCTTTACGTATGTATCTCAAACCTCGCCCCACCGAACCGCCGCCAGATTTACAACCGGGCGTCTGGCCCATGTGGTTCGTAGCCGCCTCGTTCGTCCACAACCGCACTTTTGGCATGATCTTCCTGGCTGCCATGATTATCCAGGTCTTTCTTTAAAACAAAAGCCGCACAAACCGAAAAATTAATCCGGCAGTTGCTCCTCGATCTCCAGCCAGGCTTCGGCTTCATAAGCCAGCGTCCCAGCGCGCAAACGTCCCCCCGGCGGAAAACTGAGATACTGGTTGTCCAGCCAGATCACCAGGCCCAACCGGCCGCGCGGCGAAATCCCGGTCTCCAGCAGCAATCGCCCATCCACCCAAAAACTGACACGCTCTGCCAGCCATTCGATCCAGTAATCATGCCATTCTGTAGCATCAACGCTTGCCAGAATTGCCTCCTCATTGACCAGACTGCGGGCTGCCCAGCGTAAAAGCCTGGCGGTTGCTGGGATCAGCAGCAGCGGCAAGGACAACCCCAGCGGCGCCAGCATCCAGGATGGAATGCAAGGAGAGGAGAACGTCGCAGCCAGCAGACCCTGGGCAGGGTGATTATCGCGCAACGCCAGATAATTGGGCGGCGAGGCATAGAAAAACCAGGCCGCGTTCGGCAACACAGGCAAACGCCGTGTCATTCCGCCCAACCCCATGTTGAACGAAAAAGGATCGTTCCACAAACCAAACCCCCAGGTTCCTGGTAATGCGCCGTCAGAAACGCGTAGTCGCGCCGCTAAACGCGCCGGGGGCTGCCAGCCAAATTTCGACCGCGCCAGATCCCGATAATCATCGAGCTGCGCCCAGCGGTATTCTCCTGCCGGTCCTGATGGCAGACTCAGCCGCCAGCGGCCAGGATCGACTTCGTTGATCGCAGCACCGCGGGATAAGCCGGTTTGGAGGAAGGAGAGCCTCTTCATACCTCCTGGAGGACAAAGACCCCAATGAACCACAACAAGATCATAATCGCGCCGATCAGCATTCGCACTACCACCGCCCAACCGCACCCGGCAGCCATGCTGCGCATGGAGTGCAGTGCCTGTCGCCAGTTGCGCAGACGAAAAAATTCAACCACGAACAACAAAAGCAACGCTGCCGCCAATCCGCCAAAAGGCGGCCACATCAGGCTGCCGATCACCCCTCCCGCCAGCGCCAGCAGAACCGCCAGCCAGCTTGCGCCCGTCTGGCGAGCGCTGGCGCCCATGATGACGTTGTCTGCTAAGTTTCCACCGATCATCAGCACGGTTAGAATCCCAAAAATCAGCCCACTCACCCAGTTAAAACCCGCCGCCAGCCAGTACCCTAGCGCCGCCAGCCAGATAATCGTCAGGCCAGGAACAATCGTCGTGAGCAAACCCAACTCGCCGACCAGCATAACGGTCAGGGCAATCCATTGCAATGCCATCAAACCGGGCTTCAAATCCATGGCTTACACCAGGCTGATAACATCAACGCCCCCCATCCAGGGGCGAAGCACTTCTGGCACCACAATTGAACCGTCGGCCTGCTGGTAATTTTCCATAACGGCGATCATCGTGCGGGGCAGTCCCAAGCCCGATCCATTCAATGTATGCACCAGCCGCGTCTTGCCGCCGTCGCCAGGGCGATATTTGATGTTTGCCCGGCGAGCCTGGAAATCGCCCACATTCGAAACTGAGGAAACCTCCAGCCACTCTCCGCACCCTGGGGACCAGACCTCGATATCATAAGTAATCCTGGCGTTGAACCCCAGGTCGCCGCTGCACAATTGCACGACCCGGTAAACCAATCCCAATTCGGCGCAACACTGTTCTGCATCGGCCAGCATTTTTTCCAATTCAGCTGAAGATTCTTCCGGTCGGGCGTAGATATACATTTCCACTTTGTCGAACTGGTGTCCACGCTTGATGCCGCGCACATCCCGCCCTGCGCTCATCTTTTCCCGCCGAAAACAGGGCGTATAAGCCGTATAGCGCGCCGGAAGGGCTGATTCTTCCAGGATGTCGCCCATGTGGATGCCGGTCAAAGGCACCTCTGCCGTGGGCACCATCCAGAAATCTTCCTCGCTGTCGTGATATAGATTATCTGCAAATTTCGGAAGTTGCCCAGATGCAAACAACGTATCCGCGCGTACCATGAAAGGGGTATATTTCTCCAGGTATCCCTGGCGGATATGTAAATCCAGCATCCACGCAATCAACGCCCGTTGCAGCCTGGCGCCTGCCCCACTCAAAATGTAAAAACGCGAGCCGGTAATCTTTACCCCCTGCTCGAAATTAAGAATGCCAAGCCTGGGGCCCAACTCCCAATGCGGCAGAGGTTCAAAACTTGGTTTCGAGATTTCGCCGACCGTCTTGACGACCACGTTGTCATGCTCATCTTTGCCGATGGGCGTCGTTGGATCAGGCAGGTTAGGAATCTCAGCCAGAACTGTCCGGAGCTCATCTTCCACCTGGCGCACTTCGTCATCCAGCCGGGCAATCCGGTCCCCCACCAATCGCAGTGCCTCAATCCTCGCCTGGCGCTTCTCCGCATCCCGGATCTGGCTGATCTCCTTCGAACCGGCGTTGCGCTCCGCTTTCAGCGATTCTACTTCTGTCAGTAGATTTCGGCGGCGCAGATCCAGCGTGAGCACTCGGTCAACACCATCAGTTTCCATCTGGCGATCCCTGAGGGCTCGGCGCACCAGATCTGGATTTTCACGCACCAGCATTATATCCAACATAGCAGCCTCCTTGTGGCAAAAATAACTGCCCCATCGCCGCTGCAGGACGAAGGGGCAGTTCGTGGTGCCACCTGCATTCACCGCAGAGCCCTGCGGCCTCTTTTTGCGATAACGGCGCTTCCGGTCCTCTTACAAAATGCAAGTCGCATTTTCCTTCAAGGACAACCTGTCTCTCACGAGCCAGCCGGGAGGGATTTCACCAGTATTGCATGCCGGCTCGCACCTGCCGCCGGTTCTCTGAATGGCGCCCTGGTTATTGGACCCCGGGCAAGTTTCTATTCTCTTTGCCAGATTATACAGGAATGAAATTGAATGTCAAGACAAGATAGGGTACGTTACAAAATCAACGGCCCCTTAACCCTTAAGGTTTTCTGGCTCGTGCAGGCCGGGTATCCGGTTCCACATCCAGCCGGTACCCGACGCCGCGCACAGTCTTCACAAAACGGGGGTGGCGAGGGTCCTCTTCGATCGCCTGGCGCAGCCAGCTAACATGGACATCCAGCGTGCGGGTATCGCCTGTGTAATCCGTTTCCCATACCTGCTTGAACAGCGTTTCACGTTCGATGACCTCGCCAGGGTGATCCATCAGAACCCGCAACAGCATGATCAGACGCGGCGTTAGGCTAATCTGCCGATTATTGTAACGCACCCAACGTTGGTCGGTATCCAGGTATAGCGGACCTGCTTTAATAAGATTCTTTTCTTCAGCCGGGAGCAACGGGCGCAAGCGGTTCAATAATTTCTGCAATGTAAAAGGAAGAGTCAGCAGCACCTCTGCATCCAATTTTCCTTGGTTCTTATAACCTTCTTCCACGATCAAAAGAATCGGGATGTTGGGCGCCAATTGGTGGACAGACTGACATATTCGCCGCCCACTCGTTTGCATCGAGGCAGCATTAATAAGGACAACATGGGGGGTATTTTTTTTAAGGTAATCTAAGGCCGCCTTCCCGTTTTGAAAAGGCGCAACATCAAACCCTTTCCTGCTCAAGCCACCCAAAAAAACGGGGGCGTCGCCCCGCTTGCCTTCTACAAGTAAAATCTTCGCCCGTATTGAAGTCAACGGCCTTAAATCCTTTCGCACCGTTATAAATACGGCGGTGTCCCCTTCTATAAAGTAAAATTTCAATTCCGGGAAACCACCACCCTGCTTGATCGCGTTCGTAGAAACGCTACCCCCCTGTCAATTGAGACCTTTTGAGACAGATCATTCAATGGAAAAAGCCACACCACCATGCGATCGAACTGTCTCATAAATTATCTGTAAAGGTTCAATTCTTGCCAAGAAGTAGCAGGACCTTGAGGTTTTGTTATTATACACGGAATCTTAAGAAATGTGGGATCGTTTCTTCTTCTGGTTGCATACCGCCCTGCCCCGTGTTAGAATTAAAAAGGCAGAACCGAACGGGCGAGCTTAAAGGAAGGTTTTTATGTCCAGAATGGTAGAAGTCGTAATCGATAGTGTGCGGGTCAGTTTGACCAACCAGCAACGTATCGTCGTCTTGCGCGAGAACAACGCAGAACGGTATTTGCCGATCTGGATCGGCCCGTATGAAGCCGAAGCCATCACCATCGCATTGCAAGAGGTCGAAGTAGCACGCCCCCAAACGCACGATCTTTTGAAAAACGTCCTAAAATCTCTAAACGCTCGTCTGTCGCGAGTTGAAATCATCTCCCTGCGAGAAGATGTTTTTTACGGCAATCTAGTCGTTGAAACGGACGGGCAGATCATCAATATCGACTCCCGGCCATCGGATGCAATTGCCCTGGCGGTGCGATGGCATGTTCCCATTTTGGTCGCCCAGGAAGTGCTTCAAATAGCCGGTATTATCCCTGAACAAGAAATCGCCGAACAGGACAAACCAACAGTGGAAGAACCCAACTCGTCTGAAGAACCATTATCAGATGAGCGTCTCTCGGTTTTTGATGATTTTCTCAAGAACCTGGATATCGGCGACTCGCCGGACTCTTCCAGCGATGAAGACACCGGCGAAGAAAACCCCAAGCCCGACAAACTATGATAACAACCAGGCGCCGGGGCCAGCCACTGCCCCGGTTTTTGTTTCACATCCCGCTGTTCTGAAAATCAGGTTAAAAAGTATCCATGAGTGCAGAATATCCGGTAGAAGAGAAACGTCTCGAAAGATTGCAAGCTCAACCTCATAGCCGTGAGAGCGAAGAAGCTGTACTGGGCGCAGTTCTCATTAACCCCGAATCTTATTACGAGGTAGCACAGTTCCTGGAACCGGACGATTTTTACATCGTCCGCAACCGTTGGATTTGGGAGGCATTTACCCGCCTGCACGAAAGCCGGATGCCCATTGACTTTCTAACCGTTTGCGAACAGCTTGAGCAGCACAACCAGTTAGCCGAAGCCGGGGGGGAGGCTTACGTCATGTCCCTCATCAATCAGACCCCCACTTCGCTACACGCCGAAGCCTATGGACGAATTGTAGAGGAAAACGCCATCCGCCGGCGGATGCTGGCTTCGGCCAACGAACTTGCCAAGTTAGCCTACAATCAGGAGCAATCCGTCGAAGGCATTCTTGATGAGGCTGAAAAAAACATCTTCGGTTTGAGTGAGCGCCGCATCAGGCACGACCTGCAACCCATCCAGCGCGTGCTCAGTGAGGTGTACGATCGCATTGACCAGCTTTCGCGTCGCGACGACGAAATCTATGGCGTTCCAACAGGCCTGATCGACCTCGATCGTCTGCTGGGTGGGCTGCAAAAATCTGATTTGCTCATCGTTGCCGGGCGCCCTGGTTCGGGCAAAACTGGCTTTCTGCTCTCGGTGGCAAAAAATGCCGCTCAAAAACATAAGAAGCATGTCGCCATGTTCTCACTAGAAATGTCCAATGAACAGCTTGTCCAGCGCCTGATCGCCCAAGAGACTGGCATTGATACCCAACGCCTGCGCACCGGCAAACTTACCGAAGAAGATTGGCCACTTTTTACCCACGCCATCGAAGTCCTCGGTGACACCACCGTTTTCCTGGATGACACCCCTGCTATTACTCCCCTTCAATTACGCACCAAGTGCCGCCGCCTGCACCTGGAATTCCAGCTCGACCTGGTCATTGTGGACTATCTACAACTCATGTCCAGCGACACCCGCACCGACAACCGCGTCCAGGAGGTCTCATATATTTCCAGGTATCTCAAAGTCCTGGCTCGTGAACTCAATGTCCCTGTACTGGCAGCCGCGCAGCTTTCACGCGCCGTTGAGCAGCGCGCCGATAAGAAGCCTGTTCTCTCCGATCTGCGCGAATCTGGCTCGCTGGAACAAGACGCCGACATCGTCATGTTCATTCATCGTCCCGACATGCTCGAGCGCGACAACCCGCGCGCCAATGTTGCTGAGTTAATTGTCGCCAAGCACCGCAACGGTCCCACTCATCCCGGCATCGAACTGGTATTTCTGAATAATCTGGCGCGTTTCGAAAACGCCGCCACTGCTTCTTATCCAAAACGGACAGGAGCCTGACCCAAAAATGCCCAAGTTCCCCGGCTTCCCCCCAGGGAAAACCTCGCTAACGCCGCTGCCGGCTGCTTTCTTTCGTGAGCTGCTGCCGCAAATCGACAGCCTGGTGGAACTCAAGGTCATCTTGTATGCCTTCTGGTTTCTCAACCAGCAACAAGGCGATGCCCGTTATATCACGCTTCAAGACTTCCTTCAGGATCAGCGCCTGCTGCAAAGATTGGCAGAGGACCCCTCAGCCGCCGAGGCTGCCTTGAAAACAGCCCTGGAACAGGCGGTCGAGCGCGGCGTGTTCCTCAAAGCCTGTTTGCGCGACGAGGAAAACGAAACCCACCTTTACTTCCTCAACACAGCGCATGGCAGGGCTGCACTCAAAGCCCTCGAATCTGGCCGCTGGTCACCAAACCCCAATTTACGCGTCATCCCCGCCCTCGATCTGGAACGCCCAACCATCTACCGCCTGTACGAAGAAAATATTGGCCCGCTTACCCCCATGATCGCCGAGGCGCTGCGAGACGCCGAACAAACCTACCCAACAGAATGGATCCAGGATGCTCTGCAAATCGCCGTCGAAAACAACGTGCGCCGTTGGCGATATATTGAAGCCATCTTAAAATCCTGGCAGGAGAATGGACGCCATGGAGCCGATCGGCAAAACCTTGAAAAAAATCGAGACTACTACCTCAAAGGCGACTCCGCCAACTTCATCGAACACTGAGCCGGGCAACCCCTCACTGGTCCTGGGCGATCCCAATTGCCCGATTTGCGGCGGGATCGGGTTTGTACGCCGCGACCTTCCCATTGACCACCCAGACTTCGGCCGGCTTCAAATTTGTTCCTGCCGCCAAAAATCCGCCATCCAGAATGCCCAGAACCGCCTGTACCGCTTGAGCAACCTTGAGGCCTATAAGAACATGACCTTCGAGAGCTTTTTACCCGGCGGGCGCGGTCAGATTCACGCTGATCAGGCGCAGTCGCTGATGACCGCCCTCCAAATTACCCAGCAGTACGCGCAACACTTGGAAGGCTGGATCTTGCTGATGGGCGGTTATGGCTGCGGAAAAACACATCTGGCCGCTGCCATTGCGAATTTTGCCGTTTCGATGGCGGTACCAACCCTTTTCCTTACCGTCCCCGATCTGCTCGATTGGCTGCGCTACGCTTACGGCGCCGAAGATATTTCCTTCGAACAGCGCTTTGAAGAAATTCGCAGCATCCGCCTGTTAGTATTGGACGATTTGGGCACCCAAAACACAACCGCCTGGGCGCAAGAAAAGTTATTCCAAATCCTGAATTACCGATATGTCAACCGTCTCTCCACCGTCCTGACCACCAACCAGGAACTCAAAGATATTGATCCGCGCATCGCCTCTCGGCTGTTAGACCCCGAACTGGTTGTTCGGCTCCAAATCTCTGCCCCCGATTTCCGACGCGCCGCTCAAGACAGCGGTTACCCTGCCCTTTCTTCTCTCCACCTGCATACTGACCAGACCTTTGGAAATTTTGGCCTTCGAGAACGCGAAAAGCTCTCGCCGGATCAGCGCCAGAGCATTGAAAAGGCCTTTCGCGCTGCTCACGAATTTTCTGAAAACCCAAACGGCTGGCTGGTGCTGATGGGGAATTACTCGGTGGGAAAAACCCATCTGGCAGCCGCCATCGGCAACTATCGCCATTCGCTCGGCGAAGCCCCCCTCTTCGTGGTCGTGCCAGACCTGTTAGACCACCTCAGGGCCACCTTTAGCCCGAACAGCCCCGTCTCTTATGACAATATGTTTGAAGAAATTCGCACCACCCCTCTGCTCATCCTGGACGATCTCGGTACCCAAAGCGCCACCCCGTGGGCCAGGGAAAAACTGTACCAGATCTTCAACTACCGTTACAACGCTCGCCTGGCGACGGTCATCACCACCAGCAGCAGCATGGATGAAATTGACCCGCGCATCAACAGCCGGATGTACGACAAACGCCTCTGCCGCATCTTCTTATTGGATGTCCCCCCCTATCGAGCCGGGGTGAGTTCCCTCCCCGAAAAGCGCCGGTTAAAAAAAGGGTGAGCCACTTTCTAGAAAGAGAATTGTTAGATAGGCAGAGAGATCGTTTTAGACCGGAATCCGTAAAACCCCGGTAGAGCAAACACAATCTCGAAACACAAATTTCTTGACGGGAAGGAATTCCCGGCATACAATGGGACCAATTCAAAAACCAGCTTGGTGCCCCCTCCCCCGGATGGGAAGGCTTAAAGGCGAAACCGGTGCAAGTCCGGTGCTGTCCCGCAACTGTAAAGTCAGGCTGCAGAGGGCAGGCGCAGCGAACCATTCATCCATCATTGGCTGCCCTCCTCTCACTGCAACCTGACCAAGCCAGGTCGCCCGCCAGGATTGGTGTTCTCATGACCTCGTGGAAAGGAGGTGAGGGCCCAAAGCATCCAGCAGATCCCTCAACTCCCTGCCACATGGCAGGGTTTTTTATTTCAGGCTGTTTAAATCCTTACGGAGAACGAACCCGATCATGAAAAGAAGTTATACGCTCCTCTTGTTTTTTACCATCATCCTGGCGACTTGCAGCCCGGCGGTTACCCCTGAGCCCACTGCCGGTAAAATCACCCTAACAGATGCGCTCGACCGGACGGTTACGTTAGAAGCCCCTGCGCAAAAGATCGTCTCGCTTGCACCTTCCAACACCGAGATACTCTACGCCCTCAACGCTGGCGGTCAGGTCATCGCGCGCGACGATTACTCCAATTATCCCCAAGAAGCTCAGAGCCTCCCCTCCATTGGCGATACGATGGGAACCATCAGCTTCGAAAAAATCACCAACCTCCAGCCGGATCTCATCCTCGCCGCGCCGCTGACCTCCCCAGAACAGGTCAAAGCGATGGAAGACCTGGGTTTGACCGTCTTCATGCTCCCAAATCCGGTCACCTTGCCGGATCTCTACAAAAACCTCAAAACGGTTGGGCAGTTAACCGGGCGCGAGAGCGAGGCCGAGATGCTCGTGAACAACCTTACTGGGCGCGTCAGCGCCATCGAAGAAAAACTGGCAGACGTTCAAGAAAAACCACTCGTATTCTACGAACTGGATGCCAGCGAACCGGCCAAGCCCTGGACAGCCGGCCCGGGCACATTTGTCGATTACCTCATCCAGCAGGCAGGCGGAACCAACCTTGGCTCTAAACTCTCTGGAGAATGGGCTCAAATCAGCCAGGAAGAACTGATCGTCCAGAACCCCGATATCATCCTGTTAGGAGATGCCTTGTATGGTGGGGTAACCCCCCAACAGGTTGCAGCCCGCCCCGGTTGGGATCAGATCAAAGCCGTAAAAAACCAGAAGGTCCTGCCCTTCAATGACGACCTGGTTAGTCGCCCTGGCCCTCGCATGGTGGATGGATTAGAAGAGCTTGCCAGAATCCTGCATCCGGAGGCGTTCGAATAACATGGGTACGCCAAACGCTTACCGTCCATACCTGTTGAGCATCTTGCTGCTGGCAGCAATGATCTTTCTCAGCATTGCGGTGGGGAGCGTTTTCATCCCTCTGGAGAAAATTCTCCAGGTGATCGGCCAGCGGCTGCGAGGCATTCCTCCAGAGCTGCGTTCTACAGATTTGTCGCCTTTTGATACCATTCTCTTTGATTTACGGCTGCCGCGCACAGCTATGACGGCCCTGGTTGGGGCGGCGCTGGCATGCAGCGGCGGCGCCTACCAGGGTTTGTTTCGCAATCCCCTAGCAGACCCTTACCTGATCGGCGTAGCCTCGGGAGCAGGCTTGGGGGCTATGGTTGCTATCAGCTTCCATTGGCCACGTACCTTCCTGGGTCTCCTGGCGGTGCCGGTCTCGGCTTTCGTCGGTGCCATGTTCACCGTCCTGGCGGTATACACATTGTCAAAGGTTGGACGCTCCGTCCCCCCCAGCACCCTGATTCTGGCTGGCGTGGCGGTCAGCTCTTTTGCCAGCGCACTGACTTCCTTCCTCTTAATCCACGCCAGCGGCGAGATCCGGCGCGCCATCCACTGGCTGCTCGGCGGCGCCATGATGAGCGGCTGGCAGCCCGTCCTGGCAGTTCTGCCGTACATTCTGGGCGGCTGTGCTGTTCTCCTCGCGATGGGACATGCCCTTAACGTCCTGCAATTTGGAGATGAACAGGCGCAGCAGCTTGGCCTGCCGGCTGTTTGGGTGCGCAGGGTAGTGATCACTGCCGCCTCACTCGCAACGGCTGCTGCAGTCTCATTCTCAGGTATCATCGGTTTCGTCGGTCTGGTCGTTCCCCATATTGTGAGGTTGGTGTGGGGTAGCGACTACCGCCGCTTGTTATCGCTCGCCTTGATCAATGGGGCTGCGTTCTTGCTGGCGGCCGACATTCTGGCGCGCTCGATCCTCGCGCCAGAAGAACTCCCTGTTGGAATTATCACTGCCCTGGCCGGAGCGCCCTTTTTTCTCTGGGTGCTTCGCCGCGCAAAGCAACAAAATATGTGGTGAAAAATGATCCAGGCTGAATCAATTTCTGTATCTTATGGCAGCCGCCTGGCGCTGAAAAACGTCACCTTCCAGTCGCCCTCCGGCAGCATCCTTGGGATTGTCGGTCCGAATGGATCGGGCAAGACCACCCTCATTCGCGCGCTCAGCGGCGTTTTGCCACTCCAATCCGGCCACATCTGGGTCCAAGGGGAAGACCTTTCAAAACTTTCGCCATCAGAACGCGCCCGCCGCATCGCAGTCGTGCCGCAGGCTGTCAACCTCCCGCCTTCCTTTACCACTTGGGAAACCGTCCTGCTGGGGCGCACGCCGCATCTGAACTGGCTGGGGCAAATTTCCGAAAAAGACCGCCTGATCGCCCGTAAAGCAATGGAACGAACTAACACCCTGGATCTATCAGAACGTTATGTCGGCGAGCTTTCCGGCGGCGAGCAACAGCGCTTGCTGCTGGCGCGCGCCCTGGCGCAGTCGGCGCCGGTCCTGCTGATGGACGAACCAACCGCTCATCTTGATCTGCATCACCAGTTGAACCTGCTGCAAGAAATCCGCACCCTGGCTCATGACGATGGATTTACCGTTTTGATGGTTCTGCACGATCTGAACCTAGTCGCCCGCTTTGCAGACAGGGTGGCGTTGCTGGTCGAGGGAAAGTTGCAACCCCCAGGCAGGCCAGAAGAAGTGCTAACAGCCGAAAATCTTTCAAAAGTGTACCGGGTGCCCCTGCAAACCCTGCTGGTGGGAAAAGGGAGACATCCTGTCATTCTCCCCGCAGGATATTAAGTCTCGACCCGATCAACCCGTTGCAATCTGCCGCTGTGTTTTTTCTTAGAAGCAAAAAACCGTTCTCCAGGCCGATAACTTCGGGTATACTCACGCTATGCACTACTCGACATTGTTTTTCGATCTGGATGACACTCTTTATCCTGCCGATTCCGGTCTCTGGCCGGTGTTACGAGAACGTATCAGTCTCTACATGCACGAGAAGCTTGGTTTTACCTGGCAGGAAATTCCCTCCCTGCGGCAGCATCTCTATCAAACTTACGGCACAAGTCTGCGTGGACTTAAAATCCTTTATAATATCAATGAGCAAGACTACCTGGATTTTGTCCACGATGTCCCCCTCCACCGTTTTATCCATCCTATTCCGCATCTTCGCGAAACTATTCAAAGCTACCCACAGCGGAAATTTATTTTCACCAATGCCGACCTTAATCACGCGAGGCGGGTGATCAAAACGCTTGATCTTGAAGACTGTTTCGAAAAAATCATTGACATTCACACCATCGCCCCCTATTGCAAACCCTTGACACCGGCTTATCACATTGCCATGCAAGAAGCCGGCGAAACTGACTCGCGCAAATGCGTCTTGATCGATGACACCATAGAAAACCTCGCCGAAGCGCGGCGGTTGGGTTTCTTTACCATCAGGGTTGGCAGGGATGAATCGCCGGAGGAGTATGACGCCAGAATAAACACATTGTCCGAAATCCGCCGGGTCTTGCCACTTGACGGAAAGGAGCGGCTTTGAAGCTGGAAACCTGGGTCGTCGCAATCTGCCTCATCCTCCTGATCGTTGTCATTAACCTCGGCCTGTTGGTAACGCTGCGCCGCCGCAGTATTCACAATCAGTTCGAACCTCTTTCGCGCGCCATCCGGCGCGCCCGTCGCCCCTGGCAGGAAGAGGATGAGCAAATTAAAGAGCTCTCGCGCCGGGTTGCAGCGCTACAATCTCACCCTGCCCCAATCAGCGAGCAGGAAGAACCGCCCTCTAATATCGGATAATTTTTGTGCAATTTCATTTTGGTTTAACCAAAGGATGTTAAGCTTTTAGTGTAAATCTAAAACGGAACAGGGAACCCGCAATGCAGCTTCAAGCAGCGGGCTTTTTGTAGAAGGATGCAGGAGAAGCGGATGAAGACATCGAGAATCGTTATCGCTGGCGTCATTGCCCTGGTGCTATTAGCCGGGTCTTTTGCGGGAGGTGTAATCGTTGGCTGGAGTCTTCCCAACAGCGAGAAGACCAACGCCGGCATATCACTGCCCGGTCTTGCTCCCCAGGCAGCCAGCAGCCCCGAAACAGCCAGTCGCGACAGCCTGTTTGCGCCCTTCTGGCAAACCTGGGATATTGTCCACGATCAGTTTGTCGAACAGCCAGTTGACGATACGAAATTAATGCAGGGCGCAATCCGCGGTATGCTCGAGTCGCTGGGCGACCCCCATACCTCCTACATGGATCCCGACCAGTACCGCCAGCAAAACATGCCATTGCAGGGAGAGTATGAAGGCATCGGCGCCTGGGTAGATATCACCGGGGAGTATCTCAAAATTATCAGCCCAATGCCTGGCTCGCCGGCTGAAAAAGCCGGCCTGAAGCCCGAAGACCAGGTCATTGCAATTGATGGCGAGGACATGACCGGCATTGATGGCAACCTCGTCCTACGTCGCATCCTCGGCCCTGCCGGCACCCAGGTGACCCTTACTATACGCCGAGAAGGATTAGAAGAGCCCTTTGACGTTACCATCGAGCGGCAAAAAATAGTCGTTCCAAGCATCGACGGCAAAATGCTGGAAGGCGATATTGCTTATGTGCAGCTCTTTACCTTTGGAGAAGACAGCGCCAACGATCTACACCAAAAGCTCAAAGAACTGATGGCAAACGATCCAAAAGGGCTTATTCTTGATCTGCGCAACAATGGCGGTGGATACCTCAACACGGCGATTGATGTCGTTTCAGAGTTCATCCCCGGCAACAAGGTGGCTATGTACGAAGAAATGAGCGATGGAACCCGCCGTACTTTTACGACCAAGCGCGGCGGGCTGGCTACCGACATCCCGCTGGTCGTGCTCGTCAACGAGGGCACCGCCTCCGCTTCAGAAATCACCGCCGGTGCCATCCAGGATTACCAACGCGGCCAACTGGTGGGCATGACAACCTTTGGCAAGGGATCCGTCCAAAACTGGATCCCTCTGGATAACGACCAGGGTGCTGTGCGCATCACCATCGCCCGCTGGCTCACCCCGAAAGAACGCCAGATCAATAAAATTGGCCTGACCCCCGATGTCGAAGTGGAATTCACCGAAGAGGATTTCAAAGCCGGTCGCGATCCGCAACTAGAAAAAGCGCTCGAACTGCTCCAGGCAAATCAGTAGGAACCGCCAGAATTCTGCCCAGCACAAACCATACAACACCGTCCGAATAAATGCAACGGGCGGTGTTTTGGCTTGTCAATTTTTTCTTTACCTATTTCAGGGCGATAAGTTTTAGAAATTTTTTAAAAAATGCTTAATTGACAGTTTCCTACGCGGCGAGTATAATGAACCTTCGCTGAATTTTACCTATGGAGAGTGCTGTATGGAATCACAAACTACTACAATGGAGGTTGAACGCGCCAGCGAGGTTAAACCCAAAATGAAATATTCCGGAACGGTTTCCAAAATCGGTCTTGCGGGTGCGCTGGTAGATATCGGCGTCGAGCGTCCAGCCGTCCTTCACATTTCCCAAATCACCTCAAATTCAACCGACGAGGCCATGAAGCGTGTCGAAGACGTCTTGCAAATCGGGCAAGAGGTCGAAGTTTGGGTGCGGAAAGTCAAAGCCGATCATATCGAGCTAACCATGATCAAACCACTTGATCTGGAGTGGCGTGAGATCAAAACCGGCATGGTGGTCAAAGGAACGGTCACACGCCTGGAAAAGTTTGGCGCATTCGTCGAGATTGGCGCAGAACGCCCCGGACTTGTTCATATCAGTGAGCTGGCGCATGGGTATGTTCGTACTCCTTCCGAAGTCGTCAAAGAAGGCGATGAGGTCGAAGCCCAAGTGCTGGAAGTAAATCGCAGAAAGAAACAGATCAAACTCAGCCTGAAGGCCTTGCAGCCCGAACCCGAAGTCATACTGGCTGAAATTAAAGCTGAGAGCGCCGAAGAAACCCAAAACCGTGAGAAGAGCAAGCCTCGCAGGAAGGCTGCTGGACGGAAAGATCGCAGTAAAAGCGAGTTCTCTGGCGAGATTAACCTTCCCGATGTCACCCCGGCAGAGCCAGAACCCACCGTGATGGAAATGGCCTGGCAGGCTGCTATGGAAAAGGCCAAAGCTCGCCGCAATGACGAACGCAACAAAAAAGTTCGTAGCGCCTCAAGGGAGCAGGAAGAAATCATCTCCCGCACCCTGGAACATAAAGGACAGCACAACTAAGACTTTCTGTTGGCTCAATAGAATATTCTCCATAGGGTATTCGTTTCGAACTTAAGAATCCCACTCTTTGTCGAAGGGCGGGATTCTTTTATTAAGAATCAAGGCGCAAACAATAAGTTATGGTAAACTTATTAGCAAGAAAAAAAACCTAACTGCGGTCAGCAGGAACAACAACAGGCAAGGTCGAGCATTGCGAGTTTTACTTCATCCCACTCAAAAACAATGGATGCCTTACCATCCAACAGGGAGGCGCCGGTAAAACGGCCCTCCCTGTTTCGTTGTTAACCACGACAACCTGCACGCGGCTTTCAATCAATTCGAAGAGGTACAAATGACTGCAAAATACATCTTTTTTACTGGTGGGGTCGTCAGCTCCGTTGGAAAAGGCGTTACCGCTGCCGCGATCGGGCGACTTTTGAAGGAACGCGGTTTCAAAGTGGCGGTACAAAAGCTCGACCCATACATTAACGTAGATCCAGGTACCATGAGTCCTTACCAGCATGGTGAAGTCTTCGTTTTGGATGACGGCGCTGAGACCGATCTCGACCTGGGTCACTACGAGCGCTTCATTGATGTCCGGCTCAGCCGGGTGTGCAACGTTACCACTGGCCAGGTCTATGCGGAAGTCATCAGCAAGGAACGCCACGGCGATTATCTGGGCGGCACTATTCAGGTCATCCCGCAGATCACCAACGAGATCAAGCGGCGCATCGGTGCGGTTGCAAAAGCCACCGGCGCCGAAATTGTGCTGGTCGAAGTGGGTGGTACGGTCGGCGATATTGAAAGCCTGCCGTTCTTAGAAGCCCTTCGCCAGCTTCGCAGCGACTTGGGGCGTGAAAACACCCTCTATATCCACGTCACCTGGCTGCCCTACATTGGTGCCACTGGCGAATTGAAGACCAAGCCCACCCAGCACTCTGTGCGGGAATTGCGGTCGATTGGTATCTCACCGGATGTGATTGTCGCCCGTTCGGACTATCCCGTAGAAGACAGCCTGTGTGAAAAGATCGCCCTTTTCTGCGACGTGGAAAAGCGTGCTGTGATCCCTATGGCAACCACGCCGGTCTTATATGAAGTGCCTTTGCTCCTGGAAAAGGCGAGAATCGCTGAATTTATCACCGAACGGCTTAAGCTGGAAGCACGGCGCAAGCCGGATTGGGCTGAATGGACCCGCCTGGTCGAAGAAGTCAGGCGCGAAAAACCCTCTGTTTCGGTTGCGCTGGTCGGTAAATATGTCGAACTGCAGGATGCCTATATGAGCGTCCGCGAGGCTTTAAAGCATGCTGCCCTTCATCTCGGCGTCGAATTGAAATTAAGCTGGGTTCACTCTGTCGAATTAGAAAAAGATCGCGGCTGGAATCAGCTCAAAGAAGTGCATGGCATCGTCGTGCCGGGCGGTTTTGGAGGTCGCGGTATCGAAGGCAAGATCCGCGCCGCCCGCTTTGCCCGAACCGAAAAAATACCTTATCTCGGCCTGTGCCTGGGGATGCAGTTGATGGTTGTGGAATTTGCCCGCTTTGTCTTAGAAAACGAGGAGGCTAATTCAACCGAATTTGACCGCATCACCCCCCACCCTGTGATCGACCTGATGCCTGACCAGCGACAGATTAACGATATGGGCGGCACAATGCGGTTGGGGCTGTACCCATGCCACCTTCAGCCAGGCACCATTGCCGCTAAAGCGTACGAAACTGACCTGGTCGAAGAACGCCACCGCCACCGCTTTGAGTTCAATAACGATTACCGGACTATTCTGGGAGAAAAAGGAATGCGCTTTTCGGGTTTGTCTCCCGATGGCAGGCTGGTCGAAATCGCCGAACTGGTAGATCATCCCTTCATGTTGGGCACACAATTTCATCCGGAGTTTCTCTCCAGGCCGAACCGCCCGCATCCCTTGTTCACAGCCTTTCTGAAAGCGGTTTGCGATCAGGCCGGAATCCAGATTTACCCGCGGGATCAGGCGTCCTGATGATTGATCAAACCGTAAACAAAAATCCGTATTATACTTGTAGCGTTCTGGCAGGCTTAACACCCTAATACAAACATTCGGCGAGCTTTCCACCGGGTGATACATAAATTTTATTTTGAGGAAGATAAGATGGACACAACGATTGAGTCAATCATCGCACAGGAAATTCTTGATTCGCGGGGAAACCCCACCGTGGAAGTGGAAGTCATCCTGGCAGATGGAAGCTGGGGGCGGGCTGCCGTCCCTTCGGGCGCTTCAACCGGGATTCACGAAGCCCTTGAGCTTCGGGATGGCGATAAATTCCGCTATCTGGGCAAGGGTGTCCAGAAAGCGGTTGATAACGTCAACAATGAGATTGGCGAGGCTCTCGCTGGCTGGGATGCGCTAGAGCAAAAATCAATTGATATGGCCTTGCTCGAGCTGGATGGCACGCCCAACAAATCCAAGCTGGGTGCAAACGCCATACTCGGCGTCAGCCTGGCAGTCGCCAAAGCCGCTGCAAATTCGCTCGGTATGCCGTTGTACCGCTATATTGGCGGCGTTTACGCCCACGTGCTGCCAGTGCCCATGATGAACATCCTCAACGGTGGCGCGCACACCGGCTGGCAATCCACTGATGCGCAAGAGTTCATGGTAATGCCACTGGGCGCATCCAGCTTTGCCGAAGGTCTACGATGGGGCGCCGAAATCTACCACAACCTCAAGAGCGTTCTCAAGGCGCGCGGCTATACCACCCTGGTGGGCGACGAGGGCGGTTACGCCCCCGCACTCAAAGCTAATGTGGAAGCAGTTGAAGTCATCCTGGAAGCCATCGAAAAGGCTGGTTACAAAGCAGGCGAACAGGTTTCCATCGCGCTCGACCCAGCCGCGTCTGAGTTATACGATGAAGAGAAAAAACGCTATAACCTCCGCAAGGAAGGAAAACTATTGACCGGCGAGGAAATGGTAGCTTTCTGGAAGAATTGGGTAGATCAATATCCGATCGTCTCGATCGAAGATGGCCTAGCGCAGGATGATTGGGAAAGTTGGAAATTAATGGTCAGCGAACTGGGGAACCGCATCCAGATCGTGGGCGACGATTTGCTGGTCACCAGCCCGCAGCGCGTCCGCCGCGCCATCAAGGAAAAAGCTGCCAATGCCCTGCTGGTGAAATTGAACCAGATTGGCTCCCTCACCGAAACCATAGAAGCTGTAGAGACCTGCCACCGCGCCGGCTGGCGGGCAGTCACCTCGCATCGCTCAGGCGAGACCGAAGACTCGACCATCGCCGACCTGGCGGTTGCTCTCAACATGGGTCAGATCAAAACTGGCGCTCCGGCGCGCTCGGACCGCGTCGCCAAGTACAACCAGCTTCTGCGCATCGAAGCCGAGCTGGGCGAATCAGCCCAGTATGCCGGCTGGAACGCCTTAGCTCAGAACGCATAATTCCATCCAGAAAAACGAGGCGCGGCATTCTGACACCGCATAATCAGTGTTGGTCAGAATGCCGCTTTCTTCTTTTTTACCAACGGTATTTTCAGGCCCTTCTTACAATGCGGATTCTTGTGACTGTCTTTCCTCTGAATTGATTCGGTCCAAAACCTCCAAAACCTCTCTATTTTCTGGGATATCCGACATCGAATTCCCATAATGGGCGTAACGGATCACCCCATTCTGGTCGATCACAAACATGGCTGGCATTCTCCCTAATTTCAACAGCAAGACTTCCTGATAATAAGCATCCGCTGTTGCCGAGCGGATATCTGCCAGACCAGTGAACGGTATTTGCTCCATCTCCCAAATCCGCCGGAAAGTATTCGGGCCGTCCGGCCCTAGCATCACGATCTCCGCGCCGCGCTTTGCAAATTCACCATAATCTTGGCGCAACTGCGCCATGTGCCTGCGGCAGAAGGGTCAGGCAAAACCCCGGTTTAAGACCAGCACCACATGTTTCTTGCCCATGAAATCAGAAAGCCGTACTGGGTTTCCCCTTGTATCTGCCAGTTCAAAATCCGGCGCCTTCATCCCCTCGGAAAATTTCTGCCTCATTTTCCCTCCACCTTCATCCTGGTTGTTAGCATTGCCAATCTCAAGTTCTATTGTAAACTGGCAAACGCAAGCGCACAAGACGATTCTATACAAACATTATACATAACACCAGCGCTCCATCGCGCCCAAAAACTCTATCCCGTGACCAGTCAATTAATTGTCACTTAACAGATGGGTCGTTGGTGTAAAGAACAGCATGAAGAATGACATGACTTTCAGGATATTCGCCACTACAAAGGAAAGGTATCCTTAACTAATATAGAGACAACATGTTTAGGAATGAGTTGGCACAAACCCCTGTTTTTTCGGGCATGACTAAAGAACAGATGGATCAGATCCTGCCATTGATGGAACTATGTCAGTTTCCTCAAGATCATGTCGTGTTTCAACAGGGGCAAAAAGCTGAATATCTCTACCTCTTGTTGAGAGGAGAGGTGGTCATTCGCTATAAGCCGTACGATGGCCCGCCGCTGATTATTGCGCGCATCGAACCCGGCGGGGTCTTCGGCTGGTCTTCCACCTTAGGGCGCGAAACCTACACTTCTGCCGCGATCACCGCCGATGAAATTATCGCCTACCGCATCGGTTCCAGGCAACTCTCCTGGCTGTGCGAGCTGTTTCCAAAAACTGGTGTTATACTATTAAAAAGGCTGGCAAGCGTGATCAGCCAGGGGTTAACAGAAACCCAAAGTCAGGTCTTCGATATGCTGAGTCAGGGTGTTTTTATCAATCACAAAAATGGTAGAAAGGGCTGAAAATGGGTAACACGGTTCCTTCTTACTCAACCGAAGAACAACTCAAAGGGCTGATTGAACAATTGGACGCTTATATTAGCCATTATCACAATGGAACGGTCAGCCTTGTTGCATTTGATGGCAAAACCGTCAAAGTGCATTTGGGCGGAGCCTGCGAAGACTGCCCCCTCTCTCCTACAACTTTGCATGGCTGGGTAGAAGGCACCATCCGCCAGTTCTTCCCCGAAATCGAAAAGGTGGAAGAAGCAGACCCCAGTTAAACAAAATCGCCCGTCCTGATAAACCAGCGGGCGATTTTTCTTCACAGAGCGATTAACCACCTCACTCCAAAAAAACCTCCGTGTGTTCGCCGTCCACTTCATCATAGAGATCCACAATCTTGCCCGTCTCCCCCGATCGGATAAAGTCCATCAACTGATTGGTATCCAGTCCTTCTACTTCAGGTGAAAAGCGCGCTCCCATTTTCAGGCCAGTTTTCACCACGCTGATCGGCATGCGTACATTGACCCGCGTTTTGCCCGAGTTGGTATCGGTCACGCGTACGCATAACCAGCGAGCGCCCCTGCCGCCTCCGCCGGATGCTGCTGTCTCTGGCTTACCCTTTTCTGCCTGCCCAGAGGCTTGCAGATCCAACAGCTCCAGCAGTTCAACGCCCTCTTCGGCCGTGATCTTCCCTTCCTGGATCAATTTGAGAACCCTCAACCGCTCTAACGAGATCGCCATATTCGTTCCTGAAATCAAACCCTGTCGAACAATTTTACTGTATTCTATCTTATTTTGATGCCGCTGTTCAAGTCCGGTTTCGGTCCAATCGCCGCTCCCAGACTGAGACAGCCGCTTTGATCTCTTCACGCACTTCAAGATCGGGCACGGCGTCAATGCCAGGATAACGATCGGCGCCGATCCAAACCACCACACCTTCACGTGCATCCTCGGTCAGTTTTATATTGCGCCCTTCCAGAGGCGACCCGGCAAGCCGCTCTTGCAGAATCTCATCAATTTGCCCTACCATCGTGGTTGCTGCTGGGTTTTCCAAACTATTCAAGGTTTTTTCTTTGATCTTCGCAGCCTGGTTAAGAGGTGGCTCCGGTTGCTTCACGGCTTTAGGAAGGCTGACTGCATTTTGGAAAAGCAGCGTGGCGTCAGGCTGCGCAGGAGGTTGGGGATGATACGTCAGGACTTCCAGCCGCCTTTGGGATTCATCGGAAACGCCCAGCCAGTCCAGCCATTCGCGCGCCAGAATTTCCAGATTGCGACGGTCTTGTTCTGAAAACTGGCTGCCATCCTGATAAGGTTTTCCGCCAATCTCAAGGATGAGACCTCCAGAAGACGGATCCCGGTGTAAGTTGATGAGGTTCCTATATTTCCTGCGCCTCATCTCGCTCTCTTTTTTTGACGGAGAGGGTTTCCTTTTAGCTGCACGATCTGAAAATATCATCGTTGTCAGGGCTCCCCCAATAAATCCAATGGTTACAAAAAGCAATGCCAGCAACAATACAATTCCAAGTGACATGGCTACACCTCACCCATTGAATAATCTATCAGCTCCTTAACGGCTGGCAAAGCGGGCAAAAATGAGTGCCGCGTTGACCTACCACCACCCGCACGATCTTTGTCCCGCAGACCGGGCAGGGCAGCCCGACGCGCCGGTACACTCGAAAGTAATTTTGAAACCCTCCACCGCGATAGACCCAATCAATGCTGGAACCATTCTGCCGGATGCCTTCCGACAGCACATGCCGGATTGCCGCCCACAGCCGGTCTACTTCTTCTTCTGTGAGCGAGTCAGACTGCCTGGCCGGGTGAATGCCTGCAAGGTGCAATGCTTCATCCGTATAAATATTTCCCATCCCAGCGAGGAAACTCTGGTCGAGTAAAAGCGGTTTGACTTGCCGCTTGTGTTTTCGTAGCCCTTCGGCCAGCAGGCTCGCCGTAAAATCTTCCGAAAGCGGTTCAGGGCCTAAATCCTTAAGAACTTGATCGGGCGAATCGACAAGCCAGACTCGCCCAAATTTACGCGTATCGTTGAACGCCAGACGAGTCGCGTCTTCAAAGTAAAAGAGCAACCGGTCATGCAAAGCGGAGGCGCGCCTCCCTCCGTCCACATCAAATGAGGGCTCAACCCGCACATCGCCGCTCATTCGCAAGTGGATCAGCAGGCAACCCTGGTCCAAACGTAGCAGGATATACTTTCCCCGGCGTTCCACCCCAGCAACCTGCCGCTCTGGCAAACGAGTAAGAAAATTCTCCCTCTCAGGAAACGCCAACGTGCGATCCCATAAAAGGTCAACCGATTGGATTTTCCGGCCAGGCAACGAGAAATTCTCGCCCTCGCGCAGGTTGCGCACAATCGTTTCTACCTCAGGGAGTTCAGGCATAACTTCACTCTGCTCTTATTAACCCCACCACCTTAATCCAGTTTTACTCATTGAACATCTCGCCAACGCTGCGACCCTCGTTAGCCCGCCGGATCACCTCTCCCAAGAGGGAAGAGACTGTCAAAATTTTAAAACGGTCTCCTGCTAAGGCGCGCTGTTCCGGCGAAACCGGAATCGTGTCCGTAGTGATAAACTGTGTGACAGGCAGTTTCGCCAGCCGCTCCATTGCGTTGAGAGAGAATACCGGGTGAATGAACGATACAAAGACATCGCGAGCTCCATGTTCTTTCACCAGATTCACTGCCTGAGAGATTGACCCACCCGTATCCACTTCATCATCAACTATAATGACATCCCGCTCTTTAACATCGCCAATTAAAGTCAATGCTTCCGCTTTGGCGTCGTTGCCAGACCTGCGTTTTTCAATGAACGCCATAGGAAGACTAAGAGAAGCGGCGTAATTACGAGCCTTTTTAGCAAAACCCAGGTCAGCCGTAACGACAACCGGGTTGACCATTTTAGGCTTAAGCGACCCCAAATAATCCAAGAGTATATGGGAAGCCGAAAGAACATCCCCGGGGATCGAAAAGAAACCCTGAATCTGGCCGGCATGCAAATCCAGGGTAATATATCGGTCAGCGCCGGCAACTTCGATCATGTCCGCCACCAACCTGGCAGTAATTGGAACGCGCGGCTGGTCCTTCTTATCAGAACGGCCATAACACAAATAGGGGATGACTGCGGTGATCCGCGCCGCCGAATCCAGGCGAAGTGTCTGGAGTATGATCAACAACTCCATCAAGTTGCGGTGAACCGGGGCATGGGTTGATTGGATAACGTAACAATCCTGGCCTCGTACGCTGCCATGCAATTTGATAAATAAATTATCGTTTGGAAAAACCACCACATCCCTGCCGCAAAGTGTTTTTCCTAAGTAATCGGCAACCTTCGCGGCAAGATCTGGGCTGGCTGTTCCGGCAAATAACATAATGTCGCCATACATCTTCTCATGTCGGTGAGACATTAAAGGCATCGAGGAGTACCCTCCCTGAAATAAAAATAAGGACTTATCGTCAATTCAAACCTTCCAATGCTTTGAGCTGGCTCCTGCTGGAACAAAATCAGTTCAAAGCTGATTTGTTACTTCAACTAACTGCTCCGCCGCTTGACAAGGGGAGATTTCACGACGATAAATTCGTTCCAACATCTCCCGAAAAGCAGCCTCCGCCACCTCTCCCCACCATCTCGCCAGCAGCCTTTCCTGTACTCTGTTGATCAGGTCATATTCCAGGCGATGGCGGACGCGCTCTTGACTCTGACCGGAATTTTCAAGGTGAGCGGCATGTTGCTGGATCACATCAAGTAAGTTTTGAACTCCCTCGCCTCGCAGGGCAATCGTCCTTACAATAGGCGGCGACCATCTTTTTCCTTCATCGTCTGTGTCTTTCTGTGTCAAGGCCGTTTCTACCATCATGCGCAGAAATTGTTCCGCCTCTTCGACGCCCGGCTGGTCGGCTTTGTTGATCACCAGGATATCAGCAATCTCAAGGATCCCTGCTTTAATCGCCTGGATCTCGTCGCCCATACCCGGTGTTCCTACAACCAGAATGGTATCTGCTAGCCTGGCAATATCCACCTCGGCCTGTCCTGCGCCGACCGTTTCAATCAAGATCACTTCAAAACCGGCGGCGTCCAGCACCTGAGCAGAGGAAACCGTAGCGCGCGCCAGGCCCCCCAGGTTGCCGCGCGACGCCATCGAGCGGATGAACACGCCCGCATCGCCCGCCAGGTCGCGCATCCGCACCCGGTCACCCAGCAGCGCCCCACCGCTGAAAGGACTGGAGGGATCTACAGCAATCACAGCCACCCGTTTGGGCGACGCATCGCCGATTGGATGCCGCAGAGCATACACCAGTCGGTTAACCAGTGAAGATTTTCCGCTTCCTGGCGACCCTGTTACGCCAATCAGGTACGCCTTCCCAGTATGTTGAAAGAGCATATCCAGCGCTTTTAGGCCAGCTGGTGTACCCTGCTCGACCTGGGTGAGCAGTCGCGCCAGCGCCAGACGGTCGCCATTCAAGACCGCTTCAACGAGTCTCATTACCCTTGTATCTCATCGAACAATTTCATCCGAGACCGCTGCCACATATTGGCGGATTTCTTCGGCAATTTTACTGGTTGATACTCCCGGCCCGTAAACCGCCTTCACACCAGCTTGCAACAGTAATGGTATATCTTCGTTGGGGATGATCCCCCCCACAAAAACGCTCACCCGCTCCTGTCCCTGGGCGCGCAACAACGCTACGACCCGCGGCGCCAGTGCCAGGTGAGCGCCGGAAAGGATGGACAATCCAACCGCGTCAACATCTTCTTGCAAAGCTGCTTCAGCGATCATTTCAGGAGTTTGACGTAAGCCGGTATAGATGACTTCCATTCCGGCATCTCGCAACGCGCGCGCCACAACCTTGGCGCCGCGGTCATGGCCATCCAGGCCTGGTTTGGCAATCAAAACCCGAATTTTCCGCTCTCTCATCCCAAACTCCAGAGCAATTTGCTCCACTAACATTATACCGCGCTCTAAACCTTAAAAATAAGGTTGCGCTGCGTAGTTCATGTGTGGTAAACTTATTTTCGGTCGTTAGACAAATCCAGTTCACAAGGATTGAATACACAGGCATGCCAGTCATTTATCCGTTTACTGCAATTGTAGGGCAACAACGCATGCGGCGCGCCCTGATCCTCAACGCTGTCGATCCGCGTATCGGAGGAGTCTTAATCCGAGGCGAGCGCGGAACTGCAAAATCTACGGCGGCTCGCGCCCTGGCGGCCTTGCTCCCCAGCGTGAAAGTAGTCGGGGGTTGCCGTTTTGGCTGCGATCCTGAAAATCCAGCCACCTGGTGTACCGAGTGCCGCGAAAGAGATTCCCGAGGGGAAGAATTGCCCTCCGTTTTGATCCCCACGCCTTTTGTCAACCTCCCCGTTTCGGCAACCGAAGATCGTGTGGTAGGTACGCTCGATATCGAAAAAGCTATTCAGAAAGGCGAAAGGCATTTCGAACCAGGGGTGCTGGCAGCCGCCAACCGCGGCCTCCTTTATATTGATGAGGTGAACCTGTTAGACGACCATGTCGTCGATATCCTGCTCGATTCGGCAGCTATGGGCGTCAATATTGTAGAACGCGAGGGAATTTCTTTCTCCCATCCAGCTCGCTTTATCCTGGTCGGAACGATGAACCCAGAAGAAGGTGATTTGCGCCCCCAACTGCTGGATCGCTTTGCGCTATCGGTAGAAATTTACGGCATCCGAGATGCACGTGAACGCGTTCAAATCATGGAACGCAATCTGGAATTTGAAGCCGACCCGGAAGCATTCCGCAACCAATGGCTGCTCAAAGAACAGGAGCTATCTGAACAGATTGTAAATGCCCGCAAACTGCTCGACCAGGTACGGCATACCAGCCGTGATCTCCTCTCAATTGCAGCCCTGACAGCTTCCTTGAACGTGGAAGGACATCGCTCTGACCTTGTGATCTTGAAAACCGCCCGAGCGCAAGCCGCCTTTGATGGTCGCACATCTATCACTGACCGTGATATTGCCCTGGCAGCAGAGCTGGCCCTGCCCCACCGGCTCAAACGAGGCCCCTTCCAGCAAACCGAAATGGGCATGGAAGAGCTGCAAGAGCGCATCGAACAACTTCAAACAAGCAGCACCACCAAAGCTTCCGAAGTGACCGAGACGGTTGGCGACCAGCAAAAAAAAACTTAACTGAAGAATTGTCGCAAGAAGAAACCGAAGACGTAGGACAGCCAGAACCGCTGCAGCAGAACGTGTTCGACAACACCAATGCCACCTGGTGGGATGGCGGCGAACACACAAAAACCGGCGAGGTTTTTGAAGCGCGTCGGTTGGATACCCCGCTCGACCAGATCATGCGCAAGACCGGCGGACGTCGCTCTCGCACCCATTCCGACCGCAAACGCGGCCGCTATGTGCAATCACGCCCTGCGGGCGGCAAAGCGGATGACCTGGCGTTTGACGCTACCATCCGGGCCGCTGCCCCATTTCAAAACAGGCGAACAGAGGAAAGAAAACGAGTTGCCTTTGCCATCCGCTCGGATGATTATATGCGCAAAGTGCGAGTCCGCCGCTCCGCCAACCTTGTCCTGTTCCTGGTAGATGCCTCCTGGTCGATGGCCGTCGCAGAGCGCATGTCCGCAACGAAAGGCGCCATTCTATCCCTCCTGACCGATGCTTACCAGCGCCGCGACCGGGTTGGTCTGATCGTTTTCCAAAAAGACCGCGCTACGCTCGTGCTTCCGCCAACCAATTCCGTCCTGCTGGCGCAGAGCGCCCTGGCGGATATCCCCATCGGCGGCAAGACGCCGCTTTCCGCCGGCCTGCAATTGGCGCATGATGTTCTTCGGCGCGAACATATCCTCCACCCGGACGTGATGCCGCTCCTGATCGTCCTGACCGATGGCGCCGGGAACGTCTCTCTAGGTCACATGTCTCCTCAAGAGGAAGCGCAAGCCATAGCAGCTCGAATCGCAGAAGACGACATCCATAGCGTCGTCATCAACATGGAACATGCAGCTTTCGATCAGGGTCTGGCTCAGGATCTGGCAAATCACCTCAATGCGCCATGCTACACCATCACCAACCTCAAGGCCGAAAACCTCTACCAAACAGTCCGACAAGAAATGACCCAGATCAAAGTCGGAACAGAAGAAAAACGGTAAAAACTTTCAAAACCTTTGGGGTACCTCTCTCGCCGTCAATCATCAGGCTTGTCATCCCGTCAGGCTGATGATATGATACAGATACCATGGCTCAGAACCCGATCGATTCCAGGGCGGATCGACGCTCAAAAACACGTTCTTCTCTTCTATTTATTATCCTTGCGACCATACCCTGCTATTGCCTGGGTTTCATCGTGCTGCGGAGCTGCCAGCCGGTCAACCGCCAACCCACCCCCTCGCCTAGCCCAAGTCAGGCCGCCACCATCCCCCAAACTCTATCCCCATCCAGCACATTTACGCAACCGATATTAACCATCACAGCTTCGCAAACGCCAACCATTACGCTGACCTGGACTCCCTCCCTGACTCTAACCCCCTTCTCAACCTGGACGCGCACCATCACCCCCACCGCCACAGACACGCTCCAGCCTCCCACCCAAACCGATACCCCGGCCCCTCCAACAGAAACCAATACGCCTACCACACCAGTCCCCAGTTTAACGCCAACCTCACCATAATACACATAGGACTCTGATTGCATGATAGAAATCACCCCATTTCTTAAGAAAATGCTTTCTTTGCCCGGTTTGTCTGGCTATGAAACTCCCATTCGCGATTTAATTGCTGAAACATGGCGCCCCCTCGTGAATGAGCTGGCTGTCAGCCGCCTGGGCAGCCTGCACGGCCTACGTCGGGGCGAAGGCGCCGATCCCCGACCGCGCCTCTTAATTTCCGCCCATATGGATGCCATCGGTCTGATGGTGACTGGGATCGTGGAAGGCTTCTTGCGCATCACCCAGATCGGCGGCGTGGATGACCGCATTCTGCCCGGACAACCTGTGGTCGTCCACGGTCGGCAAGTCTTGCCGGGGGTAGTTGTCAAACCCCCTGATTACCTCCTGCCACCCAACAAAGCCACCCGCACGGTTCCGCTCCAATACCTGCTGGTGGATGTCGGCTTTCCGCCGGAAGAAGTGAACCAGTTGGTTCGCCCAGGCGATCTGATTTCCTTTGGGCAGGAGCCTTTCGAACTCTCCGGTGAAGCCCTGGCAGGTCACAGCCTGGATAACCGCGCTTCGGTCGCCGCTTTGACAGTCTGCCTGGATGAACTCCAGCACCTCAGGCACACATGGGACCTTTGGGCTGTAGCCACCGTTCAGGAGGAAGAAACATTGGGGGGCGCTTTTACGTCTCCGTTTGAAATTCAACCGCACCTCGTTGTCGCAGTGGACGTTACATTTGCAAAGGGACCGGGAAGCAATGACCACAACACTTTCCCGCTCGGAAAGGGCATCACTTTAGGCTGGGGTCCTAATATCCACCCGGCGCTTTTCAATGCCTTCAAAGACCTGGCAGAACGGCTGGAAATTCCCTTTACAATGGAAGCCATGCCGCGCCACTCCGGCACCGACGCCTATGCCATGCAAGTCATCGCCAGCGGTTATCCCAGCATGGTAGTCAGTATCCCATTGCGCTACATGCATACCCCTGTTGAGATGGTCAGTCTCAAAGATATCTACCGCGCTGGACGCATCCTGGCTGAATTTATCGCCCGCTTAGAACCCGATTTTCTCAAAAAGTTCACCTGGGAGGATTGACAAATGGCAACCCGAGAACAAACATACTCCCAGAATCCCAAAATTGGGCCGGACCAAATCAAATTACTAGAGAAACTTTCCAATGCCTGCGCAGTTTCGGGCGATGAAGGTGAAGTGCGCGCCATCGTGCTAGAGGAGTTGAAATCCTCGCCCAGTGAGATCCAGATCGATGCGCTCGGAAATGTTCTTGTCACCTGTAAGGCCAAAAAGAAAAACCCGCTCCGAGTGATGCTTGCAGCCCACATGGATGAAGTCGGCTTTATGATCACAGAAAAAGATGAAGGCGGGCTGTGCCGCTTTGATCTTGTAGGTGGCATCGATGTACGCTACCTGGCCGGAAAAACCGTGCTGATTGGGCGCAAACATACCTGCGCCGTGATCGGAGCAAAACCTATCCACCTGACCACTGAGGAAGAACGCAAGCAGGCATTTTCTTTAGATAGCTTGAGGATCGACCTGGGGTCGGGCGGAAACGACGGGGTCAAAGTCGGCGACAGAGCCGCCTTTGCAACCACTTTCCAGCAATCTGGCCCAAGCCTAATGGGCAAAGCGCTGGATGACCGCCTCGGGGTGGCAACTCTGATTGAATTGGTGCGCAACGCCCCGCCAGATATCGAACTCCTGGCGGCATTTACCGTGCAGGAGGAGGTTGGCGCCCGCGGCGCGCGGGTGGCTGCCTACACCATGAATCCGGATATTGCCATTGCCATCGACTCTACCCCCGCCCAGGACTTGCCAAGTTAGGATGACACAGAAAACACCCGCTATAACACCCGTTTGGGGCAGGGTCCAGCAATTTATGTGGCCGATTCGGGCACCCTTTCGGACCCACGATTGATCCGTTTCCTGGCAGAGACAGCCGAAAAACATAACATACCTTACCAGTTCCGCCAGCCTGGAGCAGGCGGCACCGATGCAAGCCAGATCCACAAACAGAGGGAAGGCATCCCTTCGATCTCAATTTCGGTACCGGGTCGTTACCCTCATACCCCCCTCATGATCGCCAGGTTAGACGACTGGCAAAATACGCTGGCGCTGATGCATGCCGCGCTGCAAACCATTTCTCCAGACCTGCTTAAAAGACCGCGATAACCGCTTTGAACACAGGAGTGCTGCATGAAAAACCTCATTCAAAAATTAGTGGAAAGCATTGGCCCATCAGGATACGAATCCGCAGTGCGCGAGATCGTCAGGGATGAAGTTGCCCCCTTTGCCGAAGAAATCCGCATCGATGCGCTTGGAAACTTGATCGTACGAAAAGGCAGCAAAACCAAAAGCGGCATGCGCCTGATGCTGGCAGCGCATCTGGATGAAATCGGATTAATCGCGACCCATATCGATGAAAACGGCTTCATCCGCTTCTCCACACTCGGCGGTGTACGCCCAAATAATTGCCCCGGTGGACGAGTACGTTTTATGAATGGCGTCGAAGGGGTGATCGGGATCGAACGCCTGGAAAATCCGGACCGCCCTTTTTCTATCGAACAGCTTTATATCGATGTAGGCGCAGCCAGCCGGCAGGATTGCCCGATCAAAGTGGGAGAGGTGGCCGCATTCTATCGTCCCATGCTCGATCTGGGTGGTAGGATTGCCGCCAAATCCATGGATGACCGCATCGGCGTAGCAGTTTTGGTAGAGAGCTTGCGGCAACTTAAAAAGACGCCCCATGAAATCTATTTCGTCTTTAGCGTTCAAGAAGAGGTCGGGCTGCGGGGAGCAACCACCGCCGCTTTCGCCCTAGACCCAGACCTTGGCCTCGCGGTTGATGTCACCCTGACAGGCGATACTCCCAAAGGAGTTAAGATGGAGGTCGCGCTGGGGAAGGGTCCTGCCATCAAAGTGCGCGATGGAAAAATGCTGTCTGATCCTCGCCTCGTCCAATATCTGATTGAGACTGCCGAAAAAGCAAAGGGGCCCTACCAGTTAGAAATTCTAGAAGGTGGCACGACGGACGCCAGCGTCATCCAAATCACACGGGCAGGGATTCCTTCCGGTTGTATTTCCATCCCTTGCCGCTACGTCCACTCCCCTTCTGAAATGGTGGATTACAACGACGTCCAGAATGCTGTCAAACTCCTGGTGACCGTCTTGAGCAATCCCATCCATCTGGGCTGATTATTTAAACGCTTCGTGGGTGTGACGGCAAAATGGCTCGAATTATCCTTCGCAAGGTTTTCTTTATAACGGTTCCAATCCTTTTGATCCTTTTGGCAGGGTGCAGCGACCGGCTTTTCAACTTCTTACTGCCAGAACCCACCCTTCCGATTTCAGTCACGCCTTTTTTGCCGAGCCCCACCGCTCCACAGGCCACCGCCACCCTCCCCGTGGACCCTTATCAGATCACCCTCTGGGTTCCACCACAGTTCGACCCGCAGAATAGCGGCGCGGCAGGAAATTTCCTGCGAAACCAGCTTGCTGTCTTTGAGAGGGATAATCCAGAATACCGGGTTGTAGTACGGGTGAAAGCGTTGGCCGGTCCTGCCGGCTTGATGGAATCCCTGCAAACCACGGCCGCTGCCGCCCCCCTGGCAATGCCCGGTCTGGTGGCGCTCTCCCGCTCCGACCTGGAAACTGCCACCTTGCGCGGCCTGATCGTCCCAATCGAAGGATTCACCGCGAGCATGGAGGATACAGATTGGTACGATTACGCGCTTACCCTCGCCACTGTCCAAAATAGTGTCATGGGATTGCCATTCGCAGGCGACAGCCTCTTGATTGTCTATCGCCCTGCCCGGCTTGGCGTCAAACCGGCAAACTGGGAAGAAATTCTAAAAACGGGGCAACCGGTAATTTTCCCGGCGGATGATCCACAAGCCACCCTCGCACAGGCGCTCTATCGCTCAAAAGGCGGCAAACTGCAGGATGACCTGGGACGTCCCGCCTTGGATGAGAAAACACTCGCCTCTGTCTTGATATTTTATGCCCGTGGCTTCCAGCTGGGCATCTTCCCGGAGTGGATCAGTCAGTTCCAGACGTACAGCCAGGTCTGGCAGGCGTATCAAGATCAAAGAGGCCAGATCGCGGTGGTTTGGAGCTCGCAGTTCCTGGCAACCCTCCCCCCCGACACGATCGCCGCGCCGCTCTTCCCGCTGGGAGAAGAAAGCAGCATCCCAACCAACGGCTGGGTCTGGGCATTATCCGATCCATTCCCCGAGCGGCGCGCCATCACCATGAAGCTTGCAGAAACGCTCGTACAAAGCGATTTTCTGGCAAATTGGAGCTATGCAGCAGGTTACTTGCCCCCTCGCCCCTCCTCCCTTGCCGCATGGAAAAATCAGTCCTTGCAGTCGCTGGCCAATCAGGTCATCCCGGGCGCCATGATCCCGCCGCCGAATGATATTCAGGCCATCCTGACGCCAGTGCTTCACGACACTACCATCAAAGTGATCAAAATCCAGTTGGACCCAATTCAAACGGCGCAAAAAGCCATCGAACAATTATCCCCCTCACAGACGCCATGACCAGGATAAAACTCCCTCTCCCTCCCTTAAAACTTCCACAATGGCCTGAGTGGCTGGATCGGCGTACTTTGATTTTATTGATCATCGCCACGATCTTCTTGATGACACTCACCTGGAGCGAACCCCTCCAGCAACCCAACCAGCCGGAAAGCAGCCTTGCTGCTGGCGCAACACTCAGCCCAAGCCCTGAAAATACGTCCAGCCTTCCACCGGAGTGGGAGCACAACAGCGAACAGACGAACGGCATCCTGTTGGGGGGGGTCATTCTCGTCCTGATCATTGTGATTGGGTCCTACAGCGTCATGCGCCGTAAGACCTAAACGCCACCCCTTAAAACCAGCTTTTCAATCCAGAATCTACATTTCCAGGCAACCATTCCTCTGGTTGTTCGTATATTAATCATAATCTTCAACTGACCCAGGCATCGAGTCGATCTGTCTCTTGAGCCTTATTTTTCATCCGTTTTGTTAACCGTTCGGGGTGTAAGACCGCCAGGCGCCGGGTCGCCACTTTTTAGGGAGAGGAAAACATGATCAAAAAAAAATCTGCTGTATTTCTGTATTCTATATTTGTTTTAGCGCTCTGCGCTGGCCTGGTGTTTGGGATAGCAAGGTCGGTTCAGGCTGCCTACGTTGATGACGATGGTACTATCCAGGCCGACGAGGTGATCAATGACGATGTGTTTATGAGCCATAATACAGTCGTCGTAGATGGTGTCGTAAACGGGGCGTTGATGGCGGTCGGTCAGACCATAACAATCAATGGCACGATCAATGGCGATGCATTCCTGGCTGGCAGCAAAGTCTTCATTACCGATTCAGCACAGATCACCGGCAATCTTTTCTTCGGCTGCCAGAACGCAGAGATCAAAGGCAAGGTTGAGGGCAGCGTCTTCGGCGGCAGCACCTCGATGCTGGCTGCCGGCACCGCCAGCATCGACCGCAGCCTTTACTATGGCGGCTATAGCCTGGAAATACAACCCGGCGCCGTCGCGCAGCGGAATGTTTACGCTGGCGTCTACCAGGCCATCCTCGGCGGAGAAATTGGCCGGAACGTGTATCTGGGCGCGGGCGCAGTGGAGCTGAAGGGCGATATTGGGGGAGATGTTACCATCGATTTCGGCCCTGGCGAAGAAACTACCAGCGGGCAGCCCCCGGTCTTCTTCTTCCCTGGCATGAACATCGAAATGCCCAAGCCCATCCAGCCGGGGTTGCGCGTCAGCCCAGATGCCAGGATTGGCGGCAAATTGACTTATACCGCCAGCAGCGAAAGCCTGGCATCCATTGACGCCAAACCTGTCGGAGGCATAGTTTACCAAACCCCCGTACCTCAGGAAGTAAAAGAAGGGAAAGAACCCGCAGCCAAGCCCGTCAAAGCGAATCTTATCACCCCTTTGGTCAACTGGGTCCTCCAAACCCTTCGCAACCTGGTAACCTTACTCATTCTGGGAGGTCTGGCAATCTGGCTGCTGCCTGAATTGCTCAAACGGTTTGTGGCAAAAGTAAAAGAAAAACCTGCGCCTGCCGCCGGCTATGGCTTTGTGGTCATTATCATCGGTTATGCCGCTGCCATCTTTGCCGCGTTGGCAGTGTTGTTTGTGGGGATCCTCTTTATGGTCGTCACGCTTGGGAGTCTGGGCGGCGCAGTATTTACCGTAGGATTCTCCTCTATCGCCCTGACGCTGGCTGTGTTTGGTCTCCTTATTGGCTACGGCAGCAAACTGGTCGTTGCCTACCTGGGCGGCGAGTGGATCCTGAAACAGATCGCGCCAAACGCAACCCATGTAAAAATTTGGGCAATGGTGATTGGTGTCGTCATCTATACACTTCTGCGTTCACTGCCCCTGGTCGGGTGGCTCTTTGGCCTGGCGGCGACACTCTTCGGCATCGGCGCCATCTGGCTGGTCTACCGCGATTGGCGAATCTCACGCCAGCCTTCTTCACCGGTTCTTCCGGCAGAAGCCTGACCCCCTGTTCAGAAAGACATAGTCAAGCAGGAGGCAATGGATCGCCTCCTGCTTTTTTTATTACATTTGGTAAACATGCACATTCTTTTGAATAGAGTTCACAAATTGTCAAAAGTAGCGCCAAGCTTACGAAAGCCACAGGCGCCGGGCTTTGCCTGATAATTACCGGCTTTTTGATATTAACTGCTATAATTTACTGAAAGATCCTCGGTTAAGGGAAATTCTTTATGCGGCGAGAAATATTAACCTGGAACGATGTAGATAAGCTAATCGACCACCTTATCCCTCAATTCGAAACCGAATTCGATGCCATGATTATGATCACCCGGGGCGGCGTAATTCCGGGCGGGCTGTTGGCCGAAGCGCTTCAATTAACCACCCTGTTAACCGCCGCGGTAGATTTTCCTTTTGAAATGGAAATGGAAAAAGAACGTGACAAATCAAGATTGATGGCCTGGCCCGAATTTTTTCAATTCCCCGGAGACAGCCTTTTGAGAGGGAGAAAAGTGCTGATTGTGGACGATGTCTGGGGGTCTGGACGCACCATCACGGCAGTAAAAAACCGCGTCTCCGGCGCAGCGGGCATTCCCTATACTTGTGTACTGCATTTCAATCCCTATCGCAGCCTTTTTGGAACCGTCCGGCCGGATTATTACGCTGCGATCACCGATGCGCATATCGTTTACCCCTGGGAAATTCACCGCGGGCCAGAGAGCGTCTTGTTGCGCGATTTTTAATCAAAGCAAAACTTTCAAATACTCCCCCACCATCCTATCCAGGCTGAAAACCGCCTCCGCCCGCCGGCGCGCGCTGAGGCGATAATGGGACTGTTCGGCCAGCAAGGTCCTGGCAGCCGCAGTCAGGCCGTGAATGTTGGGTGGTTCAAGGTTCCAATGATCTCCTCCGTAATCCACCACCAGACCGGCACGATCGCCGACCAGCTCTGGCAACGCCCCGGTAGCAAAACCGATCACCGGAAGCCCACAAGCTAACGCCTCAATGACCGAATTTGGACAGGCAGCATTCAGATCTGCCGAGAACAAAAGGTGAGCCGAACGGTTGATTTCGGGGATCCGTTCCGCTTCTACCAACCCCATCCAACTAATCCAAACGCCAGCATGTTCCTCCCAATATTTGCGCAGTCGCTCCGAAACCTCGCCCACCACCATCAATTCAACTGGTTGGGAGAGCTGCTGGTTCAATTGCTGCGTTAAAGCAATGGCGTTGGCAAGCCCCTGTTCATATCCGCCGCCAATATGACCTTCAACCATCAGCACGCGGTAGTGGTCAATAGGCCGCTGGTGCGCTCCCTGGGGTGAATAGAGGTTCAAGTCCACAGAATTGTAGACAACGCAGCTGGGCTTTTGCAGAGCGCCTGCAGAACGATCCCACCATCCTTTCGCAAAATGGCTTTGGTACACAATCCGATCTGCCAGGTGTTTTCGGATGAAGGCCAGCGCCCAATTGTTCAACTCAGAGCGCAAATAGTACCTGAGCCCTCCCTTTCCTTTGCGGTGCAGCCAGTTCATCCCATTCAGCCGCTGTACCACCCGCACACCCCGCCGCCCGGCGCGCCAGATTTCAGCAGCAAGCCGCGCCGATCCTCCAATCAACAGGATCGAGGTACAGCGCGGGTAGCGAGGGTCGTTGACAACGTTATACCCCATTTTTTGCAGACCAGAAACAAGCCGGTTCTGAAAGGATACTGGCCCCCCAACCCCGCTCAAGCGGGGCAGGACACAAAATGTCATCGCAGACCTCGTCGGCTCATCTATCATTTTCACATTCACCCGCCGGATTCATCCCGGCTGGCTCGCGGTATTCGAGCAAAGCTTTCACAATCCGTTCAGCGGCATGCCCATCCCCAAATGGATTCAAAGCGCCTTTCATCTTCCGGTATTCTTCTGGGTCTTCCAGAAGGATCTTTGCCTGCCTCAAAATGCGCTCGCGGTCGGTGCCGGCCAGTCTTAACACCCCAGTCTCCAGACCTTCGGGGCGTTCGGTCGCACGGCGCAACACCAGCGTCGGAATCCCCAGCGCAGCAGCCTCTTCTTGAATACCACCGGAATCGGTCAAAATCAAGTAGGCCTGTTTCATCAAGTGCACAAGCGGCAGATAATCCAGCGGCGGCAGCAAGGTAACATGTTCAACGTTTTCAAGCCGGCGGAATACCGGTTTTTGAACATTGGGATTGAGATGCACCGGGTAAACAAACTGAACGGTTCCCTTAAAGTATGCTGCCAATTCAGCCAGAGCTTCGCAAATGTTTTCAAGCGGAAGCCCAAAATTCTCACGGCGGTGCGCCGTCACCAGCACAAGCCTGCGATTTTGTTCTGAAATTTTCAAGCGTTTCAACAATGAAACGGTTTCTGCGGGAGGTTCATGTGCTGCAATCACCTGCAATGCGTCAATCACCGGGTTACCCGTCACGACGATCCTCCAGTCCGGTACTCCTTCACGAAGCAGATTCTGGCGGCTGTGTTCGGTCGGCGCGAAATGAATGTCAGCCACCGCGCCGGCAATCCTGCGATTGATCTCTTCTGGAAACGGTTGCCACTTATCAGCCGTCCGCAGCCCGGCTTCGACATGCCCCACGCGGATGTGCCGATAATAAGCATTCAAGGCCGCAGCCATTACTGTAGTCGTATCCCCTTGCACCAGAATCCAATCTGGTCTCCACGCCTCCAGAACAGGATCAAGATGTGAAAAAATATCAGCCGTTAATTGAGCCAGGGACTGATCCGGGCGCATCAAATCTAGATCCACGTCTGGATGAATATCAAAGAGGGACAAAACCTGGTCCAGCATTTCCCGGTGCTGCGCCGTCACACACACGCGACTTTCGACCTCCGGAGTTTGAGACAGCCGCTTCAAAACTGCCGCCATCTTAACACCCTCCGGCCGCGTCCCAAAAATTGAAAGAACCCTAAGACTGCTCAACCGGTCAACATCCCTCCAATCTGGTACATTCTTTGCACAAAAGAATTGTGTTGAGATTATCCCATAACTTGAAAGGGTTGCGAAGGTCTGGTAGCATTGCTTGCCTGTCCGCCTTCGCCGTGATACACTTTTAATATGCTCAAAAATGTGCTGGTGGCGACGCATCACACGGCTTTTGGCGAGCTTCTCCGGTTGAGCCTGGAAGAAAGCAGCAGTTATCGCGTCCGCATTGCACAAAATACTCACGAAGCGCTTTCGAACATCCGAAAACAGGCTTTTGACCTTGCAGTTATCGATCATGAACTCCCCGGCGAACCGCTGCGCGTCGTAGTAAAATCTCTGCGAGAACAAACCCCACTCACAAAGATCGTGTTAATCCCGCCGGATAACGACCCTCTTCATCCCCTGGTGACCGAACTGGGGGCGGACGGCTGCCTCAGCCGTCCCTTCTACCTGCCGAGTATGCTAAAAATGGTGCAGCGCCTACTGGAAGCGCCGGCGCTGACTAACGTCCAGCCAGATGCTCTTCACCCTGAGACAACCCAGCTCGACTTAGAAACCAAACCCTGGTTAACAGACAGCGATCTGTTAGCCCAAAGGCTTTCTTTTTTCTTAAGGGACTCGTTTGCCCAGGCTGCCCTGGTAACACAATTGGATCAATTATTGGTCTATATCGGAAGCATCACCCCGCAAGACGCCCAGGAGCTTTGTGAAATCCTCTCGCGATATTGGAGCAAAAGCGAAACCTATGACCTGGCGCGTTTTGTACGCCTTTCATCGGACAATAATGAAGTCCTGCTCTATGCAAAAACGATCGAGCCCGGTCTTGGACTCGGGCTGGTACATGCTACCAGGATGCCCATCAGCAAAGTGCGTGCCGAGATTAACCGCCTCGCTGGGGCGTTAAAAGTCCCTCCAACGGGTCAGATGATTTATCCGCCCCCCGCAATCGAAGATATACTCCCCCCCATTCCACCGGAAGAGCAACCATCACCCCAGCCGGGCTTACAAGACCAGGGCATGGAACAGCCTACGGGAGAGGATGATCGCGATTCCCTGCTCGATTTAGAACCCCCCGTAGAACAAGGGGTGGATGGCGACATCCTGGAAGAAGCGCTCTCAGCCCCAGCAGAAGCGCAAACTGCCACACCAGTAGAATCCACTGCTCTTCCAGCCGAAGAGAGCGCGCCAGAGTACCAGCCCGCCGGGTTGCAAACCCCGCCGGAAGAAGCCCTCTCGCTTCAGATTTTGATGCAGGACAACCAAGCAGAGGCGGCCCCAGCAGCAGAAGAAGAACCGTTATCTCCTTCAACGGAAAGAGCCTGGACGCCAGAATTAAAATGGCAGTTCGAGTCCGCTCTGCCTGTCCAGGATGAAATCTCCGGCAACGGGCTCAAAGAGCAAGACCAGCCGATCTCGCGCCATGAAGAACCTCCCTTGCAGCCAGAAACAATCTTAGTGGAGGAAAATGTCCCCAGCGAGCCAGACCAGGAAGTTTTATATCCCTTACCTTCGAACGGCGATTCCGATGAGGCTGAAATCCTCAATCTGAACGAACTTTTAGCCGCGATGCCCTCTCCGGATCCTGAGCAGGCGCTGCAGAAAGGGGCCTCTAATCATCCGGCTACTCCCGCCCTGCCGCTAGAGGAGCTGCCAGTTACCTTCCCCTGGGAAGAACATGAGACTCTGCCGTTCGAAAGCGGTCATAAATCCATTACCCGCCCGATGGTTCCCACTGATACCGTTCCATCCACCCCACGCCCTTCCAAGGCTGCCTCGCGCAACACAGAACCAACAAAGGTCTCTCCTTCGTTTCTCGATGAAACCCATCCTTCTGCCGGTGAACACGCCTCTTCGTACCTTGATCCCTTTCCAATCCTGCCAGTTCAAAATGACCAATATTACACCTGTCTCCTGCTCACCAGGATTCCGGGGAACAAACTGCGAGGGCAGCTGGGCAAGCAGTTGAAAGAGTGGCTACCCGAAATTTGCAGCGCTTTCGGTTGGAACTTAGACGGGATGGCTGTACGGCCTGAGTACATCCAGTGGACAATTCGCCTGGCGCCTGCCATCTCACCTGCGAACCTTGTCAGAATTGTTCGCAAAAGCACCTCAGAAAAGATTTTCGGCCAATATCCAGGCATGAAGCCCGTGGATGGTTCCGATGATTTCTGGGCGCCTGGCTACCTGATCATTCGGGGTTCGCAGCCACCCACGCAAAAAGCTTTGTTTGAATTCATCCAGCTCACTCGAAAACGGCAGGGGTACACTGCCGGGTGATCCAGCCAACCCACCCTTAGAATTGGAGGGCAAATGCCTCCTGTAATTTATTTGATTGACGGACACGCGCTTGCATATCGAACATTTTTTGCAATTACCGCCGGCAGCTCCGAGCGCCTGCAGACCCGATCCGGAGAGCCTACAGCCGGTATTTTTGGTTTCGCCAGCGTCCTTCTCCGTCTGCTGGAACAGGAAAAACCGGAATATCTGGCAGTCGCTTTCGATACGGGCAAAACTTTTCGCAATACACTCTACCCCGATTACAAAGCTACCCGCGCAAAAATGCCAGATGACCTCCGCCCGCAAATCGAGCGCATCCGCCAGCTTGTGGATGCGTTTGGCTTCCCTCGTCTGGAAATCGAAGGATACGAAGCAGATGACGTGTTGGGCAGTATCACGCGTCTGGCAGTGCAGCAAGGGTTCGGCGTCAAGATCATCACCGGCGACCGGGACCTCTTACAGCTTGTCGATGATCGCGTTATCGTTAACCTGCCTGGCAGCAAACTTTCAGAGGCTAAAGACTACACCGTTCAGGATGTCGAAGCTTACCTGGGGATCCCTCCCCACCAGGTGGTAGATTACAAAGCCCTGGTGGGCGACAAATCCGATAATATCCCCGGCGTGCCGGGTATCGGTGAAAAGACAGCCACCAGCTTGCTAAAGCAATTCGCCAGCCTGGATGAAATCTACAACCACCTGGACGAAGTCAAAGAAAGTGTACGCAGCAAGCTGGCCGCCAATCGCGACCTGGCTTACCTCAGCCGAGACCTGGCCCGCATCCACACAGACATTCAGCTTTCCATCAACTTTGAACAAGCGCATACCGGCAAGATCAACTTCTCGGCTGTAGAGGCCCTCTTCCACGAACTGGAATTTCGCACCCTACTGGGGCGGCTGAAAAACCTGAAAGGCGCCGCGCCTTCTGATGGCCAGCAGCTCTTGCTGTTTGAAAGCCCTGTCGAAGTCCTTCAACCCATCGCTGCCTACCAGTTAAAGACGCACATCGTCAACTCACCAGAAGCGCTGCAAAACCTGAAGCAAACTTTGGCTGCAGCACATGAAATTTCGTTCGATACCGAGACCACCTCAACCGACCCGATGCGCGCCGAACTGGTTGGCATCTCTCTTTCGGTCGCACCTGGTGAGGGCTACTATATCCCCGTGGGGCACCGCACCGGTGAAACACAACTTCCGCTGCCCGAAATTATCGCGACGCTCCAGCCTTTCTTCACTGATCCAACGATCGAAAAGATTGGGCAAAACCTCAAATATGATTATCTCATGCTGGCCCAACAGGGTCTCTTGTCCTCGCCGCTGACTTTTGATACCATGCTGGCCGAATGGCTGATTGACCCTGCCTCTCGCAATCTTGGCCTAAAAGATATGGCCGAATACTACCTGAATATCCAGATGACCCGGATCGAAGAATTAATCGGCAAAGGGAAAAACCAGGTCAGCATGGCTGAAGTGCCCGTTGACACAGTTGCATCTTATGCCGCCGCAGACGCTGAAATCCCCCTCCGCCTTAAGCCGCTCCTCATCAAAAAGATGGAACAGCAGAACGCAAAGCGCGTGTTTGAGGAAGTAGAAATGCCTCTCATTCCGGTTCTTGCCAAAATGGAAGAAACCGGCGTCGTTCTGGACGCCCCCTATCTTGCCAGGATGTCCACCGAACTGAACCAGCGCATGGGTGAAATCGAAAAACAAATCTACCAGGTGATCGGCTATCGTTTCAACCTTAACTCCACCCAGCAATTATCTAAAGCCTTGTTCGAATCGCTGCACCTCAAGCCGCCCGATCCTCGTTATAAGACCACCAGCGGCAATTATTCCACTTCGGCAGGCGTATTGGAAGAGCTGAGGGATCAGCACCCTGTGATCGAGACCATCCTGGAATATCGGGAGCTTTCGAAGCTCAAATCCACTTATGTCGATGCCCTGCCACTGCAGATCAACCCTCGCACAGGGCGTGTGCATACTTCGTTCAACCAGACCGGCTCCGTCACAGGGCGACTGGCCTCCTCTGAACCCAACTTGCAGAACATCCCGACTCGCACCGAGATGGGAAGACGTGTGCGCAATAGCTTCATCGCAAGCCCCGGAATGGTATTGCTCTCGGTGGACTACTCTCAGATCGAACTGAGAATCGTCGCTCACCTTTCGGATGACGAAGCAATGTTAGAAGCCTTCCGCGCCGGACAGGATATCCACGCCGCCACCGCCGCCGCAATTTATAACGTCCCGCTGGAACAGGTCAACAAGGACCAGCGCCGTCATGCCAAAGCGATTAATTTTGGCCTGATTTACGGGATGAGCTCATACGGGCTAAGCCGCACGACAGATCTGACCCTGGCCGAAGCCGAGGATTTTGTAAAAGCCTATTTCCAAAAGTTCCCGCGCGTCAAGCAGTACCTGGACGAAACCCGCAAACTTGCCGCCAGCCAGGGGTATGTCGAGACTGTTTTGGGAAGAAGACGTTATTTCCCCAACTTAAAAAATCAAACCAACGTCAACCTGCGCAACCGGGAAGAACGCGAGGCCATCAACGCCCCTGTGCAGGGCAGCGCTGCAGACATTATGAAGCTGGCAATGATCGCTCTGCCGGCCGCACTGCAGCAGAAAAACTTAAAAGCCCGCATGTTGCTGCAAGTGCATGACGAACTGCTGCTGGAATGCCCCAACGATGAATTGGAACAAGCTGCTGTTGTGGTGCAATCCACCATGGAAAAAGCGTATCCGCTCCAGATTCCCCTCGACACCGAGGCCCGCTGGGGAGAAAATTGGGGCAACATGCAGCCACTGACGTCCTCAAAACAGGGATCAGATAATCTGTAGCAGCAATGGCAGCTACTTTCGAGTAATCGAACGGATACAGGCAAAAAAGATGACGGGAAATCGCGAGCTTTTTATTAAAGTCATGAGCCAGGGACATTCCGCAGCCTGGGAACAGAAGTGGGAACAGGCAGCCGCATATTACCGCCAAGCGCTGGCAGAAATACCAGAAGATCCAACGGCCCTCAACAGCCTCGGCCTGGCGTTGTTTGAGATGCACGAATACGGTGAAGCGCTGAAGTACTACCAGCAGTCTGCCCGCTCCGTACCAGAAGATCCCCTGCCGTTCGAGAAGATCGGGGCGATTTTTGAAACTCAAAAAGACTATCCAAAAGCCGTGCAGGCTTTCATCCAGGCTGCTGAATTGCATCTCAAAGGGCGCAATGTCGAAAAATCTATTGATAACTGGATCAAAGCGCTGAACCTCCAACCAGATCATTTGCTGGCGCGCTCACGCCTGGCGCTGATATACGAACGGATGGGACGAAGAATCGAAGCCGCCGCAGAATATGTCGCGGTGGCAAGCCTGCTGCAGCATAAAAAGGACGCGCAAAAAGCCATCCAGACGGCAGAATACGCCCTCAACCTCATGCCAGATAACGTTGAGACGCAACAAGCCCTGGCGATGCTGCGCAGCAACCAGACGCTTCCCTTGCCTGGTAAACCGAAAAAGCCATCAGGTTCCTTGCGGTCTCAGGATCCTCAACCACTTCTCGAAGCGCCCAAACCAACCGGTAAACAATTTGATCCCATCGAGGAAGGCCGCCAGGTAGCGCTGTCACGGCTGGCAGAAATTCTATTTGATGAAAGCGAAACTCCAGAGATAGACCAGCCGGATCACCGGGGAATTTCTTCCATCACGCGTGGCAGCGGCAGGTTAAAGAGTAAACAGGCCGACAAGACCCGCGCCCTGCTCCACCTGGGACAGGCGATTGATTCTGAAACTCAGGCCGACCACGATCAGGCCGCCAAAGAACTTGAACGAGCCATAGACCTGGGGGTGGATCATCCCGCCGCCCATTTCATCCTTGGCGCGATCACTGCCGAAAAGAATCGCCAAAAAGCCATCCAGTGCTTGCAGGTTTCAATCAAACATCCCCGGTACGCCCTGCCATCTTATCTGCTGCTCGCAAAAATCTACCAATCGAACCGGGAATATGATCAGGCATTAACATACTACTTACAGGCACTGCGTTTAGCCGACGCCGATACTCTTCCCGCTGGCCAGGCCGAGGAACTTCGCCAGGCCTACGAGCCGATCCTGGAAAACCAGACCCACCTGCAGCGGGATGAAGCCGAGCTTCGTAAGCTATGCGAAAGCATTGCCGACCAGCTCATTCGTCCTAACTGGCGGCAGTTCTTGCAGGTCGCCCGCCAGCAGCTTTTACCCTCTATTAAAAGCGGCCCTCCTGTTCCACTGGCTGAGGTACTGCTCGAAACAGATGGCGGCCGCGTTGTCGAAGCGATGAACCGAATCAAGAATCTGGCTGCCAATCAAATGGTTCGCACCGCTCTCGAAGAAGCCTATGGCGCGATTGAAGCCACGCCCACCTACCTGCCCTTGCACATCCAAATTGCCGAGTTGCTGGTTCAACAGGGTCGCACCCAGGAGGCAGTCACCAAATTTATGCTCGCAGCCGATCTCTACGCGCTGCGGGGAGAGGCAGCCCAAGCAGTCCGTCTACTTTCCAGGGTAGCCCAAATGATCCCTATGGACTTAACCGTCCAAAATAAATTGATCGAGTTGCTGGTCTCGCAGGGCAGGATCGATGAGGCAATTGAGCAATATATGGAATTGGCAGGTATATACTATCAGCTTGCCGAATTGGAGCTGGCCCGCCAAACCTACGCCTCAGCGTTGCGCCTGACCCACAGATCTTCCACCGACCGTTCCTGGAGCCTGCAAATTCTATACAAGATCGCTGATATCGATATGCAGCTCCTGGATTGGAAGCAGGCCATCCGAATTTTTGAACAGATTCGCACACTGGAACCGGAGGACATCAACGCCCGCGCCCAGCTCGTCTCCTTGAACTTCCGGCTTGGTCAGGATCACGCCTCCATGGCTGAAGTGGATAGCTTCATCGCCGTCATGGAAAATTCGGGCAAAAGAAAGAAAATTATCGAATTTCTGCAGATGGTCCTGCAAGAACACCCGGACAAGCTCGATCTAAAAAAGTACCTTGCAGACCTCTACGCGCGGGAAGGGAATCTCGGCCAGGCGGTAAAAACGTTGGAATCGATCGCCGATTCGCTCTTGAAATCGGGCAACTTGAATAAGGCCTCTACCATCATCGAATCCATCATCGCCTTAAATCCGCCCAATGTAGCAGAATATCAAAAAGTGTTAGAAAAAATTCAAGCCAGGCTTGGAAAAGCCAACGCATCCTGACGCCGTCATCCGCTCAGGCCACCCCGCAGACATAATACTTGACGCTTACCTCGTCTCAGGATAAGATACCAACATGCCAACGAGAGACTTTCCGTCCAATCGTTTCTTCTTCCTGGTAGTAGGGGATGCGGTGGCATTGCTCATCGTGACCTTTTGGGGATTTGCGCATCATGGCAGTGGGTTCGATGGCTTGCGATGGCTGAGCACTTTTGTACCGCTATTGGCCAGTTGGGCAGCGCTTTCGCCCTGGTTCGGCGTTTACACCCCCCACATTTACGCCAACCCACGCCAGATCTGGAGAGCGTCGTTGGCAATGGCTTTTGGCGGGCCCATGGCCGCCTGGTTGCGAGCCCTCTGGTTAGGGCAAGCAGTCACACCAACCTTCGTCCCTGTTATTGCAGCTTTTTCCGCTCTGGGCATCACCATCTGGCGTCTGCTCTGGGTGATCGCGGTGCGATGGAAAAAGGCCTATGGATGAGCAAAAACTAATCGAATTAGCCCAACAGGGAGGACTGGAGTCTTTCAACCAGTTGGTGCTTGTTTACCAGGAAATGGTTTTCAACACCGCCTATCGCATCCTGGGAGATGATGCCTCTGCAGAGGATGCTGCCCAGGTAACTTTTATCAACGCTTACCGGAATATCAAGCAGTATCGCGGCGGTTCGTTCAAAGCCTGGTTGCTCCGCACTGTAACCAACGCCTGTTACGATGAACTCCGGCGCCAGAAACGCCGCCCAACCACCCCGCTTGAACCTGTTAGCCAGGACAACGATGAAGAACTGGATTCCCCCGGCTGGATGGAGGACAATTCGCCCTCCCCAGAAGAAGCGCTGGAGAACAAAGAAATTGAGCGCGCCGTCCAAAATTGCATTCAGGCTCTTCCAGATGAATTTCGGACGGTTGTCATCCTGGTTGACATCCAGGGCCTCGATTACAGTGAAGCATCCAGCGCGGTCGGAAAACCGCTCGGAACAGTAAAAAGCCGGCTGGCGCGCGCCCGCCTCCGCTTACGAGACTGTTTGAAGGGTCTCATGGAACTATTGCCGGCCAATCATCGTCTAATAAGTGAGAGTGAACGATGAGTGAGCTGCTTACCGAGAGACAATGGGAACAATTATCCGCCTACCTGGACGGAGAGCTCTCTCTGGAAGAAAAAAGCAGCCTGGATTCTCAGCTAAAATCCAACCAGGAGCTTGCAGAAGCGCTGGAAACGCTCCGCCAAACCAGGCGACTCCTGCAAAACCTGCCGAAAAGAGCCATTCCTCGCAATTTTACATTGACACCTGAGATGGTGTCGCCAAAATCGCGCCCGCCTTTCATTCTCTTCCCGGCATTCAGCGCAGTTTCGGCAATCGCCGCCCTCCTCTTTTTCCTCACATTGTTTTTTGGACGGTCTGGATCTTCTGAAATGACCGTGGCGCTAGAGGCTGCTCCTGCTCAAAAAGAGGTCCTGACCGCGCCCGCTGCAGAAACGGAGGCGGAACCAACTCCGTGGATCATCCTCTGGGGCAGCGGCGCATACGCATACGGCAAAGGCGGCGGAGGGGGATATGGTGGCGACGCGCAGGCGCTGCCTATGACTGCGCCTGAACTCGCCCTCCCACCCGCGCCAGAAGCGACGCCCATGCCAGAAATTACAGCAACCCAGCAAGATGAACAAGCTCCGCTGGTGGGATCCGGGCCAATTTTAGGAGTTCAACCGTCAACGTCCGCGCCAGCCATTGCGCCCCCGGTCGAAGAAAGAACTTTTGAACCCACAAATGCGGATGAAAATAGCCAGATTGGCTTGCTAACAGCGCTAGCGGCCATTGCGCTCACCAGCGCCGGGGCGGCTTATACTTTCTGGCGGAGATCACGGCAATGACCGGGCACCATCACCCCGAACCCGAACAGCGAATTCGCTTCTGCCCGCTTTGCGGAACACCGGTAGAAAACAATTTTGCTTTTGGGGAACTGCGACCGGTCTGTCCGGCCTGCGGTTGGACCTATTTCGAAGATCCGAAAGTCGCCGTGGCCGTCCTGGTAGAAAAAGACGGTCAGGTCCTGCTCACCCAGCGCCTGAATGTCCCATTTCAAGGCTTGTGGACTTTGCCTGCCGGCTTCGTAAATGCGCATGAAAGCCCAGAAAAAGCTGCCGAGCGAGAATGCCTGGAAGAAACCGGGCTGATCGTTAAGGCAACCCGCCTGGTTGACATTCTATCAGGGCGTGAACACCCCCGCGGCGCGGATATTTTTATCGCTTACCAGGCCGAGATCATCGGAGGTGAGTTGCGGGCTGGCGATGACGCCGGGCATGTCGCTTTTTTTTCCAGGGATGCTTTGCCACCGCTGGCGTTCGAGACAACCCGCAAGATCCTCTTTCGCGAAGGCCAGAACCCCCCCTGCGATCAAAAATGAGACTGCTGCGTCTTGTGATAGAATAATTTTGTGGCAAAAACTGTCCGCTCAACCTCAAAGAACGCCCGCCTGAAATCAACCCGGCCCGATCGAAAGACGCCGTCGCAAACCCATCGCCCAACCGCTTCACGCTCCGGCAGGTCATCTTCTTCAGCCCGGCGGTCAGCATCCCGGCAGAGCTCGGCCGGTCCGGCCTGGGCATGGCGCAACCTTTCTCCAGAACGCAAGCTCGATATTTTAGGGATCGTCCTGGCGTTAGCCGGGCTCTTCACAACCCTTAGTTTACTCTCCAGTCAGCGAGGACTGCTCACCCAACTCTGGGTAGATCTCTTATTACAACTTGCCGGCTGGGGCGCCTATTTGCTCCCCGCCGCGTTCATCCTCATTGGGTTGTGGCTGGTGCTCCGCAATATTGAACGCTTACCGCTGCTTTCACCAGAGCGACTGGTCGGCCTCATCTTTCTGTACGCTAACTTGCTGTCCTGGATTCATCTCCTGAGCGGCGGAGGCTGGCCTCCCACCCTCGAAAAGCCCGGCGGCGGTTATCTGGGGGGATTGTTCACCCATTTGTTGGTTGGCGGCCTCGGCGCAGCTGGTGCCGCAGTTGCACTGGCAGCCTGGTTGCTGATTGCACTGGCGCTGACATTCGATCTCTCCATCCCAGAAATGATCGGATGGCTGCGCTCATTCGCGAAAGAAACGAACCCACCTGCCAAAAACCGCCCTCAGAGAAACCTCCCCACAGTTGCCTCACCTCAGGAAGGCGAGGGTGAGGAATCGCCCGAACTACCCTCCGATTTCCAGCCCTTCCTTCCTGCTCAGCCAATAAACCAGCCACATCCAAAGAAAACCCGGTCAACCACCGACGCCACAGCGTCCGAAAAATCACCACGGGTTCCGCCGCCATCCAAAACAGCGCTCGAAGAAACTACCTCATCCGCCTGGAACTTACCTGCAATCGATACCATACTTGACCCAGCGACGCCCCAGGCAATTCAGACCAGCAGCGATCACGACCGCGCCCGTATCATCGAAGAAACACTCAAATCCTTCGGTGCCCCAGCCCATGTTGTTGAAATCCATCGCGGCCCGACAATCACGCAATTTGGTGTGGAGCCGGACTTTGTGGAAGCGCGCTCTGGTCGGATGCGGGTACGCGTGAGCAAAATCGTCAACCTGGCCGATGACCTTGCGCTGGCGCTTGCCGCTCCCCGCATTCGCATCCAGGCCCCCGTCCCAGGGCGCAGCTATGTGGGCATTGAAGTGCCCAATGAAGAGATCAGCCGCGTAACTCTGCGTGAGGTCATCGAAGGCGAATCCTTCCAACGTATGCGCTCTCCGCTCCGGCTGGCATTAGGGAAAAATGTGTCAGGCGTCGGGGTTGCCATAGACCTGCCCAGCATGCCCCACCTGTTGATCGCGGGCACCACCGGATCAGGCAAGTCAGTCTGCGTCAATTCCATCCTATGCGCTCTCCTGCTCAACAACACCCCTTTGGACCTTCGCCTGGTGCTGGTGGACCCCAAACGCGTCGAACTTACCAATTACAACGGCATCCCACATTTGCTTGCACCGGTGGTTGTAGAGGCAGACCGGGTGATTGGAGCCCTGCAATGGATGCTGCGCGAGATGGACAGTCGCTATCACAAATTCTCCCAAAACGGCTCTCGCAACATCCATGAATACAACACCCGCCACCCCCAAGACCGCCTACCTTACCTGGTGGTCGTGATCGATGAATTGGCTGACTTAATGATGATCGCTCCAGATGAAACCGAGCGCAGCATCACCCGTTTGGCCCAGCTTGCCCGCGCCACCGGCATCCACCTCATCCTGGCTACACAGCGTCCCTCGGTTGATGTCGTGACCGGTCTGATCAAGGCCAATTTCCCCGCCCGCATCGCCTTTGCAGTCGCCTCGCAAATTGATAGCCGTGTCATCCTCGACCAGCCCGGCGCCGAACGCTTGCTCGGGCGCGGCGATATGCTCTTCCAATCGCCCGACGCATCTGCCCCTGTTCGCTTACAAGGCGTCTATGTCTCGGACAGTGAAATTCAACGTTTGGTGGATTACTGGCGCACGGCTGCCGCTACCGCGGTTGCCAGCCAGGCGGAAAATCCCGCCATTGACACCTTCCCGCCCGGCATCCCGCTTCATCAGGCGCCTCTCTGGGATGATCAGGAAGAAGACGGCGATCCCCTTCTCAAAGAAGCTATTGATCTGGTCAGACGCGAAGGACGCGCCTCTATCACCATGCTGCAAAGGCGTTTTCGCATCGGCTACACCCGCGCCGCCCGGCTGGTGGATGCGATGGAAGAAAAGCAGATCATCAGCCCTGCCATGCCAAACTCGCAGGTGCGCGAGGTCCTGGATTACGGCCCGGCCGCCCCGCCGCCGGATGATTGAGCGCCTCTATCAAATTCATAGAGAACCAACACCGTGGCTGCCACGGCCGCCGTTTCCATCCGCAGGATGCGCGCCCCAAGCGAAAAAGGGATCGCCCCCGAGCTCACGGCCTGTGCTGCTTCCTGGTCTGTAAAACCGCCTTCCGGCCCAATGAAAATGGCAATTCGCTCTGGCCAACTGTCTGTGTCGTTGAACCGCTGCCGCACCTGGCGCAGCGCCCTGTCTTTTTCGCCCTCCCAGGCGAGCAAGATGAGGTCGTTCCTATTTCCCGCCTCTGTAAGCGCTTTATCAAACCGAAGCGACGGCGAAAGCCCGGGGATTCGCCCGCGCCCGGATTGTTCAGCGGCCTCTTGTAAAATCTTTTTCCATCGCTCCAGCTTCTTCTCTGTTTCTGACCCTTCTTGCACCAGGCTGCGTGCGCTGATCGTGGGGACGAAACCTGCCGCGCCAGCTTCTGTACACTTTTGAAGCATCCACTCGAACTTTTCACGCTGCGCCAGCGACAGGTAGAGCGTCAATTTCACATCGGGCTCGCTGTGCAACGGCTCAACCATACGGACCACTCCCGTGACATTACCCGCTGCTACCTCAACCAGCTCAACCCGGTATTCAACGTGCTCATTCACCTCAGGGCAAACGACGGCTACAGACTGGCCAGGTTTAAGGCGCAGTACTCTTTCCATCTGGCGGGAAACATGCGCCGGAAAACGCACAAAATCTCCGTTCAGGCAGGCTTGCGGGATAAAAAAACGGTGCATAAAATTACCCGTCCCTCGCCTCAGCGCTTAAATTTTCTGACCTGCCGTGTTCTGCCCCGGCGATGACAACGGTGTATTCGCCCCGCAGTTCTTCTCCTTCCATCTCCTGGATCAACTCCGACAGCCTCCCGCGCCTCACTGCTTCGAACATCTTGGTCAGGTCGTTGGCGATTGCCGCCGGACGGTCTCCAAAGACGACAAGCGCGTCTTTCAAAAAAGCCTTTAAACGGTAAGGGCTTTCATAAAATATCAGCGTATGCGGCGACTCACAGTCCACGGATAAAAACCGTCGCCGGGCGCCGGGTTTGCGGGGCGCAAAACCGCGAAAAGTGAAACTGTGAAGGGGCAATCCAGAAAGCACAAGCGCCAGCACAAAAGCGGTCGGACCGGGGATCGCCGTTACCGGAATGCCTTCCTGCAAGGCGCTACGCACCAGTGTAAAACCCGGATCCGAAATAGCCGGGCTGCCGGCGTTGGTGACCAGCGCGACTGATTTTCCCGCTTTGAGCAGCGCCAGGATCTTGCTGGCTGCCCGCTCTTCGTTGTACTCATGAAAAGAAATTTGTGGTTTCTTGATCTCAAAATGTTTCAACAAAAAACCGGTTTTACGCGTGTCTTCGCTGGCAATCACATCCACCGCCCGTAGCACTTCCAGCGCCCGCAGCGTGATATCGCCCAGATTGCCGATCGGCGTAGAAACAAGAAATAACAACGGGGTGGGATGTGAGATCATTTGAGCCTGCCTTGCGAATCGAGTATATCACGAAACATTTCGTGACTGCTTTAAAGCTCGTTTCTGGATTCGAGCAACATCAGGAGGGTGGAAATCGGCCACTCCATGCTCTATTTTTATAAAAAAGGTAGAAGAATTAGTGACAATTATGGTAGTATATAGAGTAATATGAACAAGCCTTCACCCCAACCAGGATTGCAAACATCGTCCCGACAGCCCTGCGAGGACGTGGTTCAGGTTAAGTCGCCTTCGGATGTAGTCATTGTGATCACGCCGGAAGGGATACTGGAAATGTGCAGCCAGGAAACTGCCTCAATATTTGGCTACTTCCAGGCAAGTGACCTGATTGGGAGAAGCTACATCGAATGGGTTGCTCCTGAAGATCAGGAGGACCTGAGAAAGGTCTTGCAGTCAGGACTGCTTGCAAATGAGAGAAATGGCCGTCTTTCCCTCTCTCTGCTCCATCGTGAGGGTCGGCGCATCCCGGTTGAACTGACGCTGACCCGGATTGCCGCCAGCCTGGATGAACACTCGCGTTGGATCGCCTGGATGGAAACGCCTGCCTCTCTCACGGAAAGCCAGGTTGCAGACCAATCCGCCAAACAGGAGATCCGCAGTGCGACTGAAGAAGCCCTGCGGCAGAGCGAAGAACGTTTGCGCATGATCGTTTCTAATGTGCCGGTCATTCTCTTCGCAGTAGATTGCAGCGGACGGTTTACCCTCGCAGAAGGGAAGGCTCTTTCCATGCTGGGGCAAAAATCGGGACCAATGGTAGGTAAAACGATCGATCAGGTCTTCCCCAACGTCCCGGAGCTCAAGTTTAGCATCCGGCGGGCAATGAACGGCGATAGCTTCAACACGACGCTAAATATGACCACCGCAACATTCGAACTGTGGTGCTCACCCATTCGCGACAGTGCTGGCGAGACCCAAGGCATGCTCAGCGTAGCATTCGATGTAACCGAACAAAAGAAAGCCGAAGAAGCGCTGCGAAAAAGCGAAGAGCGCTACCGTTCGCTGGTCGAAAACCAGGGCGAAGGCGCCTGCATCATCACAGAAAACTTTCATTTCGAATATCTCAATTTGGCAACCGAAGCGATCGTCGGCCGCCCGGTTAGTGAACTTATAGGACACAGCCTGTTAGAGATTCTTCCCGAGGATCAGATCCCGATTCTGGAAAATCAGCTCTCCGTCCGGCAAAAAGGCAAATCGGGGTCATATGAACTGGTCATTTTACGGCCAGATGGCGAACGGCGCAGCCTATTGGTGACCGCCACGCCTCGTTTCGATGCGACCGGCAAATATATTGGCAGTTTCGCCATCTTCCGAGATATCACCGATCGTAAACGCTTTGAAGACCGCCTGCGCTATTGGGGCGCCCATGACTCACTCACCGGCCTTTATAACCGTTTTACCTTTGAAGAAGAACTCCACCGGCTCGAAAAAATTCACCGTCCGCCGGTAGCAGCCATAATCGTGGATATCGACAACTTAAAGGAAATCAATGACGCCCACGGCCATCATCTAGGCGACGAAGCTATCCGGCGTGTGGCATTGGCGCTGCGGCTTTCCTTTCGCGTCGAAGATATGATCGCCCGCATCGGCGGGGATGAATTTGCTATTCTTCTCGCCAACACCGGCCAGGAAGGGTTGGCGCACTCCATCGAGCGTCTACGCCAAAACCTCACCGCCGCCAATCTCAATTGGGATGCCAGCTATCCCATCAGCATCTCCATCGGAGGAATGGTCGCCCAGGAAGGCCAGTCCCTGCAAGAAACCCTGGCCCTCGCCGACCGGCAGATGTACCAGGAAAAACAGAGCAAACACGGCAGGCATCTCTCCAACTGGAACGGCACATCCTGACGATTTTCTTCCCATCTGGCCGCGAAGCCGTTATAATGGAGATAGGAGTATCTATGGCGACAAATCCTACCCGAGATCGTGTAAATCCAGAAAAGATCAACACCATCCCTACGAGGCGGCCGGACTGGATCCGGGTACGCGCTCCAGGGGGTGAAACCTACGAGTGGCTGCAAAAATTAATGCGCCAAAAGGCCCTTCACACCGTGTGCGAAGAAGCCGGATGCCCAAATATGGGCGAATGCTGGGGCAGCGGCACCGCCACTTTTCTTATTTTAGGGGATGTCTGCACCCGCAGCTGCCGCTTTTGCGATATCAAGCACGGCCGGCCTGCAGAATTGGATTGGGCAGAACCAGAACGGGTCGCCCAGGCTGTTAAAGCGATGGGGCTCAAACATGCCGTCATCACCAGCGTCAACCGCGACGAACGTCCCGATGGCGGCGCGCCGATCTTTGCGCTCGTCATCCAGCGCATTCGCGAGCTACATCCAGGTTGTTCAGTGGAAGTGCTTATCCCAGATTTTAAGGGCAGCATCGAAGCGCTCAAAATCGTTATGGATGCCCGCCCTGAAATCCTGAATCACAACGTCGAAACCGTCCCGCGCCTCTTCAAGCTCGTCCAACCCCAGGACCATTACGAATGGTCTCAGAGCGTTCTCACCAACGCCAAGAAACTTGATCCCGAAGTGCTCACCAAATCTGGCATCATGGTGGGATTAGGTGAAAAATTAGACGAAGTCAAAGAAGTCATGCGCGACCTGCGCGCCTGGGATGTAGACATCCTCACCATCGGCCAGTATCTTCAACCCAGCCGCAAACACCTGGCCATCTCACGCTACTACACTATGGAAGAATTCGCCGAACTCAAAGCCTACGGATTGAGCATCGGTTTCAAATGGGTCGAAAGCGCTCCCCTCGTGCGTTCTTCGTACCATGCCGCCGAACAGGTGCGGGCCCTCAGCGTTGTCCATCACAAACTCTACGGCCAACCCGCCACCTGATCCTTTATCTCCTCAGCAGAGCAAAAACAAAGGGGCTGTCTGCCAAGAACATCCAGACAGCCCCTTTACAACATCTCAATGTTACAAGTTAACTGACAAGATAACGATAACGATCCTTAAACTCATCCGCTGTCATCTTTGCCAGCCCGGCCAGCTTTTCCATTAGCGCATCATCCTGCATATGCTCCGGCTTCAAACGCGTCATAAATTGGTAAACGGACTTATACCTTAGGGAATCAACGTTCACCATTCTGATCTTGGTACGGCCTGTCTCCGGGTTGATCATTTCGTTGTAAGGAATGGGAACGATTTCCCCGCGTTGAAGCGTGATGATTGCATTGGTGCCGCCTTCCAGCAGAAAATCGACCGCTGCCCTCCCCAGGATGCGGGTATATTCGATATCAAAAGCGCAGGGAGGGGCACACCTTAATTCATATCCCAACATTTGTTTGACAATTTTTACTTTACGGTCAAGCCGGGTAAGTTCGCGATCCACTTCTTTTTTCAAAATATCCAGGAAGTTAACTTCCGCCAATCTCACATGGCCGTGTTCGTCTCTCTCCACGTTGTCTAGTTTTCCAAGATCCTCTTCAGAGAGGTTCTCGAGCAGCCCTTCGGCCAACACCGCCACACCGTAGAATTTTCCCTCGACCATTCGCAAGAGGATGGTCGTGACCAAGATATCAACAACTTCCTTTAACTGAATTTTCCGGTCTCCCCATTCTTCTGGGATTAGAGTGAGGGTAGCCGTCGCGCTTTGCCCTATCCCCAACGCTAGATGCCCCGATTGGCGGCCCATGGCAAGCACAAAAAACCACTGTGCCATCGTCTTGGCATCTCTTTTTAAGTTCATCACCACCCGCGCCCCTGCCTCACGGGCTGTCTCAAAGCCAAAAGTCGGGACGTCTTCAGGCAAGGGCAAATCATTATCAATGGTTTTGGGTACATGAGCCGAACGAAGGTCATACCCCATTTCCTCCTGGGCATATGCCGCAACCCTGGACGCCGAAAAGGCCGTATCATCCCCGCCGATCGAAACCAGGGCATCGATCTCTGCTTTTTGCAGAACGGAGACGCAATTTCTCAAAAGATCAGGGGACCGTGTTGGATTCGCCCTGGCTGAATGTAAAATGGAGCCGCCTTCACCATAGATATAGGCCACTCTTTCAGGATGAAGAGGGATCCCTTCTAACCTTCCCTCCATCAGGTGGGCAAACCCATCATAGATTCCAAAAACATCGATGTGGTTTCGCCATGCCTGCATCGCCACGGCATGGATGACACTGTTGATTCCCGGCGCCGGGCCGCCTCCAACCAGGACGCCAATCTTTTTGATTGCCAACATTTGATTCATGAGCCCCTCCCCAAAAGATTACAGATAAAGAACCGCTCTACAATCTCTCTTCCAAATTTTTTTAAGAAGCGTAACAGGAAATTCTTGAAACCACTTCGGTGGATGCAAATCCGGTTTTATCCAAAAAAGATCGAAGACCGTCTCAAGAAATTTGGAAAACAACAGGTTATTCTTGATAGTATAAACCCGTCAAGGAATTTATAACACAATTTTAATACAGCGTCATTGAAGCGCAGGCTTCCACCGCCAGCCAGAACAACAGCTCGCGCGTCCCGTGCCGCTGCACCCAATCGCGTTTGTCCCACGCGTTTGGCACCACCAGGTCGCCGCCATATACCACCTGTCCAAGCGATACACCCCGGTACTCCGCCACTGCAAAAAAAGCCGCTGCCTCCATTTCAACCACAATGCAGCCTTCTGCCATCCGCCGCGCCCGCTTGCCTGGTGTTTCGCGGTATAGCCCATCGGTTGTCCAGCTTTTCCCGATCCGATAATCCAGTCCGCTGTGCTGCAAAGCTCCTTCTAACGCTACAACCGCCTGCGGCGATGCCAACACTTCCCGCCCAGGAGGCAGGTAGTGATAGGATGTGCCTTCATCGCGCACCGCCCCGGTCAGAACCACCGGGTGGCCTACGGCGATCTTTTCATCCAGCACGCCGCACCCCCCGCACGCAATCAATCTTCTGGCGCCTAATGCGATGATCTCTTCCAGAAAACCTGCCGCCAGCGGAGCGCCCACGCCAGGGTGGATCACCGTCAACGACTCGCCTTGCGTTTCCAGCCGGTAGATCGGGTTGCTTCCCATCTCCGAACCGAGCTCCCCAATGATTTCCAGCTTACCTTCCCCTGCCAGCCGTTCCAGAACATCTCGAAAGAAACACAGCACCGCCCTCGGCGGTAGGCTCGATCCAGGGCGGGATGTTTCCGGATTGACGATAGCAACCCGGTCGGGATCGAACTCAAGGATGGGCGCGTGGGTATCCAATACTACCTCCTCAATCGTGGATACATCATTTTAACTCGCTTGCTAACCAATGGGCAACCGCTTTTACAGTTCTTAAGACCACTGTGGAAATTTTGGGACTCAGCTTTTTTGAATTCAGCCACCTGGCTCATCCACCGCCAGCAGCGCCCACAACAATCCCGTCCTCAACGTTGCTCCCAGAATGAGCTAAAGCGCCCCTGCGATGCGCGTCATCCCGTTCGTCGCGCCCATTCCGGTCGTCCACCGGTTGGTTGGATAAGTCTCTGGTATGCAGGCAGGCATATAGAGTCCCCAGTCTCCCAGCGCGAAGAAAAAGACCTCCTCACGCCATCAACACCAGTCCATTCAGATCGCTGGCCGCTGGGAAAAAAGCTAAAAACTCCACTCCCCATAACCAGATGATGTCTTGATAAATTTATTCAAATGTTGTAACTGGGGAGAATATGGATAGAAAATTCACCCGGAATGGCCAGCTCTAAACCTGCACCAGGCCAGAAAAACAGGATCCAATCCCGCCAGCTTTAAAGACACAAATGCAAAAGCGGTTGCTGGTCTTCGCTGACTACCACAACCGCTTCATGAGTACACTTCAGCACAGAGATCGTTTCTTGATTATTTCAGTTTTGGGAACTCTCTCTCGGAAATCTCACTCGATTTACCGACCCCTCCTGCCGTCGCCTGCAGAGAGATAGACCAATTCGTCGCGCTCCCGGCAGTGGTTGTGAAAACCAGCAGGTCGTCTAACCGACGGTAGCTCTGCGGGAACATAAAGATCTGATCATCGCCGTCCCACTCGCTACCCAGCATAAAAAAGATCAGATAACTCCCATCCGGCACGCGGTCAAGCGTAAAGTTTTCACCCTCTCGGATGTAAAAAGCGATGAAAGGCGACCCCACCTGGTCAGCCATCACCACCACGGCATCTTGTCTGCCCCCATTTTGCACCGTCAGCGTGCCCGGCCCAACCGTTGTCCGCCGGTCAAAAATGAAGGAACCAGTCGGCGGGCGGAAAGAACCGTGCGGGACATTGGCACACTCGCCCGCATAGCGGATAAACCCAGAACCACCCTTTACCCAACCTTCAACGCCATCCGCGGTGCGCACCTTCCACCATGAGCAATTCGCAAATTGCCCCAGGATTTTTAATTCGGTGTTGATCATCAGCAGCGTAATGGATGGGTACAGCGTGCCAGGTCCCTCTCGCAGGTTCAGATTGCCAGCCAGCACCTGCGCCGAAGGAAACGGCGTCGGCGTGATGCTCGGTTCCAGGGTCGGCGTCGGCGTGGCGGTGCTGTCCGGTGTGCCAGTGGCGGTCGGGGCAACAGCCGTCAACGTCTCGAACACCTCGCCGATAATCTGGGTTTTTAAGGAGGCCAGTTGCGCCTGGGTGGGAAAGCAACCGACCAGGGCAATGGCCGCAGCCAAAAATGTCAGGGGAAAAACAATTCGGTTTTTCATTCTCTCCTCCTCAATACAGGCCTACCCGGATACCGCATCCAAGCGTCGCCTCAAACGCCTGCGTGGGTTGGGTCATAACCGATCCATTCGATCCCTGGCGTCCCAGCAAACCGCCGCGCCATCACCTGCAACGCCTGGGGGTTGTTATCCACCAGAATAAACCGCCGTCCCAGCTCAAGACAAGCTACCCCCGTTGTTCCGCTGCCCGCAAAGAAATCCATCACCACCTCGCCAGGGTTGGAAGAAGCCTGGATGATCCGCCGCAAAATCCCAAGTGGTTTCTGCGTCGGGTAGCCGGTTTTCTCGCGGCTGTTGGTTGGCACGATCGTGTGCCACCAGGTATCGGTCGGCAGCTTGCCACGCGCCGCCTTCTCTGGCCCAACCAGCCCAGGCGCCATGTAAGGGATGCGTTCGATCGCATCTACATTATACGTATAATGAGAATAATCCCTTGCGTACCATAGGATATTATCATGCTTGGGCGGCCATTTTTTGCGGGAGCGGGCGCCATAATCATAAGCCCAGATAATCTCATTCAGAAAGTTCTCCCGCCCGAAGATCGCATCCAACAACACCTTGCAATAATGTACCTCGCGATAATCAATGTGGAAGTACAGGCTGCCATGCGGCGCCAGTGTCCGGTGCGCTTCCGCCAGCCGGGGCTCCAGAAAAGCCAGGTAATCATCGAACAAATCAAGGTATCCCTTTTTGCCGACCTTGATCGTCGCATACCGCTTGCCGCCAAAGCCGGTGCGGTTGCCAGTCTCATCCTGCTCTGTGCGGATTTGAGTCCTGGCTTGTACTTTACCGGTGTTGAAAGGCGGGTCCACATAGATCAGGTCAACGGAGCCCGAAGGAATTGATTTCAACACTTCCAGGTTATCGCCAAGCACTATTGTGTTCTGCATCGCAGGTTTCTATCCCCAGCCGAGAAATTCTGAAAGCTAAAAAAGACGCATCACAGCCAGCCGCGGCGTCCGGCGCAATGCCGCTGCATAAATATTTTAACATATCCGCCTCCCCGGCGGTTCAGGAAGCGTACTCTGTTGTCATCCATAGTAAAATAGGGGGAAGTGTCCCTACCAATATCCCACACATAGAGCTGGGATTACCTCTCTTATGGAATCGCCCGAAAAAAAGACAATCCCAGCCCAAGCCGCTCTTGAAGCTCTTCGCCAGGGTAACCGCGCGCTCGCCCACAGGCTGGCGCTAAAATCCGCTTTGCAAAATCCGAAGCAGGAAGAAGCCTGGCTGGTGCTGGCAGCCATATCGCCGCCGCACCTGAGCGTTGGGTTCATCCAGAAAGCGCTTCAGGCCAACCCTCAAAGCCAGCGCGCCCGCCAAGCCATGCATTGGGCTGTACAACGCCTGCGCGCCCAGCCGCACAACCCAGCCATCACCAGTTCTCCTCAAGAGGCTGCCCAGCAAAGATCACAGCCGCACCCCCAAAAGACGCAACGGTTCTGGACTGTTGCCCAGTATGTCTTCGGGCGCGCTGCCAACAGCCTGATCATCTTGCTGGGCATCATTCTGCTCGCCATGCTCGGCCTTTTCCTCAGCCGCCAGGGGCGGCTTGGGCTGCCGGTTGATCTGCCTTCCGCTCTAATGGCTGCAGGCCGCCAGACCCTCCAGTACCTGGGGAATCACCCCACCGCCTATATCTGGCATAAGGAACAGGTCCCCGCTTTAGAGCTAGTCTCCCATCTTTTTTTGAACAGCGCCGGTCTGCTCCTAGCTGCCCTTTCTTTTGGCGCCCTGGTTGGCGGCTTGCTGGGGGTGCTGGCAGCGGTCGGGCGCAGGCGCATCTTTTCCTCCCTGGTTCTGCTCATTACCATTCCGGGCATCTCGACTCCAAGCTTCCTGCTTGCGATGCTCTTCTGGGTCATCAACATCCAGCTCTCGAGAGCCGCCGGCGTCAACAAAGCTTTTCTGCCCGCCACCGGCTTTGGTTGGGACCTTCATTTGGCCCTCCCTGCCATCGTACTGGCTGCCCGCCCGCTGGCGCAAATCATGCAGATTACCTACGTCAACCTGTCTGAAGCGCTGAGCAAGGAATTTATTCAGGTCGCTCGCGCTCGCGGTGCTTCCTGGCGGCTGGCGTTGTTTCGGCACGCTTTGCCCAACATCCTCATCCCTGTTCTCGCCACGCTGGGGGCTTCGCTCCGCTTCAGCCTGGCCAGTCTTCCGGTCGTAGAAAGTTTTTTCCTTTGGCCCGGCATCGGCAGCGCCATCTTGCAGGCCATCTCGCTCGATATACCGGAACTGATCGTTGATCTGATCGTCTCATTGGGTGGCCTCTTCCTGCTTGTCAATCTGGCGCTGGATTTGCTCTATCTGGTCATCGATCCCCGCTTGCGCAAGGACAACCAGGCGGAACAAACGGAAGAAGAAACCGGCTGGGGGGAACAATGGGGCTCGACTCGTGAGAAGCTCGCGGGCTGGCTGAATGGCATCGCCAACGGTTTTTCACACCTGTTTCACAAAAAACAGCTTGCTGAGCCATCCCCCATCTTCCTTGCGCAACACAAGGATTCAGTGGCGCGGTGCACCGCTGAGGACGATACCCAGCCGGTGAGTGTGGCAGCTGTCGCCGTCGAGAACACCGCCGCGCCTGCCTCGGACCGGCGCTTCATCCTGCGCAAAGCGGTTACCAACCCTTTGTTACTGGCCAGCAGCCTGATCGTCTTCTTCCTGGTCGGCCTGGCTCTCTTCGGCGATAAATTGATCACAGCCAGCCCCTATCAGACCAACAATATCGTGATGATCAACGGCAAAGTTGCCGCGCCACCTTTCGCTCCCTCGCTGGAATTCCCATGGGGTTCTGATGTCGTCGGTCGGGATATTCAGGCGCTCGTCCTGGCAGGCGCAAAACAAACCCTCAGCCTGGCGCTCTTCGCAACCCTGGCGCGCCTTGGGCTGGGTGTTTTGTTGGGTATGATTGCAGGCTGGCAGCAGAACGGCTGGGCAGATCGTCTCATCCAAAGCCTGATCTCGATTCTGGCGGCTTTTCCTGTCACCATTTTTGCGATGATCTTGATCCTGGCGCTGGGCATTCAAAAAGGGTTGAGCGTCTTTATCATCGCCCTTTGCTTGGTCGGTTGGGGTGAGATCAGCCAATATATACGCGGTGTTGTTATCGCACAGAAACCGATGTTGTACGTCGAAGCCGCCCGCTCGATTGGAGCGCGCTCCCGCGATATTTTGCACCGCCATATTCTGCCCCACCTCGTCCCTGCCGCGCTGGTGCTTGCCATCCTGGAAATGGGCAGCGTGCTGATGCTGCTGGCGGAACTCGGTTTCCTCAACATTTTTCTGGGCGGCGGTTACAGCGTGACCATTGGAGAAACCGGCGCTATGCAGCCGGTCAGCTATTTCTTTTCCGATGTACCCGAATGGGGAGCCTTGCTTGCCAATATCCGTAACTGGTGGCGCAGCTATCCCTGGCTGGCGTGGTATCCAGGGATTTTCTTTTTCGTTTCCATCTTGGCTTTTAACCTATGGGGCGAAGCGATGCGCCGTTTTATCGAGGAAAGCCGTCTCAACATCAGCCGCCTGATCAACCGCTACACCTTGCTCGCCTCGGTGGTTATCCTGGCAATCACAGTTTGGGCTTTCCGCACGGCCGCCCCCTTGCAAATCTACAGTGCCCAGGCTCGGCAATTCAACGTCCAAAACGTACTGGCCGACATCGAAACGCTCTCTTCGCCAGAATTCCGCGGGCGCGAATCTGGCCGTCCTGGCAGTAAAGAAGCTGCCGACTACCTTGCCCGCCGCATGGAAGAGATCGGCCTCTTCCCTGCCGGGCAAAACCACACCTTCATACGCGAGCAAAAAGTTAGGTACCCTCATCTAACCAGGGCGCCACGCTTCGAATTGCTGGACAAGCGCGGCAAGATCGCCGCGGTCTTCGAATATCGTCGGGATTTCACGGAATATGTCAGTCAGGGAGCGTATTTTGGGACGATTCAAGGAGCAGTGGTGGGGGTAGCCGTCGGCGCTAATACTGGCCAACTGACCGGAGCGCCCGTATCGATTCGCCAACAGGATATCGAAAACCGAGTGGTGCTCGTACACAAGGCAAATCTGAAACAAATCAACCTGCCATACGCCGCCGGTATGCTCATCATCAGTGAAGATGAGACTTTTCTCTCCATACGCAATCTCTATCCGTCAAGTTCCCTCCGTTGGACCTCCACTTACCCGATCCTTGAAATCACGCCCCAAACCGCCGACGCCCTTCTCAAAACGGCCAACAGCAGCCTCGAACAATTCAACCAGCTCGCTGCCAGCCTGTCGCCCGATGAAATTGCCTTCACCGATCCAGGCCAGCAGGTACGCATCGTTCTGCAGGGCATGCAAGAGGAAACCGATACCATCTATGACGTGATCGGTTTCATCCCCGGCAACGCCGGCACAGCCAATCCTGTCACCGGCCAAAAATTAGACGCCCAGGTCATACTGATCAGCGCTTATTACGATGGGCGAGGGCAGGATCCCGGCGGCGTAATCTATCCCGCCGCAAATGATAACGCCAGCGGCGTTGCCATGATGCTCGAAATTGCCCGGCTGCTCATCGAAGGGAATTACAAGGCGGATAAGACCATCGTCTTCGCTGCCTGGGGTGAAGGTGAGCGCGGCAAAAGCTTCAGCGTCACGAACACTATGGGAGCAAAAATCGGTTTTAGCGATCTCACCGTCGAAGCTGTCATCGAATTGAGCGGCGTTGGGGCCGGCGATGGCAAAGAGATTGCCATCGGCCAGGGCAGCAGCTACCGATTGGTATCACTCTTTCAGGAAGCTGCCAGAAAGACCGGCGTCCCACTCACCACGCGTGGCCGAGGCCCGCATTTTGGCAACCTGACACGACCAGACTTCGGCGGGCGGACAGCTCTGAGCGCCTATGTAAGCTGGAATGGCTCTGACCGCCTGGCGCACACCACCCAGGATACTTTCGACATCATCGATCCTGAAAAAATCCGCAAAACGGGAGAAACGACCGCGCTGGTTGTCACCGTGCTGGCCCGAGAGACAGAATATTGAACAACAAATTTCACAGAATTTCCCCTTACAAACACGAATCTGGCAGGGGTTTGTTGTGAACTTATACTTGACGTTTGTGCAGTAATGTTGTAGAATACTGTTAATCTTACGGTTTCCTCCTGGTTCAGTAAAACAGTTCGGGCGGCCTTCTTACCGTGCTTAACGTACGGTTAATATTCTATTGTTTCTTGCAGCGGCTGTTTCGCGCTCGTATTCATTTTACTGGACGAAACCAGAATGCCGGTCAAAATCGCAGATAAAAATGAACCGGAAAACCACAATCTTCAATCGCTCATCAAAATATCACGCAGGAGAGCAATATGCCTAAATTTGCCTATATCCGGCCAGGTTCAATAGAAGAAACGATCCTTCTTCTAGGAATGCCGGAATTTGAAAATAAAATTTTAGCAGGAGGCACCGATCTCCTGCTTGATCTTCGTAACCATACATCGAGTGAAACCTCTTTACGATTGATTGATATCAGCAGGATTCCCGAACTACATTACATCCAGCTTCAAGAAGATCAAGTCAGCATTGGTGCCACTGCAACGTTTACAGAAATTATCCAAAGCCCTATTCTTCAGGAAACTTTTCCGATTCTCATACAGGCTTGTAAAAAGATAGGTGGTCCGCAAATTCGCAATATGGCGACAGTGGGAGGCAATATAGCAAATGCCGCTGCCTGTGCAGATTCGCTGCCCGTGTTGGCCTGCCTGCATGCGCGGCTTCACCTGCAAAGCAGCCAGGGCAACAGAAATATGCCGATAGAACAATTCATTCTGGGCAAGAATAAAACAATCTGCCAGAAGAATGAAATTCTCACGTCAATTTCCCTGCCACTCCTCCCGCAGGGTGCAAAGGGCGTTTTTATCAAACTGGGGCGGCGCAACGCACAGACGACTTCCCGACTGACCGTCGCCGTTGTAGGCCGCCTTTCCAACAACGGACGAGTAGATACCGTCAGGATCGTCCCTGGCTCAGTAACAGACAAGATCCTTTTTTACCCAGAAGCCGAAGCGCTTTTACTAAACCACCCACCGACTCCTGAAAGATTGCGACAATGCAGCCTGAAAGTGATTGAAAGCATGATCCACAACAATAGCAAGCGCTGGTCAACCGACTACAAAGCGCCTGTATTGGCAAAGTTAACCGAACGAGCATTAAGCCAAGTCTTTTTATCGAATATCAGTTGAGGATTCTGTATGAATATTGCATTTAAACTGAATGGCAAGAAAACCAGTGTAACCATACCGGAAGACATTACCCTCTTGACAATGTTGAGGGAACACCTTAATCTGACAGGGACCAAGCAGGGGTGTGAAATTGGGGAATGCGGCGCTTGCTCGGTCCTTCTGGACGGGAAGCTTGTAAATAGTTGTCTGGTCTTAGCCCCCCAGGTAGAAGGAAGGGAAGTGGTTACGATTGAGGGAATTCGGGGGCTAGATGGCGGACCCAATGACCTGCAACAGAATTTCATCGACCACGGGGCGATTCAGTGCGGCTATTGTACCCCCGGTATGATCCTGGCCAGTGAAGCCCTGCTTTCCGCCCACCTCAAACCAAGTCGGTCCGAGATCAGAGAAGCCCTCAGCGGCAATCTGTGCCGCTGTACAGGCTACCAGCAAATTGTCGATGCTGTAGAAGCAACAGCTAAGAGCAGAAATCTCCAGAGCGAAGGACAGAAAAACAATGGATAAAAAGACCAAAATCGTTGGAGAGCCCTCCAAACGTGTAGATGCTCTGGAAAAAGTATTGGGAACGGCCAGGTACATTGGCGATTACAAGGTTCCAGGTATGCTCTATGCCCGGGTCTTACGTAGCAGCCATCCTCACAGTAAAATCGTCTCGCTCGATATCAGCAAAGCCGAAAAGGTACCCGGCGTCAGGGCTGTGATCACTTGCCAGGATTTTGTCAATAACGGTTGCTTTGGCCGATTTATGAACGATCAGTTTATATTAGCATATAAGAAAGTCCGTTACGCCGGAGAAGGTATCGCCGCAGTTGCAGCCGATACCCCCGAAGCAGCCTATCAAGGTATTTTAGCGATAGAGTGTATTTTGGAACCATTACCTATCCTATCCGATATGGAGCGCGCCCTCGATCCAGACGCTCCACAGGTAGGTCCAGACAGGGTGGATGGCGTCCATCCGAACCTCGTGGTACATAACATCGTTCACAAAGGAGAGCCGCTCGAGCTGATTCAAGATTGTCCGGTTCAATTGGAACGCAAGTATCACACACCTCATCAAGATCATGCCTACCTCGAAACAGAAGGGGCATTGGCTATCCCCTTTTCAGATGGCAGCCTGACAATCTATTCAACCGATCAAAGCCCGTTTATCAACCAGTCCATCCTCATGCAGGTTCTAGGACTCCCACAAACAAAAATCCGGGTTATCCAACCGGTGATTGGGGGAAGCTTTGGCGGGAAAAACGATCTCAGCTACCAGACATCTGCTCAGGTGGCTGCTCTGGCGCTCAAAACCGGCCAGCCTGTTCGGATGACCTTTTCAAGGGAAGAATCAACAATTGCAGGGTACATGCGTGACGCCATGAACATGTACGTCAGGATCGGCGCTGACCAAGACGGCACGCTACGGGCATTAAGTTTTCTGGGCATTCTCGATTCCGGCGCGTACGCCTCAGGAAGCTACCTGACAACCTGGCGGGCTTGCATTCATGCCACGGGAGCTTACCGCTTTGACGCCGCTCACGTTGATCTGAAATCGGTTTATACTAACAATGGATACTCTGGCGCATTTCGCGGCTATGGGAACACTGAAGTCTGTTTTGCAATCGAACAGGCCATTGACGAACTGGCCGACCGTCTCGGCATAGACCCAATCGAATTTCGGCTGAAGAACTGCCTGAAACTTGGCGATACCACTCCACACGGCCATACATTGAAGGAATCCGTCGGTCTGACAGAATGCATTGAAAAAGTGCGCGCCTTATCGGATTGGGACGCGAAACGAAAGGCCTTCTCGAAACATAACCAAACTTCATCCAGCCTTCGAAAAGGCCTCGGTGTTGCGATATTTTTCCACGGAGTCTCGCTGGGTGCTGAGGGCGTTGACAACGCTTCTAGCACAATCCAGGTCAATGGTGATTACACCATCTCCCTTTCATCAGGCCTGACAGATTACGGCCAGGGCTCCCGGACGGTCTATACACTAATCGCTGCGGAAGAGCTCGGGGTGAACCCGGACCGCATTATCATGTATCGTCCAGATACTGACACCTCGATTTCCTCTGGCCCTACCGTCGCCAGCCGGGCAACCGTGGTCGGTGGAAACGCCGCCCGTCTGGCTGCCCAGAACCTGGCAAAAATTATCAATTTGGCCGCCGCCGACATCCTACACTGCCGTCCAGATCAGCTTCAACGTGTGGGCGAAAGTTTTATCGGCCCGGACGAAGAACCGGTATCCTGGGAAATGGTTATTCAACACGCTCGGCAGATGGGCCTGATCCTCTCCAATCAGAGTAAGTGGGAGGCTCCGCAGATTGATTGGAATTTCGAAACAGGGCAGGGCATACCCTATTACGCTTATCATTATGGCGCGCAGGTAGCCGAAGTTGAAGTCGATCTGGATACAGGTAAGATCCTGGTGAAAGACATCTGGGCTGCTCACGATGCTGGCCGGGTCATCTTCCCGCAGGGAGCAGCCGGACAGCTTTATGGAGGCATCGCCCAGGGAATTGGATATGCCTTGATGGAGGAAGTTATTTATGATGACGGCTACCTCCAAAATCTCAACTTCAACGAATACACCATCCCAACTGCTTGCGACGTGCCGGATATTCACGGCTGCTTTGTCGAGACAGACAACCCCATTGGTCCCTATGGCGCCAAAAATATTGCCGAACCTGCCATGGTCCCAACGGCACCAGCCGTCCTGAACGCAGTCGCCCACGCCACCGGCCAGCGCATTTATGAAATCCCTGCTAGTCTTGAAAAAGTTCTCCTGATGCGCGACCTTCAAAGGCCTGCACAACACAACCTCCCTAATCACAAATTTCTGGTAACCAGGCAAAAAATCCTCAAAGTGCAATAACTGCATCCAGCTTTCGCTCCACAAGAAAATTATGGAAACCCATTCCAAAGCGGAATGGGTTTCTCTTTGACCTCGTAGACGCTTGAATATAAAAAGCGGAGACTTGAAAAGGTCTCCGCCTGACGATCATTGACCTGACATATTATTTCAGATCAAGTTATTTCTTGGCCGCTGAAATATGCTCCAAGACAACTTCACCCTTTTTCAACCGTTCGACTTCGGCATTGATCTTCGCTACCTGTTCTTCGGTGACGAGATTCATGTTGAAATCTTCCAGATAGTAGATCCCTGTGTCGAAACCGTGCATACGTACAGTATTGGGCTGGAAAGTACCCTCGACAACCTCTTTTACAATCTGGGTGATGACAGGGGCAAGGTCACGGCGCGTGCTGGTAATAATATGGTCAGGCGCCATATCGCGCTGATTACCGGTATTGCCAATCATCTTGATGTTCTTTTCTTTCGCGGCCTCGATTACACCAAGACCAGCAGCATCAGCAACCTGGTAGAGGACATCAGCACCTTTATCAATTTGCGCCAGCGCGGTCTCTTTCCCCTTGGCAGCATCATTGGTGCTACCCACCCATGAAATCAGCACTTCACAATCGGGGCAACTGACGGGAACGCCAGCCTTGAAACCCAGTTCAGCTCGTTTCATAGCCACAATTTCCATCCCGCCTACAAATCCCACGGTTTTGGTCTTGCTGACCAGGCCAGCCATAAAACCGGCGATGTACCCGGCTTCTTCGTTCTTCGTATCCAAACCAGCCACATTTTCGGCTTTCACATCTGCATTGGTCACTGCGAACAAGGTATTTGGGAATTCCTTTCCAACTAGCAACGCAACATCTGCAAATTCGCTGCCATGCCCAATCACGAGTTTGTAGCCCTTGCTGGCGTAATCGCGGAAAGTGCTTTCATAATCGGGTAAGGGTACTGATTCAGAATAAGCCATTTCAATGCCATATTGTTCAGCCGCTGCCTTTAGCCCATTATAGGCGGCAGCATTCCAGCCATTATCAGTGATGACGCCTGGAAGAACCAGCGCAATTTTTACCGGTTCGGCGCTGGCGCTTTCTGCAGCAGGCTCTTCTGCTTTAGCAGGCTCTTCTACTTTTGCCGGTTCCGCGGGTGCAGAATCAGTCGCTTGTGGTGCCGCAGGAGCGCAGGCAGCCAGGACCATTACGAAGAGCACAAATATCGTCAAAAACTTGAGGTGGTTCTTCATCATTCTCTCTCCCTGATTAAATTTGGTTTTCTAAGTGCAGCCTTCAGAATTTAAAGCCATTCACTTCTATGTATCTTACAGGTTTCCATCCAGATATGCCTATCGTTTCACCTCCTGGCCAATTTTCTGCCCGCAATCAATCAAAAAACAGGAAAGTTTTCACAGATGCACGAACGATCTGCGTTTCAGCCCGACAGCGGTTACTCAGCTATTTGAAGTGCTAGATGGGTTTGAAAATTAATTCGGTTATCTGAAAATCATATAAAATTATTTTTGTCATTGTACACAATAACTGCACGTTTGTCAAGTATTTATTCACTGACTAAGGCAATTGCAATCCAATGGTTGTGTCCCACTAGAGAGGAATTTTTAGGGGTTGGTATCGGGCTTTTCCCCATACCAACCCCCAAATAACCTATTCTTTTAGGTTAGCCTGAAAAATCAGGGGAATGCAATCGCCCTGAGCAATGACTATCCAGATAAATTGTAAACATATACTTGACAATTGTACAGTTTTCACCTAAAATACTTTTAACTGTAACCGCCATAGAGCTTATCCCCATTAAACAAATCAAACAAATTGCCCCTACCCGGAGAAAAGAACTTCAGCGCCAAACAAACGTTTCAACCTTAGTGAACCAGATTTGAACCAGATTCAGGACTGTGTTAGTACACCCATGCACTGTTTAGTTTAGCTAGAAAAGGAGGATTACACATTGCCAACCGCAGTAAAGATGGTCAATATTGTAAAGTCATTCCCAGGGGTACTGGCGAATAAAAATGTGACTCTGGAGGTAGAAAAGGGTGAAATCCACGCCTTACTGGGCGAAAATGGGGCTGGTAAAACAACATTGATGAATATCCTTTTTGGTCTCAGTCAGCCAGATTCCGGCGAAATTTTTATCAATGATCAGCGCGTAAGCATCAACTCGCCCACCGATGCCATCACCCATGGGATCGGAATGATTCACCAGCACTTCATGCTAATCCCTGTCTTCACAGTGACAGAAAATATCACCTTAGGAGAACATTCTCCTAAGGAGCCATTGTTGGATCTTGAAACGGCAAAGAACAAGATCCTTGAAATTGGAAAATCGGCGGGCTTGCATGTCAACCCCGACGCCAAAGTGATGGATCTTTGTGTTGGCGAACAGCAAAGAGTTGAAATTATCAAAGCCATCTACCGGGGCGCGAATATCCTCATCATGGACGAGCCCACATCCGTCCTGACCCCCCAGGAAACAGATGAGCTTTTTGTCATCCTGCACCAGTTGACCGAAAAAGGGAATACCATCCTGTTCATCACCCATAAGCTACGTGAGGTGATGGCGATCAGCGATCGGGTTACAGTGCTGCGAGACGGCAGCTTGATTGGAACGGTAAAAACCAAAGATACCAATCGGAACGAACTGGCAAAAATGATGGTGGGGCGTGAAGTCTTCTTGACATTTGATAAAAACCCCACCCATAAAGAAGAGGTGGTTCTTGATTTGCAACACGTTTATGCCAAAAACGAGTGCGGGCTGCATGCATTAAAAGACGTGTCGCTTCAGGTTAAAGGCGGCGAAATCTTAGGGATCGCCGGTGTGGATGGCAATGGGCAAAACGAACTTGCCGAAGTCATCATGGGATTACGTCCCCTCGACAGGGGAGATATCTTGATCAAACAGCGATCGGTCAAACTCAATACCACTCGCGATATTATCGACTTGGGAGTGTCCTGCATACCCTTCTTGCGCCAGAAAGAAGGCCTGGTGCTTACTTTTTCCGTTAGCGAAAATCTTATTCTCAAAGAATGGCACAATCCACCCATCACGCGTAAAGGCTTTTTTGATACAAAAGCAATTATTGACCTTAGTAAAAAGCTGATCAAGGAATACAACATTAAGACCACCGGCCCGAATGCCAAGGTCGGCAATATGAGCGGAGGAAACCAGCAGAAAGTAGTACTGGCGCGCGAACTTTCCAGAAACCCCAATCTGGTCGTCGCCTGTCACCCGACACATGGCCTGGATATCGGCGCGACAGAGTACGTTCGGCAACAGTTGCTGAAAGAAAGAGAGCGCGGGGCGGCGGTTTTGTTAATTTCAACGGAACTGGATGAGATCATGGCGCTTTGCGACCGGATTGTTGTGCTGTTCGAAGGACAGATTATGGGAGAGGTTGCTGGTGAGAAAATCAACGTTGACGACATTGGTCTGATGATGCTGGGTGTCCGGCAGGAAAATCTCCACCACGGAACACTGGCTGTAGCTGGTTGCAGCTCGGCCGAGACAAAACGCTGCAATGTCACTACAACAGAAAAGGACACAATATGATTGACAAAAAATCTTCCAACCAGTTGGATGCTATTCGATCCTTAAGCCTGGATCGCTTAGATTTCCTGGTGCGTCGGTTCGAGCGCTTGTTCTCGTTTTTGGTGCCTGTTTTGGCCGTTCTGGCCGCTATGGCTTTGATCAGTGTATTGATCTATGCCCTCGGAGAAAATCCATTAAAAGCTTATAAAGCCCTGGCGGTAGGTTCGTTCGGAACCGTTTACGATTTTGCCAACAGCCTTAACAGAGCTGCTCCGCTCATTCTGGTCGGTTTAGGTGTGGCAATCGCCTTCCGGGGCGGGGTTTTCAACATCGGCGGCGAGGGCCAAATTATGATGGGAGGTATTACCGCCACGATTGTAGCCGTCTATATCACTGGCCTGCCCATCTATATTCATATCCCGCTGACTTTGCTGGCCGGTTTTATTGGCGGTGCGATCTGGGGGTTTATCCCAGGATATTTCTATGCAAAACACGGCACCAATCTGATTATCACCACTATCATGCTCAATGACATTGCCCTGGGCATTTTGAGTACGCTGGTTAAAGGCCCGATGGTGGAGCCGCCAGGATATTACCCACAAACTCCGCTTGTCCAGCCTTCGTCAATCCTTCCCTTGATATGGCCGGGAACCCGCCTACATGCCGGTCTGGTCCTGGCGGTGCTTGCTGCCTTCGCTTTCTACATCATCCTTTTCAAAACACCATTTGGGTACGAAATCCGTACCGTGGGTGAAAATCAAACCGCCGCCAAACATGCTGGCATCAACGTTTTCAAAAACCAAATTATGTTGATGCTGATCAGCGGCGGGCTAGGCGGCCTGGCAGGCACTGTAGAGATTATCGGCGCCCAATATCGTCTGAGAGCGCTCTTTTTACCCAACTACGGTTACGAAGCGTTGGCTGTGGCGATCCTTGCCCAGAGGAACCCCCTGGGTGTGATCATATCGGGTTTACTGTTCGGAGCGCTAAAAGCCGGTGCAGGAAGCATGCAGCGCGCCACCAATCTACCTATGAGCCTGATTGCAATTCTCAGTGGCGTGATTATCCTGTTCGTCATCGCCAGCGGTATCCTCATGGGATTACCAAGGTACATGGCAAAGAAGCGTCTGGCAAAAATGGAGGAAACCGATGGCTCCCCAACAAACAAATCATGGTTGCGAAACATTTTCCTAAAAAAGGAACCGGGTAAAGATTATGAATAACATTCTATCCCTCTTCACTGAGGAATTCTTTTATGCTACCATCCGCATGGCCAGCCCGGTCATTCTTGCGGCAACCGGCGAGGTATTTTTGCAACGATCTGGGATTATTAACCTCGGCATGGAATCAATGGTGATTTACGGCGCTTTCTTTGGGGTGCTGGGCTCCGCGCTGACCGGCAGCGGCTGGATGGGGTTAGCAGCCGCCATGCTGGCAGGAACAATCACGGGGTTGCTGTATGGCTTTATCGTGATCACGCTGAAAGCGAACCAATCTGTGACAGGCACAGCTTTTAACATTGTAGGGATTGGTTTGACCTCCTTCCTGGCACGGGTGATTTGGGGTATTCGAGAACTGCCTGTGCAGGTGGACACGATCAAGCCCTGGTCTGTTCCAATTCTTAACAAAATACCTTTTATCGGCCATATACTTTTTGATCACAGTCCGCTGGTTTACCTAGCCTATATCCTGGTAGGGGTTGCCACCTTTGTGATCTTCAAGACCACCTGGGGATTGAAAGTGAGGGCGGTAGGCGAAAACCCTCGCGCCGCAGCGTCTATTGGCATTAATGTCTATGCCTGGCGGTATTTCTGCGCCATCCTGGCGGGTTGCCTGGCATCTATGGGGGGCGCAGTCTTATCGCTGGTTGACTTGAACATGTTCGTGGATGGCATGTCGGGAGGGCGCGGTTACTTTGCGCTTGCAACCGTTATCCTGGGTCGCTGGCACCCCGTTGGCGCCGCGATTGGCGGGCTGGTATTCGGCGCAGGCAACGCCCTTCAAATGCGAATGCAGGCTTTCGGCGTTAAGATCCCTAGCGATCTCTTGCTGATCTTGCCGTTTGTCCTCGCATTTTTAGCTGTCGTCATCTTCCATGGAAAATCTTCAGCCAAACCGGCTGCGCTCGCAAAGCCATACGAGAAAGAAGCTACAATATAATTCTTTTATACATTGTTCCTTCCAAGGTGATTTTATGTCAAACACAACGATACTGGGCGGTTTCCTCATACCCTCCTCGCAGGCAACGCCAAAAGAATCCTGGGGGGTAAGGGTCGAAGGCAATCGCATTCGAGAGGTCGCGCCGAACGACATCCTCTTGCAAAAATACCCCGCTGGTAAGATCCTCGATGCAACCGATAAAATCCTCATGCCCGGCTTTATCAACACCCACATGCACATGTACAGCGTGCTGACGCAAGGCCGGTATTTCGGCAAAGCCTGGCCCGATGTGCACGACAAGCTTGTAAATTACATCTGGCGGGAGATCGAAGACAAACTGGACCACCAAGCCATTCGCGCCGCAACCCGTTTATGCGCTGCCATGCTGATCCGTAATGGCATCACTACTGTGACCGACATCATGGAAGCGCCCTATGCCATACCAGGTGGATTGGACGTCGCAGCAGAAGTGATTGATCAGGCCGGCCTCCGGGCGGTAATGATGTTCGAATCCTCCGAACGCGTCAGCCCGGAAAACGGCAGGCTGGGCCTGCAAGAAAACGAGCGTTTTATCCATCAGAACCCGGTTGGCAAAAGCAGAATTTCCGGCATGGTCTGCGCGCATACCACCTTCAGTTGTTCGCTGGATTTTTTGAAGGAGGCTCGACGCCTGGCGGATCGCTTGGGAACTTTTGTTCATATCTTCATTTCCGAAAGTCGCTTCGAACCCCTGCACTGTTTGCGAGAATACGACAAACTGCCAGTCGAAGTCTATGAAGATATCGGATTTTTAGGGCCAGATGTCCTGGCTAGCATGGCCGTACACGTTCGCGGCAGAGAAATTCCCCTGCTCGCAAAAAATGATGTCAAAATCGCCCACATTCCCCTCTCTGCGGCCAATCCTGGGGTTGGCGTAGCGCCAATCAGCGATTACCTGGCACACGGCATGACCGTTGGTTTGACAACTTATCCTTTTTTCAACTACTTTGAAACTCTGCGGGCGACCATTTGGATCCACCGCTCCCATTACGGAGAAAGCAATATCATGCCTGTCAACGCCGCTTATCAAATGGCGACCGATGGAGCCGCTCGCGCCATTGGCCTGGGGGACTATGTGGGTTCTCTGGAGGAAGGCAAAGCGGCCGATCTGATCCTGGTCAACGCTGACTTCCTGGCGCCGGCAAATGCACAAAATTTGTTGAATCTGGTTGTTTTCCACCGCGCTCCAACGGATATTGACACAGTGATGATTGACGGAAAAATTGTCCTGGAACATGGCCGCCTGTTAACTGTCGATGAAAACGAGGCCAGGGAAGAAGTCCGGAAGAATACCCAGAGGCTGTGGGGATAAGGATATGCCATGATTCTCATCCAGAACGGGGCAATCATCACGCTTGATGACAACGGGCAAATCTTTGAACCCGGCTACCTTACAATTGAAGGAGATCGTATCACAGCCGTGGAAAAAGGCTTTCCGGACCAGAAGGTACTGGAAAGCGCCACGGAAACCATTGACGCAAGCCATAAGATCGTCATGCCAGGGCTAGTTAACGCCCATACCCATCTCTTTCAAACTTTTCTGCGCGGGCTGGGAGATGGCAAACCACTTCAGCAATGGCTAGAAGCCTATATCTGGCCATTCAGTTCTAAAATGGGCGTTTACGAAGCCCAGCTTGCCGCTCTGATCGGGTTGGTGGAGAACATTCATTCCGGATCAACCGCCGTCATTGACAACCAGTATGTCCACAACACCCCAGAGATGGACGATGTGTTTTGCCAGGCGGCGGTTCAAACCGGCGTTCGCTATCTCATGGCGCGTGGCTGGGCCGACCGGAACTACCACCCAGCTTTTATCGAGACGGGCGAAAAGATCATTGAACGGGTAGGTTCCCTAATCGAACGCTGGAACCGCCATGAAAGCGGTCGTATCCGGGTCGAATTTGGCCCGCTTTCTCAACCTCGCTGTTCAATCGATACGTTTGAAAAAATGATCCGTTTTGCCCGCCAGTGGAACGTTGGCATTCACATGCACACCTCCGAAACCACCATCCAAACCAACCAGTGTATCGATGAAACCGGTTTGCGAACGATAGAATGGCTCGAAAGTCTCAACTGTCTGGATGAGAACACCCGTCTGGTGCATTGCGTCTGGCTGTCTGACTATGAAATTGAGCTGATCTCGAAACGGAGGGCCAAAGTTATCCATTGTCCGGTGTCCAATATGATTCTAGCCTCCGGCACAGCCAGAGTACCTGATATGCTGAAACAAGGGGTTTCAGTGGCGCTGGCGACTGACGGCCCAGGCAGCAACAACAACCAGGACATGATCGAAACCCTAAAAACCACCCTGCTTTTGCACAAAATCACTGCTATGGATGCGATGGCGCTCACCCCCGAAACCGTCCTTTGGATGGCCTGCCGGAATGGAGCAGAGGCTTTTGGCTTGCCCGGTCAGATCGGGTCGCTGGAAAAAGGGAAAAAGGCAGATGTCATCCTGGTTGATTCCTTCTCATCTTTTGCCTACCCAATCCATCGAGTCGCCACCACCCTGACCTATAACCTTCATGGCTCGGATGTGGATACCGTTATGGTTGGCGGCCAGTTCTTGATGAAAAACAAAAAAATCACAATGTTGGATGAGGCATACTTGCTCGAAGAATGTGAACAAGCCCGCAAATCCCTCCTCAAGCGCGCCGGCCTCGTGTCTTCCTAGGAGAACAACGACTGCCGTGCATTTGTGACTGATTTAGTTTACAATGATACAAACTTTGATGCTAAAAAAGACAACATTTTTTCAGGGGTAAATTATGACACCAGAAGGGATTTCGCTCGGGGAAAAAATTAAAAGACGTCGCGAAACGATGGGGTATAGTCTGAGGAAGCTTTCGAAACTCACCGGCCTTTCAGCCTCTTTCCTGAGTCAAGTGGAGCTCAACAAAACCAATATTTCGCTCTCATCCCTGCAAACGGTATCGGCAGCTTTAGAAGTGCCCCTCTTATTCTTCTTGGAAAATAAAATTCCCCCCATGCCGGTTCGCAAAGAGGATGAAAACGAGGCAGGGTTAACCGAACTGGAAGATCGCGTCATCACAAAAGAGGCCAGGACCCGCCTGATGATCAAGAAGTCCGGCGTAGAATACGAACTACTTGTGCCAGGCATGGGGCATAAAATGGTCGCTTTTGAGCGAAGATTGTCTCCTGGTCACGAACACCCGATCAGAAGGGTGCTCAAAGAGCGCACCGAGGAACTTGTTTATGTCCTTTCTGGGAAATTACTGGTCGAATTGACGACCGGGCAATATATTCTGAACCCCGAAGATACCATTTACTTTGAAGGCCACGAAATTTTGAGATTTGAATGCGCCTCGCAAGATGAAGATGCTGTTTGGATCACCGTGATCACACCTTCTATATTGTAAAACCCGCGGGCGCCGGTTCAGGCTAACTGGTGGAGGTGCAACGGGGCTAAAGCACCATCCGCAAAACGCCCAAAACGCCGGTGCTTTACGATTGGTCAAAGCAAACGCATTATTCCTTGCGGATATTGGCTGCCTTCCCGCCGTTTGCCTTCAACAATTCTGCAGGAGAAACCCGCACCAGGGCGTTTTCATCTCCGCCGCCGGTATAAACGATATCCTTTTCCAGTACTCGTTCATCCACCAGAAAAACAGCAGAATATCCAAACGAAGGAGTGCCGCCGCAGGGGTATCCACTGAGCGCCAGTATTTCTTCCGGCGTTGCCAGACGAGGCGTTGGAATGCCCAGCAACTTGCCAATTTTTTGTGGGCTGGCGCGGTCCTCGCCCTTAACAATCGCAACGATCAGGCCACCGTTCGGCGCGATCATACAGATATTCTTTACAAAATCCTCCGCTGTGGCGCCGACGGCTTGAGCAGCTTCGGCTACTGAATGTGTGGAACATTGGAACAAAAGTTGCACGGCGTTAAGATGGTTTTGCTGGATGAATTCAAAAAGTTGCTTTGTGTATGCAGTCATATTGTGATTTTAAATGCTGGGGATTATTTTCGCCAGCGCCAAGGCGAATTGTGTCATAATAAATATTCAAAATGGATATGTCTATCCTTGATCCATAAAATGGCAAAAACATCATGACGGGAAAGACGCTGGATGAGGCTATCGAATTGATCCGCGCCGGTCAAAAGCAGGCCGGCAGGCAGATTCTGGTTGCCTTCTTGCAAACCCATCCTCACGATGAACGCGCCTGGATCTGGTTGGCCTACGCCATGGACACCCCCAACGAGCGCGAGCTAGCGCTCAGGCAGTTCCTTAAAGCCAACCCCAAAAGCCAGGTTGCCCGCCTGGCGCTCAACGCCTTGGGGGAGCCCCCCATCCAACCTTCTATGCCCTCACCAGGCGAAACGGTAGAGAAAACGCAGCCGGTCAGGGTACGGCCAGCGCCTCCCGCCACATCCGCCCTGACCGTCGGGGAAGAAGATCAGGAGGAAGAGCCGCTACCCGGTTCAACTCCTGCCCCGCCGCCCAAGAAGGCAGCGCGCTTTTGGGTGATTCTCAGTGTCTTGATGGGGTTCATGATGATCGTTGTGGTTGTTTTCACCTTCTGGCTTTGGACGCGCGGCAGTCTGGCCATACCGGGGTTGGCAGGTCCGCCCTTCTCCAGCCTGCCGCTCGGTGCAACGCCCGTCGCGGTCAGCAGCCTGCCGCCTTCCGCCACCACCACCAGGCAGGTTACCCCAACCAGCACCCTTCCGCCGGCGCCCTGGATCATCTCTCAGCTCCCCAAAATAACTGCCTCAAACGCGGCGCAGCTTGGCCAGTTGGCGTTCTGGCAGGAACCAGGGCAGATTTCGCTATCACCCGATTGGGCAAAATTGGCGGTCTTCGATGGGAAGGTCATCCAGGTTTGGGATCTCCCGCGCCATTTGCGCCTTTTTACGTTGCTCGAATCGGCGGAAATGGTCACCGATCTCAGCTACCTGCCCGAAAGTCAGCTGCTCGCCATAACCGGGCAGGATCAGCGTATCCAGATCTGGGACACGGCTTCCGGCAAATTAACGCACACCCTGCGCTTCGACCCGGACGAATTGAACACAGTGGCTGAGGTGGTGCAGAATGCCTATTCCAAAGCCACATATCTTTCCTTTTCACCGGGAGGAAAATATATCGCAGGAGTCACCTATGGGCTGGCTTCCATCTGGGAAGCGGAAACGACCAACCACATCCAAAGCTTCTCGCTAGACCGCGCCGGTTTAGAAACCCTTAACCTTGAAGGACCAGACGCCGTCGTCGAACTGGTGTTTTCACCCGATGAGGAGCGCTATGCTGTGCGCGCCATCGGGAAAATCACGGTCAAGGATATCAGTACCGGGCTAGAGGTTCGATCCTTCCTTACGCCAGGGGCGCTGGGTGTCAGTTTTTCGCCGGATGGCAGCCTGCTCATCGAAGCAGGAAATGGGTATGTAGCCTTGTGGGATATTCAAAGCGGTGAAGAAATCCTCTATATCAAAGGTGTGTACAACCCAGAATATGAGCCCAATGCTAACGCCTTCTCGCCAGACGGCAAATGGCTGGCAGTCGAATCGGAAGGCCTAGAAAACAAGGTCGAAGTCCAGGTTTGGGATCTCAGCTCCAAACAGAAAAAATTCGCTTTTCCTGTCTTCAACGCCCGGTTATATTCGCTGGATTTCTCGCCAGATGGCAGCCTGCTGGCAGCCGGTGGGAGCGAAGGCCTGGCCCGTATCTGGCGCATGGAAGACGGCGCAGAGATCGTCCAGTTCAATACGGTGAACAGCCTGTTTTTTTCACCCGGCGGCCAGGCCCTGGCCGGGCTGAGCGGCAAGGATTTGGCGCTGATGGGATTATCCACCAACGCTACCAGGATAGGCCAAACCCCCACCCCGACTCCTACCAGCACACCGGAATAGTTTTGGAACAGATTCGGGCTGCGTCCTCTGACTTGACAGGGGATAAAACATAGCTATACTGACAATTAGCACGTCCTGGCGCTCGCCTTTGGGCGGATTGTATCATTGTGCAAGGAGACCGACATCAATGAAAGGCGCTATCTGGAATATTTTGACAATCGCAACCCTTTTGGCTCTGACAGGGCTTTGCCTCCTTTTCTTGACGCTCTTCATCAATCCATACAGCGCTATCAATCCGTTCCCCCCACCTACCTTGCCGCCCACTGTGGCCATCCCAACCTCCACCCCTACGCTGAAAAGCCTGCCCGCTACCTGGACGCCGGATACAGGCGGGAGTATCGCCCCTCAGGGAACACCACGAAGACCTACCCAGACCCTACGTCCCACCGCGACGGGCTTCGTGCTGCCATCCTTCACGCCCACTGCCACCAATACCGCCACCCCCACCAACACCGCCACGATCACCCTCACGCCGACCGTCACCCGCACCTACACGGCAACCATTGACCAGGTCGCCACCAACACGTACAATACAGCCGTGGCAGGACAAAAAACGCTGGAGGCTTTAAACTCGCTCCAAACCCAGCAGGCAGCGGCCCAAACTGCAGACGCTCTCACGGCTATCGCACAGCAAGCCACCGATTCCTGCATTGCCACCCAGTCTGCTGGCGGCACTTGTCCATAATCAAGATTTCACTCCACAGGTTGAACCATCTATGACCGATCTGATTGACCGTGATACTTTTAACCACCTCGTAGACCTGGCAGCATTTGAACTTAATGAAGAACAGGCTCAATACCTGTTGCGCGAGATGAACAATCAACTCAAAGCCATCCATGAGTTGGCAGTCATCCCGCTTGAAGGCGATCTGCCGATCACTTCCCACGGTGTGCCTTACACCGAAGCGATCAGTGCCCCACCCAGAGCAGACGAATGGATTCCCTTCGAGCACCCCGAAGCGATCCTCGCCCAGGCGCCAGAGACCCAGGATGGTTATTTTACCGTCCCCGATATCCCACATCAGACACTGGAATAAAAAATGACGGAACTCTGTGATCTTCCCGCCCATCGCCTGGTCGCGGCTCTAAAAAAACGCCAGGTCTCCGCCCGTGAAATCCTGGAATCCACACTGCAGCGTATCGCTGCGGTCGACGGCCGCCCCGGATCGCTTGCTCCGGGAGAATTGACCGCCGAGGATACCCAACGCGTCCACGCTCTGATCACCCTCACCGAGCAGAGGGCGCGCGCCCAGGCCGAAAACATTGATCGCAAACTCGCCGCAGGCGAAGATCCCGGCCCGCTGGCAGGCCTGCCTTTTACCGTCAAAGACATCTTCTGTGTTCTGGATACCCCCTCTACCGCCGCTTCGCGTATCCTGGCCAGCTTTAACGCGCCTTACACCGCCACGTCTGTAGCGCGCTGCGAGGCTGCTGGCGCGGTGATGGTCGGTAAAGTGAACCTGGATGAATTTACCTACGGTTCTTCCAACGAATCGTCTGCTTTCCAGCCCTCCACCCGCAACCCGTGGAATCTCAGCCGGGTACCGGGAGGCTCTTCGGGCGGCAGCGCTGCCTCGGTTGCCGCTGGCGAGGCGGTCTTCTCGCTGGGGACCGATACCGCTGGCTCCATCCGCCAGCCGGCTGCATTCTGTGGCGTGGTCGGTCTCAAACCCACCTATGGGCGTGTCTCGCGCTATGGCTTGATTGCTTTTGGCTCCTCGCTGGATTGCCCTGGCCCGCTCGCTCGCACGGTGACCGATGCGGCCCTTGCGCTCCAGGCAATGGCAGGCCCCGACCCGCACGACTCTACCACCGCCGTCCTGCCCCCCGGAGATTACCTGGGTATGTTGGAAAAAGGCGTCAAAGGTATGCGCATTGGGCTTTCGCCCGATTACTTCCAAATCACCTACCCCAATCAAGAGACGGGAGAATATGAACAGCGGCCTGTTCCGGCAGAATTCGAAGCGGCAGTGCGCCGGGCGGCGAGCCTCCTTGAATCGATGGGGGCAGAAATTGTCGAAGGCGTCCCCATGCCCAACACTCGTTATGGGATTCCTGCATTTTTCGTCATCAGCAGGGTCGAAGCGGCATCAAACTTGCACCGTTATGATGGAGTGAAGTACGGGTACCGGACGGATCAACCGGTGCAAGACTTGCGAGAGATGTACCGCAAGACCCGCGCAGAGGGCTTTGGTCTCCAGCCAAAGCTGCGCATCCTGATGGGCATGTATGTTAGCGCCGCCCAATACAGCGCTCAATACTATCAGCGAGCGCTGCGCGTCCGCACACTGATCCGCCGTGATTTTGAGCAGGCCTTCGATCCCGCGGGGAAATACCGCCTGCACGCGCTGCTCACCCCTACGACACCCACCACGGCATTCCCGATGGGAGCGGTGTACGGTGACTCGGTCTTGATGCAGTACGCTGACCAGTTGACCGTACCGGCAAACCACGCTGGTATACCGGGCATCTCGGTCCCTGGCGGCATCGCAGAAGATGGTTTGCCCATCGGCATCCAGTTCCTCGGCCCAGATTATTCTGAGGCAGCGCTCTTACAGATCAGTCGGGCATACGAAATTGCGACGGAACAGGAAGAATGGCGTAAGGTGAAACCTCGGGCAATACAAACAATCCTATAAAAATTTGCCAGAGACATGGGGCGGCGCTGGCAAGGCTGGATAGGCGGATGCCAACGATCAACATTACAACACAACTGCTCCAATCTCTTCTGGCTTATGCTGCGGTCGTGCAGGCGCGCGATCACAGCACGCACGGTCATATGTGGCGGGTAAGCCAATACACCGCCCGTCTCGCGGAAAGAGCCGGCTTCTCACCGGGCGAGGTGTTCATTGCCAGTTTGGGAGGCCTGGTGCATGATATCGGCAAAATTGGGGTACCGGATCGCATTTTACAAAAACCTGGCCGGTTAAAATCCGAAGAAATGGCCTTGATCAAACAACATCCCCACATGGGCCATGTGCTGATCCAAAACCACCCCTTGGCAATAATCGTCAGAGAGGCCATCCTGGAACACCATGAACGGATGGATGGAGCCGGTTATCCCCAGCGACGGCGCGGCGACCAGATTTCCATCTTTGCGCGGGTAGTCGCCATTGCAGACGCCTTTGACGCCATGACCAGCCCCCGCTCCTACCGTTCTGTCAAATCTATCTCCGAAGCCTGCGAGGTGTTACAGCGCGAGAAGAACCGCCAGTTTGACCCCCTTCTGGCAGATCTCTTCGTGCAAATGGCGCTCAACGGAGAGTTAGAAACCATTGTAGGCCACTCACTTAATGGACGGCGACTGGTAAGCTGCCTGGAATGCGGTCCCGTCATCGGTTTGTGCGCACCTTCGACCAGCAGCCAGATCGTCACCTGCCCCGAATGCGGAAAGCGTTACCGCCTGCACCCCAACGGCCACGGCTTTGAGCTGGAATGGCTAGGTTCCTATGGTGAAGCGGAGATTCAGATAGAGACAGAAGCCATTCATGAATTTGTCCGCAGCGCGCCCAGGTATCTGAGGGTCTAAAAACCAAACTCCCTGTGGCATCTCCACCGAAAGCCTGACAGTTCTGTTAATGCCAGCGGCCTGCAGAGCCTTTATAATGCAGATACCGGCCGGAACATCTGTACCTGCTGGCAAGGATCTCATGCCGCTCAAAAACTCACCTCCTCGCTGGATGATCTGCCACACCCTGGCGCCCCTCGCCATTTTGGCGGCGATCCTCCTCTCTGCCTGCAACCTACCGGTAACGGTCAGCCTGGTCTGGCCAACGCCACTGGCTGCAGCGCCAACCGCCATCGTTCCGCAGGACACCCCTACCCCCTTTCAACCGCTTCCTCCGACGCTGCAAGCCGCCGCAGAATTGGGTGCAACCCCCGTCCAGGATTCAACGCCCACCGCAGAGCCGCAGCCATCGCCGACAAATTTACTCCCTGCAACTGCTTCCGTCGCCCCTGGCGCTCCGGCATCCTCATCCCCAAACCCCACGTCGCTTGTTGGAGCCACCCTTCCGTCGGCTACCTTAATAATTCCTCCATCCGCCACAATTCCAAAGCCCACCAGCGCCTCTCCCGCACAGGTCCAGCCTAAGATTTCATCCCCGACCCCCACGCACGCCAATACCCAGATTTTGCCGCCCTCGCCCACCAGCACCTCCATCCCGCCAACTATTCCGCCCACCCCGACCGCAACACTGACCAATGTTCCCATCCCGCCCACAAGCCCGCCCGCCGCCTGCGCCGCAACGGGCAATACCGCTTATGAGCAAACCCTCCTGACCCTCATCAACCAGGAGCGCGCCAACCAGGGCCTTTCCGCCCTGAACTGGCAATCCCAGCTGGCCACCGCCGCCAGGCTGCACAGTACGGATATGGCCTGCAATAATTTTTTCAGCCATACCGGATCCAGCGGCTCAACCTTTGACCAACGCATCCGCGCCCAGGGATACTCCTTCAGCTACGCCGCCGAGAACCTGGCCGCCGGAGGTGGCCCCCAGGATGCCTTCAACAGCTGGATGAACAGCCCTGGTCACCGCGCCAACATGCTCAGCCCTAACCTTCAAGAAATCGGCATCGGCTATATGTACAACGGAGGCACAACCTACGGAGGGTACTTTACCGCCAATTTCGGCGCCCCCTGAACATCGCTGCTTCATTGCTTCCGGTCCTGCCAAAAAACCTTCGGTCATCCGCTCCTCTTCATCCCGGATAAGGAGATTGCCGACCGTTAAGCCTTTTACCAACCTTCATTTAGGCATGGAAAAAAAGGAGTTTTTTGGTTAGAATATTTATACTTTCAAATGGCCAGGAGGTTAGTCCGATGCCTGCAAATTCTTCTCGTGTCTTCCTTTCTTTGCTTCTCGCCCTCATCCTGGGCGCATCATGCGCAGGGATTTCTGCTCAACCGGTGACTGCCTCCCCTTCACCGCAGTCGTCCGACCCCGCCGATGGCCCGCAGGTCATTACGGGTGAATTCACCTATTCCAACGATTTTGTCCTGGAAACCTATTACGTTGAACACGCCGTCGCCCTCAACGATATGACCGGCTTTGTGAAGCGCGACAAAGAATGGAAGCTGCCGGTAAACGGCCAGGTGCTTGGCTTCCTGCAAGCCGACCCAGAGAACAACAAGGGATCTTACCGGTTGTTGCTCCCTATCAAGCCAGAAGGCGAATTTAACGATGTTGACAACAACGAGCAAAAGGACGCCGGCGTGCAGATCTTTGCCGTCACCTACTCGCCGAACCTGGCAGGCGGCCCCTACTCTGAGGGCGATGATCCATCCTTCGGCTGGCCCAGCTACCTGGCTTCGGTAAAAACCGATACAGAAAACAACGATGAAGTGATCGGCGGGAAACTGATCGTCTGGGCACCCAATGAGCAGCAGAGCTTCCCAACCGATTTTGGTGAGGATGGGCTACTCTTCACCGCCGACGATCCTGTTGGCCCCGTCCCTTCTGGCTATTCCATCCTGGACCTGGATCAAAAACCATTCGGCATTTCGCAAACCGTGGAAAACGACCTGCCGCTTTACGAACCGGAAGATGTTGCCGTTAAAGACTTTTCCTCCCTTTCTTATAGTGCTGCCTTTGACAAGATGTTCGAAATTTTAAAAAAAGAATACGCTTTCAACGGCATCAAAAGCAAACAACCAAACTGGGAGAAAGTATATGACCAGATCAGCCCTAAAGTAAAATCTGCCGAGAAAGCCAAAGACCCAACTGCCTATTTCCTGGCGCTACAAGAATTTGCTTTTGCATTCAATGATGGCCATGTTGGGCTAGATGGCGGTGATATCGGCAATCAAGTTTTCAGCGAAGCCACCAACGGCGGTTATGGACTGGCAATCCGAGAGCTAGATAACGGTAAAGTCATCGTCACCTACATCTTGCCGGATGGCCCAGCCGAAAAGGCCGGCATCGAGCTCGGCGCCGAAGTGCTGAAGTTCAACGGCGAGGCTATCCAGGCCGCCATCAGCAAAGTCGTTGCGCTAAGCGGCCCCTTTTCGACCGATTTTGCCCGCCGCTACCAGCAAGCCCGCTACCTGCTGCGCGCCGCACCAGGCACTGAAGCCGAACTCACCTTTATCAACCCGGGTAAAGGCAGCCAGACTGTCACCCTCAAGGCTATCGCTGAACGCGCCAGTTTCTCCGCTTCTTCGTTGCTGCGTAATTACGACCCCAACGCGCTGCCGGTCGAATTCAAGATCCTTAATTCCGGCGCCGGCTACGTGCGCGTTAATTCAAATTATGATGACCTTAACCTGGTAATCCGCCTCTTCGAGCGGGCGTTGAAAACCTTCGAATCCAACGGCATCACTGGATTGATCATTGATATGCGCCAGAACTTTGGCGGCGCGCCCCTGGGTCTGGCAGGCTTCCTGTACGACAAAGAGATCCCCCTGGGCCAGCTCGAATACTACAGCGAAAAAACGGGCAAGTTCGAGCCGGAAGGCCCTCGTGACAAGGTGCTTCCTTACACCCGCCAATATAAGTTTGATAAGCTCGCCCTTCTGGTGGATCAGAATTGTTACAGCGCCTGCGAGATCGAAGCCTACGGCTTCAGTCGTGTACCCGGAATGGTCGTGGTAGGACAGTACCCAACCGCCGGAGTAGAAGCCGAAGTGGCGCGCGGGCAGTTCCTGTTACCCGAAGGTTTCTCCTTCCAGGCCCCCACCGGCCGCTTTACCCTGTCTAATGGGAGTATCTTCCTGGAAGGTGTTGGCGTAAAGCCAACCCGTCGCGTCCCTATTGATGCCCAGAACGTGTTAAGTCAAGAAGACCTGGTCTTAACGACTGCAGAAAAAATTGTAACCGGCCCGTAAGAACTTCCCATCAGGGCGCGGCGGCTGCCCGGCTGCCGCGCCTTTTTCATTTCCCTCTGACCCTTCCTTTTAACCATCCCCGAAAGGAGCGGCGACAACCCGGTCTCGCCCGCCCTGTTTCGCGATATAGAGCGCCCTGTCCGCCGCCAGCAACAGCGCGGAGGCATCGCCGCCATGCAGCGGAAAAGCGGCCACCCCGATGGACACGGTGATGCCGCCCAGCGACTGACCGCGATATTCCACCACCAGCCGGCTTACCGTACGGCGGATCTCTTCCATCCGCTGGCAAGCTTTTTCGAGTGAAATTTCAGGCAGAACGATTACAAATTCCTCGCCGCCGTAACGGCAGACGATATCCTCGCCGCGCACGCTGGAAACCAGGCAGGCGCTCAACCCTTGCAGCAAGACATCTCCCGCCTGGTGGCCGTAGCTATCATTAAAGAGCTTGAAATGGTCAATATCTGCCATCACAACCGCAAAACTTTGTTGATGGCGTTCAGCGCGCGCCAGTTCCCTTGCCAGGGTTTCGTCCATATAGCGCCGGTTAAACAAACCCGTCAACGGATCGCGGGTTGATTGCATCCGCAGCGTCTCCTGAAGCCGCATCGTCGCAATAGCCAACGCCGCCCGTTCAGCGATTGTCAAAACAAGCTGTTGGCAATGATCGGCTGGCTCATCGTGATCGCATTCCACATACAGTAACCCAAGCGTCTCCCCTTGCGCAATCAGGGGAGCGCATATTGAGACGACCGGTAGATGACTCTGTACAAGGTGATTGCAGCTCGGCGTCGCTCGCTTTTCCTCGAAAACATGCACCCTGCCACGCCGCAGCCCCCAACAGGCATTGGTATGGAAAACCGGCAAGCTGGCCTGGCCCTCGCCCCACCAAGCCACCCTTTCGGCATTGGCATGGTCTGGGTTGAGAACATACAATGTACCCGCGTGGTCAGGCAACAACCGATTTCCAAAAGTCTTGGTGACCTCGTACACCTCTTCCAGATCCAGGCAGGATTGCAACAAATCTCCCATCTCGTTCATCAAGGTTGCGTCTCGATTGCGCGCCGCCAGCTCTTTAACTGAAAGTTGTAGCTGTTCGTTGGCGCGCTGCAGCGCCTCTTGTGAGCTCTTCATCTCGGTGATATCAAACACCACCCCGTTGAATAAGATCTTGCCATCCGGCTGCTGGTTGATACGCACACTGTCACGTATCCACCGCACCTCTCCATCCGGCAGAAAGATGCGATATTCGGTCTCGAACTCCGTTTCGCCGCGCTCCGCCGCTACGACTAGATCATTTTCCGTCCGCCGGTCTTCCGAGTGAATGGTACGCGTCCAATTCTCTACCGGATCCGCCAAAAAGTACTCCACCGGCCGGCCAAACACCTTCTCGATCACCGGCGACACATACAAAGTCCGGATCGTCCTCTGCGGCGTCAATTCCCCCATCCACAACGCCGCAGAGATGGAAGAAGTCACCTGCTGGAGATCAGATAGAGTCCGCTGCAAGCGCTCTTCTATGGTCTTCAGTTCGGTAATATCCACCTGCGCCGCCTGGAAAGCCGGCCTGCCTCGGTATTCTATCCGGCTGATCAAGATATCCAGCCAGCGCAGTCTACCCGATGGGGAATACGCACGATAGGTAAAACGCACCGGCTCCGTCCGGTCAGAGGCGGTTCTAAGTAGATCGAGGAAAACCGCCTGATCCTCCGGGTGAATCCGCTGGATCAGGTCCCGCACGTGCGCCTGGAGAATTGTTTCCTGGCCATAGCCGCTGTTCTGGATGGCAGCCGGGTTAGCGTAAACGATGCGCTCATCCTGAAGGATCAACAATTCCTGCAGCGAGTTCTCCACCAGCGTTTGAAAGGCTTCCTCGGCTTGGCGGCGGGCAGTGATATCCAGGGAGATCGCCAGGATAGATGCAACCGTCCCATCTGGCGCAATTTGAGGGGAGATACGCGTCTCCCAATGCGCGGTCCCTTTCAAGGTGCGCATCTTGTGTTCTACCAGCCTGGGCTGGCCGCTCTCAAATACTTCCCTCAGGTAGCTTTCCCACGTTTCGATCCATTCTCCAGGAAAGTCCATCTCCCGGTCGGTCTTACCCAGGTATTCGGCAGGGGCAATCCCAAGCGCTTCTTCAACCGCCGGGTTGGTGTAGATGCAACGCAGATTGCGGTCGTAGCGCCGCACAATGCCCGGAAAGTTCTGTTGTATCTCATTCAAACCTTGGAGGGTATCGCCAGCTGAGCTCAAATATTTTTGGCGTTCTACCGCCTGCCGCATGGCTTGCAAAAGCTTGTCCACATCCAGCCCATCGCTCCCCAGCGCCTCGTGCGCGCCGCAGTGAAGCGCCTCCAGCGCGAAGGGTTCACAATCATTCCCGCCGATCAACACCACCGGTAAATTCGCAAAACGAGAACGCAAAAGGCGGAGCGCCTCCAGCGCGTTTTCGGGCGGTTCGAGCTGTAAAAGCGCCAGGTCAATCTCCGCCTGCTCCAACACAGCCATGCCGTCGGTGAGCGAATCCGCCCGTTGAACCTCGACGCCTTCCTCACTCATGCGTTCCTCCAAAGATGACGATTCACTGCGCTCAGCGATCCACAAAACCTTCACTCCAGGTCCCTTCAATGGAAGTCAAAAAAGCATTTCCCCGCCATGTTCATTTAGTGTCTTATAAAGTAATAAATACATTGCTTCAAACTGTTTTTTCTGTTATAACGCCACTCCAATCAAAAAACAAGACGATTACCATTGCAATCCCGCAATAGTCAACACCAGCAGGAAGGGAAAAGCAGCAAACCGCCCGGCGCAGATATGTTATAATTTGGACGGAACGGCTCCCTGGCGATCAGTCCAGGCCTCCGCCGGGCCCGTAGCTCAGTGGCAGAGCGCGCGGCTCATAACCGCTTGGTCGAAGGTTCGAATCCTTCCGGGCCCATAAAGACCCCTTTTTGAGGGGTCATTTTGTTCCAGACTTTTCGATATTCTTCTTTAACATTTCGGTTAATTGGGATAATTGCATCAGTAATTCTTCCTGTGACACTTGCCCCACTGCGGCTTTTTGCCCCAACCCTGCTATTCGCTTCCCAACATCATTGGATGACAAAACTCCATACACGCCATCGGTAATGCTCAAATTCGAGTGCATCAAGTTTTGACTAACTGCCTTTAAATCAGCCACATCTTTTGATTGCTTCAAACCATACACCGCATGACCATGCCGGAATTTATGAGGAGAATGATAAGGCAGCCCCGCCCGTTCTAACCAATCTCGCAAATCCTTACCTGCCCTCTGATACCTATGTTCCCCTGCCTTTAGGATTGATACATCAAACGTCCCGGTTTCTGGCGATAAGGGAGCAAACCAATAGGCCGTTTCTGGCAATTTACTTCTTACCTCTTGATCCCATTCCTTGACTACCCCCATCAATTCAGGAACATCAAGTAAAAATGTTGTCGCCTTTTTGGTAAATTTCGTCCGAACGCCCAAACTAGGCCATTGTTTTATACTTCGATCATTCAGGTTAATTGCGCCAATCGGTAACGTAACAAACGCCCCTACCCTAATCCCTGATAAAAACCAGAATACCGCAGCCGCTCTTATCCGCCGATCTCGCAGGCTATAAACAGGGGCAGCAGCGATCTTAATAACTTCTTCCAATGTTACGGCTTCATGTTCTTTTGTTTCGGTTTCCAATCGTGGGGATTTCAATGTATCTAACCATCCCGGCGTTATTGCATTAGAAAAACCCGTTCGATGCTTGACAAGCCATTCAAAAAACCTCTTACCAGCGGAAATGACTTTTCTGATATAGACCGGGGATAATTGGCCTTTTTCACCATCCACACGAGCAGAGAGGATATATTCAGGCAATATTGGCTTGATCTTTGGGGCATGTTGAAAAGCTTGTTCGCCAGCCCATTCAAGCAAATGCCGCAGCCAGGTTTCTTCAAGTCGAATCGTTTTGGGGGAGACTTGATCCACTTCTGCCCGATATTCTAAGTATGCTCTGGTGAGCTTCCAATTCCCCCGGTTTATCATTCGATGCGCTTCCCCCTGGTGATGATCCTTGCCAGTTTGCGCCCACAATTCGGACAGGTACAAATGTAATAAAACAGCCTTCCTTCTTGCTTACGTTCAGGCTTGATCATCTTCACAGCTTGCTTACATGTCAGGCAAAAAGCTTCATTCAACCCTAATTCTTGCTTTTTATAAACCTCTTTGATCCATTCTCGAAATACTTTTCCATTGATCCAAATATGGCTTTTTTGATCCCGTTCATGGGGCAAACCAGCAGGAATATAGACCCGGTATACTTGTCGAGTGGTAAACCCGATTTCTTTTGCCAACTCGCTTGGAGTGTAAAGCATATCCAATAGCCGGGCTAATCGGTTTCTTTGGTTGCCATCTAATCTACCCTTTAGCAAAATTACTTCTTGATCTTCAGACATTCCGTCCCCATTTATCCAGTAATAAAACCAATGAACACATAGGGTGATCTAAAAAAACGATTGGCAAAAAACCAACCACCCCCAGGAGAGCGAACCCACTTTTCACCGTAATACTCAACCATCGAAATTACTTTATTCGCTAACCATTTAGGGAGTGAAGATACTCTCAACATCCAATGCGCCAGGCTTTCCACAGCTTCTTTAGCAACCCAAACCGCATACATTCGCAACCCTTTTGGGAATTCACCCGCTTTCTGGTACGATTTTTTCATGTAGGAACAGATGTAAAATACCGTCTTGGCAGTCTCAATTTTCGATAAGCCATGCTTCCACATGCCCGATTTATCTGGCATCGGAATTATTGTGCCCTTTTTGCAAATTAATTCGATGTGGTAATGAACCGCCCCCCTAGCTTGCAGCTCAGCACACCAGGCATAAGCGATCAAATCAATCCCTAATCTTCTTTTCAATTCCTTCATGTAATCCCGGATGTGGTTTGGTTTCCAGCCTTCAATTTCGGCATAGGTCAGGGTAATCATGACTTTTCGGTAATATCTGCCCAAGCCAATATTGGGAAGATAGTCTTTAATCGTATTCGCCCAGGTAAAAATTCTCCGTCTCATTCTGGAAAGACGCATCTCTAATTTATCCAGTATCAGATCTTCCCCAGTTACCGAATTTTTCATGACCACACTTTGAACTTTGTTGGAATTAGATAAACCCCTATCATTCCCAGAGCCTTGATCTTCCTGTTTTCTCTTCTGGCAAATAAAGCCTGGAATAAAATCAGGGAATTCAGGGTATATCTTTCGATAAGCGGTCATGACCTCAAATTCACCGTTATATTCCCCCTTCTTTTCAACGGCTATTTGAAGGCTGGTTTCCCAATCAATTCGCTTGCGAAGATGTACTAATTCGCCTTGCTCGACTTCTTCCAGGAAAAAGCAGATTTCACCGGTTGCCCGGTCAACTAATTTGTTTCCCCCAACAATCAAAAAGGGCAGATAGAATTCTCTTTCGTCAGGATATTCACTGAACATCCCACTACTTTGAATATCCGCCTGGTGATCAAGACAACTCATTCTCTTTCCCCATTTCCGAAAGATCATTCCTGGCGCCTTCCTTCCTTGCGTCAGGAAGGGCGCAGTAATGCTCATCGTCCATCAAGTAATCTTCATCGGGTTTTCTGGCATTTAGCGCCCGGGCCAGGATGGAAGAACCGATCATGAATGCCACCCGGAAGAATTCTGCCTTTCCCATCCCGGAATGCTTACGCCAATTAAGAATGTTTTCTTTTACCGGCATCGGTAAAGTGACCTGGACTCTTCCATAAACGACACGTTTTTTAGTTACAATTTCCTTTTCCATTCCTTTTATCCTCTCACCTCGCCGCCCGTCCCGGCGCAGCCTATCACGCACGCCCTCACAGATCAAGGGCTTCTGGCTTGCGCCGCTTCGCTCACCGCCCTTGACTGTGAGCCTCTGCGTGCGTGATAAATACGGCTGCGGACGGACGGCTAAGGTTATGACGGGCGGCCAACGTTTAAAAACGTAAAATACATGATGGTTATCATAAAATTCGTAAATATTACTACTACATAATATTCAAATTTACTAATTAAGTCAATGGGGGTTGCTATATAATCAAGTATAAATTGCAGTAATTACGAGAAATTCCTATGAATAACGAAGAAATTGCTGAAAGAATTAAGCTAGCAAGAAAAGAGAGGGGATTCACTCAAAGTGAATTGGCTGAACTTCTAAACCGCACCCCTTCAAATATTTCGGATATTGAGCGAAGTCGTGTTCAAGTAAGTGCCGTTGATCTTTATTTAATCTCCCAATTTCTGAACAAACCAATTGAGTATTTTTATGGGGAAGAATTTCGAGAGAATGATATCCAAGATTTGGTTGCAGTTATCAGAAAACAACCACCGGAAGTTAGAAAAGAAAGTATCCGAATTACAAAAATGTTATTAGCAATGCAGCAAATGGGGGATAAATTTCAGGGTGATGACAAAAAACCATCAATTGAAGAAATCCAAGAATTTTTTACTTCTTTTATTACTTTCGCAAAAAATGTAAATGAGATAAACGATAAAGTAAATAAAATTCGAGATATGTTTATTAAATCCTTGAAGGAACAGGGTATTGATCTAACAGGTGTTTAACAAAAATTTTCAAAGTAAAATCATATCCTAATAGGAAAACTAGCATCATTCGCTTGGTCGCAGGTTCGAATCCTGCCGGGCCCACAAATAGAATCTACCGAAAACCCCCCAGAGTAATTCAATCATTTTCCCATTACTTCGTAACGATCTCGTTATCGAGGCGTGTTATACTATAGATATAATCTATCAGTTTTATCAATTATGGCGGTGTGGATGGAACCTTCCAAATCTTTTGAAACCCTCGACCCCCAGGACTGGGATGCCATGCGCGCCCTGGCGCACCGCATGGTGGACGATGCAATCTCCTATCTTCAGACGGTGCGTGAACGCTCCGTTTGGCAGGCGATACCGGAGGAGGTGGCCGCCCGGCTGGTGACTCCCGCCCCGCGCGAACCCCAGGGTGCGGATGCGGTTTACCAGGAATTCACCGAGACGATTTTGCCCTACCCGATGGGCAATATCCACCCGCGCTTCTGGGGCTGGTATATGGGCAACGGGACAGTCTTCGGCGCGCTGGCAGAGATGATGGCCGCCACGATGAACCCCAATTTGGGCGGGGGCAACCACGTTGCCAACCTGGTTGAGGAACAGGTGATTGGCTGGATGAAGGATATGCTCGAATTCCCGAAAGACGCCAGCGGTCTGCTAGTGAGCGGCGGCTCAATGGCAAACCTCGTCGGGCTAGCGGTAGCGCGCAATGAGAAAGCCAATTTCAATGTGCGAGCCGCGGGGATGCAGTCTGCGCCGCAAATGTTGACGGTGTACGCCTCCAACGAGGTGCACAGCAGTGTGCAAAAGGCGGTCGAATTGTTAGGGCTGGGCAGTGAGGCGCTGCGCAAAATCCCGGTCAACGCCGATTATATGATCAGCTTGGATGCGTTGCAACAGGCCATCGACGCAGACCGTGCTGCGGGGCGCCACCCGATCTGCGTGGTTGGCTGCGCTGGCACAATCAACACCGGAGCGGTGGACGACTTGAATGGGCTGGCTGATCTGTGTGCGCGCGAGGGGTTGTGGTTTCACGTAGATGGGGCAATTGGGGCCGTAGCGGTGCTAGCCGAAAACCTCAAACCATGCCTGAACGGGATCGAACGCGCTGACTCGGTGGCATTGGACTTGCATAAATGGCTACACATGCCTTTCGAAGCCGGCTGCGCCCTGGTGCGTTCTGAGACTGCTCACCGCCAGGCGTTTTCGCTCACGCCCGAGTATTTGGAACACGAAACGCGCGGGGTGGCCGCCGGGCATCTCTGGTTCAGCGACTACGGTTTACAGCTCTCGCGGCAGTTTCGCGCCCTGAAGGTGTGGATGTCAATCAAAGAGCATGGTCTCGATCGCTTTGGCAGGATGATCGCGCGTAACGTGGAGCAAGCGCATTACTTTGGCAAGCTGGTTGAAAATGACCCCTGCCTGGAGCTGCTCGCCCCGATCGGCTTGGATATCGTCTGTTTTCGCTTCAATCCCGGCGGGCTGGATGATGAAGTGCTGAACGCGCTCAACAAAGAAATCCTGATGCAACTCCACGAACAGGGGATTGCCGTGCCAACGTACACCACGCTCAATGATCGTTACTGCCTTCGCATCGCAATCGCCAATCACCGCAGCCGCCAGGAGGATTTTGACCTGCTGGCGCGAGAAGTGGTTCGCATTGGCAAAGAGCTCAGCGCGCAGTTCTGAAAGGATGCCATATCCAACGAAGTCGAAGCCTCGAATCCCTCATTCCCGCCTACAAAATCAACCACAGCGTTGCCGTAACCGCCGCCAACAAAAACGCCAGCACAAACATATAATAAACGGGCGTCTTCCGCTTGTACATGTTGCGCGCTAGGTTGCCCTTCCATTTTTCTGGGTACAGGGCTGCGTTCTCCACGTAATACCCTTCCTCGAACAGGTGAAACCGGCTTTCGATCAGCTCGATCACTTGAGCCTGCCGGTAAACGCTCCTTCGTTCCGTAGCGATCCGCAGGATGAAGATCACGTTTGGCACGATGATCAGCAGCGAGGCAATCACCTTGATTAAGATCCGGTACGGCAGGGGATTTGAGCGGCCCGAAAGGGCGATGATCACCGCAAACACCGTCATTAAGAACGTCGTAGACCACTCGAACAGCTTGGCTTCTTTTTCCTCCCGCCGGTGAATTTCGTGAGTATGAAAATCCAATCTGTTCAGCAGGAACGCAATTTTCTCCGAATCCGATAATTCCATTCAATCCACTCCTTCCGATCCCTTTAGCTCTCCTGTCTGAAGCAAGGCTGCTCGAACGAACCGCGATAATTATAGAGGAAAAACACTTTTCCAGTGCAATCCAGACTCAAATCTGCAAGTCGATTGCATGACCCTGATTGTCCAGGGAATCAATACTCTCCAGTGGGATGTGATTACCCTCCTCTGTATCCTGTATGCTCATTTTTTACCCAAATTCGGGTTAGAATAAAAGAAAGTTTCCATCTAGCCGCAGGAGAGCGTAGCATGATCCCTAAAATATCGTTTCCCATCCAGGATCTCTATCTCACCACCCTCTACAGGGACGAGGCCGAGCTGGAAAAAATCAGGCAAGCCTCCGGCGCGGCTAGGGCGCTCTCCAAGGTCAGCGCAGCCTACCACGATCTCTACTTCCCCGAACCGCCTGCCGACCGCCCCTACACTTTCGCTTCCATCGTCCTCTCGCTTGACGGCAAAATGGCCTTTCCAGATAACCCCAAAGGGCCAGTCGTCGCTCGCGCAAACCGAATCAACCCGGCTGGGGCGTTGGCCGACTTCTGGGTGCTCAACATCCTCACTGCCCACGCCGACGGTGTCATCATTGGTGCCAAAATGCTCCATTCCGAACCGGATTCAATTTACGCCTGCCAGGACGACGACCTGCTGGTCGAGCGCTACGCTCTGTTGGGCAAAGAGCCTGAAGTCCCACTCAACATCATCGTCTCGCTGGATGGGACAGATGTCCCCTTCGATCATGCCCTCTTTTCAATGCCCGAAGTGCGTACCCTCACCGCTACCTGCCAGGCCGGCGGCAGCTATCTCAAGGATAAATTCGGCCCTGAAATCCAGCTCATCGGCCCATTCCTCACCACAGGCGATATCAATCCTGCGGCGCTAGCTACCCAGGTTCAGAGCGGGCTTACCAGCCGTAAAAAAGTCGTCCTGATGACCGGCAAAGACGTCCCCGACGCCCGCCTGCTGATGGCTTGCCTGCGATCAGCGGGCATTAAACACCTGCTGGTCGAATCACCTACCTATATGTGGCTGTTGATGGAGCAGCATATGCTGGATGAATTCTTCGTCAATTATTCTCCTCTCTACATCGGCGGCTCCATCACGCCTGGCTATGGGCTGGCGTTTTCCGAAGCGCAGCACCCCCATGCCAGGTTTTTGGTCATCGCCATCCACAACAACAGCTTCCTCTTCACCCGCCAGAAGCTGATCTATGGCCTGACGCCCTGAAGATCAACTCACTCCGCCATCTTCTGTGAAGTAGGATGGCAGACAAAGTGAAACCAGCCAGCCAGCCTGGGGTTTTAACATAGAAACTCTGCGCTGGCCTTTTCTGCAACCGGACATTCCAACCACCGAGAGGAAAACCATGAGGAAAGAACATTTCAAAAACAAAGTTGCAGTAATCACCGGCGCATCGAGCGGGATTGGGCGGCAGATTTCCCTCGAATTTGCCCGGCGTGGCACTCACCTGGCGCTGGCAGCTCGCTCTGAAAATGCGCTTTTGGAATTGCAAAGCGAGATCGAAGGACCTGGCCGCCAGGTTCTGGCGCTCCCAACCGACGTTACCAATCCCGCCGATGTAGAGCGACTCATCGCGCTGACCCTGGCGCGCTGGGGACAACTCGATATTCTCGTAGTGAATGCCGGCCAGTACATACGCTCGCCCATCGAAAACCTCGCTCTCTCAGACCTGGAAAAATCCATGGCCGTCAACTTCTACGGCGGCGTGCATTGCATCCTGGCCGCCCTGCCCCACCTGCGCTCCCAACGCAGCGGGCATATCGTCATCGTCTCAACCATGGATGTCAAGACCCCATTAGCGCTCGACGCCCCCTATGTCGCCGCAAAATCGGCCCTCAGCGGTTTTGCCGATGTCCTCCGCCAGGAGCTGCATGGTTCCGGCGTCCGGGTGTCCGTCATCTATCCTGCCCGAGTTGATACCCCCATGATCGGCAATCTTAAGGTGCCCGCTATTTCCGCCAAGATCCCCCCTGGCGCTGTCGCAAGGGCAGTTGTGCGCGCCGTCGAAAGCGGCCGGGCGCGTTTTATCCTGCCCTTTCAGGCCTATTTCCTTTACTGGTTGTATCTCATCTCGCCCATCCTTTCAGATTGGGCTGCAATCACATTCCACCTGCAAGGATGGGAATTGCAGGAGTCTTAACCCATGATCACGGACAAAATGACGCCCCCTGTCACTTTGCACCGGCAGCCTCATTCCTGGCTGCGTCGGATCGCTATTGCCTTCCAGCCGGGACCGGTCAATCCGCTCACGCAGGAAGTCAGCAGAAAGCTCTTGTCTCAGTTCAAAGCGGATGGGCATATCGTACTCGACCGCCCGCACGGCACCGTGGATGTCCTCCTCACCACCGCCCAGTTCAATCAACCCGTGGAATGGCGACAAGCGCTCATGTTCACTGCCCGCCGCCGCTTTTCGTTGGAACACAACCCGACGGTCTTCACCCTGGTCGCCATCCCGCGCCCCCAATTCGACAGCCTGCTGGCGCACTTTCAGAAAGCGCTTACCAGACCGGAACCGGATCCGGCTGACTATGATTTTCCCGGCCTGGCGCCGAACGCCTATCTGACCCTTTACGAACAGGGCCGCCGGGCGGGTCCTATCCTCTCGCTGGTGCGCCTGGTACAATCTCAGACCATGTGCATCCGCGTCATCCTGGTCATCGGCGAGCACCATCCGGAAGAAGCCTACACTTTCGACCTAGTGGGCGCCTATCCACGCACCAGCGCAGCCGACCATAAAGCGTTCTATCAGGACCTCGTCCTGCGCGTCGTCACTGCCGTCAGCACCCACGAGGTTACCCAGCACGAGGTCGCTGGAGAGACCATCCCGCTGGAGCGTTGGCGCGCGCTTGAGACACCATCTGCGATGCTACGCGCCGGGCAGGAGTTGGGCCGCCGACAGTTTTTCACCCGCATGGTCGAAATCGCCAATCTGGTGAACGTCCCCGCCCTGAACGGCGCCATTGCAAGCCAGTACAGCGAGGGCTGCTTCGCCACTTGGGATGCGGAATTGAGCGCCATGGTAGCCACCATCACCGGCAGCGCCCGGCCGGTGGATAAAGGCCAGTTAACTGAGGACGAGCTATCAGTTATCCAGGCAATGCGCCCAGATGGCAAAGGCGCCGTCATCCGTCATGTGGAAGGAAAACGCAACGACCCGCCCTCCACAGAAGCGGTCGAAATGGTCGGCATGGACCGCCTCCTTCCCACGATCTGGCTTGGAGAAAGCTGGAAATATCAAAAGGAAGTGCCAGTAGCGCGTTCCAAGCTGCACGGTCACCGCGGCGTGCGAGCTTTTGACCCCGCACTGGTTGAGCATGTTTTTCTCGATCCCGCTTACTACCATTTTCCGGTCTCGTGCTCGACCGAAGCTCAGGCCAGCGCCATTATCAGCGCCTTTGCGCGTTCGCAGGCGCTCATCCATCCCGACGATCCCCGGAAAATTATCTTCACCATCCTGCCTGGACATGGCGCTGTGATTGTTGAAAAATGGGTGGCTGGCAAAGCGCCCTTTCAGGTCATATGGGAAGCTATGGACGACCGCGCCCTGGTAATTGACAGCCGAGTTCCCCAGGGCCCACTCTCTTTTATTCAGGGAGAAGGCGGCAGGATGGTCCTGAAAGAGCAATAAGCATCGCGAAATCAATCGCGCCGGTCTGAAAGTCTCATCAAAGACAACCTTGTTTTTTCCCAAAAATCGACAGCCAGGATAAAATAGCAAGCATGAATTATTTCCTGGCTTTTTTCCCAATTCTTCTGATCCTTGCGCTGATGCTGGGATTTCGTTGGGGTGGTCATCTTGCCGGGCTGGCCGGCTGGCTGGCTGGCGTCTTGATTGCAACGCTGTTCTTTGGAATGACCTTTCAGGTCTGGTGGGTCTCGCAGATCAAAGGGCTGCTGCTTTCACTTTACGTGATCCTCGTGCTCTGGTCGGCGCTATTCCTCTTCCACATCGTGAATCAGGCGGGCGGCATCCAGGCTATTGCGCTCTGGCTAGAAGCTTCGATCCGCGACCGCGGATTACTGCTGGTGCTGATGGCCTGGGCTTTCGGCGGGTTCCTGGAGGGTATGGCTGGGTTTGGCATCCCGGTCGCGATCGTTGCGCCCATGCTTGTGGGAGTTGGCGTCTCATCGGCAAGGGCCGTTGCAGCCGTCGCCGTCGGGCATTCGTGGGCTGTCTCGTTTGGTGGCATGGGGATGGTATTTCAGACATTGACAGGGATCGTACAGATGGAAAGCCGCCTTCTGGCCGGACCGGCTGCCGCCATCCTGGGGATTGCCTGCCTGTTGTGCGGCCTGGCAGCTTCCATGATCCTCGGCCAGCGGCGCATCTGGCCAAAGGTTGTTCTCATCGCCGCCCTGATGGCAACCGTTCAATACAGCATGGCGACAAGCGGCCTGATCCCCCTGGCTGCCTTGATCGCCGGGTTGGCGGGGTTGCTGGCAGGATTATGGTTTAATCGCAACCTCAGCGCTCCGGCCACAGAATCAAGTGCCTTCACTCCTCTCAAAGGGGCCTTATCCAGCTATGGCGGGCTGGTCTTCGCCACAGTGCTGATAACCCTGCCAGGGCCGCTTCACACTGCCCTGTTTAAAATCGCTTGGATCCCCCTCTTCCCGCAGGTAGAAACCTCTCAAGGCTTCCTGACGCCCGCTGGGCCTGGTACAATTTTCCGCTTTTTCCTACATCCCGGCGCGCCCATCTCGGCGGCTGCTTTCTTTTCTTACCGACTGTACCGCTTGTTTAACCTCCTCCCCAAAGGCAGCTGGCGGCAAGTTACACGCCGGACGGTTGCTTCCGCAGGCCACGCCAGCCTGGGGGTCATCGCTACGGTCGGCCTCTCCACGCTGATGGATCACTGCGGCATGACCCTCCTCCTGGCGCAGGGGTTGAGCGCCGTCATGCAAATGGCATATCCCCTGGTCTCTCCACTGGTAGGTATGTTAGGAGCCTTCGCGACCGGTAGCAACAACAACTCCAATGTTCTTTTCGCTTCCTTGCAAAAAAACGCTGCCATCCTGTTGGGATTGGACCCCCGCTGGCTGCTGGCTGCTCAGACCGCCGGGGGTTCCTTGGGTAGTATGGTCGCTCCCGCTAAAATCATCGTCGGTTGCAGCACGGTCGGCCTTAAAGGGCGCGATGGTGAGGTACTACGTATTACCCTCCTGTATGGCTTGGTCATTGGCCTCCTGATCGGCGCCGCAACGCTGGCGCTCAGCCAGTTTTCCTAGCGTCAGGGATCCAACACAAAAAGGGCGGCTTTTCAGTGAAGTGAACCCCTTTATTTTTACATCCTTGAAGCCTAGTGCCAGCTCCACCCGCCAGCAAAACGAGCAAGGGAGTACCGATCCATATCCACCGGCGGCGTTTCTCGCCGCATCATCAATGCCATCCACTCGCTTACCAGCGGCACTGCTGTGATCGTCTCGACCATACTGGTGGCAATGAACAGGTTCCTGACCTGCGGCGCCCAGCTAATGATCGGTTCTTCATCCGGCGTGAATGAGGTCGGCCTTCCCCAGCTTCGCACCACCCGCGTCTTTGCCAGAAACGGAAAGAGCCTGATCATCTCTACGGCGATATTGCTCAACCCCCAATGGCTGACGCCCTGGTGCAGCCTATCGGTCATCGTCACCGCTTCAGTGATCACAAGGGTTCCGTTTGGTTCGGGACCAAAACCAATCGCCACCGCTTGTTGTTTTCCATGAATTGTTTCGTAAAAATCTGAGAGCTCGATTGTATTATGAATGACAGGCGGCAACGGTTCGGTCACCAGCGCCTCGGCATGGGTGTGCCGCACCGGAACCTCCACCCCCGCCAGGCGGGTGACCACCGGCGTCCAAGCCCCTGCCATCACCGCAACCGCACCCGCAGCATACGTTTCCTTCGCCGTCCGCACCGTCGTCACCTGGCCGTTCTGGACTTCCATGCCAATCACCTCGGCGTGAGAGCAGATCTCCGCCCCGTAACGTTCTGCTGCCCTGGCGTACGCCCGGGTGAACAAAAGTGGGTTCAACAGGCCCTCCACCGAATAAGCCGCTCCAAGTAAACCTTCGGTGTTCATGGCAGGTTCTGCCCTCTGCAGCGCGGCGCGATCCACCACTTCGGTCGGAATGCCGGATTTCGTCAGAATTTCGGAGCGTTCCTGCCAGCGCCGCCATAATTCTTCCGTCCGGATGATCAAAAACAAACCAAAACGATGCCACTCATACGACATCTCCAGTTCTTCCTCCAGCGTCTCGTGGCGTTTCAGTCCTTCTTTGATCAGCATGAGATTTAATGGATCAAGATGACCCTCACAAACCTGGGCGCGGCCCGAGCATGCCGCCGAAGTGCCCCCTCCTAGATCGCCCTTATCCAACACCAGCGTCTTCACGCCAGCTTTAGAAAGGTGATAGGCAGTCGAAAGCCCCAAAAAACCCCCGCCAATAATAATAACGTCAAATTTTTTCATAGCTCATCCTGATCGTCAGCGAATATGTTTAATGCTCACTGAACACCATTATATGATAGATAAATGGTTCTGAACAATGGACAAAAGCCATCTCTTTCCCAGGCAGGACTCACGTCTAACACTGCAAAGGTACACCAGCTCTGCCTTGCTTGCTTCAGGCTTCGTTTTGTCTTCTGTAGCGCGGATAGGTTTTGCGGTTCGGGAAGACCCCTTATTTATCGAGTGCACATCTTCGATGGGAAAAAGCCTTCGGGTAAAATTCAGCGGGCATAAAACTCAGCCATGCTGGAAAAACAGAACGCCATTTGAACAAGATATGCTATCATAGAAAAAAGGAACCAGGGATGAAGAGGATCTCAATCGGTTTGCCGCGTATGCACCTGGAAGAAGGGGAACGACGGGACTTTCTTCCCGATTTTGTTGAGGATCTTCTCTCTCATAACGCTCAGGTTGTTCTGGAACGGACGTATGGTTCGGGGATGGAGCTTGTCGAATCAGACTATCCCCTCAAGCATCCTCACCTTAAGCTCGCCTCATTGGAAGAGGCTTACCAGCAGGATATCGTGCTCGTCCTGCGCTACCCCGGCGACAACCTCATCCGCTTGATGCGCCCCGGCAGTTGTTTGATCTCCATGCTACACTACCCCACCCGCCCGGTTCGGGTTGACTTTTTGCGCTCCCAGGGAATAGAAGCCATCTCGCTCGATTCCATCAAAGACGACCTCGGTAAACGGCTGGTCGAGAACTTACGCGCTGTCGCCTGGAACGGGGTAGACGTTGCTTTCCAGACGCTACGGGCTCACTACCCGCCCCCCGGCATCGAAGACCCGCACCGCTACCCGATCAAAGTAACCGTCATGGGGGCTGGCGCTGTGGGCGGTTATGCCATACAGGCCGCCGTTCGCTACGGCAATGAAGAATATTGGAAATACCTGGCTTCTAAGGGTGTCACCGGTGTCCAGGTCACCGCCGTCGAATACGATCTTACCAACCACACCGAGGTGATGACCCAAATTTTAAAATACACCGATATTCTGGTAGACGCCACTCAAAGACCGGATCCCCGCCTGCCGGTCATCCCCAACAATTGGATCGCGCTGATGCGCTCCCACGCCGTCCTGCTCGACCTTTCGGTGGATCCCTACGATGGCAGCCCGGGGAACATCCGCTCCATCAAAGGGATCGAAGGGATACCGCAAGGGAATTTGGATCAGTATGTCTTCACCCCCCAGGATCCCGCTTATGACGCCATCCCCTCCTGGGTCAACACCGCCCATCGTCGCTATGCGGTGTCCTGCTACTCCTGGCCTGGCATCAAACCCAAAGATTGCATGGAAGTGTATGGGATGCAGCTCAAACCCATCCTGAACGCCATCCTGTTGAGCGGCGGCGTAAAAAACATCAAGCCCAATGGCAACTTCTTCCATCGCGCCATTGCCCGGGCAATGCTTTCCCAATGGAAGGCTTAACCATCGGGCAGCTTTGCCCGTGCCAACGCCCTTTCAAAAAAGTCTCCAGATAAACTCAGATCTTTGTAAGGACGGGTCAGCAAGGTTTCGACCAGCGGTTCCAGTTGCCTCCCGTAAAGCTCCATGCAGGCTTCGGGATGCACCCCAGGCCAGGAATAACAACTGGCGGTGACACGGCGGTGTTTTGAAGGGATTTGAGCAGGAACGGCCTCATCCCACTTGGGATCATCGGGATAAAAAATGTACTGATTCAGATCCCCCTGCGGGATACCCTCGACGCTGCGCACAACCGGCGGATCATGATCCAATAAATAGGGATCCACCGCGAGATCGGCGATTACACAGTGCTCCGGCAGCCAGCAGATCCAGTCATTGGGAACAATCGCTTTCGACGGATCACGCCTCTGCGTCGCATCAACCAGCACATCCGCATCCCTGAATATCTTTTCCATCTGTCTTGCGTCGGCTGAGAGGCTCCTCCCCACGCTCACGGCCAGCGCCCCAGGCCCGCCCAGTTCGATATGCCTGAAATTCCACTCGATGTTTCCAAGCTTCGTCGCTGCCTCAACAGCGTGTTTTCCAACCATCCCCGTCCCCAACACGACCACCTTGAACGGCTCTCCTGAATCGCGCAGCAAGTCCGGCCACTTTTTCTGCAGCACGCCAAAGGCAGCCTCTAGCCCATTCCAGGCTACCGCCCGCATATTTTCCACCAGCCGCAGGTTGTAATCATCAATGATGCTATCGAGCGAGATAGCGTTGATCCCAAGCGCTCTGAGTTTTTGCACCCTCGCTGGTCGTGTGGGGTAATGCAGCATCGAAACCAGGCAGCCCCCCGGCCGCATCCACTCGTATTCGTGTTCATTAGGCGCTCGCAGAATAATCACAAAGTCTTTCTGAAAAGCCTCTTTCCGCTCGACTTCATGAACATGCGAACTCCCCTGACAATAATCATCGAAGGAAAATCCCATCCGGCTGCCATACCCTTCGGCCAGATAGACCTCAGCATATCGGGCCGTTTTTTGAATGAAACTGGGTAGAAACGCCCGTCGCTCCCCTGCCTCTTTGATCATGTTCGGAAATCCAACTGTGATCCGTTTAGCCATTTTCCAATCCTTTTCACAGAAATTAACAAAAGGACTCCCCTGAGGGTTTCATCCCTTCCTCGAAATATTTCTTGTACATATTATACCTATCCCCCCAATCAAAAAAATCTCCACCTTCATCAGAAGGTGGAGATAGGCGCAAATTTTACATAAAATATGTTATGGCGCTTTTTCAGGCGCGCCCGCATTGATCCATGCAGTGAGAAGCTCTATCTGTTCCGGTGTAAACGCTCCCGGGTGTTTCCCGTCCGCAACCTTTTTAATCAGCAGGCTGTTTTCAGGGTCGCCGGGCGCAACAACGCCGTTCGCTTTCATCACCCCGGCATAGCTGCCCAGGTCCAGTGCATCGCCCGAGTCGTGGCACATGCTACAAGAGGTTTGCACGAATCCTGCAATATCCTCTTCCCACGTGAAAGAAGGCACAGACGCGGCAGGGGTTTCGGAGGTTTGGGGTGGCGTAATGGGTAAAGTCGCCGCAGGAAGCGGGCTCGCGGTTTGGGTTGGCGCCGCCGTAGCTGTTTGCGGCGCATAGATTTCTACCGGGTTTTCTACTGGCGGGATTGTGGTAATGGCCGTTTGTTCCAGGGTAACAAAGCGGTACACCCCATATAACAGGCCCAACGACAACACAGTCGCCACCGGAAAATAGATGGCCATTCGCTTTCTCAGTGTCTCCGGGGCAATTTTCGGCTTCTGCTCGTCCTGCAAAAGCTTCTCCAATTCTGCGCCGTGTTCATCTTCCATTTCCTCCAGCGAGATCCGGCCTGTGAATATGCTCAGGTTTAGCTTTTTAAGATGGACGAAATAGAAATGCCAGATCAAAATAGCCAATACAGCCAGGACCGCCTCGGCGCCGTGCGCTACTTTTGCCGCTGGAATCGCCTGCCCAGGGAGAGCCGTGGTGGTAGCAATGGGATTCCACAACATGAACCCCGTCACCGCCATGATCAATAATCCCCACACCACAGCCCAATATTCTGCTTTCTCAATGAAATTGAATCGACCCATTTTAGGCCGGTGTTTAGCAAACCCAAGATTATAGAGAAAAGCCTTCAACGCATCCTGAACGTCGGTGGGGCCGGGCAGCATATCTGCTTCCTCCCGTTTCACGTAAAGACGGTATCCTGCGTCTACCAGATGGTAGATCGCCTCAAACATAAACAATACAGCCGCTGCCCGATGGATGATACGAAGCATTTCAATCCCACCCAACAAATTGACAATAAAAATAGAAATGCTTGCCGTCGGAAACTTCTGCGGCAACCCTGTCAGCGCCAGCGTTGAAAAAGAAACAATTAATAGGATATGCTCGATCCGCCGTAAAACGTCAAAGCGCACGAAGGTCCGGGGATTCTCACTCATCTCGCGCCTCCTGCGGTGAACTTTCACCTACCGCTCCGGTGGAGCCCTCTTCTGAGCTTTCCTGGCTGGCCGATCCTTTGCCCTCGACAGCAGGGGTTTTCTCTACCGGCTTTTTACGGCGCTCTAGCATGCGGCGCGAAAAATCACTGACCACAAAGACCGCCATGCCGCCCAGAACGGTGGGAATAAAGAATTTGTAGAAGAGGTTGACATAATAAACCACCGGGTAACGCTCCGGGTTGGGGATGTAATGGCTCATCCACGAATCCGGAAAGTTTGCGGTTGCATCGGGGTGACAGCGTTTGCAGGTTTGCAGCAAGTTTTCCTTCACTTGCAGTCCTTTCTCCGGATCATCCGTCCTACGGATATCGTGCACCCCATGGCAGTCATAACAAACCGCTTTGTTGGTCGGCTGGTCAGGCGAAGTTTTTTCGAACAATGTAACGGTTGTTCCGTGAAAATCGCTCACGTAAGTATTCAACACATTGGTGGAAAGCCCATATTTCGCCATAACTGTTTCATTCGTGTGGCAATCTGAACACATTTCTGGCGATTGCAGCCTGAACCGGGCCGTCGTCGGGTCAACAATCTGATGCACACCGTGACAGTCCGTACAGGTCGGAGCATCTGGATTGTTTTCCACCACGATGCCCATCCCATGCACGCTCTGGGCATATTGATCAAAAATCTGGCTGTGGCACCGTGCGCAGGTTTGTGGAATTTCATGTCGCCCCGAAAGCGTCAGGCCACCTTTTTCATCACGCACAGGCTGTTGGCTGTGAGGATTATGACAGTCGGTGCAAAGCGGAGCATTTTCGTTGCCTGTCGCCAGAGCCTCACCATGAATACTATCATTGAGCTGGCTGGCTTGCTCTCCATGACAATCTCTACAAATCCCAAGGTATGAGGCACTATATGCTTTACGGCTATCTTTTGCGGCCACTTCCGGATGCGGATACCCTGTGATGTCGCTATGGCAGCTCACACAGGTCATCAGTTCGAGCCCGTGCGCCGACTTGCCATAATCGCCTGGCCGGATCGTAATCGAAACCGTATCGCCATTCGAAAAACTTAAGACTTGATCCGTTTTTTCATGGCACAGAAGGCATTCAGCATTGCTGGGAGGAGCATCCTGCTCTGGAGAGAGGCTTTTCCCTGCCGCCAGAGGAGTCTCCGAAGAAACCAGCAAAAGGGTCAACACGAACGTCATCGCCCCCAAAAAAATCAATACTGGCTTCAAAAACCTGGTTTGGCTCTTCATTACATTCTTTCTCCTCCAATGGGAGTGTGCGTAGGTAGAAAAACAGACAATTTTCACCTCTATACACGGGACAGTAAATATTAATTATACATGAGAATACAGGATCAAAATTCCGGATTTTCTCAACAAAAATCCCCCCGGTTTCAACGCCCGGGGGGATCATCGTAACAACGAACTTACGGGCGCACCTTCCCCTTCATGTCCACCGTCGTTCTCTTTCCGAGATCTTCAAGAGAATCGTACAACACCTGGAGGAGATAAGGGGCGTTGTGAACATAACCGCCCGGATCTTTCTTGGCATACTGGTAGTTGTAAGCCGCTGTCACCAGCCGCGGTGTCCAACCCTTGTAACCGTTATCTGGCTTCTTCTCTTCAACATCTACTTTGCCGTTGTCATTGGTATCCGCAAAGAAGTATGGGTAAGCCAGAGGATCATATGCCAACGGCGCCTTAGCCACATCTCTGGCGTAGCTCTGCATGGCTGCATAGAGCTGCTCGACCATCGTGTCGATCTCACCCTTCAGCCCCTCAGCGGTATCGCCATCGCCGTCGTAATCAGCAATTGATTTCATTCGAATTTTGGTTGTATCTTCAACGCTGTGACATGCGACGCAGGCAGCCTCGTCCGGCGCCAACGCGTGAGCATCATGACAGCCCGAACAGGTGTTCTGCGGAGCAGGATGCGAGAACGCGCCCGCATAAGTCTTGTTCGGGTACTCATAAACGCCCTTGGCTTCTGTACCAAACAGGGTCGCCCCAGCTGCAAAGTAGTGTACGTTCAAGAAGCGCAGTTTCTCATTATTCTGATCTGGGTCCAGCCCGGCGATCAGCCTGCCAACGCTCACGGCCGACTCGCGTCCCTGGTGGCAGTTCAGACACAGGTTATCATCCACCGAATCGGCAAAGCTCAACCTGGCGCCGGAGGGGAAAGTCACAGCCTCGACCTCATAACGCGCAAAGGTCTGCAAATCGCTGTGGCAGGTTTCGCAAGCCAGGCCGTCAGAGAATGGCATCGAGGTATTGGTCTTTTCCGCGATGAACTGCGGCAATCCAGTGCTGGTATGGCATTTGACGCAGCTTCCGGGGACAACTCCTTCCTCATCCCAATGCCGGAAAGCCTCGGTGTTCCCTGCAAAATGTCCGGGATCATCACGATGGGCTTTACTCAGATCAACCGGAGTGCCCAGTTTTTCATTCAGGTTTTCAATCGAATCATACAGAAGCTGAATGATATACTTGCCGCCATGCACATAAGCGCCAGGGTCTTTCATAGAGGTTTGGTAGTTATAGGCGGCTTTTTCCAGGCGGGCTGTCCAGGATTTGTAACTGTTTGGAAACACCGCTTCGTCCGCATCCGCCTGGCCGTTGGCATTGGTGTCAACAAAGAAGTAAGGATAGGCTTCGGCGGAATAAGCGATCGGGGTGCCGGCCACGTCCTTTGCATAAGACTGGATCGCCTCCAGCAACATGCCGCGCAGCCCTTCCACCTCGCCAGCAATACCTTCCTTAATGTCTTCATCGCCATCATAGTCAAAGGCGGAACTAACCATGCGAATCTTGCGCGCATCCTCCACCGAGGCCACGCCATTGTGGCAGGTCGCGCAGGTATCCAACTTTAGCTCCAGCGTATGCGAATCGTGACAATCCACGCAGCTATCTACCCCGCCAGCGTGTTCCCAAAGCGCGTCATACGTCCTACCTTCATACTCATAGCCGCCTTTGACCAGCGTGCCATAGCGCGCTACTGCCGCCGCGTAATAATGGATATTTGTGAAACCCAGCTCGCTAGCGACCGTATCTTCATCCGCCGCACCTGCTTTGGCAATTGCCTCGTCTACCTGAACCTTCGAAGCGCTGCCCTGATGGCATGTCATGCAGACTGCCTCACCGCCCAGGCCGCTGATTTCAGCCCCAGAGGGGAACGCTACCGTTGAGTAATTCTGGGTGGCTGCGTTGTGACAGGTATTGCAACTAATCACCGAACCTGTCGGCGCGTTTACATCCACTACCCCTGCGGCCGATCCATCCGCGCCAACATAATCCTGAAAGCCAGAAGAGCTATGGCATTTGGCGCAGGTGGCCGGAATTTCTCGTGGGTTTTCTTCATTCCAGTGGGTAAAAGCAGGCGCATCCGCCTTCGCATGAGCCGAATCCTGCCAGGCAGCAAAGAAGGGGACATTTGTCCCCAGGTCAGGGCAGGGCGCCGGTTCAGGACAGGTTGCAGTCGGCTGTACAGCCTCCTGAGTCGCAGGCGGCGTTGCCGGTCGGCAAGCTGTTAAAGCCACGACGACCAGAAGCAAGAAGCTTGTCATTAGAAAGTGCCGTGATATTTTTCTGGTCATGGGTTCTCCTTCCTCAATGGAATTTTGTTGTTAAGGACTCGTTTCAACAGAAAAACCGGAGGGATCACATCGTATAGATATCACCTCCTTCACAATATTAAAATAAGATTAGCGTAAATTATACGGAAATCAGATTATGAAAGCAAGATTAAAAATGTAACAAAGTTAGGTAATTTTGTAAGATAGGTAAAATTACACCAAATATTTTCAGAAAAATCCAGGATTTTTTACCAATTTTTTGTATCTCGAAAACTGTCGAACAGATGATTCCCCTGGGAGGCCAGGGGAGAAAATGCGGAACGTAGATCCGCATTTTCTCCCCACGGCTCTATCAATAAATCACCCGGAAAGCAATGGAAGACTGTCGGCCTGCATCGCCGGTATTATCAACTACCATCAGCTTCCAATAATCCCCCGTCCAATATGATACTTTGAGCCACTTATGGCTTAAGTCGTAATAGGCAATATACGAACGCCCGCGCGGGCTGATGGCAAGCGAAGTATAGACCCCCACGCTATCCTCTGAATCCATTTTCATCGGGAAAATCGAGAATCCATTCCAATAAGCATACCGCAGATCATCCAGCTCCTCATCAAAATAGCTAATCCTTGGCTGGTTATCCGCATCAAACACCAGGGATGAATACTTCCCAACTTTGTTGCCCTCAATTTCAAGTATATTCCATTTCCCCTGCGCCCGCTGGGCTAACTTGAGAGACCGAGAGCTTTCCTCGTAAAAGCTGATTCCCGGCTCGCCCTGCTGATCCAGATCGAGCGAACAAAACCAGTTTACCGTGCCAGGCTGGCCGATCGTCTGAATACTCCATTTCTGGCCGTCGAAATAGGCTGCTCGCAGCGCCTTGGAGAGTGGTGCAATGTAAGCCACCCAGGGATTTCCATTACGATCCAATTCCAGCGAGGTGTTGAAGGAGATAACCAGGTCTTTCCGCGGAGTTTCAATTGGATCCAGTTTCTCGACCGTTTCGATTTTCCATTCTGATCCACTTTGCCGCGCCAGTTTCACAGACCAGGTCGTTAAATCGAAATAACTGATCACGGCCTCCCCATCCGCCGTTAACTCAATGGATGAAACCAGCCCTGTGTCGCCTTCTTCGTCAACCTTTTCAATCTTCCATGCACTGCCATCCCAGGTGGCGTATTTCAGATCGCCGCCGCCCTGGTCGTAGTAACTAATATGGGCGTTACCAGCCGAGTCAAAAACCAGCGAGGGGTAGAGCCCGCTGTCTTTTGAATCGTCCACAACCTGGTTTTTCCATTCATCGTTAACAAGACATGTGTACTTCAGGTTCCCCTTTGTTGCCTCAAAGTAGGCAATGCAGGCTTCAGCTGTCTTCGGGGTAGGCGCTGGTGTGCGGGTGAACGTCTGGGTCGCTGTCAGGGTGACGGTTGGGGTCAGGCTTTGAGTTGGCGTTAGGGAAATCGTTGGCGTTTGGGTAACCGTAGGGGTTTGCGTAATCGTGGGGGGCGTTACGATGGTAGCCGTTAAGGTTGAAGGAGCCGTGACGGTTGGAAGTTCCGGTAGTTTGGTCAGCGTTTCCGTCGCGACAGGGGCGGTCTGACCAGGCAGGCATCCCGATAGGGCAGCAATCAGGAATGGTAAAAATGCCAGTTTCCAAAGGAACTTTTTGCTGCTTTCGGGTTTTTTCATTTGTACCTCCCTGAATTCGCGCCATCCAGATAAGACTTAAGGTTGATTATACATCCGCAAATGTAAAAAAAAGAAAAAGCAAAATTTGTACTATAATCATAGAATAGGTGCAAATCCGCTCATGTCCAAACCAGAAATTCAACTTTTCCATAGCCCGGATGCCTTCTATGATCATGCCGCGCAGCGATTTGTCAGGGCAGCAAAACAGGCCATTCAACAACGCGGCGTCTTTACCTGCGCGCTCGCAGGTGGGAATACGCCCCTGGAACTTTACCGCCAGCTTGCTTCTCCACATTACCGCAACCAGGTTCCCTGGCGCAAAGTCCATTTCTTTTGGGGAGATGAGCGCTGCGTCCCCCCTGATCACCCCGAAAGTAATTATTTTAACGCTTACAAAAGCTTCATTGAACCGCTCTCGATCCCCTCTTCACATGTCCATCGCATCAAAGGCGAACTTTTGCCGGATTTGGCCATTCAAGATTATGCCCGCCTCTTGCAAAAGTTCGCTTCCAAAGAGGCCGGCGCCCCTCCCTGGCCTGTCTTCGACCTGGTGATCCTTGGTTTAGGCGAAGATGGACATATTGCTTCGATTTTTCCTGGATCTGAGGAAACCAATTCTCCAATAATCAGCGTCTCAGCCCAGTACCAGGGTCGCCCAGCTCATCGCATCTCGCTCACCCCTCTGGTCTTTAATCATGCCAGGCAGATTTTTTTTCTGGTCAGGGGTAAAAACAAACATGACGCATTCGTCCAAAGCCTATCCGGCCGACAAGACCTCCTTCGCTGGCCCGCACAGCGCATTCGCCCAATCCAGGGATCGGTGACCTGGATCGTAGATTGCGAAGCTGCTGGAGACGCCATTAACCAAATCATTCTCAATAAACAGAGGGTTCTATGAGTCAGAGCACAACGATTATTATTTTTGGCGCATCAGGTGACCTAAACGGACGCAAACTTATCCCAGCATTATTTAACCTTTATCGCAAAGGACGAATGCCAAAAGAATTTACCATCCTGGGTTTTTCGGGAACTCCCTATGAGCATGAAGCTTTCCGCTCCATGCTCCACAAAAAACTAAGTGAATTCGCAGACTACCAGTTTACAGATGCAGAATGGGACGAATTTTCCCGCTACATCTACTACCACACCGACAAAGCCATAGACCCGGAAAGTTTCGACCGCCTGAAAGTTGAACTTGACCGGCTCGAAAAAGGACCCGCCAATCGCCTGTTCTACCTGGCCACCCCGCCTCAATTTTTTCCCACCATTGTGGAAGGCATCGGCCGAATTGGCCTGACGAAAGAAGACGAAGGCTGGAGGCGGGTGGTCGTTGAAAAACCCTTTGGCACCGATCTTGAATCTGCTAAAGCGCTAAATCAATCCCTCCATCAATACCTGCGGGAACACCAGATCTACCGCATTGACCATTACCTGGGTAAGGAAACCGTCCAGAATATATTATATTTCCGCTTTGCCAACACGATTTTTGAACCAGTTTGGAACCGCAATTATATAGATCACGTTCAGATTACTGTAGCAGAAGAAGTAGGTGTCGAACATCGCGGCGGATACTACGATGAAGTTGGCATCCTGAGAGACATGTTCCAAAACCACTTACTTCAATTACTCACGCTGGTCGCCATGGAACCCCCCTCTTCTTTTAAAGCCAATTCGCTTCGAGACGAGCGCGTCAAGGTACTGAGCGCCATCCGCCTCATGCGCCACGACAAGATCTGGGAAAACAGCGTTCTCGGCCAATACAGAGGCTATCGCCAGGAGTATCGCGTCTCCCCCAACTCTCGTACCGCCACTTATGCCGCGCTACGTTTATATATTGACAACTGGCGCTGGCAGGGCGTGCCCTTCTACCTGCGCTCCGGTAAGCTGCTCAAGGAAAAATCCTCAGAGATCCTGATCCAATTCAAGCAGCCCCCTCTGGCAATGTTCCCAATACCCGAGTGGTATAAAATGGCGCCCAATATTCTCGCTCTCTGTATTCAGCCCAACGAGGGCATCCACCTTCGTTTCGAAGCTAAAGTCCCCGATACGGCCTATAATACCCGTTCGGTCAACATGGAGTTCAATTATCAGGACTCCTTTGGCCCTGGCACCCTACCGGAAGCGTACGAGCGCTTATTACTGGATGCCCTCAACGGCGATGCCTCCCTCTTCATCCGCAGCGATCAAACAGAAATCTCCTGGGCAATCATCGATCCCTTCATCCATGCCTGGGAATCGCCAGAAGCGCCGCCGCTTGCAATCTATGAGCCAGGCAGTTTAGGCCCTGTAGAAGCAGATAACTTCATCCAACACGATTCACGCCGCTGGCTGCGCGCCTTTGGCGGACATTGTTGCGATTAACAATCAATCAAAAAGAGTGGAGGAATAAAAATGACACAAGCGCACATCGGCGTGATCGGTTTGGCCGTCATGGGGAGGAACCTGGCATTAAACTTCGAGCGGAACGGTTTTCTCGTTTCGGTCTTCAACCGCAACAAAGCCAAAATGCAAGACCTGGTAAACACCCTTCCTGCAGGCTCGCGTTTGCAGGGGTACGAGACGCTCCCCGACTTGGTGAACTCGCTTGAGAGACCCCGCCGCATCTTGATTATGGTCGCGGCCGGTTCGCCGGTTGATGAGGTTATCCAGCAACTTAGACCGCTACTGGATAAAGGCGATATCCTCATTGACGGCGGCAATTCTTATTACCGGGATACGATCCGCCGCAGTCAGGAATTGGAAAAAGAAGGTTTGAATTACATTGGAATGGGAGTCTCAGGCGGCGAAGAAGGCGCTCTATGGGGTCCCAGCTTGATGCCCGGTGGTCAGTATGTCGCCTGGGAAGCGGTATCCCCAATGTTACGTGCCATTGCCGCCCGGGCTGAAGACGGCCAGCCATGTGTTGCCTATATCGGACCGGGTGGAGCCGGCCATTACGTAAAAATGGTGCATAACGGTATTGAATACGGCGACATGCAGTTGATCGCCGAAATTTATGACCTTCTTCATCGCGGGCTCGGCATTCAGCCCGCGGAACTCGCCTTGATCTTCAACGAGTGGAACCAGGGCGTTTTACGTTCTTACCTTATCGAGATCACGGCAGAGATCTTCAAACGCCAGGATGAAGAAACAGGCCAGCCGATCGTAAATCTGATCTTGGACGACGCCCAGCAAAAAGGTACAGGCAAATGGACCAGCCAGGATGCGCTTGAAATCGGCGCCCCGATCCCAACCATTAACGCCGCGGTAGAAAGCCGCCTGCTCTCGGCTTTGAAAACCGAACGAGCTGCTGCAAGCCATCGGTTGAAAGGACCCAGTCAAAAATTCAAAGGAGATCTCTCAGAGATAGTACAGGCAGCCGGTCAGGCTTTGTACGCCAGTAAGATCACCTCGTATGCACAAGGTTTTGCATTGCTCCGCATGGCTTCACAGCTCAACGCCTTCGACTTAAAGTACGGCCAAATCGCTAGCATCTGGAGAGCGGGTTGCATCATCCGGGCAACTCTATTGGATGAAATTACCCAGGCTTATACCCGCGATCCTGCATTGCCCAACCTGTTGTTAGATGAATATTTCCTTGATGCCGTCAACACACGTCAGGCTAGCTGGCGCAGGGTGGTCCAGACCGGCATTGAGCTTGGTATTCCAATGCTGGCAACAAGCGCCGCTCTAGCCTATTTCGATGCCTACCGTAGCGAGCGCCTTCCCGCTAACCTCACCCAGGCTCAGCGCGATTTCTTTGGCGCGCATACCTATCGCCGGGTTGATCGTGAAGGAGTTTTTCACACCAACTGGTCCGGCTGAGAGAAAAACGGCCCTACCCCAGAAAATCAATTGGCCCGGCAGGGTTTACCAGATACCTTCTTCACTCAACTGCTCCAGCACCTGCCGGGCGATTTCCTTTTTGACCCGCCGGATGCGGCCGTCGTGTTCCAGGCGGGTATTATCAACATAGAAATTCAGCCGCAGGTTGGCGTTGCCCCCTTCGAAATTCAAGAAGCTGACTTGGGGGTCCTTCCATGCTACCGGTAAAATCTTATAATCGCTCTCCAACCAGTCCAGCAGCGCCTTGGTCATCTCATCCAGCAAGAATTCCATGTTCTCGTGCGGGCGGCGGATCTCGCGTTTGAGCTTCTCCCAGCGGGCTTCCAACTGGGCATTACGCTCCACCCATAGCTTGCGGATATCCCAGTAGTCTTTATCGCTCAGCCAGGGATCACGCGCCTCGCACCAGGCATTCGATGCCGCAATAGTCTTTTCAACCTCCTCATCCGCTGGAGAAACATAGCGGCAAAAAATTTCAGACATCTCTTCAGCGGAAAAACCTTTCTCCTCCCTGGCACGAATTCCCCGGATCAAATTTCGAAAGGATTCTTCCATCGTCAGCAATTGCCGGTTGAGTTTATCCTCCAGCTCCAGGCGAGGGATCGCCCGCTCATAACGGTCAGCTTCCTCTTGCAAGGCGCGGCTGGCTTGTGCATTTGCCTTCATCGCCCTGGCGCGCTCCCGCGTCGTTTTGATGCGCTCGCGTAATTGGGGAATCTTCTGTTCCATGTCCGCCGTCAGCACCGCCGGATGCGCCAGCGCGATCTTCCGCAGCGTTTCCTCGACTTGCGTCAGGTTCGAACCCATGCTCACGCTGACATCCACCCAGGTACGCTGCTCTACCGAAGGACGGGTGATATTCACAAGCATTGAATCGGAAAGGATCTTGTTTGGCACAAAGACGGTCGAATGTTCCTCCAGCCAGTAAAACTGGGTTGAGCGTAGTCCCATGCGCTGCACCTCAACCGTCTTGCCATCTGGCAACACCACCAGGTCGCCGGTCTTAAAAGGCGCCTCGATCAACAGGCTCATCCCGCTGAAAATATTAGAGAGCGTCTCTTGCAATGCCAGTCCCAGCACCAACCCTACCACCCCGGCGCCCAGTAGAACAGAAGTTACATCAATGCCCCACAAAGGCAGAATGATCAAGGCCGCTGCCACCAGAAAAATGGGTGGCCCAAAGATATTTAGCAGCGGGATGACCACATCGTCAACGCGGCTCTCGGTTTTGCGCGCCCACCTGGCCCCAAAGAATTTCAATAAATCTTCCACCAGCCGAGAAAACAAATGCACCACCACCAGGACAAGCACCGTATAGACAATCCGCTCAATCAACCAACGGGCTGATTCCCCTAGCTCTAAAATTTTGAGGGAATTTGCAGCCCCGAAGACAGAGATCAACAGCACCACAGGCTTCCGCAAAATCCCCAGCAAAATATCTTCCACCTCGCCAGGCAACCGCCGGAAAATCCACCTGAGTACCGTCGAAAAGATTAAATTGACCACCATTGCAATTAGAAGCCACGCCAGCGAAGTAAGGACAAAAGAAGTCCAGGGGCTGGCCAAAAAGGCTAACTCTGGGGGGAGTGGAACAGGAAATCCGAGGATGGTAACCACGATATCTTTCCCTCCTGGTGGCAAGAAGTAATATGGCTTTATATTACCTTAATTATCACATAAATAGCAATAGGAACCTCAAAACAGGTTTAAACAAGGATCGTGGTTTTTCTCCCACTATTCCCAAGAATTAATCAATCACTAGAGTCTTGTAAAAATTGCCACTTTTGGATATACTCACTGAGTGAGTATATCCAATGACCAAAGCGACCAGCGAACTCTCTCCTCGATACGTCGTCATGGGATTTTTGTATATCTATCCGATGCATGGCTATGACTTACACAAACACTTGGAAGCGAATTTGCATGAGGTATGGCGTATTAGCCAGAGCCAAACCTATAACATCTTGAAGTATCTTAAAAAAGAGGGTCTGGTCACAGCTACGCTTCAACAAATAGAAAAACGCCCTGACCGAGAACTCTTAACATTAACCGACTCTGGAAAAATCGAATTCGAGGCCTGGCTCTTTGCGCCAACACCCAGTAGCTCACGAGCTATCCGGGTGGAATTTATCACGCGATTGTTTTTCGCATCCAATCTAAGCGAACACCTTTGCTCCCACCTGATTCAGGAACAAGCCAACGCCCTGCGAATCCACCTGGAGGGACTCTACGCACGGTTAAATACCATTCCTAGAGATCAAATTTTTAACCGCATGGGATTGGAACTGCGCATTGAACAGCTTAAAAGCGTTTTATCCTGGGTAGAAAACGCCATGGAATACTTTGTAGAAGGAATAACCTGAACATTTTCATGAAAACCATACAAAAGATTATCATTTTGCTCTTGTTCAGTGTACTAACTGGTTGTCAGACGCTACCGAGACTCACCTTAGCGTCAACATCCACCATTCCAGTAGAAAAAATTACTGTCGCGGCTGCTGCAGATCTCCAATTTGCCTTTACAGATATTGCCAATCTTTACGAGCAGCAGACCGGCAAAAATGTGACCCTGGTTTTTGGTTCCACTGGTCAACTTGTGCAACAAATTGAGAACGGAGCCCCTTTTGATGTCATCGCAGCGGCGAACACTTCTTACGTTGATCGTTTAGTTGATCAGGGACTCGCTATTCCAGAAACCGCCGCGCTCTATGCACGAGGAAGAATTGTATTGGCAGTCAACCGAAATTCTGGCGTCCAGGCAGTAACGTTAGAAGACTTAATGTCAGCGAATATCAAACATATAGCCATTGCAAACCCTGAGCACGCGCCGTACGGCCTTGCCGCCAAACAAGCTTTGCAAACTTTGGGGTTGTGGGACCAGATAGAATCTAAACTTGTTTATGGTGAAAATGTACGGCAAGCGTTGCAGTTTGTTCAAACAGGCGATGCTGAGGCCGGTATTATCTCTCTTTCCGTAGCGAACGTTCCTGAAATCACCTGGACGCTAATTGACGGATCTATCCATGAACCGTTGGACCAAGCCCTTGCAGTCTTGACGGCATGCAAGAATCCGGAACTTGCCAGCGAATTTATTGCATTTATTAACGCGGAGAATGGTCGCCCAATCATGCGGCAATATGGGTTTTTGCTTCCTGATGAGATCAACCTTTTATCTGAACAACAGTCCGGGACAACGCCATGATCATCTCACCGCTGATTCTATCTCTATGGGTTTCTGGATGGGCAGGTTTATTTGCCTTGTTGAGCGGAATCGGCATTTCCTGGATTTTAGTAAAAAGCAAGTTTCGATTCAAATGGATATTGGAAGGTGGGACGCTTTTAGCGCTGGTTCTTCCGCCAACAGTGTTGGGATATTACCTGCTGCTTTTTTTTGGCCGGCAGGGTCTCGGTCCAGTACTAGAAAAGATGGGGGTGCGAGTGGTTTTTGCGTGGCCAGGCGCGGTAATCGCTGCTACGGTCGCTGCTATTCCATTGGTTGTTCAGCTCGTACGAACCAGCCTTGCAGAAGTAAGCAAAGAGATAGAAGATGCCGGGCGAGTAGACGGTTGTACCCAATGGCAATTGTTTTGGTATATTGACGTTGGAATTGCGTGGAGGGGAATCGTCGCCGGCGGTTTATTAGGTTTTCTGCGAGCCTTGGGGGATTTTGGCGCCACTTTGATGGTGGCGGGCAATATACCGGGGCGAACACGAACTCTCTCGATGGCGTTGTACGATGCAGTACAGTCCAATAATACGGTAGAGGCTAATCAACTGGTACTGCTTCTCACAGCAATAGCCTTTAGTATGCTTTTTATCGCTCTGCGATTGTCCCGATCCATTACACAGGTTTAATAGGAATCGCCATTGGAATCCAATCAGAAAACATCAAAGAATCACGAAAAGGTCGTCGCTTTTCTACTCTCCATTCCTATTGGCTTTGTAGGGGGACTAATCGGTCTGGGCGGTGCAGAATTTCGCCTTCCAGTGCTGATCGGGCTACTCGGGCGTCAGGCGCGCCAGGCAATCTCGATCAATCTGGCAGTCAGTCTGATTACTATTCTTTCCTCTTCTCTCATTCGATTAAGAGTGTTCTCGGAATTCCCGTTCACGAAATTGCTGCCTGTTTTACTCTCAATGATCCTTGGCGCGGTTCTCTCGGCATTTATCGCTGCAGGAGCAGCGAGCAAGATTTCCAGTCATGTACTGGAAGCCTGGATGAAATTCTTGCTGGTCTCGATTGGCCTCTTGCTGGTCGTTGAAGGTTTTTTCCCCATCCCCGCCGCAAATCTTTTATTCGCTTCTCCTCTGATTCAATTCCTTGTTGGAATTACCGCTGGAATTCTGATTGGAATTGTGAGCAGCACGTTGGGTGTGGCAGGGGGTGAATTGATAATACCAACCCTAATCTTCGTCTTTGGGATTGGCGTCAAATTAGCGGGAACAGCCAGCCTGCTCATCAGCCTGCCCACTGTGATTACAGGCTTGATTCGGTATTATCGCTTAGCCGCTTTTTTTGACCGCTCTGCAATGACCCAAATCGTCATCCCGATGGGAGTTGGGTCTATTATCGGTTCTATCCTGGGGGGCTTACTATTTGGCATCGCTTCTCAAAATGGGTTAAAAGCGCTGCTGGGTTTAATATTGATCTACTCTGCAATTCGCATGTTCCTGCGCCGCCCGCAGCCAGTCGCATCTTCCTCAACTTAGAGATCAAATGAGAAATCAATTTCGATAGAACTAGCAGCAAACCAGCTCAATTAGAGGAAAAGAGCGAAGAACCATAAAACAACAATTTGCTCCTATCCAAACCGACCCTGCACGTAATCCAGGGTGCGCCGGTCCTTGGGTGTGGTAAAAATTTTCTCTGCAGGCGCAAACTCAACCACTTCTCCCTGCAAAAAGAAAGCTACATCATCCGCAATCCGTGCCGCCTGCTGGATATTGTGTGGCGCAATCACAATGGTATATTTTTCCTTCAACTCCAGTAGTGAAGTCTCAATCTTCGCTGTGGAAATCGGATCCAATGCTGAAGTGGGTTCATCCAGCAATATAATTTCCGGCTGAAGCGCCAGCACGCGCGCGATACAAAGCCGCTGTTGCTGCCCCCCTGAGATCGCAAAAGCCGAATCGCCCAGCCGGTCGTAGACCTCATCCCACAACTGCGCTTGACGCAACGCCCGCTCCACAGCCTCGTCCAGCACCGCCTTACGTCGCTCGCCTGCTGCCTGTAAACCAAATGATACATTCTCATAAATCGTCAACGGCAGAGGCAGCGGCCGGGCAAATACGATACCAACCGTCCGTCGCAATTGGATCACATTGGTCTTTGGATCCAGAACGTCTTGTCCGTTGATATAAAGATGCCCCGATAGCGCAGCTACATCCGCCAGATCGTTCAGCCGGTTCATTGCCCTTAAAAAAGTGGATTTCCCCCCTCCCGCCGGACCAATCAGCGCGGTGATCGTATGCTCATTGATTTTCAAGTTGATATTCTGCAGCGATTCGGCGCCATCTGAATACGTCAGGGAGAAATTTTCAACAACGATCTTTTCCATTTTCCCTCACCATTGGCGACGCGCCCGGGCGCGCGATCGTATCACAGTCGCGACAATATTCATCCCAAGGACAAAAGTCAGCAGTACCAGCACAGTGCCATACTGGATGCGGATCGGCATTCCAGGCACCTGCGTCGATATAACAAACAAATGGTAAGGCAGCGCCATAGTCGCATCCATCGGGGATTGTGGCAATCTCGGCAGAAAAAAGGCCGCTCCCGTGAACAGGATCGGCGCCGTCTCACCAGCTGCCCGCTCCAAACCCAGGATCACGCCGGTCAAGATTCCGGGAAGCGCCTGGGGTAAAACCACACGCCGGATTGCCTGCCACCGCGTGGCCCCCAGCGAAATGGCCACCACTCGGAAAGACTGCGGAACAGCGCGCAGCGCCTCTTCGGTCGTGCTGATGATCACTGGCAGCGTCATAATCGAAAGCGTCAGCGAAGCGGCCAGAATGCTGGTCCCAAAGTTCAGAAAAATAACAAACAGCCCCAATCCAAACAACCCATAGACCACTGAAGGGATGCCCGCCAGGTTGATAATCGCCAGCCGGATGATCCGCGTCAGGCTGCTGTCGCTGGAATACTCCGAAAGGTAGATTGCCGCCCCGATTCCCAGCGGCACAGAAAATATCGCCGTCCCCAGCGTCAAGTAAAGTGTGCCCACCAGAGCCGGTAGGATGCCTCCCTCCCGCATCCCATTTTGGGGCATTTGGGTCAAAAATCCCCAACTGATCGCCGGCCCGCCTTGTACGAGAATATAAATAACCACCATAAAAATCGGCGTGATCGTTAAAACACTACCAACCGCCAACGCGCGAAACCCCAGCCATTCAACCTGCCGGGGATAAAGCTTGAACCGCTTGACCATCTCAAACAGATGGCTCATGATAGCACCCGCTCTTTATGCGTCTGCTTACGCATACTTACCCAAGAGGCAGTAATATTGACAATTAAAGCCAGCAAGAACAGCACAATCCCGATAAAGAACAAGACGTGATAGTGTATGCTGCCCGCCGCCACCTCTCCCATCTCAGAAGCAATCGTAGCCGTCATGGTACGGATGGGCATGAACAGGGCTCTGATCGAGTTGGGCATGATAGGGGCATTGCCGGTCACCATCATCACAGTCATCGTCTCGCCAATCGCGCGCCCCAGCCCCAACATAATCGCCGTGATAATGCCCGATCGCGCCGCCGGAAACGTCACCCCCCACATCGTCTGCCAACGGGTCGCGCCCAAAGCCAGCGCGCCTTGCCGGTAGGATTGGGGAACATTGTTCATTGCGTCTTCAGCAATGGATACGATCGTGGGAATCGCAATTCCACCCAACAAAAGCGAACCCGCAAACGCGGTGAGGCCGGTCGGGAGATCCAGGAATTCCCGCAGGAAAGGAGAGACAACCTGAATCCCCAAAAAGCCAAGCATTACCGATGGTAGACCTGCCAGAATTTCAACCAGTGGCTTCAGGATCTCGCGCACCATTGGGCGCGCCACTTCCGAAAGGTAAACGGCAGTCCCAATCCCAAACGGCACAGCGATCAACATCGCTCCGATGGTAACCACCAGCGAACCGAGAATTAGCGGCAAAATGCCGTAATATGATTCGATCGGGTACCAACGCGTTGAAAACAGGGTGTCCAGCGAAACTTCGCTGAGCGCCGGCAACCCCTCAGAGACCAGAAAAAACAGGATCAATACGACAAAGAAGATGCTGGAATATCCAGTCAACCGGATAAACCAGGTGATAAGGAATTCGAGGGGGTGCTTGGATTCCATCCTAATCGCTCGTCTCCAAAATAGGGACAAAACCCAGTTCCCGCACGATCTCTTGCGCTTCAGAGGAATGAATCCAATCCAGATATTCCTGGATAATCCCTTTCGGCTGGCCGTTTGTATACATGTAAAGATCGCGTGAAATCGGATATGTCCCGGCGTTGACGCTTTCTATGGACGGCAGGGTATATTCCTGGCTGTTCTTTCCCGCCACCGCTAACATCTTAACATGCGAGGTGATATACCCCAGACCATCGTACCCAATTGCATTCGGGTTGCTGGATACCTCCGCAATGATGCCTTCAGAAGAGGGCAACAACAGCGTATCCGCTGAAAAGATTGTCTTATCCGCTTTATCGCCCAACCGGATCACTTCTTCCAGAAAATATACATGCGTACCAGAATTGGTTTCGCGCGACAGCCGCACAATCGGTCGGTCCTCGCCACCCAGCTCGCTCCAGTTGTTGATCTCGCCGGTGTAGATAGCGGAAATCTGTTGAAGGGTAAGGCGCTCCACCGGGTTTCCCGGATGGACGATCACCGCAATGGCGTCGCGTGCGATGGTGAATTCCACCGGTTCGATCCCTTTTTTTCGGGCTTCTTCGATCTCTTCTGCCTTGATTTTTCGAGAGGCATTGGCAATATCAACGGTATTATTGATCAGCGCCGTGATGCCGGTGCCACTCCCCCCACCGGTCACCGAAATTCGCACTTCGGGGTGCAATTCCTGGTATTTTTCCGCCCACGCCAGCGCCAGGTTGACAATCGTATCCGATCCTTTATTCTCAAGGTAAGTCTGCGGCTGGGGAGAAACCTGTGCACCGGCTGAAGCCCCGCTTACCGCACATGCGGAAAGACTCGCCAGGAGAGCACAGATACAAATCACGTGAAAGAAACGCATTACTAAAAAGTATACCTTACTTACCCTCCGCATAGGAAATTTTTTAACTTTGAATTCCTGTGGAGTGTTTCCAGGCTGCCAGCAGTTGTATAATGGACAGGGCAGGTTTCAACCCAATCTCTACTTTGAAAGGCAACTTCATGTTACTCTCCCGAAAAGATGTTGCTGAAATTCAGGGCTGGCTGCGGCAAGCCGGAAAAATTGCTCTACAATCCCAATCCTCCCTAAAGATGACGTTCAAAGCCGACCATACTCCGGTCACCGATGCAGAGCTTCGCATCGAAAACATGATCATCGAAAATATCCACCAGAAATTCCCCACTCACCAGGTGCTGACCGAGGAGCAAGGCGTTGCCGGGGGAAAGGACGACTACCTCTGGGTGCTTGATCCCGTAGATGGAACAAAATCCTTCCTGCGCGGTCTGCCAACCTGGGGCGTCTCGCTTGGGCTTCTTCACCAGGCCAGACCGGTCGCTGGTTTCTTTTACATCCCCGCCTTGAAGGAGATGTTCTGGGGATCAGAGCTTGGCGCTTTCATGAACAACAGTCCGCTGCCTCGTCGTGTTGTGTATGAAGAATCGCTTAGCTTTTTGGCTGTCTCAGCCAATGCACACTTGAGATTTGAAATCGATTTCCCCCGCTTACAGGCTTTTGGCTCAACCGCCGTTCATCTCAGCTATCTGGCTCGCGGCATCGCCGCTGGTGTACTCACTCGCCGCATCAACCTGTGGGATATTGCCGGATTTTTGCCGATCTTCGAACAGATTGGCATTGCCTGCCAGTACCTTTCCGGCGCTTCCATCGACCTTGCTGCGCTGCTCGATGGTCAGAAAACACCCGAACCCGTGCTAGCCGCCCGCCCGGACATACTCGTAGATCTGAGGAAGAGAATCCACCCACGTAAATAGCAGCGACTTCCAGGCAGTTCACACTGGAAGTCGCCCGAACAGACAGGGTATTCAAATCAGGCCACCGCTTCTGTCTGGGATTCACCCTGCTTCACTACCTCAAGCTCAATATGGATCTCCACTTCGTCACCTACCAGCACGCCGCCTGTTTCCAGCGCCTGGTTCCAGGTCAAATTCCAATCCTTTCGATTGATCACCGTTTGAGCGGTAAAACCGGCGCTGAGGGTTCCCCAAGGGCTCTTTGCCTGCCCTGTATACTCCACGTCCACCGCAACAGGCCGGGTCACATCCCGAATGGTCAGGCTACCATATAAGCGGGCGCGTTCTGCGCTCAAAATTTCAACCCGTTCACTCACAAATGTCATCAATGGGTATGTTTCGCTGTTAAAGAAATCGGCAGAGCGCAAATGAGCATCTCGCTGGGCATCGCGCGTATTGATGCTTGCCGTCTCGATCTGCGCCTGCACAGTCGTCCTTTCTGGACGCTCTTCATCCAAATTCAGAAGGACATTGAATTTTTCAAATGTTCCGCGCACTTTGGCGATCATCATGTGGCGTACAGAAAATTGAATTTGTGTATGAGCATAATCAACTTGCCAGGACATCATATACCTCCAAATGTAAAATTATTAAGTTTTTTCTTGATTATGTTTTATATCAAATATTTTGATATCGAAATAATAATCTAAAAAAATTTCCTAGACCTCCTTCTTCCCAAGTTTTAAGCAGAGGCGCTGTAAACTCTCTTGTTCTTCGAGCGTCAACACATTGACCTCGCGGGCAATCGCTCTGGCAACCGTTGGAAATACCTGGCGGATCAGCAACTCACCAGCCGGTGTTAGCGTGATCGTAACCATCCTGCGGTCTTCGCTTTCGCGGCGGCGCTGCACCAGTCCGCGCTTTTCCAGGTTGTCCAGCACTAACGTGATATTCCCTGTCGATTTCAACAGCTTACTGCTCAATTCCCCCTGGCATAGGGGGCCAAGGTGATATAGGGCTTCTAATACGCCGAATTGCGTGTGGGTCAGGTCTCCAAATGCCCCTGAGCGGCTGATCCGCTCTTCCAATGAGCTAACCGCTCGGGTAAGCTTGATATAAGTATCCAGCGCAAGCCGGATTTCGGAGGAACCTTGATAATGAGTCGGCATATTATTTCTACATCAAATATCTTGATATAAAAATAATATCAAGAATTCTAGGGTTTGTCAAGGGGAAATTCATGTACCTTTTTCTTTAAAACCAGCAGTTCCATTTATTACCCTGCTGCCCACAGCTTTTTTAGTTTTCCGAGCAATTTCTTGCTCCGGCTTTCGACAGAAGGGATACCGCAGCCGGTCTGGGCTTCCAGGAGCTCGATGACATGCGCCGCAAGCTCTTTGTCTTCAAGCGCCAGGTCCGCCAGCGCCTGCAAGGCAAACGTTCGCACGATCCGGCTCTTGTCCAGCAGATAGGATTCCAGCATCGCTGCCGCCCGTTTGCGCTCCTCAGAGGAAAGTGCCAGTCGGGGGAGGATCTGACAGATATGCCAGCGCACTTCCTGTTGGGGAATAGCGGTCATTTCATTCAGGATCACGGTCCGGTACGGCTGCAAAAGCTCAGGCCGCCGGACAGTAATTTTTTCAATAGCGTCCGCCGCTCGCATGCGCACCCCCGGCTCCCCGCTTTCCAAACCCGCAAACAGCTTGTCAAATAAACTCGGGTTTGCCAGGACCTCTGCAACGATCTCTTCCGAGCGCCCGATAGAGCGCAAATCCCCTTCCGCCAATTTTTTCAGGATCTCGTTCACCGCATCTCCAGCCTCCAAAAATTGCAACCGCCGTTAGGCAGCGGAAGTTTCCACAAGCTTACCGGCCAAACATATTCCAGAAACCGTGCAGCAGAAAGGGCCAGTACAGTTTTCCCGTCCGCCAGCGCGCAAAACCGGCCAGCAATCCAACCGCGCCTCCTGCCAGAACCTTATAAAATAAAATTACCCTCAGCGGCGGGTCGGCAGTCTGGCTTCCAAGCCCTCGCAGATAAACGACATCGCCATAACCAAGGTGCCAGAGCGCAAACAGGCCGGTCACAACCAGGTAGGTTAGAAACCCCGCCAGCCGCCCGGAGAGCGACCGCTCCAGTCTTGACCACCCCCATCCTCTGAAGATTGCTTCTTCGAACAAGGGCACCACCAATACAGAATGCAGGTTGGCCAGCAGCAAGGAGGAATCGAGCAACGCCGAGGAGATCAGCAAAGCCAGTAGCAATGCCCCTCCCGCCAGAACACTGGCCCGTCCGATGCGCTGCATAGTCCCCCAATCCAGGCCCAGGTCTCGCCCCGCCGGGCGCAGAACCAGCCATAAAATCGTCCCTGTCAAGAGGAAGGAGAGAATGCTCAGTGCTTCCCATGCCCACCCATCCGGGCCAGGCTGCGCCAGCCGCCAGCCCAGCCAGAACAACAACTTTCGGATGCCTTGCGCCAAAATCAAAACGCCCACAACTAGAAGAACTGTGCGGATGGATGCCCACCAGCCCGAGAGCTTCCTGGTAGATTCGCTTGTCATTGCAATGCACCTCCTCGATGTGTACTGCAGGGAAGGATACCACCCTGACTTTCTTCCAACAAAAAGAAGCGCACCTTCTTATCCGCCGCGCCTACTACCAGCATTGAGCCATCTTGTGAAAAAGCCATCCATGCCCGCCGAAATAAGCGTCTTTCCATCGCCGGTAAAAGAAATCCCAAGCGCAAAATTCTCATGGGCTTCAAAAACCGCAAATTCCTTCACTGTTCATACTCATTTCCTGTTCATACTCATTTCCTAGTAAGCACCTAGCACTGGGCCTTTCAGGCGCTGTGGTTTGCTGCCGGCGGCGTAAGCTTCGTGTTTTGTAAACAACCACTCATGTAATTGGGCCAGGGTGCAAATGCTCTGTTCAAGATCTTGCGCCTGCTCTAGCGAGCGCTTCTCCTTCTCCACCCTTGCAGCCAGCACGGCTTCGGGCATTCCTACATTGGGAACAGGGCGAAACGACAGTTCAAACCCCCCTGCCGGCTCATCCAGCCCATACACCCACCTGAAAACAAACTCCGTCCTGGCCGCATGAAAAGCCGAGGTAATCACCAGCAACTTCCGAAACTGGCGCGGTTCAACATGCAGTACTCGCGAGAAGTAAGCATTCCCAATCGTATCGTAAGAGCAGGTTTCGAGAAGAATGCTCCCCGGCTCGACCCCTTTAGAAAGCAAATAAGCCGCCGCCGCCCGCGCTTCGAACACCGGAAACCCCTCTGCATCCAGCGGCGGAGGTTTGTGCACCGTCCCCGCGCTCAAAACGATGAAATACGCTCCCCCTGCCGCTGCCAAAGCCGCATCAAGCCGGGTGGTCACCCAGACCGGCAGTCCGCCCGTCCCCGTAAGTCCGCCCCCTGGGATAAGAATTGCATCATAACGATCAACGGGATCTCGTTGCATAACTCCTCTCCCAAAAAAGTGAAATCAGTATAGCATGTTAAAATTTCAAAGACAATGAGGACAATCGGCCCCTGTATAATATGTTTGCCTGGATTCTAAAAACAAAGGTGACCTGATGAAAGCCATGCAGTTATTCTCGCCCCAGCCAGTCGAGACCGCGCCGCTGATCACGGTTGATCTGCCCATCCCTGAACCAGGAGAAGGCCAGGCGCTTGTTCGCGTCCTCTCCTGCGGCGTCTGCCATACCGATCTTCACATCGTCGAAGGGGAACTAGTCCCGCCCGGCTACCCCGTCACGCCCGGCCACCAGGTGGTAGGCAGGATCGAAAAAATCGGCCCCGCCGTTTCGGGTTGGCGGGTCGGCCAGCGCGTGGGGCTGCCCTGGTTGGGTTCAGCCTGCGGGGACTGCGAGTATTGTCGTTCCGGACAGGAAAACCTCTGCCCGCAGGCCCGCTTTACCGGTCTGCATACCAACGGCGGCTATGCGCAGTACTGCCTGGCGCAATCCGCTTTCCTCCTCCCCCTTCCGGATGAGATCAGCGATCTTCAGGCTGCCCCGCTCCTCTGCGCCGGTATCATCGGCTTCCGTTCGCTCAAGCTGGCCGGCGCGCTCCCCGGCTGCCGTATCGGCCTGTTCGGGTTCGGCGCCAGCGCCCACCTGGCCATCCAACTTGCTCGATTCTGGGGTTGCGAGGTCTTCGTCTTCACCCGCTCGCCCCTCCACCGCCAACACGCCGTCGAACTGGGCGCAGCCTGGACCGGCCGCGCCGACCAGCGCCCGCCTCGCCCTTTGGATTGCGCAGTTTCCTTTGCCCCCGCTGGCGAGCTTGTGCCGCTCATCCTGGAAAAACTCCGCCCCGGCGGGACGCTGGCGATCAATGCTGTACATCTGACAGATATTCCCACTCTGCCCTACCGCCTTCTATATGGCGAACGCATCCTGCGTAGCGTCGCCAACGCCACCCGCCAGGATGGCCTCGAATTCCTTAAACTGGCTGCCGAAATTCCCATTCGCGCCGATGTGGTCCCCTACCCGCTCGAGAACGCCAATCAGGCTCTGTTAGATCTGAAACACAGCCGCTTCAACGGCGAAGCCGTTCTGACAATTCCGCAAGAAACGTTTTGACACTTGCTTCCCCACATGATCATCCTTCAAAACCCCTTGATCGCTCTTCTCTTGCCTGTAGTTTTGTCATCAAATACACTTGGGAAGGAAGTCGTATCCCCCTACGAATATCCGCAATAATTCACACGCCCTTGAAGTCGCGCAAGGGCGTGTCCAATTTTCTCACATCAAACTGATGATTCAACCTCAGATCAGGCGGTCGCCTTCCTGACCAAGCGAATCTTCGCGGAAGTGGCAGCCACGACTGTGGCGATTGTGCAAAGCCGCCTGGGCCACGATCAGCGAAACTTCCACAGCGTTGCGCAGCCCGATGAGGCCGTCGCTCAGCTTCGTAGTGCGGTAAAAAGTTTCGATTTCGTTCCACAGGTGGCGCAATTCACGAATGGCGCGCGAAAGGCGTCCCGAGTTGCGCGCCAGGCCGACATAATGCCACATGATGTTCTGGATGGTCTGCATATCGCCCTGGATGAGCGCTGAATCAGCATCTTCGACCAGCCCACTTTCATCCCAGGGGGGTACGTCCTCCCGTCCGGGAAGTCGCTTCGTCGGTTGCTTTTCCAGCGATTCTGCAATGTGCCTCGCGGCGCGATCGCCCCACACCAGGCCTTCCAACAGGGAAGTGGAAGCCAGCCGGTTGGCGCCGTGCAGGCCTGTGCAACTGATCTCACCCACGGCGTACAGATTGCTGATATTCGAGCGTCCCCATTCATCAACCAGGATACCGCCGCAGAAATAGTGCGCAGCCGGTACCACGGGGATAGGATCGGTTGTGATATCAATACCGGCGCGCAGGCAGGTAGCGTAGATATTGGGGAAACGGGAGCGGATGGTATCCGCCTTTAATCGGCTGGCAATATCCAACAGCACGTACGAATAACCGTGGGTCTCCATCTGATGATGGATGGCGCGTGCCACCACGTCGCGAGGCGCCAGATCCTTCCACTCAGGGGAATATTCAGCCATGAAGGCGCGTCCCTCAGGCGTGAGCAAGACGCCGCCTTCCCCGCGCACCGCTTCGCTGATCAAAAATCCCTCCGCCCCAGGCGCCGCCAGCGTGGTGGGATGAAACTGCACATACTCGGCATTGACCACCCGTGCGCCGGCGCGATGCGCCATGGCTAAGCCGTCGCCGCGCGCCCCGGGCGGATTGGAGGTGTTCCGATAGATACGCCCCAGGCCGCCGGTGGCCAGGATCGTCTTGTGGGCAATATAACGGTGAACGGTGCGAGCCTTGCGGTCGAAAGCATAAGCGCCATAACAGATCACCGGTTCATACGTAGCAAGGGGATCGCGCGAGTGGTGTGGCGAGGTAATCAGGTCCACGGCGGTGACGTTAGGCAGGATGGTGATATTGGGGCAATCTCGCATGGCCGCTATCAGGGCAGTGATGATCACCTGGCCAGTGCCGTCGCCCACATGCAGGATACGACGGCGCGAGTGGGCGGCTTCCTGGCCGTATTCTGGATCGCCTCCGGATCTGCCGTCGAACTGTACGCCCGCCTCCTCGATTAGGATCTCCTGCAGTAGCCGCGGGCCCTCTTCCGCCAGAATACGGGCGGCGGCTGGGGAACTGGCGCCAGCGCCAGCAGCAAGGATGTCCTGCACCAGCAAATCTGCATTGTCATCCAGGCCGCGGCCGACAATACCGCCCTGGGCATAACGCGAATTGGATTCCATCGGGTCGGGGTCGCGGGTGAGGAGCAGCACCTGGCGGGACGGGTTGCGGGCCAGCCGCAACGCAGCCGTGGCACCGGCGATGCCGCTGCCGATGATCAGAACTTCGGTATGTTCCATTTGTCCCTCATCAACCGATAGCGATCATACGCTCAACAGCCCGCGCGGCGCGCACCCGGATCTCTTCGGGGACGTGAATTTCGATTCGATTATATTTCAAGGAGTCGAGCGTGTTCTCCATGGTAATCAGGTTCATGTGCGGGCAGCGTACACTGCACAACCGCAACAGATTCTTCTCAGGGTTGGCAGCGGCGATATTGTCGCCCATGGCGCACTCGGTGAGCACCAGGTATTGCGGAGCCGAAGATTCCTCGACGAATTTGATCATGGCCATGGTGCTACCGGAGAAATCGGAAGCCGCCACCACTTCAGGACTGCACTCCGGGTGCGCCAGAATGACGACATCCGGGAACTGGGCGCGCACATTGTTGATGTCCTCCACGGTGAACTTCTCGTGCACCTCGCAGCGCCCGCGCCAGCCGATCATCTGGTAATCCAGCTCTTCTTTCGCTTCGCCGGCAGGCGGCCCCAGGCTGGGGAAGATGATATGCTTGCCGGTCTCCTTGGCTACGTTGCGGGCCAGGAACTCGTCAGGCAGAAAGATGATGTGATCGCTCTTCAGCGACTGCACCACCGCCACCGCATTTCCCGAGGTGCAGCAAATGTCCGACTCGGCTTTGACATCAGCGTAGGTATTGACGTAAGTTACCACGGGCACACCGGGGTAGCGCGCCTTGAGAGCCCGTACGTCTTCGGCGGTGATGCTGGCGGCCAGCGAACAGCCAGCGTCTGCGGGCAGGAGCACGGTCTTGCTCGGGTTGAGAATCTTGGCCGTCTCAGCCATGAACTTCACCCCACAAAAGACAATCACGTCCTTGTCGGTGGCGGCAGCCCTGCGGCTGAGTTCTAGCGAATCGCCCCGGATGTCGGTGACCGAGTGGTATAGCACCGGCTCCATGTAATTGTGGCCCAGGATGACGGCGTTCCGCTCCTGCTTCAGCCGGTTGATCTCCACAGCGATCTCGGCCTTGTAGTACAGCTCAACATCCGGCACGGTGCCGGACAGCATGCCTTTTAGGGTTTCGTACATTTCATTGGCGTTCATTTCGCCTCCTCAGGCGGTATAATCCAGGCTCACATCGAAGACGATCACCGAATGGGTGAGCGCCCCGATGGAGATGAAATCGACGCCGGTTTCGGCGACCTGGCGCACGTTGGCCAGGGTCACGTTCCCCGAGGCCTCCAACTTAGCCCGCCCGGCGTTCATCGCCACCGCCTGGCGCATGGTTTCGGGGGTCATATTGTCCAGCAGGATGCGCTCCACACCCAATTCGAGGGCTTTCGAGACGTCCGCCAGCGTGCGGGCTTCCACCTCGATCTCCAGGTTGTTGCCAGCCAGGCGTACCCGTCGCACCGCTTCTTCCAGCGAGCCAGCGAAGTCAATGTGGTTATCCTTGATCAGCACCATGTCGTACAGGCCGGCGCGGTGGTTCTGGCCCCCGCCGCGCTGCACAGCCAGCTTGTCGAGGGCGCGCAAGCCAGGGGCAGTCTTGCGCGTGTCAAGGATGACAGCGCGCGTGCCAGCCACAGCGCTGACGAACCGGCTGGTGAGCGTGGCAATGCCCGACATGCGTCCCAGGAAATTGAGCGCTGTGCGCTCACCGGTCAGCAAGGCGCGCGCCGGACCGCCCAACCGGGCCAGGACCTGGCGGCTGGTTACAGAAGAGCCCTCTTCTACGCAGGCTTCAAATTGGACGCGGGGGTCCAGGATCTGGAAAACCCGGCTGGCCACGTCCAGGCCGGCGACGACGCCGTCCTGCTTGGCGATGATCTGCCCTTTCATCTTGGCGTCCGCTGGGACGATGGGGTTGGTGGTGGCATCGCCGGAGCCAATGTCTTCCGCCAGCGCAAGGCGGATGCGGGCATCAATCTCATTCAGGATCGGTTCGCTAAGGGACTGAAAGGTATTCATGGGCTGATTGTACCCGGAATTCAAGGTTTTTTGGAGTTAATCAGCCTCTTGTAACGCAGGCTGCATGTTGCAGGCAAGCGTACTAAAATATCGGCGCATCTTAACAGCAAGGTCGTCCTCGTGATTTCGTAATGACTCTAGGCTTTACTGGGGTGGGCTCCCTGAGCTCTTGCCTTCCCCCTGTATTATTGAAGCGGCGCAATGAGAACTTCACAGGCGGGGCAAAGCAGAGTAGTCAGCTGGATGTACTTGTTGGGTCACAATAATATCCAATAAATACAGTCTTATCCAAGCGACAATTGCCACAAATCTTTAACTAAAAATGTTTGGAAATCCCTGATCTGCTCTCGAAGTCGTTCGTTTGTGGTCATTTCTGGGCGGGGATCAACATAGTACACACCATCTAATTTATTCAATGCAACTGTATAACCCAGGAAATGGTTACTTTTGAAGGTTGAGTTAATTCTAAAGATGCTATTGCCTACTTTTGCTCTTTGAACATCGTGTAAAAAGATGGCTATGACAGGAATTTCTCTTCCCAATAGTTTAGTCAACAAATACTTATCAAGAAAAACCTTATCAATTCGGTCCTTGCTTGTAGTCTTTACAGAGCCAATGATTTCTGTCTCATGGATAAATCTAGTCTCGGCAGCAACGATAGCCTTGTTATGAGAGAATACCAAATCTAATTCGTAAGACATCTCATAACCTGGATAACCAGGTATCGGAATGTTAATTGTGCGAGGCTCACACTTTACTCCTAATTCTTGAATGATAAGTTTTATAAGAACCTCAAAGAGTTGTCCCACACGCTTTCGTGATTGATTGGGATTCTCGAAAGAATCTCCAATACTGCCAATGGACTGTTGTATTGTGTAAACGATTCTATTTATCTCTGAAGTTTCTATGTATCTTCTGGCACTTTCCTGGTCAATTATAGTATCCTGATACCGCTTGAGATCGGCGAGAAATGTTACAAACCTCTGAAAAGCGGCTTTGAATTCACTCTCTGATTCAATAAATAAATTTGTATTTAAAGGTCGGGTGATTTTGTAGCCATAAGTTTCATCATACTGGTAGAAAACATAATTGCTATGAGTTGGAGAGACAATGCGGGTTGGTTGGATTCGCTGCATAAGCACAAGAAAGGCATTGCATAGTTGATAATAGTCTTCCAACCCATTAAACGCGCCCGTATCTCGAACACTGGTTTGCAAATCTACCAATGTAATTTCCGTCATCGAATAGACTTCCTTCTTTCGGTATTCTCAAAGTCGTATTGTATCCATTTCTCTATGGGCCAGTCTTCCACTAGCTCGATACGCCTGACGGACCATTGGCAATATTCAAGCGAAATGTCACAACCTTTCCAATTGCGACGAAGCTGTTCAGCCACTACGGCGGTAGTTCCAGAGCCAAGAAAGGGATCTATTATCAAATCCCCGATATTCGTTGATGCCAGGATCAACTTACGCAAAAGCTCTTCAGGTTTCTGCGTTGGATGGGGTGTTTTTTCGTGCATTCCATTACAAGTCGTAGGTATTTCAATGACATCTCTTGGCTTTGCACCGCGTGGGTGCGGTTGCCATACAGTATTTTTTCTCCCATTACTTTTTCCGTATTGGCTGGTTTCAGCTTGAGGGTGCTCTGGATACTTTAATGTATGGTTGCCATAGGGAACACGCACATCATCAATATTGAAAGTAAAATTCTTGCCTTTTCTAAAGTGAAGAATGCTTTCATGGGAGCGCCCCCAATCTGAACCAAGATTGGCTTTGTTCTTGTAATGCCAAATAAGCCAACGACATCCCTTAAAGAAGCGAGATGCCGGCAACTTTAGGTCGGCAATTATTTCAGAAAATCCGCAGACATACAGAGTACCGGTAGGTTTTAATATTCTTGCTGCTTCTCGTAACCATAGCAATGACCATTCAACATACTCTTCTTGAGATTCAAAGGTATCCCACTCTGCTTTCTTAATGTTGTAGGGCGGGTCAGCAAAAACCATGTCGACTGATTCGGTTTTTAGAGAGCTAAGCCAAGCAATAGCGTCGCCAGCCCATATTTCTCCGTGAGGATGGGAATAGAACAGGGTAGGCATGTTGGGGTCTAATTGAGACTCGTCAACATTATAGCAAATGGAGCCCCTGAGCATTTGCTGGCCGAAAAAAGTTGGGATTTCTTTATTTCGCGCGTATTCACCGAATGGTTCTTTGATCTCAGCGGAAGAATTTTCCATAATTCAATTATACTCCGCTTGGTGTTTTGAATTGTCAGCTAAAGAATTAAAGATCGATGTGGAGAAAAAACAATGCCATGAACCAGTTCAATGCACCATCCGATTTGAAATAATCCATCTTGCGGGGCATTTGGGATTTAAGAGACAATACCAGATCGAATCTGCCACCAAATGAGTAGGTTTGCATGAATTATGAATTTAAAAAGTTATCACTCCAAGCCAGATACTCGGTGAAAATCGCACCTTCAAGACCGCTGGTCGTTACCAGCGCTTCGTCCAGGCCGGATTAAAATCAACCCCAAAAATACGCCGTCAGCGCGGTCGCCCCAAACGCCAGGATGACCGCCCCCGAAAGCCGGTTGATCCAGGTCAGCCCGCCCCCTTTCAAAAAACGCCGCAGCAACCCCGTCCCGCCGCTCAGGAGAAGCCACCACAAGGCAGAACCGCAGAACACCCCCAGCACCATCAGCGCCGGCGCACCGTAACCGCCTGAACCGCTCCCAAGCCCCAGACCGGCAAAGATCGCCGCAAACGAGAGGATTGTCATCGGGTTCGTGAGCGTCAGGAACAGCGTCGAAGCATAAAAGCCCACCAGCTCCTGCCGGCTTCCATCCCCGCCTGCCCCCGTCGCTTCGGGCCTGGCAAAGAAGGTGCGCAAACCCAGGTAAACCAAAAACAAGCCACCTGCCAGCCGCATCCAACCCTGTTGTCCAGCTAGCAGCCGCACCGCCGAGGTCAACCCAAAAGCGGCAATGCTGCCATACACCGCGTCCGCAGAGGCTGCCCCCATCCCTGAGACAAACCCGGCCAACCTCCCAAAAGAAAGCGTGCGGCGAATGCAGAGCACACCGATCGGTCCCACCGGCGCAGCAATCGAAAACCCTAAAATCATCCCTCGCAGGAATACAGTTGCATCCACTGAAAACACATCCTTTTTACCTTCAGAATAAGCGCCTCAGAGCGACCCGCCGCCCGGCCACCCTAAAGAGGAACAACGCTCCTACCAATTGTACCCTCAGAACATTTTCAGGCATTGATCATTGATTTTGTCATCTTATAAACAGGATGATTCTCTCTTGACGGATGGAAGAAAGGCGGATAACATCAATCCTGGTTGGGGAGTAGCTGCCTGCTCACCGCAGGGGCGGCTGTCGACAATCACGGAACCATCCCGGCAGCCCCGCACACTTGTGATAGCAAGACCACCTGGTAAGACTGGTGGTCTTTTTTATTTTGGAAAGACAGGTTGGCAGGATTATTCATGGAAATCATCTCTTCGATCGTGATCGCAATAGGGTTGTCAATGGATGCCTTCGCCGTCTCGATGGGGGTTGGAACGACGGAACACTCCAACGAAAGACGCCCCCGCATTCGCCTGGCGTTCCACTTTGGCATTTTTCAGATGGGGATGGCGATCTTAGGCTGGCTGGCCGGCTCCACGATTGCTAATCTGATTCAAAACTTCGATCACTGGCTGGCTTTTGCCTTGCTCGCTTATGTCGGGGTAAACATGATCCGTTCCGGGATCAATCCCCACCTTACTTCATACGCTCAAAATCCCTGCGGCGGCCGCCTGATGGTCGTCCTGTGCATAGCTACCAGCATTGACGCCCTGGCGGTCGGTCTCAGCATGGCCATGATCGGCTCTCCTATTTTGACCCCCGCCATCATCATCGGCGTGATCACCTTCGGCCTCTCCCTGCTGGGGCTAATGGCAGGCAACCAGTTGGGCCATAAATTCGGCAAACGCATGGAGGTCCTCGGCGGTATCCTGCTCAACGGCATTGGCCTCCGAATCCTGTTGACCCACTTGTTCTAGGCCGCCTCTTTTTCTTCAAAGCCAACATCCACTCTCGTTGCCGCATCCCGCGCAGCCCGCGTCGCCATCTCGTCACAGCGCATATTTTCCCGGTATTCCGCATGTCCCTTCACCCAGAAGAACTCAACCTGGTGCGCCGCGCACAGCCGCAGTAACTCCTCCCACAAGTCGGCGTTCTCCACCGTTTGATTACTGCCCCGTCGCCATCCGGCTGCCTGCCATCTGGCCGCCTTCGCGCCGCTCATCCCTTCCACCAGGTAGCGCGAATCGCTGAAAACAACCACATGCGAAGGGCGTTTTAACTGTTTCAATCCCATAATGCATGCTGTCAATTCCATGCGGTTGTTCGTCGTGCGCCGGTACCCGCCCGAAACCTCCTTCCGCCGGTTCCCGAAAAGAAGCACAGCGCCATATCCACCAGGGCCGGGGTTCCTGGCGCAAGCCCCATCGGTGAACAAGACTACCTTCCCCTGCTCGTGCGCCGCCTGGATGCGCGCTTCGATCTCTGCATCCCCGGCGTCCGCTTCCAGCAGTTGCGCCGCCTGGCGTGGCAGCTCCTCGCGGCGGAGCTTCAACTCTCGCAACCAGCGAGCGGCCTCCGTCTGGTTGCGGAAACCTTTATACAGCGCGCCGGGAAAGCCCATAACCTGCTCTTCCGCGCCGCCCTCTCCGGCCCAGCGGGTATAGACTCCTGGTCGGGCGCCGCGCACAACAATGTACAAACTCTTCTCGCTTTTCAATGCTATCCCTTTCCCGGCTACATTATAACGACTTATTTCAAATCCGCTCAACTGGCATACAAATTGCTATGAAATATCAGGAATGGGAATTTGAGGATATTTAATAAGTCAAATGCAATGTTGCGCTGCAAAAAAACATGTAATATTAAAAAAGCGGTATGGTGTGGGTAAAGACAAAGATATCGCGGGACAATAACAATTACCAGATCATCCTGGATTGGCGCAAAGGCTTGCCTGGCTTCATAAGCAGGCTGCTGGTTAGCGTCCCCCTCCTTTGTTCTTTCTTCCTCCTCTCTGAACGAAACAGCAAGCCTACGGGTATAAGTCTATGTGCCTGGACAAAATCTCGCTCGAAGCGCTGGAAAACCAACTGGCAAAAGTCCAGCTTGAAAACGACCGCCTGCGCAAAGAAATCGAATTTCTTCAGCAAAACTCGCCTTCGGACATGCAAAACCTCTACCGTTTTCTGTCCGATAACGATACCCAAAACCTGGTCCTCCTCGATCCGGAAGGCAAGATTGTGGCTGCCAGTTCGCTGGCAAGCGTCGCTTCAAAAACCCTCTACGGAAAAACACTCACTCCGGGCAAATTCATCACGGAGGTTATCCCCGCAGAGCATGCAGAGCAATTTTCCCGCTTGCTGAATGCCGCTTTGGCGGGGAAAACCGGCTCCGCTGATTTTCCCCTGTTTGCGCCAGATAGCCGGCAGCGCTGGCTGAGATACCATTTTCGCCCGGCGCGTAAGTCAAGTGAGAAATCCATCGGCGTCTTTATGACAACCGTTGAGATCACCGATCAAAAGCAGGCTGAAATTGCCCGTCAGGAATCGGAAGAACGCTTCCGTCAGGCCTTCCAATTCAGCCCGCATGGCTTCATTATCAGCAGGCTCGAAGACGGCCGGATCATCGAGGTAAACCAGAGCTTTGCCAGGATCACCGGTTACAAGTTAAAAGAACCGGTCGGAAAGACCCTGGATGAAATGAACCTGTTTTCCGACCCGCGCGATCTTGCCCATTGTCTGCAAAAACTCAAGCAGTCCAGATCCTTTCGCAACCTCGAGGTAGGCATCCGTCTGGCTGGCGGTCAGACCATCGCCTGCCTTCTTTCCGCCATCGTCCTCACCCTGGGGGGCGTCGAACACAGTCTCCTTAGTATCCAGGACATCGAAGAAATCAAACAAACTCAAGAAGCGCTCCGTTCCAGCCAGGCCAGGTTCAAAGAGCTTTCCGACAGTATTGATGAAATGTTCTTCGCTCTCAACGAAAAACTGGAAATCACTTACTGGAACCGGGCAGCCTGCCTATACACAGGTATCGCCGCCAAAAATGCGCTCGGTAAACCGCTCCAACAAGTTTTACCGGTGATCGCCGAAGAGACAGGGCTGCGCAGTATACGCCTGGCTTTAGAGAGCCAGAAGCCGCAGCAAATCACCGCCGACTACTACCTGGGCGGTTCGCAATACGTTTTTGAGATGGGGATTTACCCCTCTGCCCGGGGGATTGTGATCCTTTGCAAAAACATCACAGAACGCCAGCATGTGATACGCAGAGAAAAACAGCAGGCCCAAGATCTGGAAATGCTGTCTGAATTTGCAGCGGATTTTGTCACCATCTCAGCAGAAAAAGACCTCTATGCCCTCATCGGCAATCACCTGCGCCGCCTGACAGGCTGCGTTGTAGCCATGGTCAACACCTACCTTCCCGATAGCCAGCGGCTGGCGGTGCGTTCCCTGGCCTGCGAAAAGGCCATATCCACAAAATTGAGGCGTCTCAACCGGAAACCTATCATTGACACAACCTGTGAAATCGACAAAACAGCGTATGCGGCGCTCAGTCAGGGAACGCTGAAGGTCCTGGATGAACAATTCGTTGACCACATCGCCGATAAAACCGGCTGGTTCCAAATCATCGCGGAGATGCTCAATCTGGGCGATGTCTACACCATTGGGCTGACGTACAACGGCCAGCTCTTTGGCAACATTGTGTTGATGTTCTCAAAAGAAAATCCCCTTCGCAATCCTGAAATGGTCCAGACCTACACGAATATTGCCGCAGGAGCCATCCAGCGCCGCATGGCCGAACAATCCCTCCAGGAAAGCGAGCAAAAATTTCGCAGTTTCATCGAACAGGCCTCCGAGGGGATATTCCTGATCAACGATCACGGGTGCGTGGCCGAATGGAACCGCGGCCAGGAACTCATCACTGGCGTCAAAGCAGAAGAAGCCATTGATCAACCCATTGGTGAGGTCTTTCAGAGGCTCGCTCCTAGCGGCTCGATCCCATTCATTCAAGGAGATCTAGCCAATACAAGCATTTTAGAGGCCATAAGAACCGGAACATCGCCCTGGTTTTACATCCCAAACGACGTAGACATCCGAACACCGTCCGGCGAACACAAATCCACCCAGATCACGATGTTCCCAATCCAAATAAAAAATGGAAGCTTGATCGGCGGCATCACACGAGAGATCACCGCCAGCAAACAGCGTCAGCGCGAAATGGAAGCCATCATTAGCGTTAACAAAGCGCTCCGCCCTTTGTCTTCTCCCGCGGAGATGTTGCCTGTCATCAGCGCCCAGTTGATGTCCTTGCTCAACCTGGAAGGCGTTGCCATCATCCTCAACAATCCAATTTCCGATGAAAACCGGGTCGAGTTTGCCGAAGGCCTTTGGGAAAAATTGACCGGTCTGTTCATCCCCTCTGGGGAAGGCGTTGTCTCTCAAGTGATCCAGAGCGGCGAGGTCTATCTGAACAACGATACCATTCAAAAACCAGACCAGAACCTGGTAGATATCCAGGGAGTTTACCCAAAGTCAGTCGCCTGTATGCCGCTTGCTACCCGCGACCAGGTATTGGGCGCCATCTGGATCGGCCAGTCGCATCCTATCAGCGAGGAATCGCTGCGCATCACGAAAATTATCAGCGAGATCACCGCCGCCGCCATGCACCGTTCATCACTGTACGGGCAACTCCAGCGTCGCCTTGACCACATCAGCGCCCTGCGCCTGATCGACCGCACTATTGCCAGCAATCTCGATCTTAAAATCGGCTTGCATGTCCTGCTCGACCAGGTCGTCACTCAGCTTAACGTAGATTCAGCCGCCATCCTCCTCATCAATCCGCGCACCCAGTACATCGAATTCGGCGACGGCCGCGGTTTCCGCACCGAACTTGTTAAGAAAACCTACCTCTCGATCGGTGAGGGATTGACTGGCCGCGCCGTTTTGGAGAGGAATATCCTTTTCATCCCGGACCTTCGAAATGCCGCCGACAAATTTACCCGCAAAGAGATGCGCCTGCAGGAAGATTTTGTCTCCTATTGCGCTGCGCCTCTCATGATCAAAGGAGAGGTGAAAGGCGTGCTCGAACTCTTTACCCGCGCACCGCTCACCCCCACCGCCGAATGGCTTGAATTCCTTGAAAACCTTGCGGGTCAGGCAGCTATCATGATCGACAATTCAGAGTTGTACAGCCGATTGCAGCAATCCAACCTTGAACTGCGGCTGGCTTACAGTCGCACCCTGGAGGGCTGGGTACGGGCGCTCGATCTGCGCGACGAAGAAACCGAAGGCCACACCCAGCGAGTAACAGAAATGACCCTTCGCCTGGCAATTTCCATGGGGATGCCGGATGACCGACTGGTGCACATCCAGCGCGGCGCTCTCCTCCACGACATCGGCAAGATGGCTGTACCGGATAGCATTCTGCGCAAACCCGGCAAACTCACTAAAAAAGAGTGGGAAATCATGCGCCGGCATCCCCTGGTGGCTTATGAACTGCTCCGCCCGATTGCTTTTCTGCAAGAATCCCTGGATATCCCCTACTGCCATCACGAGCGCTGGGATGGCAGCGGCTATCCCCGCGGCCTGAAAGGCGAAGAGATCCCCCTGGCTGCCAGGATATTTTCCGTTGTTGATGTCTGGGACGCCCTCTCCTTCAACCGCCCGTACCGCACGGCATGGTCCGAGGACAAAGCTCGCGATTACATCAGCGCCAACTCTGGTAAACTATTTGACGCCAAAGTGGTCGAAGCTTTTCTCGAATTGCTGGAACGAGACAGCTCCCGCTGACCGCTCCGCCAGCCTGATACCTGGGCAGGGGTCAGGCAACCCACCCTGGCCTTCTTCCCTGCTAAAAAGGGGCTATAGTTGGGCTTCGGAACAGCCAAACTTAACCTTAGGTTAAACTTCCTCCGCTGGCAGGGGGATAAAGGGGGGTGGAAGAAATAGTGTCCGATCTGTTGTCTGAACCCCAGCGCTGGCCTCTTGCGGGGCTTTGCTGCTGTGGTAAAATGAAATATACTTATTTTTGTCCGAATTATCGGTGGCATCGGTGAAAATCCTAGACCCGCAATCCACAATCGAAGTGCCCATCAGCGGCATGGACTGCGCCGAGTGCGTCATGCACGTCGAGAAGGCGCTCGCTACACTGCCGGGTGTAAAAAACGTGCAGGTCTATCTCGCTGCCGAAAAAGCCGTCCTGCAAGCCGACCCGCTTCTCGTCACCTTGCCAATCATTCGAAAAACAATCGAATCGGCTGGTTACAGCGTTCCCACGCTGGCAGAACAAACTGAAAACAACGCTGTTCCAACAAAAGGCTGGACCTTTACAAGAGATATCCTGGCCTTTTTGGGAATGATATTCGGCGCCGTTCTTCTCGTCATCGTCGCCGGTGAATGGTTGGGTTTTTTTGAACAGGTGACCCGCTTTTTGCCCTGGTATGGAGGCCTGGCGCTGGTTCTCCTCGGCGGCTTCCCGGTCTTTCAAAAAGTTGTTCGCGCCGCGCTGCGCAAACAGGTCATTTCTCATACCTTAATGACGCTGGGAGTGTTAGCCGCAATCGCGGTTGGCCAGTGGGTGACGGCGGTAATCGTGGTATTCTTTATGCGCATCGGCGACCTGACGGAAAGGTTCACGACTGGCAGGGCGCGCCAGGCAGTCAAAAAACTGATCGCCATACAGCCTCCTATCGCCAGGGTCGAACGCGGCGAAGACGAAATCTCCCTCCCGGCCGAGCAGGTTTCCCCCGGTGAGATCGTCATCGTACGGCCCGGCGAGACCATCCCGGTAGATGGTCAGGTGGAAAGCGGCCAGGCAACCATTAACCAGGCTGCCATCACAGGCGAAGCCATGCCGATCGAGGCAGGGGCAGGCAGCCATGTGTACGCCGCCTCCCTGGTGCAAATGGGTAGTCTGCGCATCCGCACCGCTGCCGCAGGGGCAGATACCGCCTTCGGTAGGGTCATCCGCCTGGTCGAAGAGGCAGAAAGCAACCGCGCCGAGGTGCAACGCTTCGCCGACCGGTTCTCAGGCTGGTATCTGTGGGTTGTGATCGGCATTGCCTTTCTAACGTACCTCTTCCGGCGTGACCCCCTGGCCACAGCCGCGGTGCTGGTGGTCGCTTGTTCGTGTTCTTTTGCCCTGGCCACGCCCATCGCAGTCCTCGCTTCCATTGGCGCAGCTGCCAGGCAGGGGCTGATCTTCAAAGGAGGCAAATTTCTGGAGATGCTCGCCCGCGCCGACATCCTGCTGGTGGATAAAACCGGCACGCTGACCCCCGGCCGCCCCGTCGTGACGGATATTCTGCCGCTGGCAGGGCACTCCGAAGATGAAACCCTCGTCATCGCAGCCAGCGTTGAACGCTTTTCCGAACACCCACTGGCAGGCGCCATCCGTCAGGCTTCCCGCCAGCGTGGCTTGAACTACCTGCCGGTTCAAGACTTCCGCAACATCCCAGGTCAGGGCGCCCAGGCAACGCTGCAAAATCGTCTCGTCAAGGTTGGAAGCTGGCGTATCCTGCCAGAGGGCTGCAACCCGCCGGCCGCTGCGCGCCGGTTAGAAGCCGAAGGCAAGACCGTCATTTTCGTCCTGATCGAAGGTGAACCGCCCGGCATCCTGGCAGCTGCGGACGCCCTCCGCCCTGAAGTCCCCCAGGCTATTACAGCTCTGAAACAGGCCGGTTTTCGGCGGGTTGAACTGTTGACGGGAGATAATCCAAACAGCGCCGCCAGCCTGGCTTCTGAAATAGGTATTGCCTATCGCGCCGGATTGCTACCCGAGGACAAGATCAATATCGTCCGGCAGTATCAAGCCGAAGGCCACATTGTCGTCATGGTTGGCGACGGCATCAACGACGCCCCGGCGTTGGCCCAGGCCGATGTTGGGATCGCAATCGGTGCAGCTGGCAGTGGCGTTGCCATCGAGGCAGCTCATATCATCCTCATGCGGGATGACTGGTCCCTCATTCCGCAGACTATTCGCATCGCCAGAAAAACCATGCGGGTCGTAAAGACCAATATCGTTTTCACAATGCTTTATAATCTGGTTGGACTGACCCTGGCCGCGCTTGGGTTTTTACCCCCCATGCTGGCAGCCGCCGCCCAATCGCTGCCTGACCTCGGCATTTTGGCAAACTCCTCTCGTCTGCTCAACCAGCGCTAAAAAGCGCCCACTCAAAACCAGTTTACCTCCCCCCTGCCCTGCTGGGTCGCTCCGCGCCCCGGCAATAAACACCTTTCAAATAAATAACAAATTAATTAATAACTATTGACTTATAATTAAGTAATATATAGAATAGGTTTAAGATACAATGTCTCCGGTTTTCAACCGGAACCTTAACAACAAGTCATCGTTCGATAATGGCAAAGTCGGGGAAACCCGGCGACGCAAAGCCATGGGTCTAAAGCTGCCTCCGCAGCCATGATCGCCAGGCCGCCGAAAACGAGGAGCTACCGCAGCTTGTTGATGCCCGGATCCTCCGGGCTTTCTTTTTAAACCTGAACTGCGCGGGGCCCTCAAAAAAGGGGTTTTTTATGTTGGGTTCAGCGCGTAAGTTCCTGTTCGTTTTTGCCATGCTTGCCATTTATGGGGGGGCGCTTTCGGCCTGCTCAAACCAGCCGGTAGTTTCCAATCCCTCGGCATCCATCCCCCTGCCGGACGCAGGTGTTGTCCCGGTTAGCGCGGAAACCAGTCGCGACACTGATATTTCCATCTCGCCCCAACCGGAACGGCAGGCTCCTGCCAATCCTGAGGTTGTATCCTCCAGCGTCTCCGACGATCCCGGCCAGGAGACAATTATTGATGCCAGCGCAGAAGAACCAGATTCGACCGCCCTCCAATCGTTCATCAACAAGGTCACCAATGGCGAGGCAGGAGTCATCCGTGGAATCTACGCCGCAAACATCTTCGCGCTGCGGGTGCTTCAGCAGCCCCCCGATGATCCGGCCTTCGTCTCCAGCATAGAAGGGACGGTTACCCAATTCAGTCAGGCGGCTCAAATGAACATCATCGGTCTACTGGCGCATAACTTCGCTTCGGGTCGTCACTTCTTCAACCTCAATCCGGCAGACCGCATCCATGTCATCTATGGGGATGGCTCCACAAAAGAATATGCTGTGACGGCCATCTTCCGTTACCAGGCATTACAACCCAATAACCCCTCCAGCAATTTTGTCAATCTTGAAACCGGCGAGACCCTGACAGCCACTCAAGTTTTTATAGAGATGTACAGCGGCGAACACCATCTCACCCTGCAAACCTGCATTGAGCAGGACGGCATTGATTCGTGGGGACGCCTATTTATCATCGCACAACCAGTGACCGGGACGTCAATGGCCAGTGTTCAATAAAGCGGCTCGAGCAGTCGCTTGCAAAGCGCCCTCCGTGGCTTGGATAGCACGCGAAGGGCGTCTCAATTCAAGTCTTCTTGATCCTGGCAATACAAAGGATATTCAGGACCCCTCGGTCGCGAGCCGGTACCCCATCCCACCACGGTTGATGATTAAAAGCGGATTCGAGGGTTTTTCCTCCAGGTTCTGGCGCAAGATAAAGATCAAATGCTTGATCCGGTTCTGAGTGCGGTCATTGTCGGTTCCCCAGACTTCCATCGCAATCGCTTCATCAGTCACCATCCGGGGCGCATTTCGAGCCAGCACCGCTAAAACCTCAAACGCCTTTCCAGGCAAATAGATCGTTTTGCCCCTCAGCTTAACCTCGCAGGTATCCAAATCCAGCCGCATGTCCACTTTTGGAAAGTATAAAGAACGCGCCGGCTGGTCTTGCCGTTTGCGGGTGAATAACCGGTTAATCCTCGCGATCAGTTCCGCCGCATGAAAAGGTTTCGTCAGGTAGTCTTCGGCACCCCCCTCAATACCCCTGACCACCAGATCTTTGCTGTCTAAAGCCGATATAATGATTACCGGAGCCTCGGTAACCTCGCGTAAATGCCGGTAAGTCTCCCAGCCATCCATTTCTGGCATCATCAGATCAAGCAGGATCACATCCGGACTTACCTGAACGCACTTCTGGATAGCTTCTTCGCCGCTGCAAGCCCCCAACACATCGAAACCCGCTTTCATAAGGATAGATTTGAGCAAAAAGACGCTTTGGGGCTCATCATCAATTATTAATACCCGGCGGCGTTCTTCCCCCAAACCAATTTGGTCTAAATCAATTCCTGGCGCACTTGACAATGAAAGTGATCCGGTCATCACGGCTTCTCTCTCCCTTATGCCGGCAATAACTGGTACATACAATCAGTAGTGTAGCGATCAAAAAAAGGTTTGTCAATCATTTAGAACAAGTATTGTTAAAATGTAATAATTCTTTGCTTGCTAAAAATCAGCTCATCTGGTTTTTAATGCTTTCAACCTGCGTTGGGCATACGCTATTTGGGCTTCGCATTGGGATGGATTCAGATCCAGGAATTTCTTATAAGAATCAGCCGCCTCTTTCCACCAGCCTGCGCTGTCTTCTGCCAATGCCTTATTGAAAAATGCGCCCCAATCATACGGATCGAGCTCGAGCGCAATCCGGTAGCAAGAGATAGCTTCCTCTGCTCGATTCAGCCGATGCAGACAAATTCCCTTGCTATTCCAGGATTCTTTTTGCCTCTTGTTCAGGCAAGTAGCACGATTAAAAATATCAAGCGCACGATTTAATTCTCCTAGATTCATGAAACACTTTCCCAGATTATGCCAGGCATAGCTATTATCTGGATCCAATTCGACCGATTTATTGAGCGCTTTAATAGCTTCATCCGTACGTCCCATACAATTTAGACAGTATCCCCGATTGTTCCAGGTTGGGCTGTGTTTTGGATCAAATATTAGAATCCTGTCATAACACTCCAAGGCCTCATCGTACTTCCCCATTTCCTGAAGGCACAATCCTCGATTGCACCAACCTTCTCGAAAAAAAGGGTCAATTTCAACAGCGCGATCGAAACACTTCATCGCCTCTTCAAAATGACCCAACTTCTTCAAACAGACCCCTTTGCTGTTCCAGGCTGTGGCATAATCAGGGTCAAGATTCAATGCAGCATCAAAGGATTGCATCGCTTCTTCCATCTTTTTCAAGGCCATCAAACTATTGCCTTTATTACACCAGGCAAATGAATCTCGCTGGTCAAGCAGCAAAGCATGTTGGTAACAAAAAATGGCTTCCTCATACCTTCCCATGCTTTCAAGGCAAATTCCTTTATTGTTCCAGAGAAAACCTCGCTTTTCATCAATTCCAAGCGCGATGTCAAAACACTGGAGTGCTTCTTCGGGGAGACCAAGCTCATGAAGAGCAACGCCTTTATTGCCCCACGCCACAACTAGCTGAGGCTGAAGGGAAATAGCTTTTTCGTAACAAGCAATTGCCTCATTATTTCGTCCCAACGCCTTAAGACTGATTCCCTTATCATTCCAGGCTTCAGCATCCATTTCCCAGGAAATTAAAGGCCGAATTTTTTTCCCTCCCACCCTTGCATAGAGATCTTCCAGATCAAGGCGCAGTTCCATAAAAGTTTGGTATCTTCTTGCCGGTTCTTTTTCCAGACAACGTTGGATGATTGTGGAAAGTGGAGAATTCAGCGCTGGTGCCGGGGCGGTTTCGTGAAGGTGTTGCATTTCCTGCCAGAATTTTATATTTTCTTTTTCCAAAAGGTTTTTAGGAAAAGGCGCGACGAAGGGCAAAGCACCTCTGCTTGCCATTTGAAACAATACAACTCCAAAACTATAAAGATCGCTTCGCTCGTCGCAATGCTCAACGTTCACAAACTGCTCTGGTGCCATGTGCGTCGGCGTCCCACAAGCACCAGACACAGCAGAAAGGGATAGGCCAATCTGATCATTATAAATATTAACCTTCGGTCCTAACTTTTTGGTTTTGAAAACACCTGCCAGACCAAAATCTGTGATCTTGATTGTCTGATCAACAGTAATCAATATATTTGCCGGTTTGATATCACGATGAGCTTTTAAACCCTTTGAATAGGCATATTCCATCCCATGACAGAAGGCAATTGCCCACTCCAAGCTTTGAAGGGTTTGGGGCGGCTGGCGCATTAGATATCCCTCCAACGAGTTCAAGCCTAGACGATTCGGCTTCACATATTCCAGAGCAATATACAAACGACCGGAAAACTCCTTTACAAAAAAAGCCCGTACAAGGTTCGGGTGGTAATCCAGATTTATCCAGATACTGGCTTCCTTCTGGAAGTGTTGCCGGACTTGAAGATCGTTAAGGTATTCATCACGGAAAGTTTTTAGTGCGTATACTGAACCATTCCGGCGACTATAAACCAAATAGACAATCCCAAAACCGCCTTTACCGAGCAAGCCATAAACTTCATATTCCTGGCCGATAATATCCCCCTTAGACCATTTCCCTGTTATTTTGCTATCGTTCATATCCTTCAGTTACCAGACCTCCTATCACTTCTAGTTTATATCGCCGTCGTGTCTTGTCAAGAGAGGGAATCGGCCATGAACTGTCAAACTACTTTGTCAAAATTTCCCTCCTATATTGGATTCATACTAATCGTAAGAGTTAAATACTCGTTCCAAATTGTCAAAATGTTCCTATAATATCTAAAAGAGGGGTGACACTTATTTCTTGTCAAGCTTTAGAAAACAGGATTGCTTTTGTGGAGAATCTCCATTAAGAATGTTATACCAATCAGGAAATTAGAATAGGATAAAGAGAACATTTTCTATGTCCGAGCGGTCTGATCCCTATTATCAATATGTTCGCCCAATCGGAGCGGGCGGGTTCGGCATTGTATTTCTTGCAATCTACAGAGGGAATGGGAATACTTATGCCATAAAGACCTTCCGCGATGAATTTCTAGCCGATCCTGCCGCCCGCCAGCGTTTCAAACAAGAAGCCCTATTATGGGTAAACTTCGGATCCCACCCTAACATCGTGCGCGCTTTTTGGGTAGATGAAATCGCCTGTCGATTACATATAGTTATGGAATACATCTTTCCAGGTAAAGGGGGATTCAATTCTCTACAAGGATGTTTTGAGCGTTGCCCACCTGATCTGGCGCAAGGCCTCCGTTGGGCGATTGGCGTTTGCGATGGCATGGAATATGCCCGTTCCAAAGGTCTTACCGCTCACCGCGACCTTAAACCATCCAATCTGATGATTACGCACGACAACCGCATCAAGATCAGCGACTTCGGACTGGCTAGCATCCTGGCAGGGACGTCAGCCGGTCCAATGATCAGTGTTGTTGAAGGCCACATTGGCCTTTCTTGCCAATCGGCTGAAGGCGAGGGATTTGGAACACCCACCCATATGCCCCCAGAACAGTTCGCAGACGCAGTTCATTGTGATGTCCGTAGCGACATCTACGCCATGGGCATCATCCTTTACCAGCTTGCTTCGAAAGGTCGTCTGCCTTTTCTAGCAGATCCTCCTCGCAATTTTTCCGCGCAAGAGCAAATGCGTTTCTGGCGCGAAATGGCAGCCTTGCACCGCACGGCCCCACTCCCCTACATTAATTCGCCGATCGCCCCCATCATCCAACGCTGCCTGGCAAAATATCCTCAGGATCGTTACCCTCATTTTTCTGCTTTGCGCGCCGATCTGGCAGAAGTATTACTAAAGGAAACAAAAGAAACAATACCCGCCCCTCAACCGCGTTCCCTGACTGCCCAGGAATTAGTCGCCGAAGGTTCTAGTCTGGATGACTTGGGGAAAGCCGCAGAGGCTCTCCAGAGGTATGAACGTGCCATAGATCTGGATCCGAACTGTGCATTAGCCTGGAATAACAAAGGCAAGCTTATGAATGATGCAGGAGATTATCAACAAGCCATTCTGTGTTTCCAAAAAGCGCGCGCCCTTAAACCAGAGATGATCGAACCATACATCAACCAGGGTAACAGTCACAGAGCTCTAAAGCAATTTTCTGAAGCCAAATCTTGTTTCAGGCAAGCCTTAAAAATGCAGCCTCAAAACGCCTATGCCCTGAACAATTTAGGTGCTGTTTTTGCAGATCAAGACCTCATCCAGGAAGCGCTGAATCACTATAACCAGGCAATCCAATATTATCCGCGTTATCTCCAGGCCTGGCACAATCGAGCGAATGCTCATCGAAAATTGGGAGATCTGACAGGAGCGTTGGCAGATTATGACCGCATTCTTGAGATTGATCCGGCAGATGCCAACGCCTTGTATTTAAAGTCAGAGATATTGATCACACTGAACCGCTTTCAAGAAGCGTTGTCGTGTTGTGAAAAAGCTTTACATTATGAACCTCAAAATGGTTACGCAATCAGCACAAAAAGCCACGCTCTGCTTTGTCTTGGTCGTTGGGAAGAGTCATTGGTATTCTCTCAAAAAGCCATTAGCCTGGACACTAACAATCCCGCCCCCTGGTATTATCAGGCGTGCGCCCTGGACCACCTTGAAAAACCTCTTGAAGCAATCGCCAGTTATGAGGAGTTTATAAAGCGCGCCCAAAACTGTGCTAGTCAATATAAAAAAACAATCGAACAGGCAAAACTAAAAATACAATCGCTGAGGAAATAGCATGATGATCTCCCATCTTTACTTATAACTGTCTTGTCTCATGAGGAGAGAGTAATGTCTGAACTGACTCAAGCTGTTCAATTAAGCTGGCGTATGGCCGCCGGAGAGGCTGCCGCGGCGTGTTTTAAGTGGATAGAACCGGCACATTTGTTAATCGGAATATGTAGCCTGGAAAAAGTTATGGCTTCAGGGTTAGAACAAAACCCATCCGTAAAGGTGGCTATTCAGCGCGAAGTTAGCGCTCTGAACGAAGTGCTGACAAGGGTGGGGCTAGAAACAACCGCGCTAAGAAGAAAGGCACGCCGCCTGTGCGGAAAAGGAGATCACTTCTATGCAGAAAAAACCATGCACCGCAGTCCAGCTAGCCGCGAGATTTTCGAGCATGCGTATCAATCGGCTGATCCTGACTTGCCAGTGACCATCCTGCACCTTCTAGCGGCGCTTGTGTACCAACCCGACCCTATCATTGCCAAAACTTTTGAAGGGGTTGATTTGGAAGACTTGCGCAGCAAAGCTCTCCAGATCGCTCAAAGCCTTAATCTCCCCCCAGTAAAGGTTGTCGTACCTTCATCCCCGCCCCAAAAGGTGGCAAAACCGCAAGCGCCACAATCGGTCGTGGAGACCCCTTACCTGGACCGGTTTGGTCGCGATTTGACCGAGGAAGCGCGTCTTGGAAAACTCGGACCCATTATTGGGAGGCGCAAAGAACTTCTCCAGGTTATACAAACCCTGGCGCGCAACAAGAAGAACAACCCGGTTCTGGTGGGCGAAGCCGGGGTTGGAAAGACCGCTATTGTCGAAGCGCTGGCCATTCGGGCTGTTCAGGGAAAGGATGCTTCCATTCTTGCTGGCACGCGCATCGTTGAAGTGAACATGGGCTCTTTGCTTGCAGGAACGACGCTACGCGGCCAGTTTGAGGAACGTCTGGAGAACATCCTTTCAGAAGCTGCCACCCATCCGGATATCATCTTGTTTATTGATGAGCTGCACACGGTGGTAGGCGCTGGCCACAGCCTGGGGGGCAACCTGGATGCCGCTAATATCATGAAACCTGCATTGGCGCGCGGCCTGCGTTGTATTGGCGCTACCACTGTGGCAGAATACTGCCGCTACATAGAGTCAGACTCTGCTCTTGAACGCCGTTTTGAAAAAATTATTGTTGTAGAACCATCGCCCGAGGAGACTTTTGAGATACTCATGGGCCTGCGTTCTTGTTGGGAAGAGCATCACGGTGTGCGTATTCAAGAAGAGGCCCTGCGGGCAGCTGTCAATCTTTCGATACGTTTTGACGTCCAGCATCAACTGCCCGACAAAGCAATTGACCTGGTAGACAAAGCCTGCGCGCGAGTCCGGGTGCCAGTGCTAAGCGCAAAACCGGGTGATTCTCCAATCGAGGCTTCTTCTGAGAGAATGCAAGTAGTCTCCCCCCAAACAATTAGCCAGACCTTGTCGGAAAAAACTGGTATTCCGCTAGAGTTGATCACCGGGCAATCGGAAACCATGTCAAAGGACAGGTTGCTAGGACTAGGAGATTATTTAAAAGCTCGCCTCGTTGGACAGGATAAGGCGGTAGAACAGGTTTCCCGCCGATTGATCATGGCTCATTCCGGTTTAGAACGCCGTCGCGGCCCGCTTGCCGTTTTTTTGTTCCTGGGGCCAACGGGTGTAGGCAAAACTGAACTGGCGCGCGCTTTGGCAGCTTACCTCTTTGGAAGCGAAAACGATATGATCCGCCTTGATATGTCCGAGTATATGGACCACTACAATGTAGCGCGTCTGATCGGGTCCCCGCCGGGTTACGTCGGTCACGAGGAAGAAGGTCAACTGACCGGTGCCTTGCGCGCCCGCCCCTATGCCGTTGTTCTGCTGGATGAGATCGAGAAAGCCGACCCTCTTGTGTTCGATATTTTTTTACAGGTGTTTGACGAAGGGCGGCTGACCGATTCTAAAGGCCGCACCGCAGACGCGCGTAACGCGATTTTCATTATGACATCCAATATATCCACAGGAAAATCTGTCACGCTGGGATTTGGAACGCCGACTAAGGAAAACAAAGAAAACTTATTTCGAGAGGTTATTCAGCGCTTCCGGCCTGAATTTATCAACCGCATTGATGATATGATCATTTTCCGCGCCCTGGATGAAGGCGACGTGCATCGAATTCTGGAGACGATGCTGGCTGAAATCAAGGTGCGCCTGAGCGAACAGCATGGTGTCAAGCTTCAGATCAGTGAATGTTAAGCCAAAGTAGAAATGTCCCCTTTTACCAAAGTTAAAATGTCCCCATACGAAAGGGACAGAGAAGTGGACAAACTACACACCATGAGCGAAAGAGAAATCTATCGTCTACAAATCATGACCC
>JABLXC010000049.1 GCA_013178185.1 Anaerolineae bacterium | reverse complement strand
GCAGGGCATGTGGGCAGCATTGCTGTTGGCTGGCTCAGGTACTGCTTTCTAAACCTTGATTGGGGGAGGGGGATCGCTTGTATTGTGACTTTTTCTGAAATTTACCTACCGCTGATGTTACAAACACTGACGCGTGCTTTGTTTGACAACCCTCTCGAATCCGGTTATACTTTTTTATATTTGATGATATATTATTTGAGGGAAGCTCGGGAATTGGCTGTTCGGAGAAGCCCGATACATTCAAAATTAAAGAGGATTTTTGCATGGCCGATCTATTGACTGTTCAGGGCCTTGAAACCAGGTTTAGAACACGTGAAGGAATGGTACATGCGGTCAATGGAGTTTCATTTGCCCTCAGGGAGGGGGAAACTCTTGGCATTGTTGGTGAAAGCGGCTGTGGCAAAAGCGTATCAGTGTTATCCATGCTGCGCCTGATCCCAACACCGCCGGGTAAGGTTGTGGCAGGGTCTGCCATTTACCAGGGAAAAGATTTGTTGAAAATGACGGATGAGGAAATCCGGCAGATCCGGGGCTCCCAGATCAGCATGGTATTTCAGGATCCGATGACTTCTTTTAACCCTGTGTTGACCATTGGCCGTCAGGTAGCAGAACCGCTTGAAATTCACCAGGGATATAACCGCGCCATGGCCTATGAGCGCGCCGCTGAGATGTTGAACATGGTGGGTATCCCGCGGGCAAAAGAACGCCTGGGCGACTATCCACACCAGTTTTCGGGCGGGATGCGCCAGCGTGTGATGATTGCAATGGCGCTCATATGCACGCCGCAAATTCTGATTGCTGATGAGCCCACCACCGCGCTGGATGTGACCATCCAGGCACAGATCGTCGAGCTGGTCAAGCGACTGCGCGACGAGTTGGGCATGGCCATTATCTGGATTACCCATGATCTGGGCATCATCGCTGGCCTGGCCGACCGGGTGAACGTGATGTACGGCGGCTATATCATCGAAGAAGCGCCGGTTAAAGAGCTCTACACCAATCCTCAACATCCTTACACCATTGGACTGCTCAACAGTCTGCCCCGCATGGATGAGACGGATCATCGCCGGCTTGCCTCCATTGACGGGCTGCCGCCCGTCTTGTTGGAAAAACCGGGCTATTGCCCGTTTGCCCCACGCTGCCACCTGGCCGTTGAGCGCTGTTGGAATGAGAATCCTTCCCTGTTACGGGTGGGCGACCAGCATACCACAGCCTGCTGGGTTGATCCTGGTACGGGGAGAGAGCGCCAATGACATCACCGGAAGTCCTGTTGCGAGTTGACCGATTAGTAAAACATTTCCCAATCACGCGCGGCATTCTCATCCAGCGGCAAATTGGCGCTGTCCATGCGGTGGATGATGTCAGTTTTGTGATCTATAAAGGTGAAACTCTTGGACTGGTTGGGGAATCTGGCTGCGGCAAGTCCACGACCGGGCGCACCATTTTACAGCTCTACCGGCCTACCTCTGGCAGTGTGTTTTTTGAAGGGCGCGATCTCGCCAAACTCTCTGGCGAGGAGCTACGCAAGACGCGGCGGCGCATGCAAATGATTTTCCAAGACCCATACGCCAGCCTGAACCCGCGTATGACTGTCGGCGAGATTATTGGCGAACCGATGCTGATCCACAATACCTATTCCGGAAAAGCCCGCCAGGAACGGGTGGAATATCTGCTCAAGATGGTAGGGCTCAGCCCGGCATTTGCAAACCGTTATCCCCATGAATTTTCCGGCGGCCAACGCCAGCGTATTGGCGTGGCGCGCGCTTTGGCGTTAGAACCATCGTTAATCGTTTGCGATGAGCCCATCTCGGCGCTGGATGTCTCCATTCAAGCTCAGGTTGTGAATCTGCTGGAGGATTTGCAGCGCGAGTTGGGTCTTACCTATCTATTCATTGCACATGATCTCTCGATGGTGCGTCATATCAGCAACCGCGTTGCGGTCATGTATCTCGGAATTATCGCAGAACTGGCAGACCGCCTGGAATTGTACGAGAATCCGCTGCACCCGTACACCCAGGCATTGCTTTCAGCCGTCCCGATCCCGGATCCCATCGCAGAGGAAAAACGGCAGCGCATCATCCTGCAGGGCGATGTCCCGTCACCGGTGAACCCGCCATCCGGTTGTCGTTTCCGCACCCGCTGCCCTATCGCTCAGGCAATTTGCGCTGAGGTCAAGCCTGAATTTCGTGAAGTGAAGCCGCATCATTGGGTAGCCTGCCACATGGTATAGATGATTCGTGAGCTTTTATGCACAAAGGAGGTGATGCTCGGTAATCGAAGATGTTCCTGGACTGCTGGATAAACAGCATGTGTGTTTCACATTATCAAACTCTTTTCTAACAGGAGGAGAAAAAAATGCGTTCAAAGACTTTTGTTTTCGTATCGCTGCTGGTTTTAGCCAGTATGCTGTTGGCTGCCTGCCAGCCCGCCGCTCCCGAGAAAGTGGTTGAGACGGTTGTGGTTGAGAAAGAAGGGCAGACTGTCGTTGTTACAGCTACCCCCGAAGAAGCCGTGGCTGAAAAGAAATCCATCCGGCTCAACCTCGGCCCGGGCGATGTGCCAACCCTCGATCCTGCACTGGCGACCGATACCAGCTCGATCCAGGTGCTTTGGGAGATCATGATGGGCCTCACCCGGCAAGATGAGGTGACCAATGAAGTGCAGCCTGCTCTTGCCAAGAGCTGGGACATCAGCGAAGATGGCAAGACCTACACCTTCCATCTGCGTGACGACATCTACTGGGTAAAGTACGATGCAGTCAAAGAGGAAGTTGTCCAGGTGATGGACTGCCAGGAAACCCCTGCACCTCGCAAGGTAACTGCCAATGACATTTATTATGGGATGCTCCGCACCCTGAAGCCAGAAACTGGTTCCAACTATGCCTATGTACTTGCTTTTGCAGTCGAAGGCGCTAGCGACTATAACAACGGCAAGACGGATGATCCCGCGACCGTTGGCGTTAAGGTAATTGACGACACTACGCTCGAAATCAAGTTTGTTGAACCGGCTGCGTACAATGCCGCCATCGCCGGGATGTGGGTTGCCTATCCACAGCCGAGCTGGCTGATTGATGGCGACGATTGCACTGAAGCGCAAGGCGATCGCTGGACCGAGACTGGTTTCAACCAGGGGATTGGCCCCTATGTGCTAAAAGAATGGGTGCATGACTCTTTCATCACCGTCGTCAAGAATCCCTTCTGGCCGGCGGATGTTGCTTCGGTTCCACAGCCCAAGATTGACGAAGTGACCTGGACCATGCTGGATGAGACCGCGGCCTTTGCAGAATACGAAACCGGGAATATTGACGCCGCTGCTGTTCCACTGGCGGATATTGACCGCGTCAAGGCAGATCCTGAACTTTCAGCGCAGCTCACGATTGCACCGAACCTGTGCACCTACTACTATGGCTTTAACACCAAAGCCCCTGTGGTGGATGATGTGCGCGTCCGCAGAGCGCTTTCCATGGCAATTGACCGCCAGGCTTTGATTGATAACGTCACGAAGGGCGAGCAGGTGCCTGCTCAGTGGTTCTCCCGCCCCGGCCTGGCCGGCGCCCCGACGCTGGAATCGCATCCCGACCTGGGTATTAAGAGCGACGCCGAAGCTGCCAAGAAGGAACTCCAGTCTTACCTGGATGAGAAGGGCGTTACCGCCGATTCGCTCGATATCACCCTGATGTTCAACACCAGTTCTGCCCACCAGAAGATCGCCGAAGCCATCCAGCAGATGTGGAAGGACACCCTCGGTGTGAACGTCAAACTGGTCAACCAGGAATGGGCAGTCTACCTCGAGACGATCCGCAGCGACCAGACTCCGCAGATTTACCGCCTGGGCTGGTGCCCGGACTACGCCGACGCGAACAACTTCATCCGCGAGGTCTTTGCGGTCAACGGCTCCGCCAACCCGGATAAGAACTCCGACGGGGAACCCGATGGCGGTATTAACTGGAAGAACGAAGACTTTGAAGCCAAAGTTCGCGAAGCTGCCAAAGAACTGGATCCCGTTAAGCGCGTCGAGCTCTACGCTGAAGCTGAGGAAATGCTGGTTGTAGATGCAGCCGCCATTGCGCCGATCTACTGGTACACCCGTGTTACCGTCACCAAGCCATACGTCACCCGCACCTTCGGTTCTGCAGGACAGGAATCCGTGGATAAGTGGGATATCGACATGGCTGCCAAGGGGCAGTAACCAGATTACGATAACTGTTTGGAGGGAGGAGGAGCGATCTTCCTCCCTCGCACCCTTAACGGTGTCAAGAATCTGGAGGTGATCCCATGGGTCGTTATGTCGCGCGCCGTTTAATTTATTTATTTGTTGTTCTTTTTGCTGTCTCAGCCATTACTTTTGGCCTGATGCATGCTGTTCCCGGCGGCCCTTTTGACAAAGAAAAGGCGCTGCCAGCAGAAATTATTCGAAATCTCGAAAAGCGGTATCACCTGGATGAACCGCTCCTCAACCAGTACCTCCGGTACGTCAAAGAGGTATTTGTCCCAGAATTTAGCACGACAAAATTTTCTTCCAACTTTGAGGATGACGCTTTATTCAAATTTAAAATCGGCGGCGTTTATGTAAAATGGATGAATTTTGGGCCGTCCTACGCCTCGCGCAGCCGCACCGTCAATGACATCTTCCGCCAGCAGCTTCCCATTTCGATTCAATTGGGGCTGATGGCGTTGTTGGTTGCAATCATTATTGGAATGCCTCTTGGGATTATTGCAGCATTAAAGCAGAATACCATTTTTGATTATATCAGTATGAGCGTGGCTATCTTTGGCGTTTCGGTGCCGGTGATTATCCTGGGACCGGTGCTGATCTGGATTTTTGCCGTAACTCTGAAATGGCTGCCGGCTACGGGCTGGGGCTCAAAACCGCCTTATCTACTTGGCTTTCTACCTACCTCGATGGGATGGAATTTCTTCAAGTATGCCATTATGCCTCCTGTCGCTTTGGGACTTGCCAGTTCCGCGATCATTGCCCGCCTGACTCGCGCCAGCCTTTTGCAGGTGGTGCGCGAAGATTACGTCCGCACCGCTCGCGCCAAGGGATTGCAAGAGCGGTTGGTCATCACCCGCCATGCGTTGAAGAATTCTCTCATCCCGGTTGTCACCATCCTGGGGCCTATGTTCGCTGCCCTGGTGACCGGCACCTTTGTCACCGAGACGGTTTTTGGTATCCCCGGAATGGGGAAATACTTTGTCATTAGCATCACCAACCGCGATTACCCGGTGATCATGGGGACGATCTTGTTATATGCTGTATTTCTGGTGATCGCCAACCTGATTGTAGATATTCTATATGCTTACCTGGATCCTCGCATCCGATACGACTGATCAAGAAGGAATAGACAATGACCGCTCAACTAAAACTTGACGCGAAAGCTTCTGCTGCCGGTGGCCAGCCTCTTACCCAGAAGGGCGAAAGCCTTTGGAAAGACGCGTTACGCCGCCTTATTCGCAACCGGGCGGCGGTGATCGGTGGGATCATGATCTTGATCCTGTATTTCTTCGCGATCTTTGCAGGCGTTCTGGCGCCTTACTCGTATGAAAAACAAACCTTAACTGACCAGAACAAGGTGCCCCAATGGCTGATCAATGTGTTTCCTACCATGAAGCCTTATGCTCAGGTCAGCGAAAATTATCTAATGGGCGCCGACTATGTTGGCCGGGACCTTTTCAGCCGCATCGTTTACGGGGCGCGGGTATCTTTGACGGTTGCTTTGATCGGCCCGTTCATCAGTTTGCTGATCGGAGTGACCTATGGCAGCATCTCTGGCTTTTTTGGCGGCCGGGTGGATAACATTATGATGCGCCTCGTAGATGTGTTATATGCTTTTCCGTCTTTGCTATTTATCATCCTGCTGATGGCCTTCTTCCGCTCCACTTTCTCTAAACCGGACCCGGGTACGTTTAGTTACGCGCTTAGCCAGGCGGATGCCAGGTTGGGCGGTATGTTGTTCATTTTCATCGGTATTGGACTGACCGCCTGGGAGACGATGGCGCGCCTGACGCGTGGCCAGGTGCTCTCTGTGAGGGAGAAGGAATTTATTGAAGCCGCCCGCACCATTGGCGCCACCAACTGGCGCATTATGTTCCGCCACATTCTGCCGAATATCGTCGGCCCGCTTGTGGTAGCCGAAACGCTGGCGATTCCAGGATATATTTCCACCGAGGCTTTTCTCTCCTTTATTGGTCTGGGCGTCAACCCGCCCACGCCTTCTTGGGGCGCTATGATCTCGGATGGCGCTCAGGTTGTCCGCACGTATCCAAACCAGACGCTTTTCCCGGCGCTGGCGCTGGCGATTACCATGTTTGCCTTCAACTTTTTAGGGGATGGCCTGCGCGACGCGCTTGATCCTCGCTTGCGGGGCACGCAGTAAACTGCAGATAGGATTTGCTTTTGCAAACTTCCAGACGAAGATTTGCCTTCTAAACCGCTCCGGTCAAGTTCTTGGAGCGGTTTTTTTCACTGATAGATGGAAGTGATAGACGGAAGTCTCATAGAATAGTTGACAACCGCGAAGGGGATGACTATCATGGTTAATGAACTGTGTTCCAATGCGCCAGAGATGGGTGAGGCGCAAGGACAATAGGCGTTTTTCCTGTGTGGCTCCGGGCGGTGCAGCATGATGTGGACCCAGCATATCTGGTCATCAGCTACACAAACAGTTAAAGATGGCCTTCAAAGGTGGGTGGTTGCTACGCTGCGGGAATATTACTATAAGGCGTATTTCTTCATCGGCGATATTCCCGTGCGGTGGAGCGATTTTTTATGGCTGCTCTTTTTGCCAGGTTATATGCTGGTGGACACGCTTCGCCACGAACTGAGCCACGCCCTGGCAGCCTGGTTGATGGGCGTGCGGGTGCTGACGATCAACATCATCCCCGGCCGGCAATTGGGGTACTTCTCCTTCGGCTATGTCATCCTGGATGAGAACGCGAATTGGCTGGTTGTCGCCGCCCCTTATTTTTGTGACCTGGCTTTGTTTGTTGCCGTTTTCGGGTTGATCAGGTTCAGGCGTTTTGAGCGGCGTTGGGTGTATATCAATCTTGTTATGATGGGGCTGTTGTCTCCGCTGTACAACTCGCTCTCCGGATTTATCAACAGCAAAGCGATCTATAACGACGTGGCGCGCCTGATGATGATCTTCTCTGAGGTTACGATTTCTTATGTGTTTCTTTTCGTGATTCTTTTCTACCTCATCGCGCTCCGAAAGCTTTACCGACTGTGGCTTTTCAACAGCAAATACCAGGTGCCTTTCTGGCACGCCTGGGCGGCGGGAAAAAGAGCGTTTCGTCGCAGCCGTATTTTATAAGCATCTCTTGGCCGTCCGCATCCTGCCTCCCCTTCCCCAAATTTCTAAAAAAAGGCTACAATTAGGGTGTACCTTACCGCAAAGGATCACAACACAGGAAAACACGCCCCATGTCACAAACGCTTAAAATTGCCATCCCCATGGCGGGACTGGGCACGCGCATGCGCCCGCACACCTGGAGCAAACCCAAACCGCTGGTGGCTCTGGCGGGCAAAACCGTTCTCGATTACGTCCTCGAGCAGTTCAACACCTTGCCTGATCCTGCCAATGTCGAATATATCTTCATCATTGGACCGCAAGGCTGGCAGATTAAAACCTATATGGAAGAAAATCACCCCGAGAAGAAGTGCCATTACGTGGTCCAGGCCGAGATGCGCGGCCAGTCCGACGCCCTCTACCTGGCGCGCCAGCACCTGGACGGTCCGCTTTTGATGGCATTCTCGGATACCCTCATCGAGACCGACCTTGGCTTCCTCGCTTCGGAGACCAGTGACGGGGTGGCCTGGGTCAAACCGGTCGAAGACCCCAGCCGCTTCGGCGTTGCCGTGACCGATCCTCAGGGCATCGTTTCCCGCCTCATCGAGAAGCCGGTCGAGAAGGACAATAACCTTGCCGTCGTTGGCTTCTATTATTTCAAAAGCGGCCAGGCGCTTGTGCAGGCCATCGAAGAACAAATGCAACGCGGCGTCATGCTCAAGAACGAATATTTCCTGGCCGATGCCATTAATATCATGCTGGAAAAAGGCGCTCATTTTCGCACCGAGCGGGTGGATGTCTGGCTCGATGCTGGTGTTCCCCAGGCTGTGTTGGAAACCAACCGCTATCTGCTGGAACATGGCCATGATAACAGCGCCGAAGCGCAACTTCGCCCTGGCGTGGCGATCATCCCGCCGGTCTTCATCCACCCTTCCGCCCGGCTGGAGAATTGCGTCATCGGCCCGCATGTCTCGGTCGGCAGCCAATGCGAAATCCGCAGCGCCATTCTTCGCAACACCATCATCGCCGATCATACCCATATCATCCAGGTTATCGTAGAAAACTCCCTCATCGGCGAGCAGGTGCATCTGGAAAGCCAGGCGCTGCAGTTGAACCTCGGAGATAGTTCGTGGGCGATGAGTTAGCCTCCGTTGTTGAATGCCATTCGGGGTACGAGTACGCCGAATATCCGATTGCTCTGCGTTGGGAGGGCGAGCGCCTGATCATCGCCAGGATCGAAGCCCGCTGGCGCATTCCGGGGGGAAAGAGCTTCCGTGTCTGCACGGAAGGCGGCCGCCGGTTTGAATTGTTTTACGGAGAACTGTACGACGAATGGCGGGTCAATCCCGTCTGACCGCCGTTAAAATCTGCCTTGAAGGAGTCGTGATGCGTGCATCTTACATTTCCCGCAAAGTAGCTGCCCTCAAACCATCTGGGATTCGCAAATTTTTCGATATCGCCGCCACCATGAAGGATGTCATCTCGCTGGGGATTGGCGAACCCGACTTCACCACCCCTCCCCGCATCCTCGAAGCCGGCATTCGTTCGCTGCAAAATGGCGAGACCCATTACACTTCCAATGCCGGTTTGAGCGAGTTGCGTCAGTCCATTGCCGCCCACCTGGAGGTGCATTATGGCGTCCGGTATGATCCCGATTCTGAGATCGTCATCACCGTCGGCGGTTCTGAGGCCCTTTACCTGGCTTTTACCGCCCTGCTCGATCCAGGAGATGAAGTTGTCATCCTGACCCCCTGTTTCGTCTCTTACCAGGCCGGAGTTCTCCTGGCAGATGGCGTTCCGGTGGAGGTGGCCTGCACGATGGAGAACAACTTTGACCTGGACCCCGCCGCCGTGCGCGCCGCCATCACCCCCCGCACCAAGGCCATCCTGGTGGGTTATCCCAACAACCCCACTGGGGCGGTGGCCAGTCGCCAGCGTCTGGAAGAAATCGTGCGGATTGCCCAGGAGCATGATCTCATCATCATCTCGGACGAGATTTATGACCGGCTGGTGTACGGTCTGCCGCATGTTTGTGTACCGGCGCTGCCGGGCGCAAAAGAACGCACCATCTTGGTCGGGGCGTTTTCTAAGGATTATGCTATGACTGGTTGGCGCATTGGTTACTGCGCCGGTCCGAAAGAGATTATGCAGGCGCTGGTACGCGTCCACCAGTACACCATCATGTGCGCCCCTACCACCGCCCAGGCGGCTGCCATCACTGCCCTGCGAGAATGCGATGAAGATGTGATGGAAATGCGGCAAGAGTATGACCGTCGCCGCAAACTGATCGTCAGTGGTCTTAACCAAATCGGCCTACCGACATTTGAGCCTAAAGGCGCCTTTTACGCTTTCCCCAAGATCAGTGACGTGGGGTTGGATGATGAAGCGTTTGCCAACCGCTTGCTCCAAGAAGAACATGTGGCTGTTGTGCCGGGCAGCGCTTTTGGGGCGGGCGGCGAAGGTTTTGTGCGCTGTTCCTATGCTACCGCCTACGAGAAGATCGAAGAAGCCCTGCGCCGCATGGAGAAATTCGTCAACCGGCTCTGAGAGAGGCAAACCTGCGCTTGAAGGCGTTGTTCCCACCGGCGGTTCTGCCCAAAGGAGAACGGCTGGCCGTGCTCTTCTTGCAGGGAAGGGCGCGCCCGCACAGCTTGTTTAACGGTTTTAGCGATCGAGAAATGATTTGGATGTGAAGTATGAAGTATGAAGCAGTTATCGGCCTGGAAGTCCACGCCGAGTTAGCTACCCAATCGAAGATGTTTTGCCCCTGCCCGGTGGTTGATTCCACTCAGGCAGCCCCCAATACGGCCGTCTGCCCGGTTTGCGCCGGGATGCCTGGCGTACTGCCGGTTGTCAATCGCCAGGCAGTCGAGTATGGGCTGCGCGTCGCGCTCGCGTTGCAATGCCAGGTCGCCCATACCAGCCTCTTTGCCCGTAAAAACTATTTTTACCCCGATCTTCCCAAGGGTTACCAGATCTCGCAGTATGAATCTCCCCTGGCGGAACATGGCCGGTTGCTCATCGAGACCACCGCCGGTGAGCGGAGTATCCGTATTCGCCGCGTCCACCTGGAAGAGGATACCGGCAAATTGACCCATCTCAGCCGCGACGGCGAGAGCTTCTCGCTGGTCGATCTTAACCGCGCCGGGGTGCCTTTGCTCGAGATCGTCTCCGAGCCCGATATGCACACTGTTGAAGAGGCGCGCGCTTATGCTTCTGCTCTACGCGCTGTTTTGCGGGCGCTGGGCGTCAATTCGGGCGATATGGAGAAGGGCGTCATCCGATTTGAGGCCAATGTCTCGGTGCGCCCGTTGGGCAGCCAGGTTTTGGGCACCCGCGTCGAGATTAAGAACCTAAACAGTTTTCGCGCCCTCGAGCGCTCGGTGGCCTACCAGATTGCCCAACAGTCCGCCGTATTGGAGCGCGGCGAGGCCGTCCAGCAGGAGACGCTGGGATGGGATGACGCTGCTGGCGTCACTTTCTCCCAACGCAGCAAGGAAGAAGCCCACGATTACCGCTATTTTCCAGAGCCGGACCTGCCACCCCTGGTCGTCGAACAGAGCTGGATAGACCAGATTGCTGCTGGTCTGCCCGAATTGCCCTATGCCCGTCGCCAGCGATTTATCCGCCAGTACGGCCTCACGCCGGCTGAGGCGTCTCTGCTGGTGGATGATCAGGATGTGGCCGGTTATTTTGAGGAGGTCGCCGCCGCTTTGGATCAGGGGTCTCATCGCCAGGCTGCCAACTGGATCACCGGTGAGCTCTTTGCCTGGATGAACCAGACTGGCGCTTCTATCCGGCAGGTGAGGGTCCCGCCGGCCGGGCTAGCGGACCTGCTGGCGCGTCTAAAGCGCGGCGAGATCAACCTCACCACAGCCAAAGCGGTCTTCTCTGAGATGTTAGAATCGGACCAGAGCGCTGCCCAGATCATCGCGGCGCGCGGTCTCACGCAGATTTCCGCCGCCGAGGCTGTCTCTGCCCTGGTGCAGCAGGCGCTGGAAGCTAACCCGGTGGAATTGCAAAATTATCTCAATGGCAAAGAAACGCTCGAAAATTGGTTTTTTGGCCAGGTGATGCGCGCTGCCGCAGGCCAGGCCAACCCCCAGGTGGTGCGCGCTGAGCTACGGCGTTCGCTGCAGGCGGCAAAGGATGCCCATCGCGGTTGAGGCTCTTTGTCAGGCGGTTGGCTTGATTTCCATCATACGCTTTGACGACTTTCATCATCTTGACGCATAGCGGCGATTTTGTTACTTTTAACCCGGATGCAATGCAGGAGGGATTGACCCCTATGTGCAAAACTGGCATATACTTCTAAAAGTCAGGGCGGGCGCTTCCGGAGTGCCCGCTTATCGTCTTTTGGGAAAGTTCCTCTAGCACTGCATTACTGGTTCTGGTGTTATGTATTTAAATAACTTATGCCCCTAAGAGGAGATTACAAAAAATGGCTTTTACGACGAACGCGTTTGAAATGGCTCAGCGGCAATTTGATCATGTTGCTGATCTACTCAAACTGGATCAATCGGTGCGCGAGATCCTCCGATGGCCGCTGCGGGAATACCATTTCCGCATCCCGGTGCGGATGGATGACGGCTCGATCCGGGTATTTCAGGGCTTTCGAGTCCAGCACAACGATGTGCGCGGCCCGGCCAAGGGCGGCATTCGCTTCCACCCTGCTGAGACAATCGATACCGTCCGCGCGCTTGCCACCTGGATGACCTGGAAATGCGCCGTTGCCGATATCCCACTGGGTGGCGGCAAAGGCGGCGTGGTCGTTGATCCGGCTACCCTTTCGAGTGGCGAAAAAGAACGGCTGGTGCGCGGGTATATTCAGCAGATATGGAAAAATATCGGCCCCCGTCAGGATGTCCCGGCCCCCGATGTGGGCACCAACCCCCAGATGATGGGCTGGATGATGGATGAATATTCCCGGCTTACAGGACAGTATACCCCCGGCGTCATCACCGGTAAACCGGTTGGCGGCGGCGGCTCGCTCGGCCGCACCGAAGCCACCGGTTATGGGTTGATTTATACCGTCCGCGAGGCAATGAAGCACCTGGGCCTCGATTCCTCTAAGTGCACCGGATCGCTGCAGGGATTTGGCAATGTCTCTCAATACGCTGCCATTGGTTTTGTTGAGATGCTCAAAGGCACGGTTGTCTGTGTTTCTTATTGGGATCGCGAGGATCGTTGTTCTTATACGGTCAGCAAGCCCGATGGGATTGACCCGCGCTTTTTGATGAGCATCACCGACCAGTACGGCTCGGTGGATAAGGCCAAAGCAAAGCAGGCTGGCTATGTTATTGAAGACGGAGATGCCTGGCTGAAGAAAGATGTAGATGTCCTTATGCCCTGCGCTATGGAGGGCCAGATCACTGCCGAAACCGTTCACAACATCTCCAAAAGTGTTCGCATTATCGCCGAAGGCGCCAACGGCCCTACCACCCCCGAAGCCGATGAAGTGATCAAACAGCGGGGTATCTTCAATATCCCCGATTTTCTGTGCAACGCCGGCGGCGTGACCGTCTCTTACTTTGAAGGCGTCCAGAATGACATGAACTTCTACTGGTCAAAGGAAGAAGTTCTTACCAAACTGGATGAGAAAATGACGGTTGCATTCCATGCCGTTTTAGAAATGTCTCAGAGCGAAAAGGTGTACATGCGCGACGCCGCTTATATGGTAGCCATTTCCAGGGTTGTCAAAGCCATGCAGTTACGCGGCTGGATCTGATCAACGCCTTCCATCTTTTTGGCTGCCCTGCCTTGCCGTTTTGGAAGGCGGGGCAGCTTGTCTTTCTCGCTGAACAGATGGTTAATCAAGAGGCGCAGTTTTCGAACTTGCGCCCTGACGCTGAACCCACTAGAATAGAGACAGCACCCCGTTCACGGAGGAAAAAGGGAAGTCATGACAGCTCCTGTTGTGCTCAAAGCGCTGTTGGCGCTCACCAGCGCGGTGATGTTTCTTCTGGCGGTCCTGTATCTGCGCCGGCGCAAGCTTTCCCGGTTGGAATACTGCGCCTTTGGGCTGCTTGCGTTTTTCCTCCCCATTTTGGGGCCCTTCCTGGTGATTGCCCTCCGCCCTGGCCAACCGCGCTGACCGATCCGCAGCAAGCCCTTTGCCTGCGGCGTTTGGAAAGGGCGGGTATTGCAGCGTTGTCTAGAAAAGCCTCCTCTTTTCCCTTGTCTTGACTGGGGTTGTTTTCAATGAACTTTTGCTGGATTTTGATACAGCGCAAGGCTGTCTGTCTGGAAGACGACCGGCCAGCTTTCTACTTTTTTTATTGTTCCTTCCATCCCCGGCAGCACGCGCGGTGCAAAGTCTCGTCCCAGTGGGTCGAGGATGACATAGGTTGCATCCTCCACCCCGCAGGGGTAAAGGAAGCGCTCTCTAGGCAGGTGTAAACTCGTGCCGGCCAGCAGGTTATCGTACGTCTGCTGGTTGCGGAAATCCGCTTTTCGTTCGGTAGGCGCTGCCCAGGCCAGATGTGGCGAGGCCAGCACCAGGTCGTCTGGCTGGCTGTGGCTTGCCAGATATTGGATCACTTCTCCGGCCTCGGCTGCCGGCGTCAGGTTGTGATCGTTGTCGCCGTGCAGGAGAAACTCATTGCCGGTGGCGACCAGGGCTGTGCTGGCCATGATCATCCACAGAGCGGGTCCCCCAAACAAGAACCCCATGCTGAGCCATAGGGTGGCTTTCCGGGCAGATGCCCAAAAACTTGCCCGCCTTGCCAGCCATGGTAGAGCGCCCTCCAGCCCTTGCCAGAGGTCCAGGATGGCATGGTAAGCCCGACGGGCGGCTTGTGTAAAGAAGGCAGCCATGCCGAGTGCAAAGAATGGGAAGAGGTGGATCAGGTAATGCAGCGACCGCCCGACAGGCGCAAACGAACGCGTGATTGCCAGCAGCGTGATTCCGGTACCGGCCAACGTCAGGCCGCGCAGCCGCCTGTCGGGCAGTAAAAAGAGACCACAAATACCCACGAAAACCCAGCTCTCGCGCCGCAACAACTCCGTGAAGTTGATTGCCAGGTTGAGCAACACGCTTCCGCTCGCGGTAATGCCGCTGCGTGACGTTAGCGTCATGACAACATCCTGCCAAAAGACTTTGGGCGCCATCCAGAGCGGCGGCGCGAGGATCAGGGCCATCGTGAGAAAGAACGCAGTTGCTCCAACCACCAACCACCGCCATCCCTTCAAAAACCAGACTCCGGTTGCAAGCAGGATAGCAACAACCCCCAGGTAGTCTGTGCCGAAAGCCAGCCCGGCTGGAACCGCCGCCAGCGCCATCCACTTTAGGGAAGGCTTTTGGAGGAAGTTCCATGTTGCCAGTAAGGTGAGCAGGAACAACGGAGACATGAGATTATAGGTCAGTCCCAGGCGGTTATAGACTACAGCCCAGGGAAGAACCGCAAAAATGGCGCTGCTTAATAAGCCAAGTTTTTTACCGCAAATCTTGCTTACCAGCAGATACAACAGCCCCGCGCTGGCAATGGCTGATATTGCCGAGAGACCGCGCGAAACGGCGATGTCTGTTCCAAATATCCGTATTCCTGCGGCGAGCAGGTACATGTAAACTGGCAAGCGGTCAATATGAGGAGCGCCAGAAGTGCAAAAATTTTGCCACTTTCCCTGGCTTATCTGTGCGGCAAAATCTATAAAATTCCCTTCATCGCTGTACCAACCTGGAACGCTGCGCAGGTGGGCCAGGCGCAATACCGCCGCGCAGATCAAGATAGCTGCAAGCGCGATGCCAACCAGCCAGGCTTTTTGCTTTTCCATAAAAGCTTGGGGAGAAGATGCCATCCTTGTTTACCGTTGTTATTATCGCCTAAAATCTAGGAAAAGGTTGCCGGAGAGGGGCTAGAAATCCAGGTCGCGGCTTTCGAAGACCTTCCAGCCCAGCGCCAGCAAGACCCCGATCAGCGCCAGCGATACCCATGGCGAGCCGGTTACCAGGTTGTTGGCTGCGGAAAGGGGGAGCGCGTAGGTGAAGGGGGAGAGGTACTTCAAGAAACTGGCCTGGGGCAGGAAACTGGGCGTCCGATAAAGCAGGTAAAACGCCAGCGCCGTGGCGGCCGTGATCCAACGGCTTTTGCGAACGCTGCCGGATACGACACCCAGGGTAAAGGCTGCCGCGCCAAAAACCAACGCCAGCAGACTGCTGTTCAAGCAGGCCAGCGCCAGGACTGCCGCCGGCAGGTGAAACCCGGCTGCCAGGCCGAGCACGTACAGGGTGATCCACACGACCGTCCCAAGCAGTGTCTGACCGGCCAGAAGAGCGGCGAATTTTTCGATCAGGATGTGGCTGCGCGAGAGCGGATAGGACAGCAGCAGCCCCAGGATCCCATTTTCCTCTTCCCAGGCGATCAACCGGCTGCCTACTCCAACGCTGAAAAAGCCCAGCAGAAGGGGCAGCAATAGGTTAAAACTACTGGCGGTAAACCACCCTGCCGGGGTTGCCGCCACCGTTTTAAGCCCGGTCACCTGCTCCAGGAGGGTAAAAGAATTCTGCCATTCCGAAGGCGTTTCTGGGTGCAGGAGAAATCGCCCTAATCCAGCCAGGACGAGGTTGACTGTCCCTGTTGCAATTGCCCAGTTCTTGAGCAGCGGCGCTGTCTGCTCGCTGAAGGCGCGGCGGAAGATTTCAAGCCGCATTCTGGCCCACCCCGTAATACTGGAGGAGTACCTCTTCGAGGCTGGGCGTTTGACTGATGAAATTCGTCACCCGGAACTGGCTGACCGCCTTGATTAAGGCGTCCGGATCGCCAAGAATTGTGCATCTCACCGTATTGTCTTCGAGGCGCAGGTCTTTTAAATTGGGCAGGCGCGAGAACGTTTCGGCGGCGATCGGGCCGGCAAAGCGCATTTCCACATGGCGCAGGGCGCGGCTACGGAGCTGAACCCCGCGCTCTATGGCGATCAGTTCGCCATGGTGAATGATCGCCGTCCGGTCGCATAATCGCTCCATCTCTGTGAGCGAAGTGGAGGTAAAGAAAATGGTGCGTCCTTCTGCTCGCGCCTGTTGCGCCAGGCGGGAGAATGCATCCTGGGTATGGGGATCGAGCAGCCGAGTGGGCTCATCCAGGATGAGCAGTTCTGGGCGATGCATAAAAGCCTGAATAATGCCGATCTTCTGCCGCTCGGCTGGTTTCAACAGACCAAAGGGCGTATCAAGATCTGCTTTGAGCTGTTCTGCAAGTTGTACCACGTCATCATAATCAACGCCGCCGCGCAGTTGTTCCAGGTAGCGCAGTAGAGCCGCGCCGGTTGTACCAGGGTTGGCAGAGAAAGCCGAAGGCAGGTATCCAACTTTTTTGCGGATCTCCAAACCGTTGCGGCGGCTGTCTAACCCTAAGACCAAAGCCCGTCCGACGCTTGGACGGACGATATCCAGCAACATCCGAACAACTGTAGATTTACCGGCGCCGGTTGAGCCAAGAAAACCGAAAATCTCGCCAGGTTCAACATCCAACGTCAGGTTGCGCACCGCAGCCTGGCGGCCAAAAAACTTGGTCAGATTTTCTGTCCGGATAACCATGTAGCGCATCTTTGGCCTCCTGTTTTGGTTTACCGCATAGAAAAAGCCGGCGGTCGTTGGAAGACCAGCCGGCTTTATTGGCCGCTATGCTGCAAACCTGGGCGTTCTAAATCACCCGGGCCTGGCTGGCGCTTCCAGATAGGATTGCCACTTCTGGTTGAGGTCCTGCATCAGGTTTTCAACCATATCAACCCACGCGATCATCTCCAGCAGGCGCTGCCGACCTGGGTGGTCTTCTTTCAGGTTCTCCAGGCCTTCTTGCGCCACTTCTCTCAATGGGAGGATGGACGCCAGGCGCAGTTCAAGGCCTTTTTGCCAAGTTTCGGGAGAGATCGTGTAATAATCTACTCGTTCGCCTGGCAGCGAAACCTTTTCAATCAGGTCGGCGAGCAACAGCGTGCGCACATTGGTGGAAACGCTGCTGCGGCTGACTTGAAGCGCCTCGGCGATCTCCTCAGAGGAGATCGGGCGTGGGCTGACTAGAAGAAGACCGATGATCCGCCCGGCGATACGCGCCAGACCATAGTCTTCGTAGTGCAACCCCATATTTTCAATGAACTGGGATAGCTCAGAATGCCCTCCTATAAGAGGAGGGGTACTATCTGCGCTATCCGCTTCTTCCAGCTCCATCACATTCTCCTTATCCACAGCAGAACACACAATCTATTCAGTAAATCCTCTTATCACGGTTATTATAGTAATTTCAATCATTTCTGTCAAGACTGAAATAACCGAAATTATAGTCATTGCATGTTCTCTTGAAGTGTTTGTGCAATCAGTTGTAAGTGGCGCGATGGAGGAAGAGGTTTGAAAATGACCTTTACCATTGAGGATAGAGACATTTTTTGTTTGACTGAACTTGATCCCCGGCGACCCCTATGTTAATATTATACTGTCTCCCCGAAAACTTTTAGATCTGGAAGTTTTTTCCAGAAAGAGCGTGTGTACATGAGGATGAGCGATCCATCATCTGCGGTAGAAATCGGCCGTGTAGATGCAATTCTTGAGGCGGTGAGCTTTTCCGCAGAGCAGTTCATGAAAGTAAATAATTGGGAGCTTGCTATCCAGCAAATGCTCGAACGCCTTGGAAGAGCCGCGCATGTGAGCCGAGTGTATGTTTTTCAAGATGAGATGGGGGCTGACGGAATATTGTATTCGAGTCAAAAGTATGAATGGGATGCGGAAGGAATAAAACCGCAAATAAACAATGTGGAACTGCAAAATATTCCTTTAAGGTATCGCTATCCAAGATGGGAAGAAGCTTTGAAAAATGGCCAACCGGTGTTATGCATCGTGAAAGATTTGCCGGAAAGCGAACAGGAACTACTGGTTGCGCAGGATATCAAGTCGATTGCAATCTTTCCTATTCTTGTTGAACATCTGCACTGGGGACATATTGGTTTCGATGATTGCATGATCGAGCACCAATGGTCGCTTGCTGAAATGGAGGCGTTAAAGGCCGCGGCCGGTATCTTTGGAGCTGCAATTGAAAGAAAAAGAGCCGAGGCGGCTTTGCAGGAAAAGAATACCCAGCTTGCAATCCTTTCTCATCAGTTGGTTGAGATACAGGAAACAGAGAGGCGCTTCATTGCGCTTGAACTGCACGACGAGATCGGGCAAGCGCTGACAGGCATTCGATTGACACTCGAACTTGGAATGCAGCTTCCGGACCTTGAAGAGACGCGGGTAAAAATAGCCCAGGCTTTGAAAATGGTTGATGCTTTAACAGGGCATGTCAAGGATATCTCTCACATGCTTCGCCCTAACCTTTTAGATGACCTGGGTTTACTGCCGGCACTCTTGTGGTTGTTTGAAAACTTTTCTTCACAAACCCAGATCCAAGTATCCATTCAGCATGTCGGGATCAGCGATCGCCGGTTTAAGCCAGAAGTGGAAATTACCGTTTATCGGGTCGTCCAGGAAGCGCTAACCAATATTGCGCGGCATTCTGGCGCTGATTGCGCCGTTGTTAAAACCTGGGCAAATTCTCACGTCATCGGCGTTCAAATTGAAGACAAAGGGAAAGGTTTTAACTTGAACGACATGATGATTGCGAAAAAGGCCATTGGTTTGACCGGCATTCGCGAGCGAGTGAGGTGGTTAGGAGGAACGATGAATATCGAATCGTCGCCAGATGCAGGTACGCGCATAACGGCCGAGATACCTTTGGATAGCGGCTCGATTTTTGATTGCGAGAGAAGATGATCTCAATCATCCTGGTAGATGATCACCAGATTGTACGCCAGGGATTGCGGGCGCTGTTGGATCGCGAGATTGATTTTCATGTCCTTGGTGAAGGAAATGACGGGCTGGAAGCTTTACAGATGACCCGGAAGTTCAAGCCTGATGTGTTGGTTGTTGATTTGCTCATGCCAGGCTTAAGCGGTCTTGAGGTGACCAGGCAGGTTAGCCAGAATGTGCCGGATACACGGGTCATCGTGCTTTCGATGCATTCAGATGCGCCTTATGTGCTTGAGGCGCTGCGGAATGGCGCATCTGGCTATGTGTTAAAAACATCAGGGGTAGAGGAACTGACGTATGCAATCCGGGCAGTGATGGCAGGTCAACAATATATCAGCCATCAACTTCCTGAGGATAGCATCGCAAGTTATATCGAGAAGACCCGCGAGACCACGATTGATCCCCTGGAAATGCTTACAGCCCGAGAACGGGAAGTATTTATCCTTGCTGCCCAAGGTTTGAGCACATCGGAAATTTCTGCTCGTCTTTTCATCAGCAACACAACTGCAATGACCCATAGAGCGCATCTGATGTGTAAGCTTGGTCTTCACAACCAAACCGAACTTGTTCGTTATGCTTTGAAGCGTAAGGTTATCCTGGAAACAGATTGATTGGGGGCGAGATATTCGGTAGCAATATAAAAAATCCTATCATCATAGGATTGAATCGCTGATCTCCATTTTTATACTATAGGTGTACACATCAGGCATATTCGAAATTGTTTATTCGGCGAATGGCCGAATGTCTATTTGATTTCCATAGAAGGAGGTGAATTGCGGAAACGTGGCCCGGCTGGGGTTTGAAAGAACTGCTTTAAGATCAATTTCCATTCACACAATCAAGGAGGATATATGACCGAAAATGCTAAAAAGCCGGTAGCTCCTTACATGGCTGTTGGTCTTTCAACCGTCGTCTATGGAGTGGCCGAGCGAAAGCACATCAAAGTTAATTTACAAACCATAGAAGACAACATCCACGCTGCCGTTTCGATGGTAAACATCAATATGCCCGTTAAACTCATCGCTTTGGCCGAAGGAGCGTTGACCGGTTTCACCGACGAGGCTTTTGATTTGCCGCACACCCTGGCTGCCAGTGAATTATTCATTGATATCCCAGGTGAAGAGACAGAATGGCTTGGCAGGTTGGCAAAACTGTACAACACCTACATTATTGCGCAGTGCAAGGCGCGCTGGCCCGAGGTCATGGCAAATCGCTTTTTTGATACACTTTTTATCATCTCTCCTCAAGGCGAGGTCGTTCACAAAGCGGCCA
>JABLXC010000048.1 GCA_013178185.1 Anaerolineae bacterium | reverse complement strand
AAACCCGCTACCTGATTTGGATGGTTCTCAAGTGGTCAACATGGATCCGGAAACATTGCGTAAGTACGCTGGAAACGATGTCTTTCTGGTCGTAGAGCTATACAAGCGCATGTGCGGGGTATATCTTCCGGCAATGAATGCCTATCAACCCGCCTTTTTTAACCGCTAATTATATGGAGGATCATATGGATCAATTACCTACCCTACAACAGCTTGAATACCTGGAATCAGGTTTCGAGGTTTCCAAGATTTTGGCACAGGCTGGATTCCCGATGGATAAACCTGCTTTCGCCATTACTTGGGGACAAATTTCCGAAGAGATCGCTCACACCCTGGCCGATTATGGTCTTCCTGCCGATCGATTGGAAGAAGATTTTTTGATAGACCTGGCGCAAGGGGTCCAGAAAGTTCTTCAGAACGATGATGTTCTTTTCTGGCGCAGTTCTATCCGGACATTTACAACGGATCACCCGACCGTCACAGCCTTCACAACATCGAATTTAGACAATGATGACGAAGGTCCTCTCACGGAGCAATACGAAAACGCAATCCGCCTCGGGGATGATGAGGCTTACTGGCCGGATGGTGGTGCTTCTGCAGATTTGTTTGACGAATTCTAATCACTATAAGACACGCAGGGGTTGAACCCCTGCGTGTCAGACAACGTTGGCGCAAATGTATGGATCAACCTTCTGCTGGTTGGTCTGTAGATAGCTTCAACGTTGGATTTTTAGGTTCAAAACGTTGGAATAATTCATCAAAGGAGGAAAAATTGGAGGTTTTTTGCGAAAAACAAGAAGATGTGATTGTCAAAATGGTACGAAGAGAATTTGGCCTGATAGATGAATGTTCCAAAAAGTCATTGGAAGAATTCACTCTGGGAAAGTTCGATGAAGAGTATCTGGGGGACAACCCGCCTGAATCGGATTGGATTGATTGGTTTCCTCCTCCGCCACGTATGACAGAAGAGGAACTGGATGTGCTCACTGATTGGGTTGAGATTGAAGCGGAAAAGCATGATCTTGAACCGGACCCGGATACTTATCCACTCGAAAACTATTTTGTAACAAAGGAGATACATGGAAAAACAGATGATCCAACTCAAAATCCCTGTTCCGCCTGCGCCACTTCTAGAACAGGCAGTGGGTTACCGTAATTATCGGGATGCCCATTATATTGCTCTCTGGTGGGAGCCCTGCGGTGATGAGGCCATGGTGTCGGATGGCCTGGTGACCTTCACAGGCTTATGGCCGGGTTACCTGGCTTATGTGCAACATAAATCAGTTCATCCTCACCTGACGGAGTTCAACCTGGGTTCTTCTGAATGTCCTGCAGACCATCACCTGGTCATCGATCTTGTTGAGAGACAGGCCTTCATTGCACCATGCAAAGTGGTGGATCGTTTTCAAGCAACCCAATGGAAACAAGGAGAAAAGCAGGAAAAACATTTCATCCTTTCATCAGAAGAAATGGAGAAATGGGTCGAGGAATTAGAGCAACAGCTTTTACACTTACCCAGCATGGATGAACTCATGTTGCAAATTGCTGAGGACGAGAAGCGTGTTGCAGCACTTGAGCATTGGTTAGATGGTCAAACCCCTAATTCGTAAAACACCACAACAAGGAGATACAGAATGACATGCAAAGTGACTGTTCAAAAGAATACTTTTTCTGAAAGTCTGGCAATTGTTGGGCGAGCGGTAGGTTCTCACTCGCATCTACCGATCTTATCGAACATATTGCTCAAAAAGGATGAGGATCAGCTTCGCCTCTCGGCTACCGATTTGACCATAGGCGTTACGGTTCGGATGGATGCCCATTTGGACGGCGACCTGGGTTTGACCTTACCCGCCAAAACATTAACCGACGTCATCAACAGCCTAACAGATCCAGAGGTTGTTTTCTCGGTAAATGGGAAACCGGAAGCTTCATTGAAGTGCGGAACCTATAAAGGGATCGTCAAGGGGATTGATGCATCCGAGTTTCCAACCATCCCGGAGTACCCTATCACTAATGGAGTTTCAATGGACGCAAGTATGTTCAAAGAGATGATCCAAAAGGTTGCGTTCGCTGCTTCCATGGATGATACCCGACCTGTTCTGACTGGAGTCTTGATGAGTATGGATGGAAAGAATGTATCCATGGTCGGGACGGATGGATTCCGTCTCGCTATCTGTAAAGCGATCCTTCCAGAACCGTTCGCCAAGAAGCAGTTAATCATACCGGCTTCCGCATTGAAGGAGGTAGTGCGAATCCTGAATGCGACTAAAGTAGCCAGGATCACTCTTGTTTTACCTCCGAATGGTAGCCAGGTGGTGTTCCGTTGTGAAAACGTGCAGATTGTTTCACAATTGATCGATGGGAAATTCCCGGATTATCAGGCGATTCTACCCAAAGATCACAAGACCAGAGCCGTCCTTGACGCGGGTGACCTGCTCAAAGCCTGTAAACAGGCCAGCATCATTGCTCGCGAAGGAAGCAATGTGGTACGTTTTCACCTTCAACCCGGAGCTGATCAAACAGGGAAAGTCAACCTGTTAGCCGAATCCGATGAGACCGGCGCCAGTGAGATCGAGCTTGAAGCCACGGTTGAAGGACAGGAATTGGATATCGCATTCAATGTGAAATTCTTGCAAGATGGTTTGGAAGCCATCACTACCAAAAATGTGACCATTGAAGCGAATGCCCATAACACACCGGCGGTTCTCCATTCGACAGGAGATGAGGAGAATGTATATGTTTTAATGCCCATGCATATTGATGGAAGGTAAGAACAGAGGGGAGAGCAATTTCTCTCCCCTCAAAAGCAAAGAATTGTTTTTCAAATTAGCATCCCTTGCTTTATCAATACAGAGTAATCCCTAAAAACACTTCAGTACCAAAGAATCTGCTAGACCGCGCAACACGAAAGTTTTTCGACGTCTTTGGAAAAGGATAAGGCGGCCAGTTTAATTCCCTCAACCTGTGTCAGATAGGGGAATAAGGTTTCAGTAAGATCCGAGATCTTCAAACCAAACTTGACCGCCAGGGTAGCCGTCTGAATCACCTCACCTGCCTCGGCTGCCAGAACATGGACTCCCAAAATGCGCCCGGATGTTTCATCTGCCACCATCTTGATAAAACCACGGGTATCCCTAGCTGCTAACGCCCGGGGAACATACTCCAAGGGTAGAACATTGGCTTTTACCTGATACCCTTGATGTTTCGCTTGAGCCTCCGTTAACCCAACTGTGGCAATTTGCGGATTGGTAAAAATGACCCCTGGCAAAGCCGCCAAATCGAACGGCTGTTGGTTGCCGTTTAGCGCGTTCGTCGCAGCCAGTGATCCGCTTGCCGCAGCCACGTAAACATAATCTGGGTTCGGAGTAACATCCCCGGAAGCATAGATGATGGGATTGGTAGTTTGTTGATACTCGTTAATGATGATCGCGACGTTATCGTCTAGCTTAACCCCGACCTGATCCAACCCCAGGCCATTGGTATTGGGCTGCCTACCTAAAGCCACCAGGATTTGGTCTGCTGAAAACGCCCGTGTTTGCCCCATCAATCTGGCGTGGACGGTTCGGGTTTCTCCTTCGCGGCTCACCCGCTCGACCTGGACACCCGTGAGTATCGTGATGCCTTCTTGCTCCAGATACTCCTGGATTGCGCGCCCAATTTCCGGCTCGTGATCAGGCACCAGACGAGCGCTACGCTGCAAGATGAGCACTTTCACACCTAATCGCGCCATCGTTTGGCCCAACTCCAACGCGACCGCACGCCCACCCAAGATAATGAGCGATTTGGGCAACACCTCCAGGTCCATCAGGGTGGTGCTGGTCAGCGGCTGGGCTTCTGCCAGGCCAGGAATTGGCAGGATGCGCGGCTGAGCGCCAGTCGCGATGACGTAGCGAGATGCCCGGAACGATTTATCTCCAACGCGCACGGAACTGTCAGCGTCAAATGTAGCATATCCTGTGATCAACTTGATGTTTGGATAGGCTTCCAAAACGTCCACGTATTTTTTCTGGCGCAAGTCTTTGACCAAATCATCCTTTTGGTCTCGAACCTTCGACCAATCGAGGCTGGCTTGGGTTGTCTCTACTCCTGAGAAGGGATGGTGCCCAGCGTTATGCCAGGCTTCCGCAGCTCGGATGAGTGTTTTACTGGGTACGCAACCCACATTCACGCAGGTTCCACCAACAATACCGCCATTGATGATCCCCACTCGATACCCCATTTCTTCACCTTTGATGGCAGCAGCAAAACCACCTGAACCACCACCAATGACCAAAAGATCAAAATCAACATTTTTTTGAGCGGCTAATTCTGATTCAGCCGGGGTCTCAAGATTTTGAATGGATTTTACGGACGCTTGATAACCTGCTGCAGCGATGGCGTTGCTGAGGGTTTTTACATCGACTTCATGCTGGGTAACCGCGGTAGCTTTTCCGGATTCCCAGCCGGGCACATCTGCCTTCTCCACCCCTGGCACGGAAAGCAAGGCCTTTTTTACGTGAACAGCACAGGAACTACACGTCATCCCACGGACATCGAGTTCAATTATTTGTTTTCCCATTTTTCCTCTTCAATCATTCTGATAACTACTTCTTCTCACTGACCAGATGACAGATACAGTTCTTGCCATCCACGTCATCGGTAGGAAAAGTAAGTCCTAAAGCATACAACCTGCGGAGATCCTCTTCAAGTTTTTGAAGCGTCTTAACCCGTTCTGCTACTTCATCAGCTTTGCGCTGAATTCGATCTAACAACGTTCGACAAGGTGCTTCATGCTGATCTCTCAAAGCCAGGATTTCACGAATGTCATCCAATGAGAGATCCAGGTGGCGAGCGCCAGCGACCAATCGCAATCGATCGATATCGGTTTGGTCGTATTCGCGGTATCCATTGGGTTGGCGTCTCGGCGCTGGTAATACTCCCGTCTCTTCATAATAACGAATTGTTTTGGTAGGAACTCCTGTGATCTGAGCCAATTCCTGGATTTTCAAGGTACCTCCTTTGCTACAACAAAAATTATAAACCTTCCAGCAACTGGAAAGTCAAAAGGCAATATTCTAATCATTCTTGATGACCTTAACAGAGGGAAAGGAATGACATATTGAGAAATACTTCATTCCTTTGCTTCTGTTATGCCATGCATACAGAAACTCAAAAACGTTGGCTCTTTCTTCAAACAAACGTTGGTTATTCAATCCATATCTAATCCAAAGGAGGATCACATGAATGTATACGAAGACAAATACCTGCGCGAAAAAGTGAACCGCATTATTGCCAGGCAGAAGGAGGGCAAGATCATCATTGCTGCTTATAAGGATGGCAGTGGCTTACCTGCGAGAGAAGATCTCGGTCAGGAATTGACACGGGCAGCTTATCCTTACGATTATGCAGTTGGTAAAGCCGGTTTCCTTAAGTACGATTCGGAACTTGGTGCTTACCTGTTTACCGCAAAATCGGGTGAGAAACTACCACAAGTATTAGCTAACTACCGAGTTCTATCTTTAGGTGAAGCAATCCTCGATGTAGCGGACAGGAGTATCCACATACAATGCGGTGAAACCAGCGTCACCTTCACCGGAGCACAACCCTGGAAAGGTCTGTACGAAGTTCTGAAAGAGGTCAACGAAGAACTGGCTCGAGTCAATTCTGGGATTGTAGTCTGGAAGATCGTTCCGAAGGAAAGCGGAAATGCCAAATCAGGTGATCGTCTGTTTCCTGAAGCGGTACCAAGGCTTCGGAACGGTCAAGCCATGGCACATGCCACAGGCTATGCCTATGACACCGATCACAACCTGGTGTACATCGGTCTGGTAGGTTACAAGACCAGTCTGGAATCACTACGAGTGACTTTGATGTGCGGGAAATCGCTACAAATGACTCAGGATGGTACAAGCGATGTGTCCCTAATTCCCACTGATAAGTATGAACAAGCCTGGCAAGCGATGCCGGAATATACCAGTCATCATGTCGGGTTCGTGTCTCGGCTTGCACTTCCTGGAAAGTGGGAACCAGAAGACCTCTGTGCCTATCTACTTATTTTTCGAGGAACGCCCGACCCGGGAAAGGAATTGATTCAGCTTTTCGTTGAACGAATCAAAGAAGCTCTGGAGGTGCCGATCCTGGATGAATGGTCGGTAGCCCTTTGGAAACAAGCTCGCAGTCGCAAGTTGGTTCAAGACCTGGCCACCGGTGGCGATTGTATTCTTGGTGCCAGAATTGACCTGCAAGCGGACTGGAAAGAACTGTTATCTGAGTTATTGGCTCAGGAGGAAATCTCACTGACCATCTGATTGCACAAGTAAAACTACTCGCAATCTCTCACCCCGGAGGGGGCGCTTTTCATCCCCTCAAGGGGGTGGACGCGTCTCCTGCGTGGATTTTTCGTAAAGGAGTGAATAATGCGTCCACCAGCAATCGAAAGAATGGGGTACTACCCCACGGATGAACCGGTTGTCGAAATCATCCGTACTTACCTGAAGCCGCCCAGCGAAAGAGGGCGGTTATTTGATCCCTGCGCAGGAGAAGGAAAAGCTGCTTCTTCCCTGGGCAACGCGCTCAATTGCGAAACCTGGGGTGTAGAACTCTCACCGGAACGAGCAGAGAAAGCTCAAAACGTGATGGATAAGGTTTACCAAGCACCCTGGCAGGCTTGTGTTCTGAGTGATGAAAGTATTTCCTGGCTCTATTTAAATCCGCCTTATGACTTTGATCGTTTTGAGGGTCACCCCACCCAAAGCAATGGGGCAGGCAAACGACTGGAATGGGATTTTCTCAAAACGACCACATCCAAGCTGATGCGCGGTGGGCTGCTGACCTATATCATCCCACAGAAAATTTTGGGTATGATTGAAGTCGCTCGGCTTTTGGCCGGGCATTATGAAGCTATCACGGTCTATCGGGCTCCGGATGGTTTGTACGAGAAGTTTAAACAGGTGGTGGTGTTGGCTTACAAGCGAAAGCTATACCAGTTGCCCACCGACAAGGAGGTTCTTTCGCTTCAAAGCCTGGCGTCGATGGACCTGGAACCCATCCAATCTGCTGTTGAACCGATCTATCAATTGTTGTCTGCACCATCACGAGGTGCAAATGGCAAACCTATTGTGTTCAAGCGAACGGATTGGGAACCGGAAGAGGTGGTTGAAGCCACGAAGGAAGCAGGTGTTCACAAAACCAGTGATTGGCTTGACCTGATACACCCAACGCGCGGTCTGGCTCAACTCTCCCAACCAGTCATGCCCTTGAAGAAAGGACATATTGCCATGCTGATGGCTTCTGGCATGATGGGCACGGTGAAGTTGACTGATGAAGAAGGGAAGCCAATGCTGATCAAGGGACGGGTGATCAAGGTGGTCGAAAAGACTGAGCAGCCGGATGCCAAAGAAACGGATACAGTCATAGAAACCTACAAGGATCGTTTTGTTACTACGGTGGCTGTGCTGAAACAGGATGGTATCCAGGTGATCCAGGACGTTAAGGGCCTTTCAGAGTTCATGAAGGTTCACGGCGAGAAGATCGCTGCGCATGTACTGGAAACCTATAAACCCATCTACAATCTGGATCCAACTGCGAACGAAATTGCAGTCCTCGATAGGCTTGGTACACAACGAAAAGCCCTTCCCGGACAAGAGCGCGCTGGATTGCTGCCTGCCCAAAGACATGCAGCAGCAGCGTTGGCTCGTTCAATTCGGAAAAATGGCGTGGCAAACTGCCAGGCGGAAATGGGAACCGGAAAGACGACAATATCGACCGGCGTGATCGAGCTACTGGATGCTTATCCGGCAATCGTGCTTTGCCCTCCACACCTCGTACCCAAATGGGATTCGCGAAATCGAGGAAGTGATCCCAGGAGCATATGCACGAGAAATCCGTCGCATCGGTCGGAATAGTGACGAAGTTTATGATGTGAACGATGTCCGTGAATTCCTGGATCAATATAAAGCAGCTTGTAATACTGCTAAAAAGAAAGCAGATTCAAAGCCCAAATGGGTGGCAGTTGTCGCCCACACCTCTGCCAAGTTCGGGGCAGGATGGCAGCCGGCAGTCATCACCAGAAAAACGAGAGACCCTCTGACTGGAAAGATTGTGGATGCCTGTGCTTGTCCGGGTTGTGGTAAGGTCGTGATGGTCGAAAAGGACGGTTTCATCGTTCCTTTGACCGATGCCTCTGAATTGGCAGAAAAACGCCAATTCTGCCACAATCCATTTCCTGGCTGGGAGTTGGATGCAGATGGAAGGACCAAACTTGATGCCAACGGCGACTCAGTATGGGGTACACGTCCATGTGGGACACCCCTATTTGAGTTCAACGGAGCACGGCGACATAGCATTTCGGAGTACATTACCAAACATGCTAAAGGCGCTTTCAAGCTTCTGATAGCTGATGAGGTCCATCAGTTTAAATCCAAGTCATCAGATCGGGGTGTCGCATTTCATCAACTGGTAACAGCGGTGAAGTGGACACTAACGCTCACCGGGACATTCTTCGGTGGAAAAAGTACTTCAATCTTCTGGCTGCTGCATCGTTTGAACCATGGCGTCCGTCGTGATTTTGCTTTCCATGACGAGAAGCGCTGGGCGCGGTTGTATGGAGTGCTTGAAACTACCCGAAGACGGAGGCGCAACGAAAATGCCGATGAAGATGGCGTGTACACCGGTAACCGGCGCTACCGTAATCAGGCGAAAGAACAACCGGGAGTCAGTCCAGCCATCGTGAGTCGGTTATTAGACACAACCATATTCCTGAGCCTGAAGGATCTGAACCTGGCTCTGCCATCGTATAAGGAGGAAGTGGTTACCCTGGATATGCTCGATGACCAGGGACAGCAATATCACAGCATGGACAGCAGTTTGAAACAACTGGCGATCCAATCGAGTCGTTACCTATCCACCTGGCTTCAATGGACTCTAGCCCGACCGAATTCTGCTTTTCGGGATGAGGTTGTGGTGGTAGATGAGGTGGATGACGGAGATGGGAAGACCGTGCGGAAAGTACCGCTGATGGAGTTGCCGGCGATCAATCCGAATGGCCATAAATGGCTGCCGAAAGAGAACTGGCTGGCAGATTTCTGTAAGGTTGAAAAGCAGCAAGGGCGAAAAGTGTTGGTCTATGTTCGTCAGACCGGTACGCGCGATATTCAAGATCGGGTAATGATGCCGCTGCAATCCAATGGCCTGAGGGTTTCTATCTTGGGCGGTAATGTTGACCCACGCAAGCGAGAGGAATGGATCGCCAAACGTGTGAATACCATCGATGTTTTGATCTGTAACCCCCGGCTTGTGGAAACAGGCCTCGACCTGGTGCAATTCTCAACGGTGGTATTCTTCGAGATCGAATATTCCCTCTATACGTTGTGGCAAAGCGTGCGACGTGTATGGCGTTTGGGACAGACACAGCCGGTCAAGGCAATTTTCTCAGTGTACTCGTCAGCGATGGAAGCAACTGCACTGGCATTAATGGGAAAAAAGATGAAAGCCGCGCAACTCGTTTATGGGGACGAAGTCGGAGGTGCGATTGTTCCGGAGGAGGAAGGCGACTTTCTCACTCAGCTCGCTCGTGATGTACTGGAGGGTGCGAAGCTCTCAGATTTACAGACCTTGTTCGCTGATGATCTACAGGTCAGCCACAATCCAATGGGCAGCCTGACGACCCCGAGCGCAGTGATCATTCCTGGTCCGAAAGTGATGACCTGGGACGACTGGGTGAGTCAGAAGACGGTGGTGGTCAGGCGAACACGAAGAAAGGAGGTGGTACCGGAGGGACAGTTGGGATTGGAATTTTGAAACTTGGGCTCTTGAATACCTTAAATTTCAAGAGCCCATTTATTATGGTTTTTGTTGTCCAAAAAATTGTGTGATAGCGATTTTTAGCCAATCATATAATGCATTTGTCATTATTCCTATGATGACGACACCAAGAATCGATAATACCCATTTAATTATGGAATGATATACCTTGAAGCTTCCAGTTTCCGAAATTATTTTATTCTTTTCCCCAAAATAATCAAATAACCAACTCCAAACAACCAGGAAAACACCTGTAAAAACACCTGCATAAAGAATTAAGTTTACAAAATTTGTCGTAATAAAAAACCATGCCAGCAATAACAAAAAGAAAGGAATAATTACCCCGATGATACTGTATTTTTGTTGAGTACGTTTCTTGAACTCGTCCCTGTCTCTCGTTTCCAAGGTTTGCCTAATCGAAGCCAACTCGCTGGATAGCCCTTGTCTATCTTCTCTTTCTTGAGCCAATTCAGTTCGGGTAGTCTGAAGATCGTCTCTCAACTTGGTAATGGCTGCTTCCTTTTCTTGCAAAATCTGTTCGTATCCCTTATTCTTACTTTTTTCTTCATCAATTTGAGCCTGAGCTTTTAAATTCTGCTCAATTAATGCTTCCCTGACCAACTCTATTTGCTTTTCTACATTGGTCTCATTTCTTATCCTTTGCCGTAATGCTTCATTTACTAATATGCCAATTATTGTTTCTTTAGGCAAATCGCCAACATTCTCAAACCGTCCAAGAGTTTTTACAATTTCAATCGTAATGTTTTCAGATTGAGGGTCTAAATCACGAAAAACAAATGGAAGCCAAAGAGAACTATAAAGCGTATCTTCAAGTAATTGACTACGTGGAATCCAGAATTGGAGCAATTGCACTAATGTGGTTGGATGTATGCAAATCGGGACAATAATTATATTATTAGTTTTTTTATAATCATCAAAACCCAGGAAACGAAAATCAATAGTAACTATCCAATACTCAGCATCTAAAGGAGAATCCACCCCAATCCTTCGCTTATCTTTTATTAAGTGCCATAAAACAATATCGTGCTCTAAAGGTTTATATGCTTTTGCTTTTTCTCCCCACTTTTTCTCCTCAAATTCTGTTTGCGTAATAATGTCATCCACAACATCCTGGCGGGTGTTTAATTGAGCAATATCCTCGTTGAAAACTTCTACACCTTTGGTTCTTAAGATTAGAACCAGATTATCAATATATGGTTGGAAAAATTGTTTTGGAGTTAAGGGTGTATTAGAGCGATTTACCTCGTAGAAAAATTTCCTCGAGAGACCGCTCACATATCTACCTGCTACTTCCGCCATGTTAGGTGTAATTCTTGACCCATTTAATGAATCAATAGTACCTCGCAACACCGCACGTGCTTCATCTAGCGTTGGATTTGTAACATACAACTTAATGTTTAATTCCTTGCTTAGGTTCTTGATTAATTCAATCAACCCTAATGCAGCAGCATTTGATGGATTTTCATGCAACTCTAAAATTGAAAAAAGGAAATTTGTATCGATAAAGAGTGTTACATTTTTTGCTTGGCCTAAAGAGTTTTGTAAAGATCGTATGGTTTTTTGATCAAGGCCACAAGCTTCCACACAAAAATGGGTATTTAACGATCTCAAAATGTAGGATCTGACATTTTGATCAATCGAGGTAAGGAATAGTTGAGCAGAATTGAACAAGTAATCTTTTTGTTCAGGTCGATAGTGATCTAAGAAGGTGTCGAGAAGCGATTGGTCGAGGTTAACAGATCGAACATTTAGTAATTCGTAAATATTGGCTCCGATGTTTTTTATAAAGGGACGTAAAAATGAATCGTTAAAATCACCCCAGATCTGTTCTTTTTCGGCAGAAGTTATTTCATCGCAGGTAAGCGTATTGATGAATGCCTTCTTAGCCCTATCAATTATTTCCTCTGCTTCGTGAACATCTGAATTTATTGTTCTTAAACATGCCTCAGATAATCGAATCTTCCCGTCTGATAATTTAATAATGTTGCCAATACCAGCAATTTGGTCGATAACTGGGTTTAGCCGTACCCCTAAATCTAAATCAAAATGTGATTTAAGGGCTCTTTCCAAGTCATCAACAGACATGGAGTCAACCTTTCCGTCCATCCATAATGTAGCCACGATAAGTCGCTGGATAACGGAATCCCACCAACCGATTTTATTCAATTCGACATGCTGAACAAGATTTAGAATGTTTGCATCAATATTGGTAGTCATGTTGACCCCTTTTGGTGATTTATATTTTCTGCAATTTCCATCGTCCTTTATGAGAGCGGTAAACCCTATTCTTCCTTCAGATCTAACCCTAGCTGTCGCGCAGACTCGATCATTGCTTTCAATCGAGGATCATTCTCATCCAGAGGTTGCCCGTCCTGAGTTACAAACTCAAAATGGATTCCTAATTTCATTTTTTTCAGTCCCATTCGTGCAGCTGGACCAACGAAAGAACGGAAAATATCGGCCCAACTCTCAACTGGTACATTGCCTTGAATGGTCACCTGGCGAATTGTGTTGCCGGCGGGCGGTATGACACCATCTCCTCCTGAAGAAGGTGGCGTAGATATTGGACCGGTGTCAGCACCATCACTTGGCGGATAATTACTATCTGCTGGTGTTCCACCACTGGGCGGAGGAATTACAACCGGTGGAAGAACAGGCTCTGGCTCAAATGCGGGAATTATCCAAAGGCCTTCTTCGTTGGGGTCAATGCTGACAGATCCACCGCACCATTTTTTCTGCAACTCCTTCACGTTAAGCCCCTGACCCAAACCAATTAATCTTTCTTTGCAAGCATCCTGCAACCCAATAACAACCGCATCTCGTGTGGCAATCATCGGTTTATCGGTGTAACGCAAGAAGGATTCGATTGCATCTTTGACACGCATGCTCCCATCTGACAGGATTAATCCGGATTCTTGCATGGTCACCCGGCCAATTTTCCGTAAAATCCACTCCTCTTCCTCCACCAATTGTTTCCAAACAATTAGCAGGTGATCACCAAAGTTGCTGCCGGCAGAGCTGAGCGCCGTAACGCTAATTTCTTCACCCCGGATTCGAGCAATATAAGAGAATGCTGCACCCAGCGACTGGGTAACCGATTGTTTGGCAGTGGTGAGACGGGTCTCCAAATCGCCTTTCTGTTCTGGATCAAGTTGCGTTCCATAATCACGTTTAATGGCTTCGAGTGTGGTCACTTCACGTAAGGCGTTGCGCAATTTTGTCAGGCCGCGGACTGAAGGCAGTAGGAAGAGCAATGTATTTCGATAGAGACGGTCTCGAGCACCGCATTTTGTACTTAACAGCTTCACTCGCCTTTCCAGAGGTGGATTGTTAGCGGCAGCCTGGCCATTTTCCGCATACGGTAAATCGGGTGCAAGAACAAGTAAAGCTAAGGAACGTTGTTCTGGTAAATCTAACCCAGGATTTACCAGAACGCGCCATGTCGCAGGTTCAAGTCTGGAATTGTTAACCTGAGTTTGAACCGTATCGATAATTTCCGTATTGAAATCATTGCTGACAAATTGCTGGCGGTAGCGAACAATCAGATTCACCAGCGTTGGGCGTGTATCAAACCAGTACCGTTTTCCGAGGCTTCCAGCGGCTGGGAAACGCATGTAAAAGGCACGGTTTTCCAATTCGAGTAAAGCCCCATCGGTATAACTCCAGTTCAAACCAGGCCTGGCGGTGCATAATTTCAACTCCCGCGTGCTGTAACCTACTCGATCACCCTGAGCACCAAAAGAACCAAGCAAGATGGTGGAAGCCAAACCTTGCCCAATCTTTTCCCTCAAGTAGTCGCCACCACGTTCTTCATCAAACTGGACTGAATTACTTGTTTTGCCGATGACATCCGCTGCAATGACCGACTCATAAGATGCGCCCCATAGACGTGTGAGCGATGATTTGAGCGCATCCACGGTGAAATTCAGGTGTGCCGGTTGAATTAGTGCCTGGGATTGCGTTTCGGTGCTTCGGCGTTGCCAGAGATCACCCACGATGGATGCCAACAAACGTAAGACACCGCGCGTACGCTGAAAACCACTGTGGCTCCCCCAACGTTTATAGAAGGCATCAATCAATGTGGGATGAAAAGGATAGGCATTGATAATGCTCTGTTTGTAATCAGCGCGTGTGGCTTCTTGAGGAACTTCATTCGGGTGCTGTTGGTACATGCGGGCGTACGCGCCTGCCACCTTTTCAATTTCTGTTGGGTCACCGATGGTTTCAAATAAACGCCGGCGAACTACCTGGTATATCTCCTCATCAGCAACCGGACGGGCGTCGGCAGCCATGCGGCCAAAACGATTTTCGAGCGCTGCCAGGATCTCCTGTCCGCGTTCTGAACTGGCTACCTCCAGATGGCTGGCGGGTAGCGTAGCAACCAGAGCTGCGCCAGGAACATTGGATACCGCCTGGCAAAGCTGCTGCGCAAACGAAATGGTTTGATCCGCCAACGTACCCGATCCTACCTGCACGCCGGCAGCGCCAACGCAGTAATCTGCCAGTTCATCTAACAAGATCAGGCAAGGTGCAGATTTTCGCAAAATGGATTCAAACAACCCCTGCGGACAGGTGCGTGCCTGATCATTGGCTTCGATCTCACGGTAAAGCTCAACTCCGCCAAGCTGGTAAGCCAATTCACCCCACAAAGTCCGTGTACGAATTCCCTCCGGGGTCTGCCGACCCTGGGTGGCATCACAGGTCTGGTTGGTGAAAACAGCAATGGATCGAACCCGTTGCGGTATCTCATCTTTCAACGCCCGGCGCAAATCTGCGCATTGGGAAGAAGCGCGCAAAATCTCACTGCTGCGTGCCAGGTGCCAAAGCGCTACCAGAACGTGGGTTTTGCCACCACCAAACGAGGTTTGCAGGCTGATAATTCGGTCGCCGGCTTCAGCGCCGCCGGATATCGCACGACTGACCTTGCTTAAAATGGTGGTAAGACCGTGGGTTAAATAGGTTTTCGCAAAAAACGCTTCGGCATCACAATAAATATCTGGCGCTGTATTCTGGGTAACTTCCCAGAGGTTGGCGGCAAAAACGGCCTCGGACAGACGGCCTTTCTGAATATCCTCATGGGGGGTTGCGATTGCATACCAGGGTGATAATGTTTCGGGCATGTTTATTACTCCTTCAGCCAATTCGATTAGATCAGATCAATGATAATTGCTCTGGACCTTTGGGCGGTTCAGCCTGACGTACTTCCTGTTTAAGTGTTTCCCGCTCGCCCAGTAGAGCGCTGATCAGCTTCCAATCTTCTTCGCCGCGCGGCAGGACTTCAAACAACGCCTGCGCCAATTTCCAGAAGGGTTCATGTTCTGCGATGTTGTTGGTTTTCAAGTACTGCACCAGTTCCGAGCGTCGCTCCTGTTTCCATAGCCGCATAGCCTGGTGCAGTTGGTCGATCAGCGGGGATGCTGCATCTTCGCCTAAATGCCGATGATCGGAACGGTCACGCAATAGAGCTAAACGACATTTTGGACCCTCAATCACAAACAAGCCATTTCTTCTGGCTACTTCCATTGCATCTTCGCCTTCGCTACCAATCTGGATAACAAGTCTGGCATCATCCCAAGATTGTTCATTTACCCCATAAAGATTGAGCCAGATAAAATAAAGCCTTGAGAGCCCATCGCCATCGAATTCCCCTGCAATAGCCTTTAATGCTAATTCGCGGACCAGTTCCAATAAATCAATAACTGAAACGACCGAGCCATCTGCCTTTTCCACTCGTTCATATCGGCCGAAAACACCGACTGCTGGCCCGTAACAAGCGACTATCAGATCTGCTCCACGAAAGCCGTAACTCCAAAAACGCTTGACATTACTGGTGACAGTTTTCTCGATTTCTCCACGAATATTCTTGAAGGACGCTACATTCTCTTTCACTCTTGGTCGGCAGACAACAGTAATAGATGACTCAAGAGAAGCGGTATCCAAAGCAAAAGCTGTGGATTTCATTTCGGTTTCTATTGGATAAGTGGCAGTGATTGTTAAGTCTGCTTCGAAAAGTGTATTTACCAAGGCTGTCCATGCTTCTGTGGATTGATGTGCGAACATAATGGATAAAATACCATCCTCAGAACAAACTCGACGTGCCTCTTTGATACATTCTGTTAATTTCTCTGTAAAGTGGTCACGAGCTTTGCTGGCGTTCCCCTCATGATGATGTTTTAACGCCGTTGCTTCTCCCGTTTTTGGCGTGAGCGGCGTCATGTATTCATTAGGAAAGTGGCTACCGATGCTTCGCTTCAACCATACATAGAAGAAATCTGATAAATCTGCATACGCAATTGCGTCAAAATAAGGTGGGTCGGTCACGACCACATTGACGCTACCGGTAGGCAGATTGATTTTCGAACTATCACCACAGGTAATTTTTGGCATGGGAAATGTTCTATAGCCGAAAGTAGACTCATGGTCGATGACACCAAGCATATACTTAAGCTGTGTGGAAGGCGTACCAGAACTATCGGCGAAAGGATTTACCTCTGGATAATCGTACATCATCGGAATCGCCTGCCCACCAAAAGGTGTTTTACTTATTTCGGCACTTCCATACCATCGACACACATTATTGCTGAATGAAGCCATCCGGTCAATCCACAGGCCTAGATATACCGCTAATGCCTCTGCGTAATCCTTCTCATATTGTTCTTGAATCTTTGCTACCGCTTCTTGCATGATTTCAATAAAGGTTTGGATAACCAGTAATTGACGAGGGTTGAAAAGATCTCCCCATCGTTTAAAATTCCACCCACGACCAGCGACAGTATCTGGGCTATCTGGCATTGGCTCACTGGGTATTTCTACTCCACGTGCTTCGAGTCTCGCTTTTTCAAAGGCTTCAATATCCGTAAGTTCAACAGCTCTATAATCTTTACCTTTCGGTCCCTCAACAATGACGGCTACGATTTGCTCACCAGAAGTTCCTTCAAAAGTTGCTCTCTTAATATCTTCGGTTGGTGTGATCTGGTGACAAACCGGGCAGCGTACGCCGTTACTAACTAATGTGCCTTCTTCTTGCACAATTTGCTTACCCTTTATTATCTCAAAGGAAATTTTTCCATTTGAGATAAGCATTTCCAAAGCAGTGCGCCTATCTGGCTTAGTTGCAAGCATAAAGGTCTTTAGTAGAGGAATATTGGTTTTACATGCCGGGTTGGAACATGGAGCGTTTCTTGCCCAAAGATATCCGATGATTGGACGTTTATCTCTACCGCTCGGATAATATTTTGAAAGACGTTTTGAGGCCTCAGATAGTATCCAATTTGCCCAGTATTCTAAGTCATATGTTAAAACGTTTTCCACACTTTTTTCTTGCATAAAGTGTTGTGTGGTTGGCGAGATCCCCGTGAATCTTGTGCCTGGTACCCCGTAGATTTTGGGATATTCGATAGTTGCTTTCAAAAGCGTAAATGCTACTGGATTGTAATCATTCGCAATCGCTTTTGCTCCAAGTCGCATGGCTTCAAGAGGAATTGCACCTCCACCAGAAAACGGATCAAAAATAGATGGAATTCCGTTATTTGCAATTTTGATTAATTGCTCTGCGATTGTTAGAACAATCCTTCCTTGAACATTTAAAGGATCGGATGTTTCCCATTTCACAAGACTGCGATCATCCAAAATCTCTCCAACTGAAGGAGACTTATCACTCTTCCCCTTTTCATAGTTGATTTTTTCAGGAGACCATTTTGCAATGAAGGCTAATAGTCGATTCCGTGGAGTATCTGGAAGATCCCCGGATGGCAAATAAGGATCTGGATCATTGTGGTATACCCTTCCCCGCCAGTATCCCTTTAGTTCTTTGGGAACCTCATTCTTTAATAGACGGATCACTGCTTCGCGAAAGTTTTCGGGACAATTCTCGTGATCTGGATCAGGAATTAATGAAGCAAACACAATTGCACGTGAAGCAGCCAAAGGGCGTCTCGCCCACCAGATATGCAAATGAGAAATATGCGCATGATGGATATTTTTATCTCTTACGCTTTCAGCGGAAATTTCGCGAATGGGCAGGGCAACTTCAATAAGACGGGGACAGTTAGAGTTCATAGATCGTTATCCTAACATTTGAAGAAATTGTTGACCACTCATTGGGCGGGGGCAATTTGGACCAAGCTCGTTAATGAATGGAGATGTAATGGTATTGATCACACGGCGCCTACGTGCCGGCAATGGCACTTGTAATTGGTGAGCCAGAGCAGCATCCATGTGCCTGAAACTTGAAAGCACTAACGTTTGTCGAGTTCGTGTGATTCCCACATAGAACAGCCGACGCTGCTCCTCATCAAAGGCTCGCTGGTCATTAAAGGGTAGATCCGCATCCGCAGGAGTAGGTATCAACCCCTGGATTAACCCAGTAATGATGACCATGTCAGCGGTCAAACCCTTAGATTTATACAGGCTCATTACCCGTACAAAATCAACATCGGTTGGTAATTCAGGCTGCGTTAAATTCGTGCGGATGCTTTCAAATAACTTTACAGGTACCAGATCCTCAGGTCGTAGAGTCGCCGCAATGTTACGGAACAACTCAGTCCAGGTCAGATCGGGAGAGAAAAGTGTATCAACCAGTTCCTGGCCTTGCAAGGTGGCTAATAAACCTAATTGCTCTCTAAGCAATTGATATCTTTCGACAATTCCATCCAGATGGGGTATCTGCAAGGCGCCATTAAATTGCGCTTCGAGAGCAGCCATGGGCGAATCCCCCGAAGCCTGACAATGATTCCGCAGCGCGTTCCATCCAGCATAATTAAGAGTACGATGCCCATAACCACAATAACATCGCAACGCAACCCGGTCCTCTGGGTTGGCGAGCAGTGCTAATACGGAAAGACTTCGTTGAGAAGCGGATTCTTGCTCGTCGTGTGAATTGCCATCTAAACTGGAATCCTGATAGAAACTCTGGGAGGGTATTCCAAGTCGTAAAAGGGAATCACAAATCGGCTTGCCCAATTTTTGCCTGGGAGCCAGTACGAGAATCTGACCAGGTCGAACATTTTGGCGCTGAACATGGTGAACAATAAATTGAGCTATTCCATCTGCTTCATGGTTGAGGTTATCCCATTGCACCAGATAAATATCTCCCTTAGGTCTATCAAGCAATGGGTTTAATGCTCGTCCGGTTCGGTTGCGATTGTTTACGATCAACGAGTTTGCCATCTCCACAACCAACTGTGGGCATCTGCGGCAATCATCTAGAGATTCATCATGCGTTTCAGGGTGCCGTTCCGTAAATTCGGCAATTCCTTCCGGGTGAGCGTACTTGAAGGAATAAATCGATTGATCCTCGTCCCCAACAATGGTCAGGGTACCGTTCTCGGCCAGTAATTGAACCAAATCCTGTTCGGCGCGATTGAGGTCCTGGTATTCATCTACAAGAACATGATCAAACAAGGTTCGTTCATCAGCCAAGGGATTGTTTAATAAAAAGTGTAATGTCTCAGGAACAAGTTCTCCAATGAGCATAGCCTGATGGAATTGAAGCCACCGAAGCAATTCAGCTTGAAAAATGCGGTCTTGTTGTTCCAAAGGCCAACCTGGTTCTTCATGCTGCCTTCGCGCCCAGGCGGAATTAAATGCCGATAAGCGCTCATTAATTGCACGAATTCCACCAAATTCTTGATGATTTAGATCTTCGATCAGGAACCGCTCTTCATACTTGAGCAGTGGGCGAGGAACTCGACCTGTAATGGGCAATACATGATTTCTGGATAAAATGCTAAAGCAAATAGAGTGGATTGTTCCTGCAATTACCTCTTCGGCTTCAGGCATGCCGATATTTCCTAGATCCTTACGCAAATCCTGCGCTGCTGTTCGAGTAAAAGTACAGACTAGGATTCGATTGGGCACTGTCCTATCTTGCAATAAACGAGCAACCCGGCGCATTAGTGCATATGATTTTCCGGTACCAGGGCCAGCCAGGACTCTTAATGGAGAATCCGCTGTTTCAGCGATTCGTCTTGGAGTTCCATCTAAACCCTCATCCCATCTGCGTACTGCTGCCTGATCCATAAATCCCCCTATATCTCTGTATGTTCGCCAAATCTTGACCAATCATTTTCTTGAACCAAATACTGAATCTGACGGAAGAGCATTTCTGGCGAAAGGAAACGCATCGGATCATTGATAATACGCAGTCTCGGACGCTCTCCGCGGCAATACGTGACAATATACAAGTAAGCGCGGGCTCCCAATTGTTTCAGCTTATCCATCTCAGGACTAGTGAGAATGATCGCGCCACTTGCCGCACGACCTTTTACCTCGATGTATCGTACCTCAGAGGTTGGAGATTCAGAACGAATATCGTAATGTTCGCCATCCTGTGAAACATCATAAGGCGTCCACCCGCGCCGCTTCTCATACTGCATTACTACGTTCATCGCGATTTGTTCTACCTCATCATCGCGCCGCATTGGCACACCCTGGTGTTGCTCGGTTTCATCTGGCTCTAACACAGCCGTTGGAGCGGGTAAGACAATCCCACTGGCAACAATATCAGGTAGATTGGATGATAATCTCAGCATTTGTCCCAATTCATCGAGACGGATTTTTTTGCGATCTTTGAGTTGTTGAATACGCTGTTCCAGTTTCTGGCGTTCTTCAGGATCATCCTCGCCGTATAATTGGAGCTGCTGATATTCATTGAGTTTTTCCTGCAAATCCAGGATCAGATCTGTAAAAGTTGTTTCCAGGTAAGATCTGCGTAATTCACACTCCATCTCGCGCTGCTGAATAACTCTCTTTAATTGTTTTTCGGTCTGGTTTTCATACGTCCACATTTGAATTTCTTCGTTGCTGTGTTGTGGGATAGCAGGAAGTTCAAAATCAAAGTCCGGGACAGTGAAATTAAGGATATTGGCTGGTGAAGTCGCCCGCAGACCTAGATGGTCAGCGACCACCAGATTAAGCTCTTGATGGGCGAGACGTCTTTTTTCTTCCAATCGTCCATCTTCAATACTCGAACGCATTAGCCAGATTCGTTGTGGTTGGCCGATATTTGGATCTACAAGGGTTACACCACGGGTGAACGAATCGCGTGCTCGGCGGATTGCCCATTCTATTAATGCCTCAAATAAAGGATGCCCTGGGCCTAACAACCGGGTCCCTTCTGGTACACGCACTTTGCTGGCAATGCTGACCAGTTCTTTATCAAAAACGATAGGAAAATCGAGCTTATCAGAGATTGGCAAGTGAAGCGAGCGAGCAACATCCATCAACCCCGATGGAGTGCGTCCAAGGTGAAAAACAGGAAAAGTGTGGTCAGGGTTGATTGTGCCGCCAGCTTCAGTATAAGCTGTCATAAAGAAGCGTTGAATGAATAATGGCTGCAGTCTACGCTCATCTGATGTGTCTCGTAAACGACGCGCTTCTCGCAAATCCAACCTGGATGCCAGCGATTGCTTTTTCTGCAATGCCACCAAATCCTGTGCTCGTTTTTCTAAACCGCTGTCTAATTGACTCTCTACCGTGGATACAGCATTTGCCGCAGTCTCGGAATCGATCGAGTTCTCCAACAATTGGAGTAAGGGGACCTCTTCAAGCAATTCATCCACCACGTCGTATACCCGGTCGTCTCCCATTTGCTCTCGCATTATGTCCATCTTTTTCAGAACTTTCTCAAGCACCGAGCCTTCACGTGTATTACTGGCGACCAGGTTATAAACCCAAACTTCATCTTTCTGCCCATAGCGGTGAATACGTCCCATTCGTTGTTCCAACCGGTTTGGGTTCCAAGGGATATCCCAGTTGATTAAAAAGCGACAGTATTGCAGGTTGATTCCCTCACCGGCCGCATCGGTTGCGATCATAATTTTTGACCGAGTGCGGAATTCCCTTTGGGCTTGTTTGCGCATTTCCACATCCATTCCACCGTGGATAATGGTTACATGGTATCCCATGCGCGTCAATCGGTCGGTAAGATTATCCAAAGTATCTTTGTGTTCTGTGAAGATGACTAACTTTTCATCCTCCCGTCGAATCACATCTGAATCATCTAATACTTCAAGTAGCTCTGAAAATTTTGCCTCCGGATGATTGCGTAGAGACTCAGCAAGTCGGAGTAAGCCTGCAACTTCTTCCCTCTCCTTTTCGACTTCCGCCGGATCATCACTCAAGACCTGGCGGAAGATTCTTTTATCAACATCTTCCCTCTGGGTTTCATCCAGATCTTCGTATTCTGCAAGATCTTCGGGTAAGTCGTTATCGCGCTGATTCAGTAAACGCTTTCGCTCTGCAAGATTATGCGATGTGTCACGGAGAATCTTCAAGACTTCATCAAGAGCTTTTAAACGGTTTTGAAGTGTACGCGTAATAGCATAAATACTACTTGCCAGACGGCGCTGCATTACCATCAGTGTTAATTCGACCTGGCGATTTCGTTTAGTTTTTGCTTCTTTCCGCCGCGAGCGAACATATTTTGTTACAGCATTATATAATTCTAGTTCTTCTGCAGTTAGTTCATAACCGACTGTTTTTGTATGGCGTGGTTTGAAAAGTTGATGGTTGTCCCAATCAACCATTTCTTCCTTAAGACGCCGTAAGAAGAAACGATTGCGAGCATTGGTAATTGCTAGCTCATCATCCTGGGCACCAGCTGCAGAGAATGTGGCCACCGCATCATGGATACGCTTAGTGACCAGTTCATCTTTTTGAAAAAGATCTTCATCAAGAAGCATTAACAATCGGCGAAAAGTATCTCTTCGTCCGCGGTGGGGGGTTGCTGTCAGGAAAAGGAGGTGGTCAGTGTGCGGCGAGAGTTCCTCCGCAACGTGATACCTCGCGCTCCGATCCACCTTGGAGCCATATTCGTAAGCAGACAACTTGTGTGCCTCATCAAATACCACCATATCCCATTGCGTTTCTCGGGCAGCATTCAAGCAGCCTTCATGTCGGGATATGAAATCTATTGATGTGATGAAGTAGCCTTCCTCCGATCTTGCAAACTGACCTGGCTCAGCCTCAAAAGAAGCGCGATTGATTAGCCGGAAAAACAATCCGAATTTATCCTGCATTTCATCTTGCCATTGGCGGGTCAATCCACCAGGCGTGATGATTAAAACCTTGCTGAGCACACCGCGAAACAAGAGCTCCTTAATAAGCAAACCCGTCATGATGGTTTTGCCGGCGCCGGTATCGTCTGCTAATAGGAATCGAATCCGGGGAAGCGGTAAGAGGTAACGGTAAACCGCTTCCACCTGGTGAGGAAGGACATCGACAACACTCGAATTTACTGCGAATAAGGGATCGAATTGGTAGGCGATCCGAATGCGCTGAGCTTCAACGCCAAGCATAAATGCTTTCGCATCACCGTTAAATGCATAATCGGTCCCGCGAATTTTGACCAATTTTTCAAACTCTTCGGTATTCAATGGTCTTTTGACTAGGCGGCGTGATGTAACGCCAACGCCTTCTATTAGTGTTTTGTTTCCGAACGGCACAACTTTTTGAATCTCAACGTGTTCGTTAGGTTCAAGTCCGGAAACAATATCACCTGGTTGCAATGAATTTATTTGCGCCATTCAGATCCCGATCCTATCAAATAGATCCTAGTCTTGTAAGTTGACTTCGACAGCATAATCGACAATAAAAATACTCTAAAATGCTTCAATAATTCTCCTGTCTTGCTCACTACCTCTCATTACCATACTTTACTTCTTCGGAAAGGACATTTTTTCTTTCCTGGTCATTAATCCATTTTTCGATTGAATCCTTTCGAAATCGCCAATGTTTACCGACTTTAAACCCAGGCAATTTTTTATCTTGCACTAATTTATAAACAGTCGATAGTGGGAGCCGTAAATATTCAGCTACTTCCTCTGCCGTTAGGAATTCGGAGTCCATCAGAGCCTCCCAAGTATTTTGTTTGAACACAGTTACTTGAGATTATTATAGCATCGCAAGGAAAAAGAGAAATGAAAAAACGCCCTTTAGTTTGTTTTTGAGCGTTTTGTCGTTTACTGAAACATACTTAAGATGTAATTACTTGTTTAATCCGTATTTTTCAAACACATTCTTTATTAATTCTGTAGCCTCTGGAGAACTGGTTGAAATGTTACCTTCCTTTAGAAGTCTTTCAACCTCGAAAATGGCTAACACTAACCTGGAGCGATCCTGTCCTTGTAAGTGTGAAAATTGCTTGTATAGTTTCAGTAACTCAGGCTCAGGTTTCGGACGATCTAATACTCTGTAAACATCAATTCCGAGTGTCCCCGCAATGCTCAGAATTTCTGACCCCTCAGGTAAAAACTCACCGTGCAGCCAACCTAATACCTTGGAAGGTGGATAGCCTAACAGATCGCAAAAGGCTAAGAAATCTTCCTCTCCCGCCTGGGATCGGCTCCATCGTTTGTACGCTCTGTTAAACCAGGCCGGAAAGTTGGACATGTGGCTTTACTTTTCAAGGATTACGATGTGGAATATGAAAAATATGTTCGCCTCTAATCATATAATATTTTCTCCAATCTGACAACGAATCCCCCTTCATTTCATCAGATCATCTTTACCGTGCCTGATCCTCCTGTTGATCATGGACTTGGCTTGTTTCAAATGGATCACACAATCCTAATTGGCCCGCCATCGCCATCATCTGGTCACGGCTATCTGTGCCAAATTTCTTTTTCAAAGCACTGATATGTAATCGAATGGTCGCTTCGGTTAACCCTAGTTTTAACGCTATTTGTTCTGGCGAATATGCCCTTGCCAGTAGTTGTAAAACGCTGATCTGCCGCTCGGATAATGCCGGCGCTTTTCTTTTCGGTTTGGGTGACTGACCTGCAAGAACAATCAAACCATTTACGCGCACTTCAGGGCAATCCTCTACCGCGTAACCAGGCACATTTCTGCCATCCCGGATGATCTTCACCAAATCCTGAACGTCTTCGACCACATTTTGGTAAAGAACAGACCCTTCATCATTGAAAACCACGATGGATGGCATCGAAGGAATCCTCCCCTATGTTGACCTGAAAAAATGACACAAAATACATCGATCCCCCCTGAACACGCATGCATCTATCCAGAGAGGACCTTGTAGTTGAATGTATAAGAGGGAGTTGGTCATTCTAGAGTCGTATGCGCAAGGGAGGTAACAATAGAAAATTTGATAGTCTATTTTAGAACAAGTGTTCAGTGAAATTATAGGCGAGATTATCTTATTGTGCAAGTAGAAGAGAGAAAAATCTATATATCAATTTCGATAGGTATCAGGGCGATAACCCTATCGAAATTAATAGATTGAGGTAGCCCAACCTGGGTGTTATCCTACTCGTAAATTCGCAGTGAAAGGTGTCTCATGATTTGTAAATCTAAATGTTCATTTTCAAAAACATTCTCGCAAATTGAAAGTATTCAGGAAGATTTTGTTCGTCTTTCTGAGTATGCCTGTCAATTATCTGATATTGAGCCATCAATATTATGCCAACCAAAGGCAGTGAAAAGGATCAAGGATATTCAACGGTTATTGCTTGATATTGAGAATCAATTTTTTGAACTCCGCTCGATGCTTGATATTGATGGCGATCTTGATTCAGAAATGGGTGAAACTGATGAAAACATCTTTAATCTGATCAGTGGTTCTTCTACGAACAAGAATGACGCAAAAGAGCAAATGCTTACCTTAGAATTAACGGATTCAATCCTAAAAATCCTTACAGGCAAGGGTAACAATCAGAAAAATCCAGATCTTATTTCCAGAATGATCATGTTACGACAGCTTATTGACCAGAGCATGCAAAAAGTAACGATGGAATTAGACCATCGTATTGGCTAAAGCCAAATTCAATTAGGAGTATCGTTGGATGGAAGAAAGAGTTCACCGGACTAAATTACCTCATAACGTCATCATCAAAGCACCAGGGTTATTGCCGATGTTGTATACCCCGCGCGAAATTTGTGAAGAACTGGATATTGCTGAAAGCACATTGCGGGATTGGTTACAAATAGATGTTCCCCACCAAAGAGACAATCGCAATCGGATCTGGATTAATGGGGAAGAGTTCGCCAGATGGGTCAACAATCAACGCAAAACCAAAAAACTGAATAGATTAAATGAAGATGAAGCCTTTTGTTTGCGTTGTAACCAGGTATCCAAATTACTTTCTCCTCAGGTTCAACCAATCAAGGGAAACCTTGTCCTAATCAAAGGCACCTGTGCAAACTGTGGAGCCGTTATCAATCGTGGAGCCCATCGTGATCGAACGCCAGAACTATCTTAAAGTCAAAGAACATCTCAAGTACCTCAAGGAAGTTCTACAGTTGAACCAGGCCTCCGTTGAACGCTATCGCTTTTATTTGCGTCATCTACTGCTTTGGGCGGATGATCAGAATTTCCGCCAGGTGCAGACGATTCGCCCGACCTTGCCGTCCTATCTGGCTTCATTACCAGGCAAGGAAGGAAAAGGAACCCTGGCCAGCGCATCCCAAAAGAAGATTATTGACTCAAGTAAACGCTTTTTTCGTTGGGCAAAGGTTACATATCCTCGCGAAATGAGCAACCTTCCAATTTCATGGATTGATACTTTACGGAGACCACGCCTCCCACAAACTTCTTCAGAGCACGTTTTTGTTTCTCTGGATGAAATCCAGAAATTAATCACTACCCCTGTTCCCGAAGATAGCCTGGCCTTATTACGCGATAAAGCAGCTGCTGCCATGCTCTTCCTTTCAGGCATGCGTGCCAGTGCTTTTACCACATTACCTATCGAGGCTGTAGATCTTGAAAACCTGAGACTTCGCCAATGGCCAGAACTGGGCGTTCATACCAAGAATGGAAAGAAGGCGACTACTTTTCTATTGAACATTCCTGAAATTCTGGCGCCGGTCCGCCAATGGGATGAATTCGTTCGAAAGTCCCTTCCGGGCTCAAGTCCCTGGTATGCACCGATCGCGCATTCCTGGGGGGATCAGTTTCTTTCACAGGATGAACCTGGAAAGACGCGATCTCAGGCTCTTCAAAAACGTCTGGAGTTGTTGTTCTCCATTGCAAACCTTGAGTTCAAATCCCCTCACAAATTCCGGCATGGACACGCCGTCTACGGGCTACTTCATGCCAAGACCATGGCGGATTACAAAGCAGTCTCCATGAACCTGATGCACGAAAGTATCGAGATCACTGACAGTACATACGCTCCCATGTTATCTTCTGATGTTCAAGAGCGAATTGCAGGTCTGTCAGGGAAGGCGATGTCCACACCGGGTGATGAGCTTGAGGTCTTCCTTAATAAGCTTGATCGCGAAAGCCAGAAAAAGGCATTGATGTTTATCGCAGGAAAGTTGGCTCAATGAAGACAACTTGGTTACAGACGCATGTTATCAGCTGGACTGGCTTTGCGATGCGCTTGCTCCACATCCACTTCGGCTATCTGGGCATAGTGGCGAACCATATCAAGCGATCCATGACCCAGGAGCGATTGGAGGGTAAAAACATCTCCTCCAGAACGCAGGTAGGTAATGGCAAAAGTATGCCTGAATTTATGAGGATAAGCCTTCTTGATTTCTGCCCGGTCTCCCAACCGATTGATCAAGACACGCAAGCTATCCTTGTTAAACGCCCGATCCGCGTGGCTGATGAAGAGGGGGGCGTCGGCATCGTCCCCATCTTCACGGCTGGCAAGATAACGCCAGACCGATTTTCGAGCGACTTTACCCAGGTAAACGGTACGACCTTTTCCGCCTTTCGCGCCACCAGCCACTCCGTGGCGAATGGTGACCTTTCCAGTCTTGAGATCGACATCGTTGATGATCAACGAACACAACTCAGTCGCGCGCAGTCCAGTGTCCAGCAGCATCAGAACAATTGCCTGGTCACGGTTAGCGCTCGGACGGCGCATCACAAACTTCTTCCTTTCTTCAGTCTGCGATTCTCGCGAGTAAACGCAAGCCTTGAGAAGTTTTTCCACATCCTCTTTTGTAAATGTTTCAACAGGATGTTTTTGAAACTTGGGCGCTGTAATTTCTTTTGCGGGATTGGGAAATTTGAACTCCACCTGCAGCCATCCAAAAAAGGATCGGAATGTTACCCACACATTCCGGATGGATTTGGCGGACAACGGCTCGGAGCTACCGTTCCAACGTCGCGGTTTATACTCGGTTCGCAACCAGGCCATGTAGCCGGTCAGGTCGGAAGATTGAATTTCCGACACCTCTCGGTCTCCAATGTATTTCAACCAATGACCAAGAGTAAACTCATAGGAGGTAATTGTGCGTTGGCTTAATCCCTCTGCTGTCTTGAATTTAAGGAAGCCGTCGATGGCTTTGGCTAAGGAAAGTGAAACTTTTGATTTTGACGTACCCGGCGAACTGCGGTTCATAAGAAATTCCTCCAATTTTGGAAAAATGTCTACCGCTGTGCGCCAGGCTAACGAAAAACCAGAGCCCGACGGACTCTGGTTTGACTCTAGTAGCGGGGAGTGGATTCGAACCACTGACCTCCGGGTTATGAGCCCGACGAGCTACCGCTGCTCTACCCCGCATCAAAGTGCAATCATTGTAATACAGCCGTGGAGACGCGTCAAGGTTTCGTGTTAAGCCAAAGTAGAAATGTCCCCTTTTACCAAAGTTAAAATGTCCCCATACGAAAGGGACAGAGAAGTGGACAAACTACACACCATGAGCGAAAGAGAAATCTATCGTCTACAAATCATGACCC